>NZ_BAAAZI010000008.1:0-121944 GCF_039536825.1 Sphingobacterium kyonggiense
TACTCATGTCGTTAAATTTACGTTTTAATTGTTCGGATTTTGTAAACCATTTTCAGGAACGGACATATGAGATATCAGACCGCTACGCTGTTAGATGTGAGACAAAATACAATGTAAAACTAGTTGAAGCATTTCTAAAATAGTGAACTGTTCCTAGATTTGGTTATAAAATTCTAGGTCATGATTAAGGTAAAATTTAAGAATCGGGCTTTTTAACCCATTTATGACAAATGAGGTAAAATACCTCGGACAAATTGGCTATGTTTGTCCATTTTGGGCAAATTATTTAAAATACGACAAAACAAAGGTTTAATTAGGTCATGATTGCAGATTTAGTAGACAAGGAAATCAAGGAAATATATAAAACCTCCATTATCCAACAAACGGCTTATTGGTCGGAAGTGAAAAAACTTCAAGGAGTAGAATCTTTAGCTTTTAATTTTAAGGTTAAAAATCGGGAGCTATTTGCTGATTCAACGGATGAAAGTTATTTCATTGGTGATTTCTTGATTATCACTCAGGCAATTGATCAGGATCATAGCATTGCTTATGTTCCTTACGGTCCAGAGATTGAACCATCTGAAGAAAATCAAGGTTATTTCCTGGAACAACTATCCGAAAGCCTACGTCATTATCTTCCTAAAAACTGTATCATGATTCGTTATGATCTTTCTTGGGAGTCACTATGGGCAAAAGACGAAGACTGTTATGACATTCATGGTAATTGGATTGGGGTACCTGATAAACGTATTCAAGAACTACGTTATAATTTCAATACAGAAAATTGGAATTTAAAGAAAGCGAATACTGATATTCTTCCTTCAAACACCATCTTCATGGACTTGAGAAATCCTGAAGATCAATTGTTAGGAATGATGAAGCCTAAAACACGCTATAACATCAATTTATCAACACGAAAGGGCGTTCAAGTGAGATCTTTAGGGTTAGAGAGCCTTGATATTTGGTATGAATTGTATCGTCAGACTGCTCAACGAAATAACTTTTTCCTTCACGATATTCAATATTTCCGTATCGTACTTTCAGCACGAGCTAACGACACTCAATCTCCAGCAGATGTATATTTATTGGTAGCTGAAGTGGATGAAAAGCCTTTAGCAGCTATGTTTTTAGTTGTTTCAGGAAATCGAGGCACCTATCTCTATGGTGCTTCAGCAACAGAAAACAGAAATTATATGGCCACTTATGCTCTACAATGGAAAGCCATGCAAGAAGCTAAAGATAAAGGATGTACGGAATATGATTTTTTTGGAATTTCTCCGCAAGCTGACCCATCTCACCCCATGTATGGACTTTATCGCTTTAAAAGTGGGTTCGGAGGCCAAATTTACCACCGCATGGGTTGTTGGGACTATCCATTGGATAAAGAAAAATACAGTTACTATGCTTCCATGGAATTCCAAAACCAGAGCTATCATCTTTGATGGAGTAGTGTTTAGCGGTAAATACTTAGTAAGTAATCCTTTGAGAGATAAAGTTGTATTGAGTTTAAAAAACCAAATCCCTTTTATGGTCTGCACCTATTTTTTTAATGGCTGATAATATTTTTTTCCTTATTTTAGGGACAAATTATTAATCTAACTACATGTTTGAACGATATAAGCCTGGGAAACATTTACTACTCACTTTACAGGTTTCCAACTTGGAGCTATTATGCTCTTTAGATGGCTTTATGACTTTTTGTACAGAACGTATAAAAGCCTATGACTTGCAGGTGGTAGGTCTATCATCTCATGTATTTGATGGGGATGGTTATACAGCAGCAATCTGTTTAAAAGAATCTCATATTTGTATTCATACTTGGCCTGAATTCAATCAACTAACGCTTGATATATATCTATGTAATTACCTAAAAGACAATTCAGAAAAGGTCTTTCAATTAGGTGAAGATTTCAAAAAATATTTTGAGGCGGAGGTATTAAATGAAACCATGGTAAACCGATAACCGATGCAAATAACCTGTTCTAAATGTCGTCATAAACAACAGTTCCAGTACGAAGTACAGGAATATAAGGGTTATGTTTGCCCGAATTGTCATGCTTATTTCAAAGGAACAAACCCTGAAAGTTGGGTGTTTGTAAAGAATTTCACCTTGCCTGAAAATCCTCTATGGCCAGTATTGAATGAAAAAGTAAGCATACATAATCGGGATTACTTTATCATTACGAAAATACAACGCGATAATGAAGGCACTTATAGCAATGAATATGTAGGATTGGCAAATAGCGAGGAAGATATTTATTTAAGCGAGGGTCCTGAATATGCATGTGAGTTAGAATTAATTGAACCAAAGAGAATTGACCGAGAATCTGCAGATTCGCTACGCTTGGATACCCAAACTTATGAATTTGAAGAATCGAGCACAGCAAAGGTGACCTATGCAGAAGGATTTGTCTTTGAAGATTTGGACAAAAGATCGAAGTCAACCACTTATATAAAAAGTTACGATGATTCTAAGTTTGTATCCAAAGAACTGATAGACGATGAAATGGAATACTATTTTGGAACATATTGGAATAAGACTGCCTTTGCAAGGTTGTTTTCTAAATATGACGCATTTCAAAACAATCAAAGAAAGGTTCAAGAAAAATTTTTACTAATTGTTTTGCCATTATTCTTGTTACCTGCAATTTTATTCTATTTCTTGAATCAAGAACATTTTGTCAAGCAAACCATAAAATTCAATGAAACCTTCACTTCAAGTGAAATTCAAAATAGCTTTATTTCTACGCCGTTTGAATTAAAAGGCACGAAAGCTAAACTATTAAAATATGATGGTTTTACAGTACCCAATATTGGAAATATTACCTTACAGATCAGTTTAGTAAATGAATTAACCAACCAGGTTACTGTCCTTAGGCCATTTATACATGCTACAAATCCGAAAAATCAAGCCAATGCTTTAACCATAGATTTTTGCAGGATAAAACCTGGGAAATATCATTTGGTTTATGAAACCTCAGGAAATCAAACTTTAACAAGCCCTCTTAAATTAGAAGAACAAGTAACTTTAGTTTATGGTGGTGCCAGTTATATGCCATTGATAATGACTTATATCATTGGAATTATTTTATTAGTGATTTTACTAATTGATTCTGGGAAAGTTAGCACGATAGAAAAATTGACTGTAGATGGAACAGTTAGCGGAATGACAGTCGCCAAACACAAAGGATTGGTGGTTTACCTATTGGCTCTTAGTTTATTGCTATACGGGCTTCAATATTATATTGAACACATGCAACCGTGCAGCCATACCGTGGATTTAGATGCACAAGTAGACCATACTCAAACAGGAACAACAAGAACATATAGGAGATCAGTTCTATTTTACGGAAACCATAAATAACAAGTATAACACATGAATTACGATTATTTTTTCAAAGGTATTGCAGCATCTGTGATTTATTCACTCATTGGGATTGTCATCTTACTTCTCGCTTATTTAATAATTGAGAAACTGACACCAGAGAAATCATGGCAAGAAATTGTAAAGAATCAAAATATGGCATTGGCGATTGTATTCGCGAGCTTTATTTTAGGCATTTCAATTATAATAGCTGCGTCCATTCATGGATAGAAAGAAGCATCTTTCCATTTTCCTATTATTAGCTGTATTCATCATTGCCATTTGTGGATTGGTATATGAATTGGTGGCGGGTGCATTAGCTAGTTATTTGTTAGGCGATTCGGTAAAGCAGTTTTCTTTTATCATTGGGACCTACCTATTCTCTATGGGAGTCGGTTCCTATTTGGCCAAATTCATACACAAAAATCTCTTTGATCGCTTCATTGAGATTGAATTACTTATTGGACTTATTGGAGGCACAAGTTCTGTTATCCTTTTTCTATTATTTCAGCAGGTCAATCATTTTCAATTCATTTTATACTTCATTGTATTCTTAACCGGTTGTTTATGTGGTATGGAAATTCCCTTGCTAATGAACATCTTAAAAGATCGCGTGAAATTTAAGGATTTAGTTTCAAATGTTTTTGCTTTTGATTATATAGGTGCTTTAATTGCTTCCGTATTATTCCCCATTTTGTTAATTCCAAAACTAGGAGTCATGGGGACTTCTTTGGTATTTGGAATTATAAATGTTTCGGTAGGTGTCTTTTTAGCTTTTTATTTGAGCAAATTTCTGAAAAGACCTTTACTCATGAAGATTAAGGCTATTCTGAGCTTAGTCTTCCTAATTGGCGTATTTGCCTATTCAGACAACTTACTGACCTATTCGGAGAATCAGCTTTACGGCAATAACATTATCTATAAGCACTCCACACCCTATCAACGTATTGTACTAACCTCTGATAATGGCAATTATCAGCTTTTCCTCAATAACAACTTACAGTTTAACACCAAAGACGAATACCGTTATCATGAAAGTCTAGTTCATCCGGCAATGTCTATTGCTAAGGAACCAAAGCATGTGTTGGTATTAGGCGGTGGCGATGGACTAGCTGCTCGAGAAATATTGAAGTATCCCTCCGTGGAGGAGATTGTATTGGTAGATTTGGATGAAGGAATGACTAAATTGTTTCAGACCAATGAAATCTTAAGGAAATACAATTCGGATGCATTGAATAGCCCTAAGATGAAAATCGTCAATCAAGACGCCTTTATTTGGTTACAAGATCACCACAATACCTATGATGTTATCATTATTGATTTTCCAGATCCTTCAAATTATAGTTTAGGTAAATTGTATACTACCGCCTTTTACAAGCGGTTAAGGGCTTTAATGAAGGAAAACACGCTCATAGCCGTTCAAACTACATCACCTTATTATGCCCCAAAGGCATACTGGTGTATACATGAAACTATTCGCTCAGTTTACCCACAAATACATGCCTATCATGCTTATGTACCTTCTTTTGGGGAATGGGGATACTGTTTGTTTTCGCCAGATCAGAAAGCAGATTTCAATGAAGTGAATCACCAAGTTAGCGGGCTTAAGTTTTACGACTATAAACTGGGGAAATTAAGTGATTTTGCGGAGGATATGCAACCTAGAAAGGTTGAAATTAATCGATTGGATAATCAAATATTAGTACGGTATTTTGATGAGGAGTGGAGTAAAATATAAGTGGAACCGTCGGGATTTTCTAAAGGGCTCTATCCTACTTGCTATCTCAACGCAATTTATCCAAGCATGTAAACGAGGAACGAACAAGTTATTTCTAAAGTTAACAGGTACCAATCATATCTTAGGACATCGATTGCGCTTTCCTGACTTCCCAAAACCAAGTAATGAAGTTCATATTCCTTACCTCATTTTAGGTGGTGGAATTGCTGGTTTATCAGCAGCTTATCAATTAAAAAACAAAGGAATATCAGACTTCCTTTTGATTGAAATGGAAGATAAACTGGGTGGTAATTCAAAATCTTCTGAAAACAAACATTCAAAATATCCCCTAGGCGCTCATTACCTACCAATTCCTAACGCCTCTAACAAAGAATTATATACTTTCTTAGAAAAGGCTAAAATAGTTACTGGATGGACAGCAGATCAAACGCCCATATTTGATGAGGAACAATTGTCTTTTGCCCCTCAAAGTCGATTATTTATTCATAATTATTGGCAATCCGGCGTAATTCCAGAGTATGGTCTAGAAGAAGATGATTTGAAGCAAACACAGCGTTTCCTTGCCCAAATGCAACATTTCAGCAATCTTAAAGGTCGTGATGATAAGTTTGTATTCGACATCCCAACTTTATTTGCATCAGAAGCACATGATTTCTGGGAATTGGATAAAATCACTCTGGCGGAATGGATGAAACAAGAAGGATATTCATCTAAATATCTATTTGAATATGTCAATTATGCCTGTCGTGATGACTTTGGGACAGGGGTAAATAACAGTTCAGCCTTTGCTGGAATACATTATTTTTCGAGTAGAAAACACGATTATTTCCCAAATGATGATCGGGTATTAACCTGGCAAGAAGGTAATGGACGATTAGTAGAAAAATTAAAAGAAATTGCTAGTCCCACATCCATAAAGAACAGTTTAGCTTATAAAATAGAGCAAGAAAAGGATATAGTTAAGGTTTATGTATATGATTCAAAAACCAATAAATCAACAATCTATACAACAAACAAATTGATCAATTGCTGTCCGCAATTTGTAAACCAATATTTGATTCCGGAAAGGAAAGAATTAAGTAAACATTGTCAATATGCGCCATGGTTAGTTGCAAGCATAGTGCTTGATGAATTTCCAGCGAGTATTGGTGAAAGTCTTTCTTGGGATAATGTAATTTACGGTGCTAATGGACTAGGATATATCTACAATCAACATCAAAGTGTGGCTCAATTTAAGAGTCCATTTGTTCTAAGTTATTACCATAGTTTAGATGGGAAGGATTTGAAAAAAGAGAGGCAAAAATTGTATGATTGGACAGAAGTACAATGGAAAGACTTCATCATAAAAGATCTTTCTATTGCACATTATGGAATTGAAAAGCATATTTCTTCCATTGAGGTTTATCGCCTAGGACACGGTATGATCTCTCCTGTACCAGGTTATTTAAGTAGTAGCATACGGAAGGATTTAGCAAAGCCAATTGGCAATCAGATCTTTTTTGCACATTCTGATTTATCAGGATTATCCTTGTTTGAGGAAGCTTTTTATCGAGGAATTCAAGCGGCTGATTACACAGTTACTTAAGCATGATTCAAATAAATACTATATAGTATTACATATCATAAATAGCGATATAAAATGATAGAAATTTAATTTAAATTTTAAGAGCAGTCCATTACAAGAATTATGAAAGTCCAAACGTCGAAATCCTTTAACAAGCAAGTTAAGAAGACCTTATTTACTATCGTTTTATTTATTCTCGTATACATACTCTTGGTGATTGCAGCCATTGCAGCAACTGGTTTATTAGCTTATTTTGGCTTTTATATAGTTACCAATTTCCCTAACGTGTATGTATGGATATTTGGATTGGCATTGGTGGCATCAGGCTTAATGATCCTGTTTTTCTTATTTAAATTCATATTCACCAAAAATCAAAATAGTTTAGAGGGTATGTTTGAAATTCAGGAAGCAGATCAACCTGAATTATTTGGGATGATTAATGAGATTGTTCAAGAAGTCGAGACTGATTTTCCTAAAAAAGTCTACTTAACGTATAATGTAAATGCTTCGGTTTTTTATAATTCTAGTTTTTGGAGCATGTTTATGCCCATACGTAAAAACCTACAAATTGGATTAGGACTGATTAACTCGGTTAACAAACAAGAGCTAAAAGCCATATTAGCCCATGAGTTTGGACACTTTTCGCAGCGAAGTATGAAGGTTGGGTCTTATGTTTATAATCTGAACCAGGTTATTTATAATATGCTTTATAATAATGATTCGGTAAATAATATCAGTAGTACCATAGCTGGTTTCAGTAGTATTGCAGCAATACCCATGCTTATCCCTTTATATTCCATAAGAGGAATACAAGCTTTATTAAGAGCGTTGTACAATTTTATTAATATAAATTATATGGCACTTTCTCGGGAGATGGAATTTCATGCAGACGAAATAGCAGCGAATGTTGCCGGCTCTAAGGCTTGCAGTAGCTCTTTATTAAGGTTGGGTTTTGCGGACTTTGCCTTAAACGAGACTATGAATTTTTATATTGATCGTTCAAATGATAATATCCATCCAAGGAACATTTATGCTGACCATCAAACTGTAAGTTTGTTTTTAGCAGAAAAGAATAAATACCCTATTCAAAACAACCTTCCTTCCATCGATTTAGAAAGCAATATAAAATACAACAAGTCCAAAGTTAATTTTCAGGACCAATGGGCTTCTCATCCAAGCACAGAAGACCGTGTAATGGCAATACAAAGATTAAACATCGAAGTTGAGAATGAAAAAATTGGTGATGCCATGAGTCTTATCAAAGGTACAGAAGAACTCATCACTAAAATTTCAACCTGGTTGTTTGGTACGGGCAATCCAGAACTTCCTCAAATAAATTGGGATACTAACCAATTTAAAGATGCTTATATCCGAGATTTCAATAAAAACAGTTTTGATGAATATTATAATGATTTTTATAACCTGAATTCTCCTACTAATTTTGATTTCAGTAAAGTTGATTTTAATGCGAATACTACTGGAAGCAATATGTTTTTCACTGACGAGGATACTGAACTTTCTTATGAATTGAATGGAATAAGACAGGATCTGGCAATTTTGGAGGCTATTCAACGCAATGAAATCAAACTGAAAACATTCGATTATGATGGCAAAAAACTCAAAAAACAGGAAACTAAAGACTTAATTCCACAACTAAAATTAGCAGAAACCCAAAAGGATGAGGAGCTGAAGTCCATCAACTTAAAAATATTTGAACATTATTTTCAAAAAGCAAAAAGCGTTAATCGGGAATTTGATTTTCGCCAAGCTCATGATACGTTAAGAGAATTTGAGAGTCAATTAAATCATCAGGTTAATTTCAATCAACAAGTCTACGATAAATTGGCCTTTTTGAGTCAAACATTAGAATTCACAGACATCTTCAAGAATTTGGATAATTTCAAACCAACAGAAAAGGAATTAAAAGAGGAAATAAAGACTCTTGTTAGTTTCCCTGGGATGAAAGAGCACATACATGTTGATTCACAGACTCAATTGAATACTTTTTTCGAGAAAGAAATGGTCTATTTTGACCACGGCACCTATTTAGATGATGAATTACAGGCTTTATCTACTGCTGTGAGATTGTATATTCCCTTAATAGATAAAAGACTATTCTTACAAAAGAAAATTATTTTAGACCTTAAAAGAGAAATACAATAAGCAACTGGTTTTTCTCAAAAAACTGAAGATTTAAAACAATAACATCAGGCACTCCCTATCTAGTGACACCAACTTAATTATTGGCAAAACATAATGCCACACATCTTAAATACCATTATAATTTGTATAATTTTATTGTAAATATTTAACAATACAGTTTAAAACAACCTTTTCGTTTTAACCCTATTGGATTTAAATTTCACTTACCTTTCTATTCATTCCCTATTATAACATCTCTATTCTGGCATGTTATCCCCCATTTTGAGCCAATTTTACACCTTAGCAAGTTTTCCTAGAATATTCTCTCTATTGATGTTATTGAAATAATCGATCTAATAAAAAATAATTATAAACATTATTTAATACAGAATTTTAAGATTATTTAACATTTAACAAGTAATTGTTGTAATTTGCATCTGGTTTTAACAGGGCCGACCTAATCGAAAAACAAAGAAGAATTAACAAACAATCAACTAAAAAACAACCAAAAACAGATCATGAAAAATATCTTTACTATGATGTTATTCATTGTCCTGTTCAGTTCGTTTGCACATGCACAGAGCAATCGACAAATAACAGGTACAATTAAGGACAACCAAAACCGTCCTGTGGTGAATGCCAGTATCTTGGTTAAGGGTACCAACTTAGGTACAGCCTCTGACGCTGGTGGTAATTTTGAGATTGCTGTTCCTACGACAGCATCCACCTTAATTTTCTCCGCAATTGGCTATGAGGATCAAGAAATTAGCTTTGGAAACAAAACTCGTTTAAATGTTATTCTTGCAGAAAAGAATACAGGAATTGACGAGGTCGTGGTAGTTGGTTATTCTACTGTAGACAAGAAGCACTTAGCGTCTTCGGTATCTCAGATGGATATGAGCCAAACGAAAACACGTCCAATTATGAAAATGGAACAGGCATTTAGTGGTACTATTCCAGGAGTAACCATGCTACAAGGAAACAGTTTGCCAGGTAGTGTTCCAGGAAGTATTGCTATTCGTGGTGTAAGTACTTTACAGAATGCCTCTCCCCTAGTAATCGTTGATGGTATGGAGCAATCTTTAACAGATATTGACCCGAACCAAATCAAAAGTCTTACTGTATTAAAAGATGCTGCATCCACGTCTATGTATGGTTCACGAGGTGCAAACGGGGTAATTATCATTGAAACCGAACGTGGTTCTACCGGTCAATTTAAGGTGGATATTAACGCTTGGGCTGCAATTGATGATCCTATCGACCTTCCGACATTTGTCAATGCAACAGATTACATGAAACTAAACAATGAAGCCAAATTGCTTCAAGGACAAACGCCATTGTATTCTGCAGAAGATATCAGCAAAGCGGAGTCAGGAGAAATCAAAAGTGTAAACTGGCTAAATGAAATTATGCAAAGTAAATCCTACTCCCATAATCAAGCTGCCTCTGTTTCTGGTGGTGGTGGTGTAGGTACTTTCAATTTGATGTTAGGACATATTCAAGAAAACGGTTTAAATAGCATTGAAGGTTCTGAGAAATTCTCAGCTCGTTTCAATACCAATGTGAATATTGCCAATAAGTTTGTCTTATTAGCTGACTTTTATGCGCATAGATTACAGGTTGACCGTTTATTAGCAAATGATGATGGTCATGGCCTTTACCAAATTGCTTGGAGAATGAACCCTACACAACAAATCTTTTTTGAGGGGACAGATATTCCTAATCACTACATGCTACACAACAACTTAAATCCTGTAGCATCCATCAATCATGGAGGTACTAAGAACTACATGCATGACCGTAGTACAATCAATTTAAGACCAAAATACTACATCAATCCAAACTTAAATATTGAAGGTAATGTGTCTTATATGATCAATAAATCGGCTAACAAATCCGTACGTGAGACCTTTAAATTTTATGATGTAAACGGTAAACCAGCGACAATTTGGGCTAACAGTGTTGGTGCAGAACAAGGTGTGAGTCAATCTCAAATTACTGCTAGAGCATTAGTAAACTACACCAAGGATCTACGTGGAAATAAGGATAAGCTTTATTTTACTGGAGGTACTGAAATTATGAACTTCACATACACTGATTACCGTGAAGTGAATAAAGCATCATTCTTTGGAAAATTAAACTACTCTTTTGCTGATCGTTATTTATTAGAGTTAACAGCTCGTTCAGATGGTAGCAGTAAATTTGCTCCTGGTCAAAAATGGGGTTTCTTCCCTTCTGCTGCTGTTGCCTGGAATTTACACAACGAGTCCTTTATGTCTAGCTTTTTGGAAAACAAAAGCATTACAAACTTTAAAATCCGTGGATCTTATGGTTTAATCGGTAATGAGAATGTTGATCCATATTTATGGCAAGAGGTTGTAAATACTTGGGGATGGATGATGCGTGTTCCAAATCCTAATTTTTCATGGGAAAAGCAAAAACAATGGAACATAGGTGCTGATGTCACTTTATTGAATAATCGTTTGAACTTAACTGCTGAGGTTTATGATAAGTTCTCTTACGACTTAATTTATTCTGACTTCCCTGTTCCTCCATTGACAGGTTCATACTCCTTAACTTCGGCTATTAACATTGGTGAGGTTAGAAATAAAGGATATGAGATATCCGCATCTTGGTCTGATAAGATCGGAAATGTGAACTATACCATTGGCGGTATGTTCTTCGACAACACCAATAAGGTAGAAAAAGCAGGCTATAACCGTACAGATACCTTAATTTTCAAAAACACCAACGATAAAATTTGGTACAATGGTATTGCAATCGACAACTATTATGGTTATGAAACAGATGGTTTCTTCCAGAATGAACAAGAGATTGAAGGTACTACAGCCAAGCTTTCAAATACTTTGCCTGGGGATGTTCGTTATAGAGATCAAAATGGAGATGGTATCATCAATGATGATGACCGTGTAGATTTAGGTGATCCATTCCCGCATTTAAATTATTCGATCAATTTGAACTTAAAGTACAAGCGTTGGGATTTTGCTGCATTGGGTCAAGGAGTAGGTCGTCGTACTGCTCGTTTATCAGGAATGGAAGGATACCCAATATTAGTTGATGGTACTTCTAATGCTTTAGGAGCTCCACGTCAAGAGTATGCGGACAACCGTTGGACACCAGAAACACCAAATTCAAGATTCCCACGTGTATGGACAGGCGCAAGTACCAATACATTCTTAAGTAATGTTTGGTTGAGTGATGCATCATTCTTCCGTATTAAAATGTTGCAATTGGGCTATACATTCCCGAAATGGGGTAATACATTCCACAACGTTCGTTTATACGTGAATGCACAGGATGCATTTACCTTCACCAAGTTTGAAGGTTTAGATCCAGAGCGTAATGGTGGAAATGGGAACTATCCGCGTATGGCAACTTATAGTTTTGGTGTTAAAGCCACAATCTTTTAATCTTTAATCTGAAAAGCAATGAGAAAATCAATCATATATTTTGGGCTTTTGGCAAGTATGTCTTTAGCCAGTTGTGAAAAATTCTTAGATAAAACCGATCCTACAGCTACCTCTTTTGTTGAATTCTTTAATACGGAAGAAGACCTTCGCCGTGTAATCTATAGTAGTTATGTGGATGTATTCACCTCTGTTGGGGCAAGAGGATTATTATTCTATCTTGATGATGGAAAAACAGACAATGCTTATAGCCGTGTCGAAGGTGATCACCACCAACGTATCGCAAATGGTAATATCAATGCAAACACGCCCGCATTCTTATATTATTATGAACTTCAAATGAAACATTTGGGTCGCTTAAATACTTTTATTGCAAATGCTAATGTACCATATGTAGAGGATGAGGCGGTTCGTACAAAGTTCAAAAGTATTTTAGAAGCAATGCGCGTGTGGCATTACTTTAAATTAACTAGCAGATGGGCAAATGTGCCATTCCTTTTGGAACCTGCTAACATGGAAACTGCCCTACAACCCGCTAAAAGTAAAGCGGAAATCTTAGAAACCTTATTCCCATTAGCAGAAGAAATCTCTAATAGATTACCGGATAAAGAATATACTTCTGATGCTTATATGTTCAATAAGTATTCTTTTAAAGCTATTATCATGCGCTATGCTTTGTACAATGGCCGATATGAATTAGCAGCAAAATTAGCAAAGGAAATCATGGATAGTGGAAATTACTCCCTACATCCAAAGTATGGTGATATGTTTAGCTATAAGGCAGACAAGACCAATAAAGAATATATCGTGAAGTTTGATATGGAAAGTCATGCCAACTCTGCTACAAATTCTTTCCGTGACTTAGCCCCACAATACCGTACAGGGAATGGACAATCGTATGTAGTTCCTACAAAAGCATTGGTGGATTCTTACTGGACTTTACAGGGACGCCCAATTGACGCATGTCCATTGCATACGAAAGAAGAGTATGAATTGAATCCTAAATTAAACCGTGACCCTCGTTTGGCTTCTAGTGTTTTTGGACAAGGAGATACTTTCTATGGGGATAAAATTGACATCTATAATACTGGAAGCTTGTTCTATTACGAAAATCAACGTTCTAGTAAATCAGGCTATTGGTTTAAGAAGTTTGTCGATGAGACGGATGCCTTCAAATCTGGTGGAAATATGCACTTTCCTCTATTGCGCTATGCTGAAGTTCTATTGACTTATGCTGAGGCACAAATCATGTTAGGTAATGTAGATGATTTAGCTAAAGATTGTATTAATCAAGTACGTAAGCGTGCTGGTTTGGATATGACAATTGCCGATGTGAAGTTGACTAACAAATCCAAAGAAGAATGGATTAAGTTGATTCAAAACGAGCGTCGTACAGAGCTGGCTGGAGAAGGTCTACGTTATGATGACATCTTGCGTTGGAAAATTGCAGAACAAGTTTTAAATCAACCAGCATTAGGTCACACCCGTATGGTAAATGGTAAAAAAGAAACCATTAAAATTGAAGACCGCGAGTTTAAACAGAATAACTATTTGTGGCCATTCCATGAGAATAGCTTACGCGTAGAACCGGGATTGGTACAAAATCCAGGATATTAATCTTCATAATTTCATTTTAATAAATTGGGACGGGTAAAATCGTCCCTTTTTTTGTTTGTCTTGTTATTATAGATATACTGGTATAATTTTGTTGTCCTATGAGTAGCTCTATCTATCAAGAGAATCCAATTAAGGTGCCTAGGTTTGAAGAATCCGCAGGATACTACACAACTAAGCGCCGGAGGAAAATAATGGCCAAAATCAAAGGAAAAGATAGTAAACCTGAATTACGATTAAGGAAAGCATTATATCTACTGGGATATCGTTATAGGCTACACGTTAAAGAACTTCCTGGTAAACCGGATATCGTCTTCAAAAAGTATAGGTTAGCCCTCTTTGTGGATGGAGAATTTTGGCATGGCTTCAACTGGGAAAACACAAAAAATCAAATAAAATCAAATCGAGGTTTTTGGATCCCGAAGATTGAACGCAACATGCAGAAGGACTATCAAGTGAACAAAGCATTACGAGATTTAGGCTACGTTGTTTTCCGCTTTTGGAGTTCGGATATTCTAAAAAGACTTCCTATTGTACTTAACCAAATACAATTATTCCTAGAGACCAGAAAAGAATACAAATAAAAAATGTGGCTTCATTTCACTTTAAAAGCAGACAGCTAATATTCATATCAGCCAAATAATATTTTTTCAATTTACCCTTCTGTGACTATTTATAATCAGCTTATTTTCTTACCTTTAAAATAAAGGATAATCCTATTTTATTTGACTCCAAGCAGTCAAATTTAACCAAGAAAAATAAACGATTTAAGTCAATATGATAAAACAATCTCCAGGAAAAGCATTAAGACTAGCCATTCAAAATGAAATCCCCTTACAAATAGTAGGTACCATAAATGCCAATCATGCTTTACTAGCTGAGCAATCAGGATTTAAGGCAATTTACTTATCAGGTGGAGGTGTTGCCGCGGGTTCATTAGGTATACCCGACTTAGGCATAACCAATCTTCAAGATGTTTTAATAGATGTGGAACGTATCACCAATGTTTCTAGCTTGCCCTTATTGGTAGATATTGACACGGGATTTGGACCTTCGGCATTTAATATAGCTCGAACGATAAAGTCATTAGATAAAGCCGGAGCGGCCGGAATTCACATGGAGGATCAGGTTGGAGCTAAACGTTGTGGACATCGACCGGGCAAGGAATTAGTCAGCCAGTTAGAAATGGTTGATCGCATCAAAGCAGCAGTAGACGCACGTATCGATCAAGAATTTGTATTAGGCGCTAGAACTGACGCTATTGCATCTGAAGGAATTGATCAAGCCTTAGAACGGGCTGTAGCGTATGCAGAGGCTGGAGCAGATTTTATTTTTGCAGAAGCAGTTACTAATTTATCGGATTATAAATTATTTGCTGAAGCTACTAAATTACCTGTTTTAGCTAATATTACAGAATTCGGAAAAACGGATCTTTTTACGGTTGAAGAACTTAGAGATGCGGATGTATCCATTGTTTTATACCCTTTATCTGCCTTTAGAGCAGCAAATAAAGCCGCATTAAATGTATTTCAACATATCCGTAATGACGGATCCCAACAAGCAGTAATAGATAGCATGCAAACTCGAGAAGAGCTATATCAGAGCATTGATTATTACGCTTATGAGGACAGATTAGACCAATTATTTAAAAACAAATAATATGAAGGAAGCTAATGATACTGGTTTTAAACCAAAGAAAAGTGTAGCCCTTTCGGGTGTTCCTGCTGGCAATACAAGCCTTTGTACGGTTGGTAGAAGTGGTAATGACTTACATTATCGTGGATATGATATTCTAGACTTGGCAGACCAAGCTAGCTTTGAAGAAGTGGCTTACCTGTTGATTCATGGAAAACTACCTAATCAAGTTGAACTAACTGCTTACCAGAAAAAACTAAAATCCCTACGTGGTTTGCCTCAAGCTTTAAAAGATGTATTGAAGCTGATCCCTAAAACAGCACATCCAATGGATGTTCTACGAACATCTGTATCTATGTTTGGAACTTTAGAGCCTGAGCCCCTTGCTCATGAAACTGAAAAGGCTCGTGATATTATTGATCGATTAATGGCAAGTATGGGCTCTGCCCTACTTTATTGGTATCATTTCAGTCATAACCATAAGGAAATCCAAGTGGAAACAGACGATGAAACCATTGCAGCACACTTCTTACATCTATTACACGGCACTAAACCTTCGGAGAATTGGATTAAGGCGATGCAAATCTCATTGAATCTTTATGCTGAGCATGAATTTAATGCTTCCACATTTACCGCACGTGTCATCGCTGGTACCGGATCGGATATTTATGCCAGTATCGCTGGTGCTATTGGTGCTTTAAGAGGTCCAAAACATGGTGGAGCGAATGAGGTTGCTTTTGAAATTCAAAGCCGTTATCAAAATGCTGATGAGGCTGAGCAAGACATTAAAAACAGACTTGCAAATAAAGAGGTTATCATAGGATTCGGACACCCTGTATACACGATAGCTGATCCGAGAAACCAAGTAATTAAGCGAGTAGCTAAAGAGCTATCAGAAGAATTGGGTGAAATAAAACTGTTCGATATTGCGGAAAGGTTGGAAACCTTGATGTGGAATGAGAAGAAAATGTTCCCAAATCTAGATTGGTTTTCAGCTGTTGCTTACCATATTATGGGCATTCCTACTGATATGTTCACACCATTGTTCGTGATGTCCAGAATCTCTGGATGGGGAGCACATGTGATTGAACAACGTGAAGATGGGAAAATCATTCGACCAAGTGCTAATTATACAGGTCCAGAAAATCAAGAATTCATTGTATTAGAAAACAGAAAATAAAATAATCATCAAAATAAAATAGAATAATTAAGGATATGTCATCACACATTTCAAATAACAGACCTGAACCAGATCAAGTATTGGTCGATATTGCAGACTACGTTTTAAATTACAAGGTAGATAGTGATTTAGCACTTGAAACAGCACACTATTGTTTTCTAGATACCATTGGCTGTGGTTTTGAAGCCCTAACCTATCCTGCCTGTACTAAGCTTTTAGGACCTATCGTACCAGGAACGATTGTTCCTAACGGCGCAAAGGTACCTGGAACTGCATATCAATTGGATCCTATTCAGGCTGCATTTAATATTGGAGCTATGGTTAGGTGGTTAGATTTCAATGATACTTGGTTAGCAGCTGAATGGGGTCATCCATCTGATAATCTAGGTGGAATCTTAGCAGTAGCTGATTGGATTAGCCGAAACAACATCGCTAATGGTAAAGCTCCATTAAATATGTCAACTGTAATTGCAGCAATGGTTAAGGCTCATGAAATACAAGGTGTTTTAGCGTTAGAGAATTCGTTCAATAAAGTTGGATTAGACCATGTGATTTTAGTTAAAGTAGCATCTACAGCGGTGGTTGGCATGCTATTAGGTTTAACTAGAGAGGAATTAATCAATGCATTGTCTCTAGCCTTTGTAGATGGTCAATCCTTAAGAACATACAGGCATGCGCCTAATACTGGTAGTCGCAAATCTTGGGCTGCTGGTGATGCAACTTCTAGAGCTGTGCGTTTAGCATTAATTGCGCAAAAGGGTGAAATGGGATACCCTTCTGTATTAACAGCTCCAACATGGGGCTTTTATGATGTGTCTTTCAAAGGTCAGGCATTCAAATTCCAACGTTCTTATGGAAGCTATGTAATGGAAAATGTATTGTTCAAAATCTCTTTTCCAGCAGAATTCCACTCACAAACAGCCGTAGAAGCTGCCATGACATTGCATACTCGTTTACAAGAAATGGGTAAATCTTCAGAAGACATCAAATCAATTAAAATACGTACGCATGAAGCGGCAATCCGTATTATTGATAAAAAAGGTCCATTACATAATCCTGCGGATCGTGATCATGCTATTCAATATATGGTAGCTGTACCATTGATCTTTGGAAGATTAACAGCTGCTGATTATGAAGATAATGTAGCTCAAGACGCAAGAATTGATATCCTAAGAGATAAAATCACTTGTGTGGAAGATCCTCAATTCACTCTTGATTACCATGACCCAGAGAAACGTTCCATTGCAAATGCTCTAACTGTCGAATTAAATGATGGGACTGTATTGGAAGAGGTGGTCGTTGAATATCCAATCGGACATAAGCGTAGAAGAGAAGAAGGTATTCCAAAATTGATAGAAAAATACAAGATCAATGTGGCTCGTATTTTCGCGGACAAACAACAAAAAGAAATATTAGATCGTACTTTGACTTATAAAAGTTTTGTCAATTCACCAGTAAATGAAATAGTAGATTTAATGGTCTAACCATTTATTAATCTCAACATAGAAACAGCCTCTATTGAAAAATAGAGGCTGTTTTATTTTTATAAAAATGAAATTGTATTACCAATTACTCTTAAATCCGGAATAGAATTTAAAGTCTTTTCTAGCCAATTCCTTTAACGAATGTGGCACCTCCCATTGCTCACCAAAGCGCTGGAATTCCAAACAGTCATTGACAAAGTTCTGTATTCCGACCTGATCAATATGACTGAAGACACCTCCGGTATGCATGGCATATCCAATTCCCAAAACAGAACCAACATCACCATCAGTAGGATTTGTTAAGATCCCACTTTCCAGGCAACGATAGCTATCAAGCGCTAGCACATGTAATAATCGATATTTTATCATTACTGGGCTAGGAAGCCCATCTTGTTTCACCAAATCAGGATCTTGCCAAGCCACTTTCCCTGTTTCTTTATTTCTATAATCATAAAATCCTAGACCAGACTTTCTACCATGTCTTCCAGAATTGGTTAGCTTCTTTAAATAAGCATAAGCTCTTTTCTGGCTATCATGGAGACTTGGAAGTTGATCATATACATGCAACATCAAGTCCAATGAAATTTCATCAAGAACAGCTAAAGGGCCTACTGCAAATCCGGCTTCTTTAGCTAATTTATCTACCTGCTGAACCGACACACCTTCCATAAGTAAGGTTATCCCCTCAAGTAAGTAATTGAAGAAAATCCTTGAGGTAAAAAAGGCAGGACCATCATTTACCACAATAGGTGTTTTCTTAAGCTTAGAAACAAATTGTAAAGCTTTATCTAATGTCTCATCATCAGTTTCTTTACCTCGAATAATCTCCACCAATTCCATTCTATCTACTGGTGAGAAGAAATGAAGTCCAATAAAACGATCAGGATCAGCGACATGCTTTGCAAGATTACTGATAGGTAAACTTGTAGTATTGGAAGCAAAAATGCCATTTTTATTTAATGCAGGTAAACTTTCTTGGATGACTTGAGCCTTTAAGGATTCATCTTCAAATACAGCTTCAATGATGATATCTTGATGATTCAAACCATTCAAATCAGCCTTTGGGTGAATTCTATTTAGAATTAAATCTTTTGAATCGACGTTCATTTTACCTAATTGAATAAGTTTAGAACAAACATTTTCAGAATAGGATTTGCCCCTTTCGGCAGCTTCCATACTAACATCTTTCAGTTGAACATCGAGACCTGCCCTAGCACCCTCATAAGCAATCCCCGCTCCCATCATCCCTGCTCCTAAAACAGTTAATTGTTGAAAATCATAAGGTGCTTTAGCTTGATAATTTCGTGCATTTTGAACCGCATAGTACATGGTTCTAACCATGGCTTCTGTCTCTCTACAATTTAAAATGTATTCAAATTGCACCAGTTCCATAGTTAACTGTTCCTCCTTACCAAGAAATTCTCCAGTATTAAAGATGATGAAACAAGAAACATGTGCAGGGATGTGAAGATTCGCTTGTTTATTTAACTTTTGAATTTCTTCATCCAAATTAATTGTCTCAGATTCCTTGCTCTCTTCAACATCTTGTTTATTCTTATAGAGAATATAATCCATTGCCCAAGATTGAGCATCCTCTTCACTTGAACAGCTTTGATCTAATAGGTTTAACTCCAAGGCTTGGTTAACACCATACATTTTACCCTTGGTCAGCACTTCGAAGGACCTTACGACCCCTATTTTGGATTTAAGATTAACTACGGAACCTAAACCTAATAAAATAGAATAAGCACCTTCAGGAAATCCAACTTTAACCTTAGGATCAGATGAAATTATTTTATTCCCCAGTAGACTCAGTGTAAAACCTAGTCCACTCAATGGCTTGTCAATAATGGAGACAATAGGCTTGTTTAACTTATCAAGCCCATTCATTAAGTTTAATATTTCAAATAATCTCTTCTTAAACTGACTCTTTTCTTTAGCCTGTAAAAACAGCTCTTTAAGCTCCATGCTTTCAAGAGGGACCGCGAAACGTAGAATTAGACCAGTTGCTTCCGTATCAGTAAGCATGCATAGCATACGATCCAAAATCAGCTTAAAATTATCCAGATCAATCGTTAAAGAAGTAGAATTCGATGTATATATTATCAGCTCTGTGATGCCTTCTTCAAGAGAGTTTTCAAAAAATATACTATCGTGAGGTTGTTGTTTTAAATTCATAATTTGAAATAATTTCAGGCCTATTTAGCAGCGTAGTCTACATCATCTATGATAATCTTTGCTAGAATTTCAAGCATGATTTCTGAGGTTCCTGCAATTATAGTTCCTACACGCACATCTCTATATAGACGAGCGATTTTATAATCTTCTGTAAAGCCGTAACCACCAAACATCTGCAAACATTCACCGACAATTTTAATGGCCAATTCACTAGTTTGAAGCTTCGCGATAGAACATTCCTTAACGGCATAAACACCTTCGTTTTGTAAATCGCAACAGTGATATACAAAAGCTTTAACTGTCTCTAAGTCTGCTTGCATTTGTGCAAAACGATGTCTTATTACTTGGAAATCTTTAATAGCACGATTAAAGGCATGTCTTTCTTTAATGTATTTCAAAGTATATTCCAGTGCAGATTCAGCAGTAGCATAACTGTGGATTGCAGCAGTTAATCGTTCTAATTGCAAACCTCCCATCAGGTATTTAAAACCTTGGCCCACTTCACCAACTAGATTGGACTTTGGAACACGAACTTGATCAAATGCAATCTCTGCAGTATCTGAAGCATGCCAGCCCAATTTATTAATTTTATTGCATGAAACTCCATCTGCATTCCGATCAATTACCAACAAGCTAATACCTTTACTTCCAACTTTGGGATCAGTCTTAACTGCTGTAATGAAAAAATCGCCATAATACCCATTGGTAATAAAAGTCTTTGAACCGTTGACTATATATTCATCGCCTTCTAATACTGCTGTAGTTTTCATTTGTTGAACATCAGAACCTACGCCGGGTTCAGTAATAGCAACTGCGCTAACCATATCACCATTTATGGTAGGTGCCAAATATTTTTCCTTTAACTCTTCAGACGCATACTTCCAAAGATATGGTGCTGACATATATTGTATAACCAGTGCAGATACACTGAATCCACCAGAATAGCATTTAGAGATCTCTTCACAGAATATCAATGAATAATAGAAATCCAGATTTAATCCACCATATTTTTCAGGAAAGATCAAACCCATAAAACCCATTTCACCCATTTTTTTCCAAATGGATTTATCAATTTCTCCTGATTTCTCCCAAGAGTCGATATGAGGTATAATTTCTTTTTGAATGAAAGCACGAAGAGTCTCTCTAAAAATCTGGTGTTCAGATAAAAATCGCATGATTTATTTATTTGTTTATACTTGGTGAAGCCTTGATTTAAATAATAGCATAATGATATTTTCTTGTAATCATTTATTTGGAGCCATCAGCTTCATTATGAAGTCTAATTTAGTTATAATGGACTAAAGATTAAATTTAATTTAACAATATTTCCATTTCATTCAGTAAAAATTAAGCGACAAAAATCAAAAGGTTAAACAAATTCAGTCAACCTTTTGATTAAAGCATTAGTTCTAAACAATTATTCGAAATACGCTAATTTCACTTCTTCAAGCTTTTCAGAAAAAATATTATTTGGGCAATTCAACAATTGGCGAATTGCTATGAGTTGATAAAAACTACGGTCATCTAAAATATTTAAGAATAAAAAGATCTCTTTTAAGATTAGACGCTCTTTATCATCTGAACGGGTAGACATAATTTCCAATAGTGATAACTTAATTTCATTCAAACTAAGATAATAGTGTGACAAGCCACCACCTAAACTCCAAAAACTTTGGTCAATGATATCTTTGTATTTAATTTTTTCAAACAAGGTATAAATCTCCATCTGCTGAGATTCATCTAGGTTTTCCAAGTTATTGTCTGATGTGAAGCAATTGAGAACTACTTCTCGCATTTTATCCGTTAAATTAAATGCTTCTGAATTGTTTGTTGTTATTTCCATGTATAGTTTATTTTTCGTTGAATACAATAAGCCCCTATATCCCCATTTAAGTGGAGACATGTGTTTTTTCCCTAGAATTTTTGTGACGGATAATTGAAGGAACCTTTCAATTATGTCATTGATTTAATAGACTCTACCTGACCATCATATTGTGCAGCAATAGATAATCACATATATATGCTCCCTTACAACGGAATACATATGCTATTTTATATCAACCTAATTCTTCTTATCCAAGAATTTATGTAACAAAAGTAATATATTATAAATTAAATTAATGTTAATTTATTAATAATTACCATATTTTTATTAAATCACATTTCTTAATTAGATATTTTCAGCAATTATTGCATAATATTTAAAATTTAAATTTATTAAATCTTTAATAAGCCAAATCCTTAAGTATCTTTAAGTACAATTGCCAATCAATAAATAACATGAACTATTAAATTTACTTTTACAAATCTTTTAATAATGATTCACACGGAAAGGCTTATCCTAACACCTATAGCTACTGAATATCGTCTCGATTTATTTGAGATGGATTCCAATCCTGCTGTTCATAAATATATTTACAACCAGCCCGTAAAGTCAATTTCAGAAGTAGATGAATACATCAAAGCAATTCGACAACAATATCTAACATTTAACACAGGAAGATTAGCTGTTTTGAATAAATCAACCAATGAATGTGTAGGATGGTGTGGCATTAAATACATTGACTTCCAAATGAACAATCATATCAATTTCTATGAATTAGGCTATCGATTCAAAGAAAGTGCATGGGGAAAAGGATATGCTTTTGAATCCAGCTTGGCAGTGATAAAACATGCCTTTGAAACATTTGCTATAGCAAGCATTTTTGCAACTACTCATCCCGATAACACAGCATCTAGAGTTGTGCTGGAGAAACTTGGGTTCCAATTTGTTGAACAATTTGAAGAGGAAACTATTGACTCCACCTGGTATTGCTTGGATAAAGCGACCTTTAAAGCTAAATTTGACAATTAGGCAAATAAAGCCATGATTACTCTTAAAAAATTCACATCGAAAGATTTCACGCAATTAATTCAATGGGTTGATAGCCCTAAACTACTTATTCAATTTGCTGGTCCAAACTTTAATTTCCCGCTAAATGAAGAACAATTAAAGCAACATTTAAAACTCCCGAACAGAAGGCATTTTGTTATTTATGACTCCAGCAGAGATCAACCTATTGGCCATGCGGAGATCCAAAAAATAGCGACTGAAACCGGTTTAATCTGCCGAGTAATATTGGGCAACCCTACTGATAGAGGTAAAGGTCTTGGCAAAATACTGATTAGCGAACTTTGTCATTATGGATTTGAGACCTGTCATTTCAAAAGTATGGAGCTGAATGTTTATGAATGGAATATCAATGCTATCAAGTGCTATGAATCGGTGGGATTCAAAGTAATTGAATCTCAAGAACATCTTGTGAAATATAATAATGAGCAATGGCGAATTGTGCGAATGCATCTAGATAACAAAAATTTCAAATCATATTTAAAAACATTTTAATTGTTACTAATTTAAAAAACCCTTTTGTACAAGCCTAGCCTAAAGAGGTTCTAGACAAGTAAGTCATAAAATTCCGAATATATTCAAGTATTAATACGGTTAATAATTTGTATATTTAATATTGAAATTCGATCAAATTAAAATGGGTATCATGACAACTTTTAATGATAATTTCTCCAAACAAGCCTCTATTTACGCTCAGTTTCGTCCATCTTATCCCCATGAGCTATATGATTACCTTTCAAATTTAACTTCAGCACATGATCTAGCATGGGATTGTGGAACTGGAAATGGACAATCGGCCATTCATTTAGCTGATTTTTACGATTCTGTATATGCCAGTGATCCAAGCCAAGCTCAAATTCAAAATGCTTTTGCTCATGACCGTGTAACGTATCATATCGAAAAAGCAGAAAGCTCAACATTAAATGACCGTTCTGTAGACTTAATCACCATCGCGCAAGCTATACATTGGTTTGATTTCGATAAGTTTTACCAAGAAGCCAAGCGTGTAATAAAAAAAGATGGTATTATAGCAACTTGGGCTTATGGCATCCCTAGCATCGATCGGACGATAGATCCATTGATCAAACATTTTCACAATAAAATAGTAGGCCCCTATTGGCCAATAGAAACCAAAAGCATAGATCAGGAATATACTACCATTCCATTTCCATTTCGAGAAATTGAACCTCCGGAATTCTATATCCGAAAACGGTTTAAATTAGAAGATTTATTGGGTCATTTACGCAGTTGGTCTGCTACCCAACTTTTTATTGAAAAAGAAGGTTATAACCCAATCGACAATTTACAAATGGAATTAGAAAAGCTATGGGGTGATTTAAACCAGCCTAAAAATTGCAGCTGGAGGTTGTATTTAAGGGTTGGTAAATTACCTGCTTAACATAAATTCATATTATTCAACATATTACAAAACATTTTCCAAGAAAATAGGTTTGTAATTTGGGCATGGTGATGAAACACACCTCTAGAAAACATGAAAGGCCAAATCTTAGAATTTGGCCTTATTTAGTTTATCAATAAGAATGAATTATATGATTATCTACTTTAACACCTTCTCATATGCCTTCCGCATTCCTCCTCGCAGGACCACTTCGCCACAATACGTATAACCTAATTTCTCAAAAACACGTAACATACCTACATTATCAAAATTGGTATCAACCTTAATCGTCTTATAGCCTTTTTCCAGACAGATTGGTTCAATTTTCTCCATCATGGAACTAGCCTGTCCTTTCACATAAGGCTCTTGGTTAACCGCTATTCGATGAACAACAGCATATGGCCAATCTGTTAACCATTCTCCATTAATATCTTCATATGCTGGTTCAACATCAAAAATAAGCGCTAAATAACCATAAACATGATTATTTCTATCTACATGTACATAAGCATAGCCAGCTTCTATATCCTCTTGAATAACTTTTAGATTCGGATAACCATTTTGCCACTGATCACTCCCCTCCTCTTTACGCTTCTGAATCGCCTGCTGAATGATACCCCAAATTGCTTCTGCTTCAGACATGACAGCAGGTCTAAAAATCAAATCTTTGACGGTAATAGAATCGCTCATTTTTAATCGAATTTTTATATAACAAATATAACAAGATCAAGGCTCTAATCCCTTACTTATTTAAAGAATTAACAACCCTAAAAACAGTAATTCCCCGATTCACATCGAGGAATTTACTTAAGAGCTAATTAATAAAAATCAGCTCTTTGAACCAATTGAATTAAAGATGTTTGTACTATATGTTTTACAGTTTTATTAAACAATTGAAATCGCCTTAAGCACAATACATTGTCCAAAACAGAGCATGCGTAAAGCATGTAACAGTATTGGAATTATTCGTAAAAATGATTTGCTTACTTCGGTTTAAGTTGTGGCAAATTTCAAATGTTGAAACTAATATACTAAATATATTTAAAAAACATAATTCTATTATCCATGTATTGCATTTATTACAAAAAAAGCACCTCCCCAAAAGGAGATGCCTAATAAACAAAAAGTATAAAAAGAAAAATTATGCAGTAGCAGCTTGATCTATATCCGATTTTATTGTTACTGCGGATACAAATGAAATTCGTTGACCATAATCTAATATATACTGCTGAATGGACTGCTCTATTCTTTCATTCGTATTCACACGTAAATAGAACTGTTTATCATCCAAGTCCAATGAAATAGACAAAATCTGCGGAAAACGTTTTTTCAATATTAAACTGATGTTTTCCCGATCCAATAAGGTCTTTAATGTTGCTCGAAATGAGAGAATATATTTTTCCATGTTGTTTTATATTTGGTATAGTAGAATGTATTCTATTACTATTTAAAAATCACTTTTGGTAATCCTGCTTCCCCATAATATAATGCTTTCACTACTGGCTTTAATAAATGAGTAAGAAGCAAGTAAATACTAGGATCAATAGCAGTATGTGCTCGGACTACAACTTTTTGATCTTCATACATTTTTAGATCCATAGATTCTAAAGCATGCTGCCATCTCATAAGATCAAATTCTTCTGGCTTCATAAATGCCATTCCCGCTGCTAAAGAGCTTAATTTATTTCCAATAACCATATATGCCCATGAAGGCACAATAGCATCTGTAGAACAATAAACCGCAACGTATTCATCCTGAAATATACTCCAGTCAAATTCTTTTATTTGCTCCTTAAACTCCTTTTCCTTAAGCATCAATCCTGCAAATAAAAATTGAGAGATATCGAGTGCCTTCGCCTTTTTTATTGGCTGATGTTCTAAAGGATCTAATGTTATTAATCCCAGCTGCTCCACCTTATTTACAAACTGCTCCATTTAGTAAATTGTATATGTTTATTGTTCCTATCAGAATCCTATTCAAATTTATAAAACAGCTTTAATTAAACAAGTTTTTAATTGTTTTATTAGTGTCATCATTTTATGATAAATCTCCTCGACAACTGAGTATTTAGCAGAAAAACATTCATATTAAATGATCTGAATTCATAACAAACACTCATATTGTTATAAAACAGTATATTTGTATTTAATTAAACAAGGAAATTATTGTTAATGAAAAAGAATAATGCTGATCAAATATTGATGTTGTTAAAGATGCGAGGCGAGTTAGATGCCTCAGTCATTGCTGAAGAGTTGAACTTGAGTAAGGAAGGTGCGAGACAACATTTGGTCAAGCTATTTGATGAAGGTTATGTGGAGAAAGTTTGTAAAAGCAACGGTGTTGGAAGACCTTTTACTTATTATTCATTAAGTCAAGTTGGAAAAGACAAGTTCCCAGACAGCCACGCTGATATTACCGTTCAACTCCTACGATCTGTAAAAAAGCTATTGGGTGAAAACGCATTGGATCTATTGATTGGAGATCGGGAACAATTAACCTATGCACGTTATTCTGAAAAGCTGGGGAATGCTAAGGGAATTGAAGATAAACTTTCCAAATTAGCAGAGATACGCAGCTGTGAGGGTTATATGGCAGAATGGAAAAAAGAAAATGACTGCTATTATTTTATAGAAAACCACTGCCCTATTTGTGCAGCGGCTACGGAGTGTCAACAATTCTGTCGTGCAGAGCTTAAAAATTTCCGCAACTTATTAGGTGAAGAATTTCAGGTTAATAGAACACAGCATATCCTAGCTAATGAAAGCAGATGTGTTTATGAAATAAAACCGCAACTTAAATCAGCAGTTAAATAATATTATTTATCGAATTTCCCTGGAGCGTCTATATAGTTCTTCCACCAATTTAGATTTCCTGAAACTAAAATCTGCCCCAAAGCTGTTAACAATTAATCCTCGAATTAAATTGTCCCTGGAAGAGATGGCGAATAAAATACTCTCATCAGCTGGATCGGTCATCCCTTCGAATCTATAAATATCATCGATGACAAACTCCTCGGGTGATAGCTCCGTAGATTTACCTGCGCATAACAGACATTCACCGTCTTCTGAAAATAAAAAGTCTTGAATGTATCCCTTTTGTTGTAGATCGTTGACCGCTTCACTAAGCGTATCATAACTGCGTTTTCCTTGATTAGCCATAAATAAAACTTATTTAAATGTGTAATTACCCAATCACTTCCCTGACAAGTTTAATTTACAGAAAATAACGCATAGACCTATAAACCAATCGTTTATTTACATTATTCAGACTTTGCTTAACTAAGTCCTAAATAAATTAAAACATCGGCATGGTTTTTACCGTTTTACAACTAAACACTTTTGTTATATGATCGTATCCCTATACATCTTCGGGTGTATCCTATTAATATTTAGTCTACTTCCCTTAATCCGAAATGATTATTGGACATTTCGTGTTTTTGAATATCCACGAATACAAAAACTACTATTGGTAATCCTATGGTTTCTAATGTTCTTTCTTTTCACCGATAATAGACCATTAGCTTTAAACATTTTGTTTGGCGCATTAATCCTTAATGCTGTTTATTTAGCTTGGCAAATTGCCCCTTATACTCCGCTAGGCAAAAAACAAGTGTATAAGATTAAACAAGACAATCAGGATAACCAATTAGCAGTCATGATTTCCAATGTCTATGAGGACAATACGAATTATCAAGGTTGTATAAACGAGATCAATAAAGCACAACCAGACATTATTTTATTATTGGAAACCAACCATGAATGGGAAAAGAAAACAGAGATCCTAGATGATACTTACAACTATCAAGTGAAAGTTCCGATAGATAATACCTATGGAATGCTCCTCTTTTCTAAGTTTCCTATCCATGAGCCTCAGGTGCATTATCTAGTAGAAGAAAACATACCAAGCATTTTCTGTAAGATAAAGCTTCCAAGTGGTCAATTAGTACAAGTATATGCGGTGCATCCAACACCCCCTGTACCTAATGAAAATCCAAGGTCAACAGAACGTGATAAAGAGTTATTATTAGTGGCTAAAAAAGCTGTCAAACAGAAATTACCGGTCCTTGTTATTGGCGATTTAAATGATGTAGCTTGGAGTTATACCACAGAACTATTCCTCAAAACAAGTAAACTATTGGACCCTAGGCGTGGAAGAGGTTTCTTTAATACATTTCATGCAAAAATACCTTTCCTTCAGTTCCCATTGGATCATGCCTTCATATCGACGGATTTTAAATTAATCAAGATTAAGAAATTGGATAATTTTGATTCAGATCACTACCCTATTTATGTGAAAATCCAATTTGAGAAACAAGCAGATGCCGAACAAGCGGAAAATGAACTAGAAGCAGATGCAGATGATAAAAAACTAGTACAGGAAAAAATAAATGCCGACACCTAGCATACATCCCTTTCTTAAATAGGAGCCCTTTCTTCTCTATGAAGCGATAAAATTATATTAACTTTACCTATAATAATTCAGCATAAAAACATGGAAACTACTAACGATTGGAAGAATTATATTGAAGTAAACAGGAAACTTTGGAACGATAAAACACCTGCGCACATAGAATCAGAATTCTATGACATGAAATCCTTTTTATCTGGAAAAAGCTCTTTAAATGATATTGAACTAAATCTTCTTGGGGATGTTCAGGACAAAAGAATTTTACACCTACAATGTCATTTCGGACAAGACAGCTTGTCTTTAGCCAGAATGGGTGCCGAAGTTACAGGGATTGACCTTTCAGATGAAGCAATTGCTACTGCAAAAGATTTAGCAAAAGAATTAGGTCTAAATACGGCATTCATTCGTTCTGATGTCTATGCTACTCCTGAAGAATTAAACGGACAATTCGACATCGTATTTACAAGTTATGGAACCATTGGCTGGTTACCGGATTTGAATAAATGGGCAGATGTTATCTACCGTTGTTTAAAGCCAGGCGGCAAACTCATCTTTGTAGAGTTCCATCCTATGGTATGGATGTTTAGCAATGATTTCTCTAACATTCAATACCCCTATTTCAATACAGAAGCAATCATTGAAACCAATGAAGGCACCTATGCAGACCGAAGTGCGGACATAAAGAACACCGAAATATCTTGGAATCATCCTTTATCCGAAGTACTACAAGCCTTAATAGCGAGCAACCTTCAGTTAAGCTCCTTTGATGAATTCAATTATTCACCTTATAACTGTTTCTTAAATACTGTAGAAATAGAAAAAGGCAAATATCAGATCAAAGGATTAGAAGGAAAAATCCCAATGGTATATGCCTTGGAAGCTTTAAAAAAATAACACACATGCATTTAAGGCTTGTTATAAAGACTACAATAGTTTTACTATTTCATTAATCCTATGAAAAACATATTATACTCCATTATAAAATTACGCTTAGTATTCGGCTTCTGTTTGATTTCAACTGTTTCAATGGCACAAGACAGCGAAGTTGCTCGAGAAGCCAGGGCTTATATTGAAGAAGATACATTTACGATTTGGAATGTTTCAGATAAAAAAGAAGCGGTCATATTTGCTAATATGGCCTATATCCGTGAAGAACCAAACAGTAAAAGCCTACTATTGGATTCCCTTCCTGTAGGATCAGCCATAAAATTTATTGGAAATGATGCCTACAATCCAACCTTTATACGAGGTATGGAACTACCATGGTATCATATTGAGTACACTGTGAACAACAAAAAGAAGAAAGGGTACATATGGTTAGGTTTAGTGTCCTTAGACGTGAAGAAAGACCCTAAAACAGGAAATCAATTTATCTATGGATTTCCATGGAAAAGTAATGAGGAGGATAATATTTATTATTGGTGTGAGCTGAAAGTCTTAGATGCATCAAAAAAAGTAATAGCTTCCAAATCTTTCCCATTCTACCACAATGAACAAAGCTATACTATAGCGGAATTCACAGAGCCAAATGGAACTCCTGAGGCAAAAAGCATCTACAGTATTCAGTTTTTAGGTGAAGCGTGTGGTATAAGTACCCAGGTTTTCAATTTTGCTTGGACAGGAAATAAACTTATCGATCTTCCTAAAACCACCTCTGTTAGTGATGCTGGTGTTTTTTATTATTCCGAAGAACTTCTATTTCCGAATCAACACAAAAAAGGTAAAAAACTTATTGTAAAAGCTATTGAAGAAGGCGAATCAGAAACCGACATCAATGACGAAACTGTTTCGGAGATAAAATATAAGGTGAAGAAATCAGAAGAGACCTACGAATGGGATGGAACAAACTATGTCAAAAAGAATATTTAAGATAAACACAAAATTAAAGCCTGATTAATTTCAGGCTTTTTATTTTAAGCATATTCCTCTTCTCTTGCATTCTGTAAATCCCAAGCCATTTGTAAGTTTAGCCAATATTCGGCACTGATCTTAAAAACCTTCTCTAGCTTTACAGCCAGTCTTGGAGAAATATTTCTTTTACCCTTCAGAATTTCACTTAAGTTAGTTGGTAAAATCTCTAATTGTTGTGCAACAGTTTTCTTCAGTAATTCTCTGTCCTCAATCTCTTCTTCAAGAAAAACTCCTGGATGAAACGCCTTAACCTCTAAAACGTTTCCTTTGCTGTCGTTAATTGTGTAGTTCATATTTTAATAAACTTCTATTCGATATCTAATGGAAACCTATATTCCCCTTCTGTATTTAAATAGCTACTAAACAAATTTACTAAATAATCATCCTCGATGACAATATACATCCCTACTTTCTTTTTCATTTTCATTCATGCTAAATGCCCATGATATTTAGAAATATATTGACACAACAATAACCACATTTTGGTAAATCAAAATGTGATTATTATGTATGATAAAAATTCTCTCTAGTGATTGTTAAAAAAACAAAAAGGCTGGCGCAAGCACCAACCCATTTGTTTCTTTTATTTGCATTACTTAATTAAGCAACGATGAATCTTGAATAACCTCTAAAATCACATCATAGACATGATTCAAATCCTCCTCCGAAATACAATATGGTGGAACCAGATAAATGGTATTTCCCAATGGTCTCATCAAAATCCCTTTATTTAAAAAGGCTTGATATAAGTACTCTTGTTGTGCATGGAAATAATCCGATTTCTCGGAGATACTACATTCAAAAGCTAAGATTGTTCCTGTTACACGAACGTTCTTAACCATCTTCATTTCTTGTAATACAGTTTTAAAACTTAGCTGTTGAGCACAAATCCTTTCTAAATTATGCTGCGTATTCTCAGCTAGCAATAAATCCAAACTAGCCAATGCAGCTGTACAGCCTATGGGACTAGCAGTGAAAGAATGTCCATGGAACAAGGCCTTTTTCTTTTCCTCCGCATAAAATGCTTGATAGAGCTCATTTGTACATGTGGTTATTCCCATCGCCATGGTACCACCCGTTAAGCCTTTTGAAAAACACATCACATCCGGCTCTTCAGTTAGATGATCAGCCGCAAACAATTTTCCCGTTCTTCCAAAGCCTACAAAAACCTCATCTTGAATCAAGAATATCCCTAATCCTTTACAGTAAGCCATTAATGCTGACAAATGATCTGCCTCATGCATCAACATTCCTGCTGCTCCTTGAATCAAAGGCTCGTAAATAAAACAGGCAATTTCCTTTTCATGCGTTTTAATGATATGCCTGATGGCATCCATATTCTCTGCAGTAGGCGTATCGATAAAGATGACCTCAAATAACTTATCAGAAAATGGAGCTGTCCAAACACCGCGTTCACTGACAGACATGGCGCCAAAGGTATCGCCATGATAGGCCTGCTTAAAGGCTAATATCTTCTTTCTATTAACTCCATGATTAAAATGAAACTGTAAACACATTTTCAAGGCCACCTCTACAGCTGTAGAGCCATTGTCTGTATAAAAGACCTTTTGTTGATTTTTAGGAAGTAATGCCAACAATCGCTCCGAAAGCTGAATCGCTGGCTCATGTGTGAATCCAGCAAATATCACTTGTTCTAAGGTCAACAACTGTTTATACAAGCGTTCTGCAATATATGGATTTGCATGCCCATGTATGCTCACCCACCAGGATGAGACCATATCCAAATATCGCTGTCCATTATAATCAAAAAGATAAGCTCCATCTCCCCTTTCAATTGGAAGGTGAAGGCTGGTTTTCATCTGACTATAGGGATGCCAATTAACCGCTTGATCTCTTTCTATTAGCTGTTGCTGCATGACATCACCTCCCGCTCCACTTTCATTGGTTTTAAACCAAGATTAGTCAACATCTGCATATCTTCTGAAACACCAGGATTCGGCGTGACTAAGAGTGTTTCCCTTTCTCCTGTGAAAATAGAATTTGCACCTGCCATAAAACACCAAGCTTGCTCCGTTTCCGTCATCTCAATCCTTCCTGCACTCAAACGCACCATAGAAGCAGGCATAACTATCCTTGCTGTGGCAATCGTACGAACCATATCCCATACATCTAACTTAGGAAGGTTTTCCAATGGTGTTCCTGCAACCCTAGCGAGTGCATTTATAGGAACAGACTCTGGATGCTTTTCCATATTACTCAAGGTCCGTAACATGGATATTCTATCTTCTATTCGCTCTCCTAACCCAATAATACCGCCTGAACAAACTGTAATACCAGCTTTTCGTACATTTTTGATCGTTTCAATCCGATTGTCAAATTTACGAGTAGAGATTATTTCATCGTAAAACTCCTCTGAAGTATCCAAATTATGGTTATAGGCATATAATCCTGCTTCCTGTAGACGCTGTGCTTGATCAGCTGTTAGCATCCCTAGCGTACAACATACTTCCAAACCCAAATCATTGACTCCTTTGACCATATCAATAATCCGATCGAAATCCCGGTTATCACGGACTTCTCGCCAGGCTGCTGCCATACAGAATCTAGAAGATCCCGAATCTTTTGCCTTTTGGGCATGTGCCAAAACGGTTTCAGTAGGAAGTAATGCTTGAACTTTAATATCGGTATGATATCTGGCTGCCTGACCACAGTAGGAACAATCCTCTGGACATCCCCCTGTTTTCACCGACAATAAGGTCGATATCTGAACCTCATCTGGCCTTTGCCACGCCCGATGAACGCTTGCTGCATCATAAACTAATTGTAATAAAGGTCGATTATAAATCTCCATCAACTCTTCCTTTGTCCAATCATGTCTTAATTCATTATCTGTTCTCATATGTTTTAATCTAATTCTTCAATACGTATAAAAGGCATTGCCTTCGTCAATTCTTCGGCAGTTAACTGCTCTAATTCTGGTAGGTAAATAAGTTTAGTACCCATGGGCACCTGTTTGCGAATTATCCGTTCACTTGCTGGATTAAAAGGTCCATTAAAAACAAGAAAACTTAATTCTAAGCCAGCATTTTGTATAGCCTGAATACTTAATATGCTATGGTTAATGCAGCCTAAGTAATCACGGCAGACCAAGACAATAGGTAAATTCAACCTTTTCATTAAATCCAGAATAAATAGATCTTCTGATAAAGGCACAAATAATCCTCCTGCACCTTCCACCAAGAGATTTCCCTCATAATTTGGAACTTTAAAAGCCTCTAAATCTATTTTGATTCCTTCTTCTGCTGCAGACTCATGAGGAGAAGCGGCTTTTTGTAATCGATATTGTTCTGGAAATACAAGCAAACGGTCCCCAAGCAATTCTTTCACACACTGCGTATCGGAGCTTTGCAAATCACCAGATTGAACAGGTTTCCAAAAAGCAGCATCCCATAATTTCAATAGAAATGCTGAACTGATGGTCTTTCCTACCCCTGTACCTATTCCCGTTAAAAAAAACTGTTTATGCATAATTTTTTAATATCTCAATCAATAAGTCCATATCTGCCATACGATGATCAGCATGAATACTTATTCTTAAACATTCCTGACCTAGGGGTACTGTTGGAGGCCAAATCGCATAGGTCAATAAACCCGCTGCCAAAAGTTGATCAACAAGTCCATTTAAGGAATTCCCTTCTGCTACTTTAAATATCTGAATTGGACTATCGGATTCAGCAGTTAATGGCAGTCCCGAAGACTGAAAATAAACGATGTTGTTTTGTAGCCTTTCTTGCAATTCCGAGGACTCTAATAAGTAATCATAGGATTCCTTGACCGCTAAGGCATGAAAGTCTGGAATAGCTGTACTGTATATGAATGGACTTGCGTTTTGTACTAAATAGTTTTTCAAAGCATGAGAACAGAGTATAGCCGCCCCATATAGTCCCATAGCCTTGCCATAAGTAACTGTAATGGCTAAAAATTCATGTTGTATTTTTTGCTGATTTGCCAAACCTAAACCAAATACACCCAAGGCATGTGCTTCATCCAAGATTACCTCAGCTTTATAGCGTTTCGCTAAGGCAATAACAGCAGCTAATGGAGCCTTGTCTCCATTCATGGAATACAGGCTCTCTACAGCTATGAAAATTCGTCCTGAGGACTTCTTTAAAAGCGACTCCAAATGCTGCATATCATTATGCTTAAACTTCCATCGAGTTCCTGTACTCATCAGGTAGCCATCCATAATGGATCGATGTACAAACTCATCAACGATAAGGGTATCTCCTTTTTTAATTAAAGTAGAAATAAGGGCAAGATTGGCCGTATATCCTGATGGGAATAGCAAAGCAGTATCCACTGCATGGAGTTTCGCTAGGTATCCTTCAACGGATGTCAACACATCAGAATTGCCGGAAATTAATCTCGAACCTGTATTTCCTAAGAGACTTTTCGGATGCTGCATTAAGGTTTCGTGAATTCTACTTAGGAATACTTTATCTTTTACAAGACCCAAATAATCATTCGAATAAAAATCAATTCCAGTATTACGTGGTTTTAATTTTCTAGTATGAATAATTGTTGGTTCTGGTTGGGATTCCTTAGGCAATTGATTCCACATTTTTGGTTTTGCTTTCTACATCTTTTACAATGGCTACTAACCAATCTGAAAACAGTTTATCTTCCATCATCAAAACTTCGTTGGCATAACTTTCCCAATCTGGATGAAAATCATTCAATTGACTGATCATCTCTTCTAAGTGTCCTTCTTCTTCTAAAATGATGGATTTCACCATTACTTTGGATTGAGCTGCACTTAACTCTTCCTGATAGATAGGATACAAAGCATCTGCTCGAACTTCAATAGCATAGGTTACAAATAAGTAAGCCGCATATTTTAACTCCTGTCCGCTCAATTGAAATTCGGACTTTAGATAACGACAGACCTGAATATCCAAACGATGTAGATATTGTTTTGATGCCTTTCCTGCAAGCATTGACGCCTCTTCATAAAATTGAAATCCGGAGACATCCAGTTTGCCAATTTGCTTTTTTAGGTAAAATGCATGTCGATGTTCTTCGGCAGCATGTTTCAGTTGAATGATGCCAGTCATGCATTCATCTTCGCAAGCAGAAATCTTTCGAGCTCCTGCATTTTCCATAAAAGAGAGACTATTTAGCCAACCAGCATGAAGCTCCGGATTGGCAATAATAAGGCGTAACGTTTGGTTCATGACTTTAATATTTCCAACAAATGTACTACCTTGCCGGACCATCTAAGGGTACCAGTATAAAGATGATAAATAGTCCGGTTGATATATTATATGCCAATTTCATCCATTTAGATCGAAATTCCAGTATTCCGATTTATTTACAAATAGCCAATCAATTGATTCTCGCTATTAATCGAGGAACATTGAAACCAGGCAGCAGGTTATTAGGTACTAGGCAACTAGCCAATCAACTTCAAGTTCACCGCAATACAGTTATAGCAGCATTCGAGGAACTCTTAGCTCAAGGTTGGGTAGAAATCAAGCCTAATAAGGGAACTTTTGTTGCTGAAGAACTTCCTTTAAGTCAAAAAGCATTAATATCACCTAAACGTTATCCTCAAAAAACTGGTTATTCCTTTGAGAAAACATTTCTTTTTGACAATCCCTATGAAATAAGCAATTGCCAGTACGTCTGGAATGATGGTACTCCAGATATTCGCTTAACGCAAATCAATGACCTTTCTCGGGTTTATAGTGCAAATTTAAAGCGAAGAAGCAACCAAGCTAAAATGGGTTATTACAACCAAGAAGGCAGCGAATACTTTAAAGAGCAATTATTAAGCTATTTGAAAACTTCTAGGGGCTTACGGATTAACCTCAGCAATCTATTGATTACTCGAAGTATGGAAATGAGTCTCTATATCCTGACCGAGATTCTTTTAAAACCTAAGGACATTGTCGTTATTACCGAATTGAATTACTTTTCCGCTAACATGACCTTCCAAAAATCCGGAAGTATTATACGAACTGTACCTGTTGATGAGGAAGGTTTAGATACTCAAGCATTACGGTCCATTTGTGAAAAGGAAAAGATAAGGATGGTTTATCTCAACTCTCACATGCATTATCCAACAGTGGTAAGCTTAAGTGCCAAACGCAGAATGGAAATCATGCAATTGGCCGTAGAGTTTAACTTCATTATTGTGGAAGACGATCCTGATTATGATTTCCAATTTGACAAACCTGCTTTGATGCCCTTGGCAGCCAATGATGAAAACGGAATGGTCATTTATATCAGTTCTTTTGGAAAGTCCCTTGCTCCTGGTTTTAGAACGGGATTTATCGTATGCCCAGACAATTTAATGCAGGAAATGTATAAATATTTAGGTTTAATTGACCGTCAGGGTGATGTCCTTATGGAACAAGCATTAGGGGAACTAATAGAGGAAGGATTGATCCATCGACATATCAAAAAATCCTTGAAGTCATATCGTGAAAGAAGAGACATCATGGCTAGAAAGTTGAATGAAGATTTTAAGGAGGAAATAACATTTGAAATTCCCAATTCTGGATTGGCTTATTGGTTGCATTGGAAGAAACCAATCAATTTGTTAAAGTTAAGCCAAATTGCAGCAAAACATGATCTCTTTATTCCTAAGACCTTATTATATCAGAAAAAGGATTTGTGTGCTATGCGTGTCGGATTTGGCAACCTGACGGCTGAGGAAATTATAGAATCACTTGATATCCTAAGGAAAAGCTTTAATGAATTAGAAAAATTGGGGTAATTAGTTACTGACTACCTTCATATCATCTTTTGATGAAACCGGGCTTTTATAATGAATGTATAATCGTTTATACTTAATCATTTCTCGAGTGTCAGCCATATAAGTCATCTTATTATCTCTAAAAACTAACCTTGCCGCTTTCTTCTCCATACTCGTGGCAAAATCTAGAAATTCTCTAAAGAAATTTCGACGTTCATTCGTGGAGAACCTACTCTGTTGACAAATCAATAGGATAATTCGCTCATTGAAAAATATCTTTATCCTTGACCCTTGTACATTCAACAAATAAACGATAGGCTCTGGACCATCATTAGGGAATAAGCCGAAGCCTACCCTTCCGGATTCATCATTAAATACATAGGCATAAAATTTAACAGTGCCTATTACACTTGAATCTACTAAAATATTCTTTGATAACATGTGGCAGTTAATTTTTGGACCTCATTATTAATCAATGAGTTGATATCAAAGATATAATTTTTTTCGATAAATCCTATAACCAGCCTTTTGAATTAACCCAAACTTAACGTAAAAACATCAAAACCCACTACAATCTTAATTTATAAGAGTAAATTGTCAAATATAACTTCCTTTATATCCAAATCATTACAATAATCGTAAACGACATAAAACCAATATCAATAATTTTTTACGCTAAAGAAGTAATATTTACACTTGGGAATTCCATGTGTTGAACTACATATTACCTCGTATTTCTCTTAAGTTTGCTTCGAGACGCTTAGGGAATTTCTAAGGATGTGATAGGGATCTCCTTCGGATCTCGTTCGGTCGGAACCGAACGAGATCCGAAGGAGATCCGAACAAGTTCCGAAGGAGATCCGTAAGAGTCTCGAATCCAACCCCTACCAAACCCTTGGGAAAGACGATGAGAATGCAGACAAAAGACATCAGAATTACTTGTCTTTTATTTAGGATTGAGTATTAAGTATGGAGAACTTCAGTTTGAAAAATGGAGTTAAATTATATCGGTGAACTTGAGAATTAAAGAGAAATAATACTGTTAGATCAAAAAGATGTTTAATTAAAAAATTCCAATGTTTCGGCAATTGCCTTTAGATCTTCCAAAATCTTCTGGTTGTTTTCCGTTTCGATGTTCGCATTAATTAGTACAATACGTCCTATATTGCTTTTCAGCTCTATTGATATGACTGCAAACACCCCAGGGTCACTACCTGTATGTGTCAATCTCCCTTTAGAATTATAGCTCCAAAACATGCCTTGGTTTATCGTGTTCTTTGTCAGATTCTGAGGAAGATTGTTAGCATCAAATTGCTTTTTAAAAAGCTTATTAAGTGATTCTGACACTAAAATCTTTGATGATCCATATGGAGAGGTAACCAAAACTTTGACATATTTTATTAAATCTTGCAAAGAAGTTTTCAAACTTCCATCTGGATAGGTTATTGAACTGTATATTTTCACCGATTTATCTTCATTCACAAGATCCTTATAAAATGGATAATTTGGCTTATTTATTTCATACAATGTTGCATATCGACCAGCTAATTGTTCATCATAAAACCAGTGTGTATCGCTTAGATTTAAAGGTTGGAAGATATATTTTTGGGTAAATTCATCAAAAGACATATTCGCCTTTACCTCTATCAGGTATGCCGCTAAAGCTGAGGCAATATTGGAATAACTATAAGTACTTCCCACAGGAGCTTTGTTAAAATTCTTTTTGCTGTAGGATTTACCAGTTTTACTAAGGCAATCTCTTAAGAAATCAGCAAGTGACTGATCATGTTTTTTACCAAGATGATAACTCTTTATAAAAGTATCTTCAAAATCAATGATTCCAGAGGTATGGGTAAATAGATGTTTTATTTTGATGATATCTTTGGGGCGATATGGATTTATAACCTCAAATGGGAGTATATCATTAATAGCAGTCTCTTCGTTGAAATAGTTTAATTCAAATGCCTTTACCAAAGCTAGAGCAATCATTGTTTTACTGATGGATGCCACAGGCATGATCGTTTGTGCTGTAAAAGGAGTTTTCCTCCCAACATCAGCATATCCATAAGCTTTTGAAAAAAGGATGGAATCATTCTTTATCACCCCTACTGCAAAGCCTGGAAAATCAGATTGTTTATATATTTTTTGGAATCTCTCATCAAGATTTTGAGAATTGGTCTGAGCACACAATGATATGGAAAGTAACAGCAATGGAAGGAAAAAGACCTTAAAATTCATGACAAGAAGTTCAATTAGTGGTATTTACAATCGAAAATACTAAATAATTCTAAGCATGAAAGCAGATAAATGTTTGAAATTTTAATAACCCTTTAGTAAAGGCATAAAAATGGGGTACAAAAAAAGCTTCTTATTTCTAAGAAGCTTTTTGGGTAAGTAATGGGGCTCGAACCCACGACCCCTAGAACCACAATCTAGTGCTCTAACCAACTGAGCTATACCTACCGTGATTTTGTGATACAAAAGTAGAACTAAAATCTATATACTCCAAATATTTTTAACAGCTTTTCTTGCTTTAACTCCGAATAAGCTCATTTCTAATTAGATATTTTTTTAGCCAGCTAAGTAAAATGCCTTAGTGCCGAGCAAAAATCGTACTTCCTTGCTATATAAAGCTCGATTTTTACTTGTGTTGTAAAGTAAAAGACATGTTTAAATCCTACGAAAATCGTAAATAAACAGCTTAATAAACCTAAAAAAGGGACAGCGTAATCTATTACACCATCCCTTTTTTTAATATCACCGAGCAAGGTATTCTTTGCTCGGTGCTGATATAGTAATCTAAAAATAGTCTTTTTATTAAATTAAATCCACACTGCGCTTCACAAATGCGGTTAATTCTGGACCTGTTAATAGGCCACGAGATAATAGAGCTAAGTCAAAAGCTTGTTTGGCTAATTTCTCTCCATCCTCATCGGAAGATTCTATAATGCGTTTCACTAATGGGTGATTACCATTTACAGTTACTTTGTAGTTATCCGGTAAATTGCCATAGAATCCCATGCCGCCACCTGTTTTAGCCATATCTTTCATACGACGCATAAACTCATCTAAAGTCACCGATACAGGTAAATCACTTTCAGATAATGCATCAACCTCCACTTTCATATCATTTCGGGAAATGGCTTTATCAAAGATCTCCGATGCTTTCTTGCTTTCTTCTTCGGACAAATTCAAGGTTAATTGCTCATCTTTAGGAATTAATTTCTCAATTACATCAGAATCCACACGTTTCAATTGTACCTTCTCTCCTCCTTTTTGCTCTAGATAACCTGCAAAGTGAACATCTAAAGGCCCATCTAATACCAATACATCATAGCCTTTTGCTTTTGCTCCAGAAATAAAGCTGTCTTGCTGAGACTGATCGTTCGTGTATAGATAAACAATGTTGCCATCCTTATCCACTTGGATATCTTTTACTTTCTCGTAAAACTCCTTCATGGTATAGTAAGCTGCATCTACATCCTTTAACAAACAGAAATCATTTGCCTTTTCAGCAAATTTCTCATCTGTCAGCATACCATATTTGATAAACAAACCGATGTCATTCCACTTTTCCTCAAAACCTTTACGATCAGCCTTGAAGATTTCCTGCAATTTATCAGCAACCTTTTTGGTAATGTAATTGTTGATTTTCTTGACATTGCTATCCGCTTGAAGGAATGAACGCGAAACGTTTAGTGGGATATCAGGTGAATCGATTACACCTTGTAATAGCATCAAAAACTCTGGAACGATATCTTTTACCTCATCAGTAATGAACACCTGACGAGAATACAACTTGATTTTATTTCGTTGAATCTCTAGTTCATTTTTGATTTTAGGGAAGTAAAGAATACCTGTTAGGTTAAATGGATAATCTACGTTCAAATGAATCCAGAACAAAGGCTCATCCATCGAGTGTGGATACAACTCATGGTAGAAATCCAAATAATCTTGATCAGTCAATTCAGAAGGCGCTTTTGTCCAAGCCGGATTGGTGATATTGATGATATTATCTTTTTCTACAGTTTTGTATTTTGGTTTACCATCAGCATCTTCCCCATCAGGTTCCGATTCTGTTTTTGTACCAAAACGAATTGGAACAGGTAAGAATTTAGCGTATTTATTTAAGATCTCCTGAATTCTACTTTTGTTCAGAAATTCGGCAGACTCTTCGTTGATATGAAGGATAACATCCGTCCCACGAGTAGTTCTTGTACCCTCATTGATTTCATAGGTTGTTGATCCATCACAAGTCCAGTGTGCAGGTTCAGCACCTTCTTGGTAAGATAAAGAATTGATTTCAACCTGGTCAGCAACCATAAATGCTGAATAGAATCCTAAACCAAAGCGACCTATGATCTCATTCGCATCATTTGCCTCTTTGAATTTCTCCATGAATTCGGTTGCACCCGAAAAAGCAATCTGATTAATATATTTCTTGATTTCTTCTGCAGTCATACCGATACCATGATCTGAAATGGTAATGGTCTTAGCTGTTTCATCCAATTTAACATCGATCGTTAAATCACCAACTTCGCCACTGTATTGACCTAGTGAAGCTAGTCTTTTGATCTTTTGTGAAGCATCTACTGCGTTGGATACTAATTCACGTAAAAAGATCTCGTTATCAGAATATAAGAATTTCTTAATTACCGGGAAGATGTTCTCGGTATGAATGGAAATGGTACCTTTCTCTTCTTGCATATAGTTATAAATGTTATGTCTTAATTAGTTTAGTTTTACCTTAACAATAGGCATTCCATTGTTAGAATTAGGTCAATTTGACATGATAAACTGCAATTTTTGCATAAAAGAGCTACATTAGCCTAAAATTTAGTGAAATTTCTTCCTATGATATTAAGTAAGCCCGACTTTTTAAAATCTCCCTTAGAACATTTCCGTGGAAATATTGAGCAAATATTTCGCAGTAAAGTGCAGATATTCCGAGAGAAATCGGTTAAAAATGGACTTCCTTTTGTTTATACCTTGGTACTCCAAGATCAACAGGAGCCATTATTGACCAGCATATCTTATGGGGCTTCATTCGCCATTGCGCCAGAACAAAAAAACAAGGTTGAGCTATTACTTCAGATGGAGACTAATGATATGGCTTGGGCACATGTGATTGGATACCTGGCCAATCATCTACGAGGTGATTGCCCATTTCATGAAGGAGAAATTATACGTTTTGGACAAATGATTAGTCAGGAATCCAAATTAAACAGCTTTGTCGTTTGTAAACCTGATATGGAGGAGCTTCAAGGAAGCATCATGGATAGCAGAAAATCAAGTAGCGTGCATCTCATGCAACTATTACCGATTTATGAAGAGGAAGTATTGAGCATTGCGAAGTATGGTTTAAATGGTTTTATTGACCGTTTAAAAGACAAAAAAACCGACCCAAAAAGAAAGCCTATATAATTTTTTCATTTCCTCATGTAGCATTTGATGTGACGTTACCGTATTTAAGAATGAACGTTCTAAAAAGTTACAGATAATTAGAGAAAAAGACCATGAGGAAAATTAGCATTTTATTCGTTTTAATTGCAGGAATATTTAGTTTGACGAGTTGTTTAAAAGACGACGAGGGGACTTATCCTGATGCTGCTGGAGTAGCCGTAGTAAACGCCTACCCTATTGAGAGCAATTTATATTTTTTAATTGGCGGCCGTGAACTTCCAAATTATGCCGGTCAATATAAAACTTACACAGGATTCTACGCCATCCCAGGAAATAAAAACTTTAAAGTATTTAACGGATTGAGCAATGAACTCCTAATTGATACCACCATGAATTTTGTGGATAGCTTATCCTATGCAACCTTTGTATATGGTGAAGCAGGAAAACCGATGTTCTTACGAGCTAAAGATGAAGCATTAAAGGACTTAGGTACAAAATCAGCAGCTCGTTTCTTCCATTTTGGAAACAAAGCTGGGAAAGTAAATTTATCCATTGACAACCAAGATATCACCGCTTTCAAAAATAGAGTTCGTGAAAGCAGTCAAACAGTAGAGAATACAGAAAAGTTCCAAGTAGTAAATTCAGGAACCTATACTATAACTGTTACAGATGAAACAGGACGTCAATTAGTTAAAAAAGAGAACGTAGAATTCCAAGCAGGAAAATACGTGAATATTATGCTCTTGGGAACCTTAGATGACAACAAATTCCCATTGGAATTGGGCGTAATCTATTAATATTAGGCAGCTTTACAATACATCCATAATTTAGGAGAGCCCATTTTACATGGGCTTTTCTTATTTTTACCCTATGAATAATCAAGAACCTAGCATACCTATTCTTGGAAAAAATGAAACATTTGCCGCACTCCATCTGAAGGCACATGAATACATTTTGGAAAAGCAAGAAGATTTAGAATACGAATATGGTTTTGGACAATACGATCGTTATACCTTAGATGAAAACAACCACATCCTCTCCTATTTCTTAGATAACGAATTGAAGCTTCAAATCGAATACCTGATTATTGGTCAATTTGAAAAGGACCTGCAGCAGTGGACCTGGCAATGGGTAGAACAAGCAGATCTATTGAACGAAGGAAGTGATTTGGAGATTATTCGCAATTATGGTGAGTTCTATGGTATGGAAGCCCTTCATCTGGATAAATGGATAGCTGACTTAGGCTATGCTTGGGCAGTGACTGCCATTGCAGCATATTTAAGGCGTTCATTGGGTATCTTTAGATTACAAGGAAATTCTATTGATCAATTCATCCTATTAAAAGAAATCGTCGCTTAAACTTATCGACATTTAATAAGAAGGACTATCCAACTATTATTTTAATCGTAGTTGAAAATCCTTATTTTCGCACACATTTGTTTTTTACGTAAAGAGAGGCGCATGCAGTTAACGAAGTTAGAGATTAAAGGGTTTAAGAGTTTCGGAGATAAGGTATCCATCAATTTCAATGAGGGGGTTACAGCAATTGTAGGTCCTAATGGCTGTGGCAAATCGAATGTTGTTGATGCCATTCGTTGGGTATTGGGTGAACAGAGTACCAAAAACCTTCGTTCGGAGAAAATGGAAAACATTATTTTCAACGGAACTAAAAATCGTAAACCAGCAAACCTTGCCGAAGTTTCTTTGACTTTTGACAATACAAAAAATATCCTTCCAACGGAGTTCACAACAGTTACCATCACCCGGAAATTATTTCGTACAGGTGAAAGTGAATACCGCCTGAATGATGTAAAATGTCGATTAAAAGATATTACCGATCTGTTTTTAGATACGGGTATTGGGGCAGATACTTATTCCATCATTGAATTAAAGATGATTGATGAAATCATTGCCAATAAAGACAATTCACGTAGGAATTTATTTGAGGAAGCCTCTGGTATCTCCAAATATAAAGTCCGCAAAAAACAAACGCTATCGAAGTTAAAAGATACGGAATCTGATCTTTCCCGAGTGGATGATCTACTGTATGAGATTAATAAGAATTTAAAATCCTTAGAAAACCAAGCTAAGAAAGCGGAGAAATATTTTGCCTTAAAAGCAGAATACAAAGAGGCTAGTATAGGCCTGGCTTATTATAAGTTAGAGGGTTTCCATCAAGACCTTGAACGCATTACGGAACAAGAAACCCAACAGCAAGATCTATTATTAAAAACCCAAACCCAGATTACGCAAAAAGAATCGGAGTTGCAGGCTTTAAAGCGAGAAATCTTAGCCAAGGAAAAGAATTTAGCTGCTCAACAAAAGGCAACCAACGAGTATGTCAATAAAATACGCAGCTATGAGTCTGAAAAGAAAATTAAGAATGCCCAAATGCGTCACCTTCAAGAGAAGGAGACTCGTCTAAGCAATGATTTAAATAATGATAAACAGCAACTCAACCATGTACTTTATAATATTAAAAGACTGAATGAGGAACTGTTTGAAGAGCAAGAGAAGCTAAATACAATACAGCAGGACCTAGAAGTCAACAAACAAGAAGTGGAGGCTTTACGTGGTCAACAACAAGCCGCTAAAGGAAAGTTAGATGAATTCAATAAATCCAACAACGATTTACAAAACAACATCTACAAATTAGAAAAGGATATTGCGGTACTGGGTATTCAAAAAGATGCCTTAGAACAAGAATCCTTACGCACCAGCAGTGATACACAATCAAAAGAACAGGAATTAAATCAATTCAATAAAGTGGTCGCTGAGCTGGAAGAACGTGTTAGCTTACAGCAAGAGCAATATGATGTAGCTATGCAAACCGAAGAGGAATTGCAAGCTCAAATACAGCAAACGGATGCTCAAATCAAAACCACGACAGAAGAGCTAAACAAGGAAATTCGTATTGCAGATGCAAAACAAAACGAGTATAACTTGACGAAGTCTTTGGTCGATAACTTGGAGGGCTTTCCAGAGTCCATTCGTTTTCTTAGGAAACATGCGGGATGGAAGAAACAACATCCCCTATTCTCGGACATCTTATTCTGTAAAGAGGATTATCGCATTGCCATTGAGAACTATCTGGAGCCTATCATGAATCACTATGTGGTAGAAACCAAAGATGAGGCCGTACAAGCGATTAAATTACTGAGTGAGGCATCACGTGGTCGAGCGAATTTCTTTATCCTAGACGCCGTTAAAACAGCGGATATCCAAAGGAAAGAATGGCCTATGGATGATCGCATGATTTCTGCAATGGATATCATTTCGGTAGAGGATAAATATAAGACGCTTTGTAGCACATTACTGCATGGGGTATTTTTATTGAAATCCGAAGAAGGAATGACTTTAGAGTCTGACCTTCCGACAGATGAACGTATCATTCTACAGCGAGAAGGTAAGTTTACCAAAAACAAATTAGGCCTTAGCGGTGGTTCTGTTGGTCTATTCGAAGGAAAAAGAATAGGTCGAGCTAAGAACTTGGAAAATTTAGCCAAAGAGATTAAAACGCTAAATCAACGAATTGAGACTTTCCAGAAAACAGAAAGAGAGCTTCAAGATCGAATCATTAGCTTAAGAGGAAGTTCTCAAAAAGAATTTATTGATGAACAGAGGGTTCAATTAAATCGCTTAAACAACGAATTGATTTCTGTTAAAACCAAACAGGAACAGTACCAGACTTTCATTACCAACAGTCAAAACCGCAAATTGGATATTGAGACAAAAGTTGCCACATTAAGTGTAGAATTGGAAAAAGCGGAACCAGAATTAACGACTTTAAAGATACAATCTGAAAACAACCAGGAAGAGCTCATGCGCCTGCAAGAAGCCTTTAGGGATGTTTCGGAAATTCTAACGGATAAATCCACCGTATTTAATCAGGAAAATATCAAATTCCATCAGCAACAAAGTAAGGTGTCTACCTTGAATAAGGACTTAGAATACCGAGAGCACCAGCAGATGGATTTTGAAAAGCGCATTGAGAAAAACGCTACGGAATACGATCAAGTTAAAGAAGATATTAAAGAGGCCATGAAGTATGTGGATCATAATGATACCGATCTATTGGCTATGTATGAACAGAAGGAATCCTTAGAAAAAGGTCTTCAAGAAGTTGAAGAAGATTTTTACGGCTCCCGTAAAGTTATCAATGATGTGGAAGATGATATCACATCCCTTCGTAAGAATAAAGACTTTACGGATACTTTGATATCGGATTTAAAAGACAAGAAAACTACGCTTCAGATAGACTTGAATGCCTTAAAAGAACGCTTATCTGTAGAATTCAATATTGAATTGCAAGACTTATTGGAGGGCGAGATTCCTGAGAATAGACCTGCAGCACAAGATCTGGAGCAACAGTGCAATAAATTAAAGAAGCAACTGGATGAATACGGCACGATCAATCCGATGGCCAAGGAGGCATACGATGAGATGAGTGACCGTCATAATTTCATTCAAAAGGAAAAGACGGACCTAATGGAAGCTAAAGCATCGCTTTTAAGCACTATTATGGAGATAGATCAAACAGCGAATGAAAAATTCATGTATGCCTTTACAACAGTTCGTGAGAATTTTATTCAGGTATTCCGCTCTTTATTCAATGAAGAGGATTCTTGTGATATTATTCTAAGTGACCCTAATAATCCATTGGAATCTGATATTGATATTGTAGCAAGACCAAAAGGAAAACGACCTTTATCAATTAATCAGCTTTCAGGTGGTGAGAAGACATTAACATCGACGGCTTTATTGTTTTCTTTGTACCTACTTAAACCTGCCCCATTCTGTATATTCGATGAGGTGGATGCACCTTTGGATGATACCAATATTGATAAATTCAATAATATTATCAGGGAATTCTCCAATCAGTCTCAGTTTATCGTGGTTTCTCATAATAAACGAACTATTGCAAGTACGGATATTATCTATGGAGTTACCATGGTGGAACAAGGTGTTTCCAGAGTGGTTGCAGTAGATTTAAGAGATGTAGCTTAGAGTTTCATCCTATATAGATAAAAAATAAAGCAGGAGCTAATTAACTCCTGCTTTTTTATTATAAAATATTTTTGTTTAAATTTACTATAACCAACTACAAATAAACCATTTATGTTATGACTTATAATCAATCCTTATTATTATTGGTTTCCATAGCAACATTTGGAACCGGTTTATTCTTTCTCCTGGATGGCATCCCCGATAATAACCATATAGGTTATATTTCTTTAGGGATTTTGATTGCCGCGAATGCCTTTTATTATTTCTTTTCCAATGAATGGCTAAATAGGAAAAAACGATTTTAGGCACTCTCCTATTTGTATTAGTCTACTTTTTCAAGGTATTTTCAAATAACTTGAATATCCGCTTATACTCATCGGTCCAGCTACTTGGAGTTACAAATCCATGATCTTCTACCGGATAGACTGCTAAATCCCAATTATCCTTTCCTAATTCAATCAGACGTTGGTTCAGACGAACAATATCTTGGAATTGGACATTCACATCAACCATCCCATGTAACATCAAAAGATTTCCTTTTAAGCCATCCGCAAAGTAGATTGGTGAACTTCGTTTAAAAGCAATAGGGTCCTCAATAGGCGTATTTAGAATGTTGGCTGTATAGCCGTGGTTATAATGAGCCCAATCCGTTACAGAGCGTAAAGCTGCACCTGATTGGAATCTATCAGCTTCGGTAAATAAGGCCATCAGGGTTATAAAACCACCATAAGATCCACCATAGATCCCTACATGATTAGGATTGACGTTGTAATTTTTCACTAAATAATCTACAGCATCGACCTGATCTGTCAGATCTTTTCCTCCCATGTGCCTATAGATACCTGTACGGTGATTACGACCATATCCAGAACTAGCGGTATAATCCACATCGATGACAGTATAGCCATTATCAGCTAGCATATTATTGAACATGTATTCTCTGAAATATTGGCTCCACCAGTAATGTACATTTTGCAAATAGCCGGCACCATGAACAAATACTACTGCAGGTTTATTTGGATGCGGGTTCTTAGCCGGGTAAACTCGAGCATAAACATCATCTCCATGTCGGTTTTGGAATTTCACCAATTCCGGTTCTCGCCAAGCATAGCTGTTAAATTCAGTACTGGTCGATTCCGTTACTTGTTTTGCATCTGCTTTTGGTTTATTAGCTTGGATATATAATTCCCATGGTTTATTGCTCGTGGAATGATTAATCGCCAACCAACGTTCATCCGGGGATAAGGTCACTTCATTTCCTCCTTTAGCAGTAGTTAACTGCGTAAAATTAGAACCATCGGTATTTAAGGAGTAAAAATGCGTTATTCCAGGATGCTCCTTGTTACCTGAGATATAAAAAGTCTTCTTATCATTGGACAATTGAACAGATTGCACTTCCCAATTTCCTTGAGTTAATTGTTTCTTCTGACCATTGGATAAATCATAGGTATAAAGGTGGGAATAACCTGTTGCTTCACTTTGGAAATAGAACGTATTTCCATCGATCCATCTAACCTCTCTTCCAATACCTGGACCAGATATCCATGCTTCATCATGCTGTCGATCGATTAAACTTAGGCTAGCATCTGTAGGATCAACTTTCAATATCCAAAAATCCTTATTGTCTTGAGATTTAGCGGTGATTACCCCATATTTTCCAGAAGGTGACCAAGTAAGCATCCCCCAATTAATTGGACGATCTTTATTTTCCTTTTTAAGTTGAGTTAAACGTTCAGGGTAATCCGATAAATAGGCAGGAAGGTCATTAATTCCCGGAATGGTAGATGCATTCAATTCCAAGACAGTATCACGATCCAACTGATAAACATAAGATGCGTAACGTGCTTGGCTATTGCCTACCTTGGTTCGCATGTTTAAGTCTTCTACATATCCTGATCGGGTAATAAAATCTGGAACGATTGTATTGCGATTACCTCTAGCCATATGTATCAACCTGTAATTGATATATTTCCCATCGGGATTGATACTTAATCCGGCTAACATAGCATCGCCAATATAAATTGGTTTTAGGGCTTTTGAGGCTCTATTTCTTTCAGGTTTATCTTTTTCCTTAAATACATCAAATAATTGCTCTTGATCCTTTTTTAACCATTCATCTTGTGGACTCAACATTGGACCTTTACTTGGCGCATTTCCCCGAACAAAATTACTTAGCTGTTTTGTTTCCAGGCTTGTAAGATCTAAACTGTAAATGTTTTCATTTCTGACATATGCTATTTGTTGCGTGTTTAAAAAGCCAATAAGGTTCTCACGTTCAATAGTTTGCGTAAGACGTTTAGTTCCTTTCTTTTTGACATCTACTAGAAATAGGTCGCCATCACGCTCATATAAAGCTAAACTACGGTTATCATTATAAACATAATTTGGAACCTGATCCAGCTGTGCAATACTATCTGTGCTCAGTTCATACTTTTGTTTATTGACATCCCAACGGTAAACTTCTGATTTCTCCAAGTTCTTAGGATTCCAATTAAAATAGAGAAACTTACTATCTGCTGACCAGCGGTAATTGCTAGGTGAAGTTCCCATCCATTTGGGATCACGCATGATTTTTTCCACTGTTAATGGTGCTAACTGTGCAAATACTTGAGCAGTAGGAAAAAGTAAAAACAGGGATACTTTAAAAGATAACTTCCGCATATCGTTATTTCATTTTTAGGATTATAGCAATAATACAAGATTATTGATTGATTGACAATAAAATTAGCCTTTTTCAGAGGGAATAACACGTAACATTTCCTTCTCAATTCCTCTTATTAGATTGCTTTAATTAGGGTACAAAAAAAACAGTGTCCCTTAAGAGGAACACTGTTTTAAATCGTTTAAGACAGGAACTTACAATTTTTTAACGCGAATATTGCGTAAGAATACTTCTGTTCCATGACCTAAGAAACCGATATGGCCTTTGCTATTTTGCAGACCTGGATGGTTCTTTTTATCAGCAGATCCATTCTTTGTAGCTTGTGCTAAATCGCCATCTACAATGACCTTGCCGTTCACAGTCACTTTAATTTTATTTCCTTGAACTCGAATTTCTTCTGTGTTCCATTCACCAACCGGATTCAATGAACCACGCTTTGCAGCGATGATACCATATACAGAACCGTGGTATTGATAAGGCTGTAAATTTTTGTAAACTTCAGCTCCATCGTCTAAGATCTGGATTTCCATACCTGCATAAGCGGCATCACCTTCTATTGGCGTACGGATACCAACACCGTTATTAGCTCCTGGCGTTAATTTGAATTCAAAACGATACACAAAATCACCATACTCTTCTTTGGTGTATAAATTCTTACCAAATTTAGCATTTGGGTTAGAACGGATCCATCCTTCCGGAGTGATCTCATAAGCTGGAGTACTGGTCCATTTATCTAGATTAGTACCATCAAATAACACATCAAAACCTTCTTGCTTTTCTTGCGCATTTAAACTGAAAACCTCTTTTCTAGGTAATTCTTTTACGAAGATATCACGATACCATACACGTGAACCATGTGCTTGAAGTTCAATTTGCTCCGTAGGGAAAATCGACTGGTTTCTGTCCCAATAGTTTTCCAATGGAACATTGTCTACTACTAATTTACCATTTAACCATACCCAAACGTTCTCACCTACCATCTTGATTTTGAACGTATTCCATTCTCCTAAAGCATTATCTGCTACTAATAATGGATCTTTCTTTCCTTTAGAATTGTTATATAAACCACCAGAACCTACTTGAGCACCTACATTTGTTCTCGAGATATCCCAAATTTGAACTTGAGGAGTACCACGTAAGTAAACACCTGCATCTGGTTCTTTTCCGTTTGGATCTAATTTCCAGTCCACCAACATTTCAAAGTCGCCATATTGCTTTACAGTAGCAATGTTATCTCCATGTCCGGAGAATACCATATCACCATCTACTGCAGACCAGCTATCACGCATTTTCTTGTCAGCTTCGACTTGTTTTTTAGCTAATTCATCAGCAGACATTTTAGAACGCTTGATCGGATTTTCTACCAATCCTTTCCAACCTGTTAAGTCTTTACCATTGAAGATAGAAACAAAGCCTTCACCTTGAGGCATCTCTGCCAATTGACGCACAATAGCTTCTTTTAAATAAGAACTCTCACTACCTGACAATTTACCAGAAGCTTTTTCCAAAATAGCACGAACATCCTTACCTACAAATGCACTGTTATCCATAGCAATATTCATGGCTACATTAGAAGCTGCATCTCCTAGTTCCTTATCATCCATGTATTTAGCAGCAAACATTAATGCTTGGTATGTTCCAGTAGACTGAAGATTATTTAATGCTGCTTTTCTTTGGTTAGCATTTTTAGCTATTTGGAAAGCATCACGTAAGTATAAAGTCTTTTGTTCTGGGGTAATTTTACTAGCATTGATCTGTTTGATCAAGCCGTTGAAAATCGTATTGAAAATAGTAGCATCCTTCTCTGTACGGGAAAGTTGAATTAAAGTTCCCAAAGATTCCGGATTAGACCAATTTGCCAATGCTTGAATAGCTTCAGCTTTCAAAGGTCCACGACTATTTACATAGTTCTGAACCGCTTTTAAGGCCTCAGAACCACCAACACCTGCGAATATAGGGAAATACTTCCCTGCAGATGGTGCTGCTGAACGTGAAATATTAGCCGCTAATTTTTGAATCTTAGCATCTTTATCCGAGCTAGCATTTAAAGCGATGATAGCTGCTTTTTGAGCTGCACTAATTTCTTCTGCATTTTCAGAATCTAAAAGTGTAATGGTTGCTTCAAAATTATCAGCATTTACTACGTTTGCTAATGCTTTGTAAGCTGCTAAACGAACCGCTGAATCAGAGGATTTCGTTAAACCAAGTACAGCAGCAGAGGATTTCTCATTCGAACGTTGAGATAGAATATCCAATAAAGCTAATTGCGTCTTAGAATCAGCATTAGCAATGGCAGCATTAACAACACCCATTGTTCCCATGTCTTTAGAAGAAAGGATTAATGTTTTGATATTTTTTAACTCTGCTTCTGATGCTGAAGGTATTTGTTTGATCAAGAATTCTGTATTTGAACCTTTACTCAATACTGATAAAGCATTAAGCGCTGCAATTTTAGCTTCTTCATCCTTCAGAGAAGAATAACCCTTTTCAATAGTTGAAATTGAATTTTTAGCGTCTTGGTGAGCTAAGAAATTCAAAACTGCTTCTTGCGCATCTGCATTTAAAACTTTAATGGATGAAGCAAGTTTCTTTAAATCAGAAGCAGAAGCTTCATCAGCTAACAATCCTAAAGCAACATTGCGCAATAATTTATCATCACTAGCAGCTAACTTAATTAAGTTCTTTTTCTGTTTTGAAGGTGCGATCTCAGTCAATACACTCAAAGCACCCGCCTGAATAGTTGAAGATTTAGCTGCGCTAGCTTTTTGGAATAAGCTAGTAGCAAACTTAGTTGCAGCAGAAGTTTCCTTTTTATCCACTAAGTTCTCGGCATATAAAACGGCTAAACCAGCAGCATTCGAACGGTCAAAAGCAAAGTTCTTTGCCTCTGCTTTTTGCAAGAATAAATCAGCAGATTTTACACCTGCAATCTTACTTAAAGCTGTTAAACCTGCGAATTGGAAGTTATCAGAATTGTATTTACTCAACAATTCCATAATCTTTGTTTCCGCATCAGCAGATTCTAAATCGCCTAATGCTGTAACTATTGCTGTAGCTATTTTTTCAGAAGATTCAGCTGCAAGGGCACTGTTTAGTGCTGCTGCAGATTCCTTCGTACGGATTCCATTTAATACGCGAGCAGCCTTTTCTGCTAATTGCTCATCAGCTAGATAAGGAACCACTTGTTGGATAGCATCATTCTTAGCACAGTTTTTCAATAGTTCTAAGATATAGCCTTTATTGTTCACATCAGTAAGTTTTGCTAATGCGCCTAATAAACCTTTTACATAGACTTCACGCTTGGCTTCCATTCCAGGTTGCATCACGTAAAATGCATAAGAATTTGTAGCATACTCTACAGGAGCATTATTTCCTCCTTGCGGTTTTAGACCAGTCAATAATGCGGTAATATCGTCTGCTGTGAAGTTTTCCAATTCCTTCATAGCTTGAGTAAATTTCCCAATCTCTTCAGCAGGTTGTTGTGCAAGAACATCAGCAATTTTGGTTGCTGTAGTTCTATTTGCAGGTTGCTGAGCGTAGGCAGCAACTTGTATAAATAATAATGCGGTTATCGTGTTAAATACTTTTTTCATGATTTAGTTTAGGTTTTAGAATGACCAAGGGCCTCTCATTGGTTGATTAATTAAACGGTTTGCTGCTTCATCATTCACAAACTCTTGTTTAGTAGAATCGTAATTAAGTGTTCTGTTTAAACGCAATGCCGCTAATCCCAAGTTCACCAATGTACATGAATAATAACCGTTCTCTTCATTTAAAGCAAACTTCTGACGAGTCCTTACAGCTTCAACAAAATCAGTTACCTGCGGTGCTGGATCAGGATATTGAGCTAATTTGCGTTCCATATCCGGAATATCCGATTTAAATCCACGGAATAATTTTCCATTTGGTCCTTCAATATAAGCTTTACCTTCTTCAGTACCGGCTCCATCTAAGATGATTTGACATCCATCAGCATAGGTATAAGTAATCATGCGCCAAGTACCAACTGCATCTGAATGCTGTTGAGGTGCATCCACCTCTATTTTCACAGGGCTCTCATTATCTTTACCTAGGAAGTATTGAACTGGATCTAAGTAGTGTTGTCCCATATCACCTAAACCACCACCATCATAATCCCAATATCCACGGAATGTTGTATGTACGCGGTGTGCACTATATGGTTTATGAGGTGCAGGACCTAACCACATTTCATAATCCAATTCTTTCGGAACTTGTTGTACTGGTAGATTTTCCTTCCCTACCCAATAGAATTTCCAGTCAAATCCTGTATGCTTACTGATCGTTACTTTCAGTGGCCATCCTAACATACCTGTATCCACCAATTTCTTGATCTTTTTAACAGGTACATTCATACCGTAGAAGTTCGCATCAAAACGGAACCAGGTATTCAAACGGAAAATATTACCATGCTGTTTTACAGCCTCTTTTACTTTCTTACCTTCTCCAATTGTTCTAGTCATCGGTTTCTCACACCAAATGTCTTTACCTGAGCGAGCAGCTTCAACAGCCATCAAGCCATGCCAATGTGGAGGAGTTGCAATATGAACGATATCTACTTCCGGATTATTAATTAAATCGCGGAAATCATGGTGCTCTTTAATACCACCACCTAGTGCTTTTTGCGCTAGTGCTAAGTGACGCGTATCTACATCACAGATGGCAACCGTCTTTGTGCCGGCATAGCCAAAATGTCCACGTCCCATAGAACCTACACCGATTACACCTTTGGTCAAATGATCACTCGGTGCTAGGTAGCCCTTACCTAAAACAAAACGGGGAACAATGGTAAATGCTGCCGCCCCGATCAAGGATTTCTTTAGGAAATCACGTCTAGAAGAATTTTTTATTTCTTTCATAATATTGATGGTTCCATAGAGGATAATCAAACACAAAACTCCCTTTTTAACGCTAGTTTTTAACGTCAAACACAGAGTAGATGCCGATTATTGCTTCATTAAAAATTTATATCGTAGATTTAGTTTACAAGTGTAATCAAACTTTTTAAAAATGTGTTATTCATTCCTGCCATTTCTGTATTTATTATAGACAATATCTGTCTTTTTTCTTAAAATTCATCTTATCAATCGATTGCGTAAATAGAATATTACGCATTTTGACTATATTTTGAATGCATTGCAGTTTATATGGATAATAACAGTAATAAAGTAAACCTCAATCATTACAATCCATCCCTAGTTTTCACAGCTTCTAATAATTTAATATTAACTTAATATTTAAGTGAAATGTCCTACTGTTAAACCTTATAAACGCCTTGAATAAAATTATTTAGCTAATATTCTACCTGATTTTATCCAATAGTTATTCAAATTTGTTTAAATATACCTAATAATTATGGTTTAAAAATAGATAAAAAGCTTAATTTAGCTTTCATCATTTTAGTATGGGTAATAAATAATAAGCTATAGCTTGTCATTTCCATTCAAAAATCCTTAATTTTAGCTAAAAGACATATCAATGCAAGTCGTACCTAACAGAACAGAGCAACTAAACCAAATAAAGACAACCGACAAATGGGATATTGTAATCATCGGAGGAGGCGCTACAGGCCTAGGAACTGCCGTTGATGCTGCAAGCCGTGGATATAAAGTATTGCTTATCGAAAAATATGATTTCGCTAAAGGAACCTCCAGTAAAAGCACTAAGCTTGTGCATGGAGGGGTTAGGTATTTAGCCAATGGTGATATTAAATTGGTGATTGGTGCCCTACGTGAGCGAGGCCTTCTATTTAAGAATGCACCACATGTTTCTTCGGTACAATCCTTCGTTATTCCAGTATATTCAACTTTTAGCAAGTTGAAATACCTGATCGGACTTAAATTATACGATTGGTTAGCTGGAGCCTTGCGTGTTGGGAACTCCATTTCCCTTTCTAAGAAAGATGTAGTCGAAAAATTACCTCATATTGAGCAAAAATCACTTCATGGAGGGGTATTATATTATGATGGCCAGTTTGATGATGCCCGTCTAGCAGTTAATCTTGCTCAGACAGCGATTGAACATGGTGCTACGGTTCTGAACTATGTGGAAGCAACAGGTTTCTCCAAGAATGAGCAAGGAAAAATCAATGGATTGACCATCTTCGACCGAGAAACCCAAGAATCCTACCAGGTCAAAGCAAAGGTTATTATTAATGCTACAGGCATCTTTGTTGATGATATCCTCAAACTCGATACTGCCAATCACAAAAATTTAGTTCGCCCAAGTCAGGGTTCACATATCGTAATTGATCAAAAATTCTTAGCTGGTAAAGATGCCTTAATGATTCCAGAAACCTCGGATGGCCGTGTTTTATTCGGGGTGCCTTGGCATGGAAAAGTTTTATTAGGAACAACAGATATCCCTATTGATCAGCATCAGATTGAGCCTAGACCGATGGAAGAGGAAATCGAGTTTATCCTAGCAACAGCTAAAAATTACCTTGATCCTGCTCCTACTCGTGCAGATATATTAAGCATATACGCCGGATTAAGGCCTTTAGCTGCTCCTACAGACAAAGATTCAGGAAGTACTAAGGAAATCTCAAGAGATCATAAACTGATCAAGAGCGAGTCTGATTTGATCACTATTACCGGTGGTAAATGGACCACCTACCGTAAGATGGCAGAAGATACTGTAAACTTAGCTATTGAGACTGCCAAGCTGATTGAAGTACCATGTAAAACGAAACAATTGCCTATTCACGGTGCTACCAAAGACAGGTATCATGGACACTGGAGTCTTTATGGTAAAGACTATGCTGCCATACAGCAATTAGCACAAGAAGATCCGAGTCTAAGAGAAGAGATAGTAGCTGGTTATGATTACCAAGCAGTAGAAGTCGTTTGGTCATGTCGCAACGAGATGATTTGTAAAGTGGAAGACTTTTTAGCACGTCGAAGTCGTTTGTTACTTCTGGATGCCAAGGCTTCTATGGTTGCAGCACCGAAGGTTGCAAGAATAATGGCCAAAGAGCTTGGTAAATCAGAAGAATGGATAGCACAAGAAATTAAAGCGTACGAGGAATTAGCTACTCGTTACTTACTATAAAATAACCTTTTATAAAACAACATAACATGAAAGAATACATTATTTCCTTAGACCAAGGAACGACGAGCTCTCGTGCAATTCTATTTAACAAAAAGGGCGAAATCGTTAATATCTCTCAAAAGGAATTCCAACAGTTTTACCCAAAATCTGGATGGGTAGAACATGATCCTCAAGAGATCTGGTCTAGTCAATTAGCTGTTTTCACTGAAGTACTTGCGAAATCTAAAACCAAACTTGATTTCCTTAAAGGCATCGGTATTACCAATCAACGCGAAACCACCATCGTTTGGAATAAACGCACCGGCACACCTATTTACAATGCTATTGTTTGGCAAGACCGTAGAACAGCCGATTATTGCGCTGAATTAATTAAGGCGGGTCATTTAGAAAAAGTACAGGAAAAAACAGGTCTCCTAATAGACTCATATTTCTCTGCTACAAAGATAAAATGGATTTTAGATCATGTCAAAGGTGCTCGAAAACTTGCTGAGCGTGGTGAATTAGCATTCGGAACGGTAGATAGCTGGTTAATTTGGAATCTAACAAATGGCGAAGTGCATGTTACGGATGTTTCCAACGCATCAAGAACCATGTTGTACAACATTAATGAGCTGAAATGGGATGAAGAGTTACTAGAACTATTTGATATTCCGGCAAACATCTTACCGGAGGTAAAAAGCTCTTCAGAAGTCTATGGAAACACATCTACCGAATTAGGCAATAAACAAATCCCTATTGCAGGGATTGCAGGAGATCAACAGGCTGCCCTATTTGGACAAATGTGTACGAAGAAAGGAATGGCTAAAAACACCTATGGTACGGGTTGTTTCTTATTGATGAACGTCGGTAATAAGCCTGTCAAATCAGAAAATAAATTGGTTACTACCATTGGTTGGAAGATTGGAAAAGATGTTGTTTATGCCTTAGAAGGCAGTGTATTCATTGGTGGTGCTGTTGTTCAATGGCTACGTGATGAACTGAAGATCATCAAGAAATCGAGTGATGTCGAGGCTTTAGCCAGCAGTGTACCTGATACCGATGGCGTATATTTAGTACCAGCTTTCGCAGGATTAGGCGCGCCACATTGGGATGCAAATGCTCGAGGAACTTTATTCGGTATCTCCAGAGGTACTTCAGATGCGCATATTGCTCGTGCTGCATTAGAAAGTATAGCATACCAAACCTATGATATTCTGAAAGCTATGGAAGCCGATTCGAAGACCAAGATCAAAGAATTGCGTGTAGATGGCGGAGCTACTCAAAATAATTTCTTGATACAATTCCAGGCAGACATCTTGAATAGCACGGTTGTAAGACCAGAAATCACCGAAACTACGGCTATGGGCGCTGCTTTCTTAGCAGGTTTAGCTGTTGGGTTTTGGAAAGACGTTAAAGAATTGGAAGCCCTTTGGAAAGAAGACAAGCGTTTTACACCTAAGAAAAATCCAAAATTAAAAGAATATATTGCATCATGGAACAGAGCAGTCAAATCAGTAATCTATTGGTCAGCGAATCCATAAACATGAATCTAATAACTAAACACTAAACCTTATATGACTCCATTTTTAGCAGAATTAATTGGTACCGGAGTAATGATCCTCCTTGGAGGAGGTGTGGTAGCCAATGTGGTTTTAAACAAAACAAAAGGCAATAATAGCGGTTGGATCGTTATCACAACAGCCTGGGCACTTGCTGTATTTGTAGGTGTCAACATAGCAGGCCCGTATAGCGGTGCGCATTTAAACTGTGCTGTAACTATTGCCAACCTAGCTATGGGTAAATTGGACGTAGCCACGTCCCTTTCTTATATTGGCGCACAATTCTTGGGTGCTATGATTGGTTCAGCCATCGTATGGCTGATGTACAAAAATCATTTTGACGAAACAGAAGATCCTGGAACTAAACAAGCAGTATTCTGTACTGCACCTGCCATCAGAAATTACCCAATCAACCTTATTTCCGAGATTGTCGGCACATTTGTACTAATCTTTACCATCCTGCATTTTCAGGATGCTAAGTTTGCAGACGATCAAGTTATTGGTTTGGGCTCTATAGGCGCCATACCTGTTGCTTTCTTAGTATGGGTAATCGGTTTATCTTTAGGAGGTACTACGGGATATGCTATTAACCCTGCTCGTGACTTAGGACCGCGCATCATGCACGCCATACTTCCAATTAAAAACAAAGCAGGATTCGACGGAGCCTATGCTTGGGTGCCTGTACTTGGCCCAATAATTGGAGCTTTATTGGCTGTAGGATTGAATTACTTCATCCATTAATCAGAAAATATTATGAAAAAGGGATTCTTTAAGTTTTTAAACAGCATCAATCAAAAGATCTTGCCCAAGTATAGCAAGAAGGACCCTTCTAAACTCAGTAAGCTACAACAGGCTGTTGTAGCTTACCGATATTTTGTTTTAATAAATTCGAAAGATTAGGTACTAGATAACTAATCACTCAAGTTTTCATCAATTCTTATTTCAATAGATTTCCTAGATTGGAAGCAGGAAAATTAACATCTGCTTTATCCAAAATCGCTTTGATCTCTTCACCCACCTCATTCTTAGTTGCCCAATAAACTTCACGTTTTGTCCAAGCGCGAATAGTTAAGGTAATACCAGAATCCTTCAAATCGCCTACAATAACCTCTGATTTCGGGGAATCTAAAATTCTTTTATCATTTGCTAAAGCAGTCATAATTGCTTCTCTTGCCGTCTTAATATTTGTATCATAGGAGATTAATACGCTAAATTGCATACGTCTTGCAGCAATCTTTGTAAAGTTCTTTATAACTGAATTCGCCAAAGTACCATTTGGACTAAAGACCCGAATCCCATCATCATCAATCAATGTAGTATAAAGTAAATCAATACGTTCTACAGATCCAGATGAACCATTAGCTGAAGAGATATAATCACCGACATCAAATGGTCTGAACATCAAAATCAACACCCCACCTGCAAAATTGGATAAGCTTCCTTGCAAGGCCATACCTACTGCTAAACCAAATGCCGATAATGCAGCAATAAAGGAGGTCGTTTGAATCCCCATGGTATTAGCAACCGTCAATAGCAATAAAGCGTATAAGGTAAATTTTATTAAGCTCTTAATAAATGAGCGTATGGAAATATCGACATTTCGCTTTTCAAAACGACGGTCAACAAACCTTAATGCAAAATGAATAACATATCGTCCAACGAATAAGATGAAAAATCCAATGGCGATACTCGGTAATTTCAACAATACCGAATCAAATAACTTTTCTAAACTTGTTTCTAAGTTTGCAAACTTCATACTACTGTGTGATTTATTGAACTGCAAAATTAAAAAATATATCGTTTTTAGCGTAGATATGGCAATATTTTAAATAACTTTAACATATGGGATTGATGTATTTTGATAATAATGCGACAACAAGAATTGATGATCAAGTCTTAGCCGTTATGATGCCGTATCTCCAAGAATCTTATGGAAATGCTTCTAGTGTTCAACATAAGTTAGGCCGACAGGCCAATCACGCTATTGAAAACGCTAGAAAACAAATCGCAAACTCCTTAAATTGCCATACCAAAGAATTATTTTTCTGTAGTGGTTCTACCGAGGCAATCAATACCGTTTTAAGGGCATTCCCTAAAGCATACAAAACCAAAGGAAATCATATTATCAGTTGTAAAACAGAACATAAAGCTATATTAAGTACTTGTGCAGCTATCCATAAAGAAGGAACTGATATTCAATTGTTAGATGTGGATTCTAATGGCAGCATAAATCTAAAAGAATTAGAAAATGCCATTCGAGAGGATACTATTTTAGTCAGCTTAATGGCAGCCAATAATGAAACCGGCGTACTACATCCCATCGCTGAAATTGCTGAAATTTGCACTAGAAAAGATGTCTTGTTTTTTTGTGATGCTACCCAATGGATCGGCAAAATACCTTTGGACCTTCAAAAGATTCCCATTGACATTCTTTGTTTCTCGGCACATAAATTCCATGGTCCTAAAGGAGCAGCTGCAATATTTATCCGTAGAAAATCTAAACCCATTCAGATTCCAGCTTTAATTGTAGGTGGGAATCAGGAAAGTGGTTTCCGAGGAGGAACCTATGCCGTCCCTCAAATAGCGGGAATGGGCGAATCCTTATTCTTATCAAATAAGAAACAGTATACAAGTGAATTACGAGACTATTTTGAAGAAGAACTTCAAAAGAACATACCCGACATAAGTATTCATGCAAAGGCAGTAAATAGACTACCCAACACCTCCAATATTCAATTTTTACATGTTCGAGGAGCAGAACTAATGACCAAGTTACCTGACATGTGTATATCTTCTGGTTCGGCATGTGTATCGGGTTCCCGAGATCCATCCCACGTGTTGAAAGCGATGGGCCTAAGCGACGAAGATGCCTTCTGTAGCCTCCGTTTCAGCTTTAGCAGACACAACACCATTCTCGAGATAGATCGAGCCGTAGAGCTGCTTAAAAACGTCGTCACACAAATTCGAGAGCAGTCTCCTATCTGGCAAATGTATAAGGAAGGCTTATTATGACAATGCGCAGATGATAGGAAAAACAGGAAAATGAAAAATTGATTAACTTTGTAAAATACTAGCAAGAGGAAAAAAAGCATGGTAACCATAACAGATAAAGCGAAGGAACGTATTGAAGAAATCATGAGCAGTGAAAACTACGACCAAAACTACTTTGTCCGCGTAGCGGTTGAAAGTGGCGGGTGCTCTGGTTTGTCTTATAAATTGAACTTTGATAACGAAGAGAAAAAAGGCGATCAATTTTTTGAAGATAATGGTATCAAGATCTGTCTTGATATTAAATCTTATCTCTATTTGGCAGGAACTGAATTAGATTATTCCGATGGATTGAATGGAAAGGGATTTGAATTCCATAACCCTAATGCATCCAGAACCTGTGCCTGCGGGGAAAGTTTTTCCGTTTAAGCGTTAATAGCAATTAATTTTTACCATAGACTCCACAAGAGGCTGCTTATTCAAGTGGCCTCTTGTTCTTTTCATAGGCAATTATTAATCGAGTTACCATTCCGTATCGAGCCATCCCCTCAGCTTGGTTATTATGCTTTAGGTATTGATCGTAAAACAAGCCTGATATATCCGCTATCCAACCCGTATAATTCTTCCAAAACTCTTGATCGGTTTTAAAATCCCCCAATACTTTTGGAGAAAGTTGCTCCTTATATCGCTTGAAAAGAACCGGATCTACTAAATAGAGCGAACGCAATAAATAGCTCACACTTTCATAATAGGCTGAGTAGGCAAACCAAGGATCTTGTTGCTGATGTAATTTGACGTAAGCAATAAAATTACACTCATCCTCAAATCCAATCCCCATTTGATGCGAAAGCTCATGTGCAACTGTAAATGGATAACTTGCCAGTGGCATCTTGCCATTGATATGCGCTTCATGGGTCAATGGATTGAAGTATCCGGAAACCCCAAAATAAGAAGCCAATGTATTGGAAAATGGGTATTTAATTTGAACTTGAGTTTTCGACAACATGGGAAAATCCATATCATTCTTCATCAAACTTTCAATACGCTTCTCTGCCTCTTTCCGTTGCAAACTATTAAAGTCTAACTTTTCACGAAGTGCATTAACTAGTTGAATATGATTAGATAAAACAGAAAGATGATCTTCTAAGAGTACAGTATCTGTATTTAAATTTAACTGTTTGCTAATTGGAGTCCTGTAATAATTCAGGCCCCAAGATATATGGAAGTAGGCATATATCCCCAACAATAAAATAATCAGTTTTGAAAAACTATATAAGGCTTTTTTACCCTGTTTTCGAAACAAAAGAAAGATGCTTTTGAGCAATAAATATATACCCAAAACCAGTAATAAAGCATAGCTAACATCACCAAAGCTAAAAGGAATCCATCCGAATAGAATCTTAGGAATCCATGAAAATATTGGGTAAAAACTCTTACTGTAGTAGTTTTCTACAAAGTTTCCATTGCTCATCAAACCATTTAATAAGAGTATAAGGAGCAATAAAGAGAATACCCAAATTCCTATGCGTTTCAGCGGATTACCCTTCATAAAAGTTATTCTTCGTTCTCGAAATACAACTTGTAATAGTTCATACCCTTATCATCATCATAGCCCTTCTCCAAATATTCTCTTTTACCATGAACATAGATGTGGAAATTCTTATCGAGTTTTAAAACCGATTTATAACTGCTCGCCATTTTCTTTACGGCATTTCCAGCAATATCAAAGTTCGATTGAAATGGCGATTCAAATTCATCTTCAAAGGATTGCTTATAATCTTTAAATAAGCTGACTGCCTCCGGATTACCAATCACCTCTTCATTAAATTCCTCCTCATCAAATGTCTCCTTGGATTTAAAGTAATTCATCGACCGATTCAACAAATCAATTTTATCCGCTTTATCCATGTCAAAAACTTCATCAATCTTATCGGTAACAAAGTTTTTATAGACCTTCATAAGATTTCCTGTTTGCTGAAAATTATCATTTCGAGTCTTAAGCTTCAAGAAGTCATCTTTCCAATATACGGCCTCAGAACCGTTCGTTTGATCTACACAAAGGACCTTATAGCCCTCCTCCTTCTCCGTATTGATAATGATCACACCTTTATCCAGCTTATTGATGTTAATAGCTTGCTGTTCATAGCTCACATCCAAACCATCAGCTTGAGGAAACACTTTCAAATAAGCCTCCTTATTTTCCGATTTGAAAATCCCGATTGCAGCATGCTCCTCTCCTTCCATTTGTACATTTTCCAAGGCAACGACATACAATTCTCCCGATTTAATCTTGGGATGCTCTGTCACTTCATATAAATACTTGGCAATGGAATGTGAGAAGTTCACAAAAGAGATCTTTTGATCAAAATATTGCTTCGAAAAGTAGTATAGTTCATTTAATTCCAATTCCTCATTGGGATGGTAGAATCGATATACTTCGTTTGCTTTTGCAAATGGACGCATAAAATATTGCATCAATAGATCGGTCAACACTTCATCAGACTGTAGGTCAATCTCATTGTCCGACAGCGTATAAAATTCATCCTGGCTTTTATTTCCTACATGATGGATGATTAGGTGATCAAAATTAGCGTCTTGATGAAAAAACATAAATAATATTTAGAATTCAAAAATAGTGATTGCACTTCTATAGGTATTGACATGTGCATTGACAATATCCTTAATTTGTGGTGAATATCCCCCACCCATACTGACCTCAACAGGGATTCCGCGTTCCTTACAGGCCATAAAAACCAAGTTATCACGTTTCATACAGCCTGCCATCGATAGTTTAAATTTACCTAACTTATCGCTTGCCAACACATCCACCCCTGCCTGATAATATATAAAATCGGGTTTTATTTTGTCGATGAAAGTATTCAATTCCCGATCCAATAGACTCAAATAGGCTTCATCTTCTATCCCGTCTTGTAAAGCAATATCCAAATGCGATTTTTCTTTTTTAAACGGAAAGTTCTTCTCTCCATGAATGGAAAAAGTAATAATATCCGAATGATCTTCAAAGATATGTGCTGTTCCGTTTCCTTGGTGCACATCCAGATCGACGATTAATATTTTCTTGGCAAATCCCTTTTCAAACAAATAAGCTGCTGCAACCGCTTGATCATTTAATAAACAGAAACCTTCGCCAAAATCTCGTCCGGCATGATGCGTGCCCCCAGCAGTATTAAATGCTACCCCATATTCCATGGCAAAATGACTCGCTTTAATCGTTCCATCTATGAGGTACAATTCCCGATCTACTAAGCTTCTCGACATGGGAAAACCGATCCTACGGATCATCTTAGGGTCTAAGGTCAATCCCAATAAATCATCCACATACTGCGACTCATGTGCTAAATAGACTGTCTCCCGATCAATTAATGTTGGCTCGAAAAAATTAGCCTCTTCCACCAGCCCCTCATATAGCAACTGAGAAGGTATTAAATCATATTTTAACATCGGAAATCGATGCCCTTCGGGCAAAGGATGTATATATGCCTTATGATGCGCAATCTTTAACAAGGATATTTTTTTAGAAACGAAGATATGCATTCCTTACCCAAAAAGGGATTATTAAGCGTATTAAAAACCAATTTTTAGCTTGTTTTTCATATTTTTTATTATCTTTAATTAACCAGGTATAACGTTCAATCCTTTGAATGCCTGTGGCATAACCAGTATAAACAAGGGTAATTACAGCAATTTAAAAGCAAGTATAGTCCATCATTTTATTAGAAAGCAAGGAGGTCATATGTTCCATCGTAGAAATAAAAACAACCCCAACGGACAATCCGAGAAGGCTTCTTCGCATCCATTTATCAAGACGCCAAAAATGATTACTGGCCTAGAACAAAATCGGGAGATCATAAAAAGGGTAATCGCGGATTTAAAGAATAAAAACTTTGAGTTCAGTATTAATTGAAAATTTTAAAACGAAAAAGCCCATTTGCTGTTATTCAAATACAAACTATTGATTAAACGGATATGGCTATAGACATTAATTCACTATTAGACGCAGAAATCGTACGCACTGAAGAGGATTCTATGACGCAGAGCATGGTTGTTACCCTTTTAGTCGATACAGAAGCCGGTGAGCATTCCCAAGAACGCAAGCTTCGTTTTGATCATGTGACGCATTACTCCAGATCCGAAATCCCTTATGAAGGTTACCCCGTAATCCTGGAAGTCTCAGAGGTCGTACCTGAAATCGATAAATCCTTTGATATTGACCCCAATAGAAAAAGATATAAAATCGATACTACTTCGGGAATTGTGGTCTTAGAGTTTGAAAAATGCGTGGAAATTGAAGAGTCCTAAATAATTTTCCCTAGTTTTACCTTTATTCAAAGGTCGACATGTATATCGATATTCATACACATCATCCTAAAACACAAAGCAATTCATACTTTGCACTAGCAAATATGATGGTTTCTAAGGATTATCTAACCTATAAACCTTGTTCCATAGGCATTCACCCTTGGTATATAGATGATAACTTTGATAAACAGCTTGAGGCTTTAGTCCAATTACAAGCCAACGAAGCTGTTATCGCTGTAGGCGAATGTGGATTGGATAAAATGCACAGTACGCCTTGGGATCGACAAGTAATGGCATTTGAAAGGCAGATTGCTTTGGCTAATGAATTAAATAAACCCATCATTGTACATTGTGTCCGGGCATATGCCGAAGTACTAACTTCATTAATGCGCATGAAAACCAAGGTACCGGTTATTCTCCATGGCTATTCCAAAAATTGGGAATTAGCCAAAACCTTACTCCACCATGGATATTACCTTTCACTTGGAGCAAACATCCTGAAAGGACAGCATTTAGATCTTTTACAAAACATCCCTCTGGACCGCCTTTTCTTAGAAACTGACGATAAAACTATAGCGATCTCCGATATTTATGCTTACTTTTGCCACGCTCGAAAATTGACTAAAGAGCAATTACAAGAGCAAATAGTACAGAATTTCAATCGGGTATTTAATTATAGTTTAGTTTAAATGATGGATTTATCTTGGTTGTCCCGTACCGAAGCCCTAGTCGGTCGTGAGGCATTGGAAAAATTAGCTAATTCACATGTTATGGTATTAGGTTTAGGTGGTGTAGGTTCCTTCGCCGCTGAATTTATTTGCCGTTCGGGTGTTGGTAAAATGACCATTATCGATGGTGATACGGTAGATCCAAGTAATCGTAATAGACAACTTCCGGCATTGGCTACCAATCATGGCGAAGCGAAAGCCCAGATCATGAAGGAGCGTTTATTAGCCATTAACCCCGAATTGCAACTAAATGTTATCCAAGAATTTATTTTACCGGACAGTATCCCTGGATTATTAGATCTTAAACCCGATTACTGTGTAGAAGCCATAGATAGCATAACCCCCAAACTTTTCTTTATTCGTAGAGCTTTAGAAGCTGGTATTCCATTCGTTAGCTCTATGGGTGCAGGTGGTAAATTAGACCCTACCAAAATCCGTATTGCTGATATTGGAAGCACCTTCAACTGTAAATTAGCACAGCATATTCGCAAAAAATTAAAGAAACACGGTATCAAAAAAGGCGTTAAAGTGGTATTCTCTACAGAATTGCCAGATAAAGAGTCCTTGCTTTATACAGATGGAAGTAATTATAAGAAGTCGGCTTATGGTACCATGTCTTACTTGCCAGCTGCATTCGGAGGTACGCTAGCCGCAGTAGCTATTCAAGACCTAATGGACAAAAAAGGTTAATACCTAAACGTATAATCATTGGTCAATTTCCTAATTCAGATTAACATCGAGTGAATCTCGACCAGTTTTGCTTGAGTCAAACCCCTATTTGCTTATACTTTGCTTTGGTACTCTCATGGAATTCTAATGGATCTGTTAGGGATCTCTTTCGGATCTCGTTCGCTTCTAACCGAACGAGATCCGAAAGAGATCCGAACAAGTTCCGAAGGAGATCCGAAGGAGTGTAAAAGAAAACCTATGTAAATAGATATGAGATATGGGACCACTACGCTATTAGATAGGAGATAAAAGGCCTTAAAATGCAACCAAAAAGGAAATAAAAAGAAAGCAGAACATATTTAAATTCTCAGGGGCTCCCATAAAACAAAAAGAATTATTTACCAGTCAATTACTGTTAAATAATTCTTTTTGTTTTATGATTGAGGGCTAATGTTAAACTTATATTTGCCTAAATGTAAAGCTTTCTGTTATTCCGAAATTTTACCAACCACTATTTTCAACATATCATCATAACCTAGATATTGTTGAGCTAAATCTTGTACCCGATCCGCTTGAATATTTAGAATACTGTCGGTATAATACTGGTAATAATCAAGGTCTAAACCAGAAAAGTAAACTGATTTGAATTTATCTACATGGGAGAAAATGGATTCTAAACTACCAAGCATACTTCCCAACATATAATTACGGACTAAATCTAGCTCATTGTCATCAGCTTTTTCTTGCTGTAAATGATCAATTTCTTTTTGGATTTGGACTAATGTATCAGCTGCATATTGTGTTCCTACATCGGTAGAAATGCTAAAGAATCCGGCATGATTTAGATTGGCTACCATGGACCCAATACTGTAGGTATAACCTTTATCTTCACGGATATTACTCATTAATCGAGATCCAAAATAACCACCAAACAAGGTATTAACGAATTGCAAGGCTGGATAATCTGGATGTATACGTTGTAGACTTTCTTTTCCTAATCGGATACTGGATTGTAAGGCATCCGCACGGTCAATGATTTGCAATTCTTTATTTCCCGTTCCTTCCGAAACAAAATTCTGAAGCACAATGGCTTTCTCCCCTTGCCATTGCTCCTCAAAATAAGATTTAAAGAGTGCAATAGTTTCATTACTGATGTTTCCAGAAAGGAAAAGGGTTGCATTCTGCGGCTGTATTTGTTGCTTATATAAGCTAATTAAATCAGGTTGATTAAGATCTGAAAGCAATTGTTGCGTTACCGTTCTACCATATCGTGTTGCACCAAATAGGTTCTGGTAAAAGGTACGTCTGGCTACAAAATCATTTTTCTCTAAGGATATCTGTAAACTTTGCTTGTTGTTTTTGATATAAGTATCCAATTCCAGTTGCGGAATCTGTGCATTGGTTAGCACATCATGAACTACTGGAAGAACCGCTTGAACATGTTTGCTCAAGCTATATAAGGTTAAAGCGTTATGATCAAAGCTAAATTCAGGCACCAAATAGGCTCCATAATAATCAATTTTGGATGCTATTTGGGCACTACTAAGTTTGGAAGTGCCTTCTTTCAGCATGGAACTTAAAGCTGAATTACGAATTGGGTTTTCCGGATCTTCAAATAGATTTTTAAAGACAAATTCAGCCTTGATTAATTCTTGTTCAGGTGCATGAAAAACAAATCCCTGAAGTCCGTTTTTAAAGACGATATGTTCTGGTTTTTCCAATTGTATATGACCAATTGGTTTCAAATCAGGTGCTGTATTTCTACTCAGCATGTTCAATTTTCTTTTGAGCGTGATAGATTAAGGTTGATGAATTTTCTTTTCGGAAGGTATCCGCAGCGTATCGCTGTATGTCGGCAGCAGTAACTGCTGCATAATGATCCACTTCTTGATTATACAAGTCAGCATCACCTAATAACTCATAAAAAGAAAGGTTCATAGCCTTATCCAATATGGAAAGTTCAGCAAAACGCATGGTTGATTCTGCCTTATTCTTCACTTTAATTAATTCTTCTTCAGCAATTGGTTCGGAAGCCAATAGCGCTAATTGCTGCCATAATGCTGTTTCAGCTTCTTCAAGACTTACAGATTCATGCGGTTTACCTTCAACAATCAATAAATTATGATCCAAGCTGCCCAAAACATAAGCGTTAACCTCAGAAAACAGGTTCTGATCTTTGACCAATCGTCTGTATAAACGTGAGGATGTTCCTCTTGAAAGGACATCGGTAAGTAAATCTGCCACATAATAATCCGGGTGTAAACGGTCGACAGTGTGGAAAGCCATATAAATACTGTCCACTGGAACTGCGGCATGTACATCTAACCGTCTTGGGCTCGATTGTGCCGGCTCTTGAGGTAAATTCCTTTGGTTATCTTCTCCTTTTGGAATATCTCCAAACCATTTCTCGGCCAAAGCCTTTACTTCATCCAATTTTACATTACCAGTAATGGCTACAATAGCATTATTGGGGCTGTAAAACTTCTTAAAGAAAGCTTTGACATCTTCCATCTTAGCTTCTTCAATATGGCGAATTTCCTTACCTATTGTAGCCCATTTGTATGGGTGGACTTGATAGGCTAATTCTCTTAATTTCAACCAAACATCACCATAAGGCTGATTTAAGTAGCGTTGTTTAAACTCTTCAATAACGACATTCCTTTGCACCTCCAATCCCTGTTCATTGAATGCAAGACCAAACATCCGGTCCGATTCTAACCAGAATGCGGTTTCTAAATTATTCGCAGGTAAAGTGATGTAATAATTGGTAATATCATTGGATGTGAATGCATTATTTTCCCCACCAACACGCTGTAGCGGCTGATCATAATTGGGAATATTAACCGATCCACTAAACATCAGGTGTTCGAATAAGTGGGCAAAACCCGTTTTATCCTCTTGTTCGTCACGTGCCCCCACGTCATATAAGATGTTCATGCATGCCATGGAACTGTGTGGATCTTCAGATACCAACACTCTCAACCCATTCTGCAGAACGAATTTCTCAAATTTTATCATTCAGATATATTTACTATTCGGTCCAATTAATTCCTTTTTTCAATAAGGAACTTGTCATTTCTTCTTTAGACCCAGGTTTTGTTTGAAAATTATAAAACCAATTTGCTTGTTCAGGAAGACTCATCAAAATGGATTCTATCCTTCCATTCGTTTCAAGACCAAATTTAGTTCCGGCATCATATACCAGGTTAAACTCTACATATCTACCACGACGCAGCAATTGCCAATCCTTCTCTTCCTCCGTAAAGGTTTTATCTCGATGTCTATTAACAATCTCTGTGTATATTTTTGGAAATAGGCGTCCTAAATCACAGGAGAAATCAAAGATTTCCTCCATGCTAATACCTGCCTTCTCTGCCGTTAGTTTATCATAAAATATTCCACCTATACCACGAGTTTCTTCTCGATGTTTGATAAAGAAATAATTATCAGCCCATTCTTTAAACTCTTTATAGAATTTATCGGAGTATTTATCGCATACATCTTTTAGGGATTGGTGAAAATCACGAGCATCCTCTTCAAATATATAATGTGGCGTTAAATCTATTCCACCCCCGAACCACCTCACTTGATCATTCAATTCGAAATAACGGATGTTCATGTGAATAATGGGCACCCAAGGGTTATTGGGATGGATGACAATCGAAACTCCGGTTGCAAAAAACTGATCTTCATCTACGCCAAAAGCTTTTTTAATTGGGGCTGGTAGTTCACCATGCACAGCAGAAAAATTCACACCACCTTTTTCCAAGATATTTCCATGTTGAATAATTCTTGTGCGACCACCGCCTCCACCTTCACGCTCCCAAACCTCTTCCTTAAACTTGGCCTTTCCGTCCAATTGTTCTAGTGCTTGGGTAATTTCGTCTTGAATGACTTTATATTTTTCAGCAATTTGTTCTTTTGTGATCATTAGCTTAACTTTTCCGACAACGCTTTCACAGCATGTGTGGCAGGTTGATTTTTATATAAAATATTGTAAACAGTATTACAGATCGGCATATCCAAGTGATGTTTATGAATTATATCTTGAATACATTCTGAGGCAAGATACCCTTCAGCCACCATATTCATCTCCAATTGTGCAGATTTCACCGAATAGCCCTTACCAATCATATTCCCAAAGGTTCTGTTTCGACTGAATTGCGAATATGAAGTGACTAATAGGTCCCCTAAATAAGCGGAATGATTAATTTCTCGGGTCTGAGGATCAATAGCATCCACAAAATATTCCATTTCGCGAATAGCATTTGAAATCAATACTGCCTGAAAATTATCGCCGTACCCTAGTCCATGACAAATACCGCAAGCAAGGGCATAAATATTCTTTAATACTGCCCCATACTCTACTCCTAGGAGATCATTGGAAACAATGGTGTTGATATAATGCGTTTGAAAAAACTGTGCAACCACAGCAGCATTCGCGGCATTTTTGGATGCGAAAGTTAGATAAGACAATTTTTCTAAGGAAACCTCTTCAGCATGGCAAGGACCACCAACAACCACAATATCTGCTAAAGGCACCTGAAATTGCTGATTGATAAATTCTCCCACGATCATGCGAATCGAAGGAACAATACCTTTGATAGCTGTTACGATGATTTTATCTTTAAGATCGATCTCATTTACTTCCGAAAGTGCATCTTCTAAATAAGCCGCTGGCGTATTCAGGATGATGATATCCGATTGTTGAATGACATCTTTGGCATCCAGAAAAAGGGCAATTTTATCTAACTTAACTTCTACGGCACTTAAATAAGAAGGATTATGATGGTATTGGCTAATGTATTCCAAATCTTCTTGGCGTCTTACCCACCAATTAATTTGTTTATCTTGTTGGTTATCACTAAGCATTTTAATCATGGCTGTAGCCCAACTTCCGCTACCGATAACTCCAATTTTTGCAGACATGAAATTTCTTGTTTTTGTTAAAACATCAAAGATACCAATAAATAGCTTGTTAAACCGCTAAATTCTCCTTGAATTGAATGTAAAAATGAATTATTTAATGGTATTTCGACAGCTTACAACTTCGTTAAGCAGGTCTTTCATTATTTGCTTATCATATTTCCTTTCCGCGGAATAAGCCTTCCCTTTAGGGTTCACATAAAAATCAATACTTTCAAAACCTTTATTTTGAAGAATTCTATAATTTTCTTCATCCGCATCAAAAGTGCTGGTGCCTAGAAAAAAGACTTCTTTTTCATTTTTATCCTTATCTCCGAACGGGCCATTCAATTTTAATTTATGCATCTCCCCTTTTTCATCAGGAATGTAAAAATGATAAGCTGAAGAACCGGATTCTAAACTGTCCTTGCATAGAAAAATTCCAGTTGAAGGAATATGTATACTCCGCTTTTTCTGATTAATGGAAACTGCAGCTGCACAATCTTCATTATAAACCAATCGTACAGAACCGGAAAATCCTTTTGGTAAATAAACATCCGTATAGGGTTGATAATTATACCAATAAAGGAAACCTATGGAAAAAGGAAAATAAAGTAATATTGGCAGAAAGGTTAAAAGCATTTTATTCCTAGTATTGGCACTCGAAAACCATAAGAAAAGAAGGCCAATAATAAATGCTGGAATACAAAAAAACAGCATATAATAACTCATAACAGCTAACAAGAAACTGACTATTATCAAGCTTAAACCAATATAAAAAGCTGTTTTTTTATTCATAATAAAGTGTATATCAAACATACAAAAAAATCCTGAGGTGGGGAACCTCAGGATTTTACCAAACCAATTATTAACCTAAATTATGAAATTATTTTACTCTTATTACTCTTTGCTTTCTTTACTACTAAAACGCCGATGCATAACTGATATTATATAGTAGTTGTTTAGTTAACATTCTTTAACAGATCACTTTACGAATGCTATAAAAAAGAAAATCCTGAAGCGGGGAGCTTCAGGATTTTACCAAACCAATTATTAACCTAAATTATGAAAATTTGAATGCTATTATCTAGCATCTTTCATTATACACCATAACGGTCAAAAGGTTGTTTATGATACAATCAAAAATGACATTAACATTTTTTAACAGTTTTACTTTGAATTGTGGAAGAACCTCTAACTGATAAAGACAAAGCCACTCTTCAGACTTATCAACTTATAATTAGAACATTAAATTACTTTTTAGCAAATAAATAGCCCAAGTAAGCCATTGGGAAATAAGCTAATGTAGCATCTACAATAGAAAACCAAGTTGGCGAAGGCAACATAAAAATGGTCATTATGCCTCCAATAAAGAATGCAAGACCTATAACCATTGCGAATAGTAGTTTTCGATTGGCTGCAATTTTAGACGCGACAAATGCACCAACCAAAGTTCCTAATGCATGAGCCAAAAATGGAAATAAAAAATTAATGGGTTTAAATAAATGCATTCCTGCCTTAAGACCTTCTTCTGTCGTTACATCTACCCCTTCTGGAGGTGGAATAACATGTCCAGAAATAGTTATTAGAGCACCATTGACTATACTACCGAGAACTAGTCCCAATATCACCGCCAAGATATTTCGAAGAATTGGATTCATAATATGTGTTTTTCTGTTAATAATAATTTGTAGATGTTGAACATGAAGTTAGAAAATAAATCTGCTGTATTTAACAAGAAACAATACAAATATTTTAAAGATCTCACTATCAAGCAGGTTTATATACTTTCAAATTGTTCCATTTACTTTCATTTTTTCTACAGCTTAAAATTTCCCATTAGTTTCGGTCATGATATCAATAAACAGCAGTGCATGCAGGCTATAATTTTAACATTCAAATACGATTAGAATATGAATACATTCATCAGGCAAATAAATCGAAGATTAAAATTTAATATTCCATTTAGGATTCGGCAAGAAGTAGAACCGGCTACTATTCTCTATCCCATCTTTCCCAATTACAAGCCAATACGTATTCCGAGGATATTTAATCATCGAGACCGCGTAAAATTCCCTAGCATCCGTAGAGGGTTTCCATTTGAATTTCCAGGCATCAAAATCAATAAAAACATTTAAAAAAGATTTTTATGATACGTATGGTCCGTATAAGAGCTGGATTGAATAGCACATTGTCTCAATTAAGCATCAATAATATTTTTATTTGTTATCTGCTAGAGGATAAGATCCGAGAGAAGAAAATCAAAGGAAAAACCTGTATTCCTGAAGGACTTTATACATTGAGGTTCAATCAGACAGCTGGTATGAATCAAATTTATGCCAGCAAGACAGGAAAGACACATTTGGGTATGATTGAAATCTCAGGAATTCCAAATTTCAATCTGGTGTTTTTTCATATTGGGAATAGGCATCAAGACACCGCAGGCTGCCCATTAACTGGAAGCTATTATCGCATTATTGGAAAGGAAGTTGAAGTTTTACAATCTGCCCAAGCCTATCGTACAGTGTATACATTGCTAAGCAAATACATTCAAGAAGGAAATGCCCAAATCGAAGTAGTAAACAAAATTGAAGAATCAAAGCATTTATGGTCATAAATCAGAAGTGCCCTTAATTAGAAAAAATGAAAACTATAATTAACACATTAATCGAAATCAGTAAGTCCATTTTAGCAGCTCCAATCCATGTACCAGAGAAGCTTAAACGTATAAACAAATACATACACTTTGGATTACAAGTCTTGAAACAGATTATTGAGATGCAAGAAAAAGAAAACGAAGGTAAACAGAAAAAGAAATCACGTTATGTATTTAGATAAATCACTAATTATGTCTCGCTGCGTAGGTAGTTTATGTGCCATTACAGCAAGTATAAATTGGCAAGACCTCTTCACGACAATTGGATTATCGCTGTTAGGTACAGGTGTCAGTTACTTTTTTAGTTGGCTTCTGACAAAAATAAGAGGTATAAGATAAGGTTAATTGTTGGGAGACGTTATATAACTGACGTCTCCCTTCTTGTATCTATGCAGGAAATAAGTAGATTTGTTCAACCTATAGCTGAAAACAATGAAATTAAAACCAATTTATGGGATTTTGTCTTTAATCAGTATTCTTATGATAGATCAACAATCAGGTTTTGCTCAGAAAACTGCCTTTGAAAACTCCGGAAACAAAAATATTACAGCGACCTATGCAGAGGTGACTCAGTACTATGCAAAATTATTAGCAGGTAGAAAGGATGCAAAAATAATCGATATCGGCCCTACTGATATAGGAAAGCCCTTGCAGTTAATTGTATTATCCGCTGATGGAGATTTTGATCCTAAAAGTGTGAAGGCAAAAAATAAAACGGTGATGCTAATTAATAATGGTATTCATCCTGGAGAACCAGAAGGAATTGATGCCAGCATGATGTTTATTAGAGATGTGCTTAAACAAAAGAGTTTGCCAAAGGATTTAGTCTTATGCGTGATTCCTGTTTATAATATTTCAGGAATGCTGAACAGAGGAGTTTCAAGGGTAAATCAGAATGGTCCAGAAGGCTATGGGTTTCGAGGTACTGCCCAAAACTATGATTTGAATAGGGACTTCTTGAAGGGCGATACACGTAATTCACGATTATTTCAAACCTTATTCACGACTTGGGATCCGGATATATTTTTTGACACACATACCAGCAATGGCGCAGATTATCAATATGTCATGACCTTAATTGAGACACAGAAAGATAAATTGAATCCAAAGCTGTCAGCATTTATGAAGAAACATATCACAAATGCCATGTATGCCGGCATGGAAAAGATCGGCTATCCCATGATACCATATGTTAATTCGCAGGGCGAAAAACCCGAAACCGGTATTGTATCATTTCTTGAAAGCCCAAGGTATTCCACAGGCTTTGCAGCCTTACACCATACCATCGGTTTCATGCCAGAAACGCATATGTGGAAGCCTTATGAGGATCGTGTTAAATCTACCTATGGGCTAATGAACATCCTTTTCAACCTAGCCAAAGATCATGGTTCAGAACTTCATGCCTTAAGATCAAAGGTGAAAGAAGAAGTTAAAAATCAAGAGGATTTTCCAATAAATTGGAAGTTGAATAGAAATATAGTCGAACAAATCGAGTTTTTAGGATTTGAATCTGGCAATAAAACGAGTGAAGTTTCGGGATTAGACCGCATGTATTATGATCGTTCAAAGCCTTTTAAAAAACAAATACCCTATTATACCACATATGAGCCAAGCATTATCGTTAAAAAGCCCAAGGCTTATATATTGCCACAAGGATATGATCATTTGGTCAATCTCATGAAAATAAATGGTGTCAAAATGAAACCACTGGAAAAGGATATGGAATTAGAAGTAGAAATGTATTATATCCGCGATTATAAGACATCTGCTAGCCCAAGTGAAGGGCATTATCCGCATCATAGTGTTGAAGTTGAGCCTAAACTGGTTAAACAACAATTTTTTGCTGGTGATTATTGGATCGAAATGAATCAAGAAGCTAATCGCTATGTGGTAGAAACGTTAGAGCCACAAGCCATAGATTCCTATTTCAATTGGAACTTTTTTGATGCTATCCTAAATCAAAAGGAATACTTTTCGGGATATATATTTGAAGATTCAGCTGCAGAACTATTAAAAAAAGACAAAAACTTAGCCCAAGAATTAGAAGCCGCTAAAAAAGCAGATTCAAAATTGGCAGAAAGTGCAAGGATGCAATTGGAATGGATTTATAAGCGGACTCCGCATTATGAAACAAGCCATTTGCGCTATCCTGTTGGACGAGTTTTAAAATAATTTTGTTCTTAAAATGCTGCTGACATAGGGCTGTCATTAAGTTGGATTAATTTTGAATCAGTACTTAATTAAAACAGCAATATTATGAAAACTGCAACATTTTTAAACAGAGACGAATTTTTAAATCATTGGCAAGGACACCGCAAATTAACACGAAGAACTATTGAGAAATTCCCAGAGGAGGAATTCTTCACATTCTCAATCGGAGGCATGCGTACGTTTGGTGAATTAGTTAAAGAGCTATTAACCATTTCTGTACCGGGCTTAGAAGGCATAGTAAACAAAGATGATAAGCCATTTTCACATGATATCGAACTAGCCGATAAAGCCGCTGCATTAAAAATGTGGGATGAACAGACGGAACAAATCAATGAACTGTACAATAAAATAAGTGATGAAGAGCTTTATGAGACTTTCAACTTATTTGGACAATATAAGGATCAGACCAACAATAATTTGATGTATTTCCATGACAATGAAATTCATCACCGTGCTCAAGGGTTTGTATACCTTAGAGCTTTGGGAATTGAACCTCCATTCTTCTGGGAAAGATAATATAGAAAAAGGCCTTCAGTAACATGAAGGCCTTTCTTTTTTAAATGTAATATATTGGAAAAACTACTTATTATGGAAAACGGAATTTACTTCTTTGATCACCCACCCAGCTTTTCCTTGTTGCATGGTTACATAATCTGTACGCGTGAAGTTGTCAAATTCTAAAGTCACTTTAGCAATACTGAAGTTTGCTGATTTTTCAATTAATTCATATTCAGTATCACAATCGAAGTTGATTCCCTTTTGACCTTTTAGGTGTTTAATATAAGCATCCTTGCCGATGGAGTTTTGATTGTGTTCTGTTTGAAAACGCTGAACGAAATTATTGTCGAATAATTGATTCAAATAGGTTGTTTCTCCTTTAACAGTACTGTTGATGTATGCATCAACTACGTTTTCTACGACTGCTTTGTTTAGGTCTTTACCATCTGCTGCAAAAAGACTTACTGATGAAGTTAATAATAGACCTGCTAATGCGAATGTTTTTACTAGAGTATTCATGGTTGTTATGTTTTTTATGTTTTTAATTTTTTTATTTCTTATTTGATACACCAAAGGTATAGCAAGAAATAAGGTCATAACAGCCGTTTTAGGTCAATTAGGAAGGGTTCTCGGTAAAGGCGGTATAATTTTCGGTGAAAATTCTTGTTGGTTTTTTACCGAGAGGATTTTAGTATTCGTTTTCATTTAAAAGCTTATGGCGGTGCCTATTTCCCCACTCTACAAGCTTTTCAATAATCTCCTTTGAGGTCCTACCATAATCTGTAATCGAATATTCAACGGAAATCGGTCTTGTGTTAAGTACTTCTCTTTTAACCATTTTATTAGCTTCCAAGTCTTTTAATTCCTTGGTCAACATCTTGGCAGAAATTCCAATAATCTCTCTTTGTATTTTTTTAAAAGTATTGACTTGATGATCTCTGGTCATTAGGTAATGGAGAATCAACAGTTTCCATTTCCCACCCAATACATCTAAAGTGTCACGCATAGCCAGTAAATTACTGGTACATTCAGGAGGATCATTTAATAAGGTCTTCATCAATCTTTAAATTAGTGTATGACAAATTTAAGGTTTACTTGTTATAAATAGTTACTAAAAGGTTACTGGTTACCAAAAGTTAACTCATATTATTAAATATTCTAGGCTTCGTAAATTTGTATTATACAATTGGAGGAATAAAAATGACAAATAGAAAAATAGAAAAGATCATTAAACCGACATCTTATAATTGGGTTGGCGATGCTTTTTATGTGGCATCGATGATTGGCAAAGAGATCTCCCGAAGAAGAATGGATCCGTTTTTAGTTTTTGATTACAATCAAACAGTAGACTTCAGTCCTCGGGAAGAACCTAGAGGTGTAGGAGCGCATCCTCATAAAGGTTTTGAGACAGTAACTCTTGCTTATCAAGGTCGAGTAGCTCATAAGGACAGCCGTGGCAATTCAGGTGTGATTGGTGAAGGTGATGTTCAGTGGATGACTGCTGGTGCGGGAATTATGCACCAAGAATACCATGAAGAGGAATGGTCAAAACAAGGTGGACCATTTCAGATGGTTCAGCTTTGGGTTAACCTTCCGGCAAAGGATAAAAATACACCCGCACATTATCAGGATTTAAAAGCTTCAAATATGCCAAAGGTGGTCTTGGATAATGGAGATGGAACAATTGATATTGTCGCCGGAGAATATAAGGGCGTAAATGGTTTAGCTGATACCTACTCTCCTGTTCATCTTTTCAATGCTTATCTAAATAAGAATGGTAAAGCTACATTTGAATTCCCTAATCATTACAATACTGCATTATTAGTAATAAGCGGTAGTATTAAAGTGAATGGCGAGGAAGTGATCGAGGCAGACTCCTTTGTTTTATTTGAAAATAATGGGGCTGAACAATTTGAAATTGAGGCCTTGTCTGATGATACGAAGGTGTTGTTATTAAGTGGCGAACCGTTAAATGAACCAATTGCTCACTATGGTCCATTTGTGATGAATACGCAAGAGGAATTGGTGCAAGCTTTTGAAGATTTTCAAAACGGAAAGTTTGGTGTGATTTAAGTTGATGAAATCTCGAATGAGATATATAAAATATCTGATGTATGAAATTGCATCAGGTATTTTGTTTTTACACCAACTTTTAGGGTGGATAAATGATATTATAAATCAAGTAAGTCAGGATGATTTAGTATGAAATTGGAAGCCCAATTTCTTATATAATAAGTGTTGTTCTAAGAAATAGAAAAAGTAAGATTATTATTTAGTTTCATGCTGGAAGCAGTAGCCATTTTTATTTTTTGTCTTTCGCTTACAACTTGCACCGGCTTTGGTCTTCCCTTTACATTGGACAGCTACTTGAAGTGCTCCTTGTGCTTCATTACTCCTAATTCCGAGGCCTCTAGAATTTGTTGTGTTGGTCAATCTATTGGCAGAAGAATTATTTGGGTTGCATTGTGTACATGGTTCAAGTCCAATTCTTAAGGCTTCATTGATTGTCATTCCATTGGAAACATTCTTTACATAACGACAAGTCGCGGTATGGTATTTTTTACCAGATGGCGTTTTGTAAACTGTTTGTGCGGAGATTTTGCTGACAAAAAGTAGAAAGAATATGGTTACGCAGTATTTCAAGGCAATAATTTGTTTGTCAAAATTAGTAATTGTTTATTGGATTACGGGTAAATTAATTGCTACACAGGTGTTAGGGTGTTGGAAGGAAGAAATGAGGGGAGATTGATGGGAGGTTTGTTTTTGATGTGGAGTGTTTATTTGAGGGATATGGTGAGTAATTTATTTAATCCAAGGTTTCTAGGAGCTAGTGTTAGGTTGGAGCTTGCATGCTTGGTGGAGCATTCCTCATCTTGCGATGAGCTTTATTGGATTTGATTTTGAATTTGTAATGGATGGGTTTGGTGAGGGATTGGTTCAGACGCTAGCTGGCGATAGGTTGGAGTATTCATGCTTCGTGAATAATTCCTCATCTTGCGATGAGCTATATTGGATTTGGTTTTGAATTTGTAATGGATGGGTTTGGTGAGGGATTGGTTCAGACGCTATCTAGCTATAGGTTGGAGCGTGCATGCTTGGTGGAGAATTCCTCATCTTGCGATGAGCTTTATTGGATTTGATTTTGAATTTGTAATGGATGGGTTTGGTGAGGGATTGGTTCAGACGCACGGAGGCCCGCACTTGACCCTGAACCATCCCTTTTGGGGGGTGGCTTCAACCAAATCAAGCCGCTCGTTTTGCTCGCTTGTTTTGTTGTTAATAGGGGTTGCTCAAACAAGTTTGGCAACCCCTATTAACAACAAAACCCACCTGACGGTGGGCTTTGATTTGGTTGGCGGAGAGTGAGGGATTCGAACCCCCGAACCTGTGACAGTTAACGGTTTTCAAGACCGCCGCATTCGACCACTCTGCCAACTCTCCGCGACAAAAGTACAAATTCTACCCTATTCTCCAAATTAAAAATGAAAAAAGAATGATAAAATATGCCCTTTAATCAGTAATAAGGCTGATTTTTAATACTTTATTGTTCCAAAAAAAATGAAAACTAATAAAAAATACTCCTTATCAGTTTATTTAGAGCAGGTAATGGAATTAAATAAAAAATATCTGATTGGAAGGCAATCAGTTAATAGTCATAACCTAAAAAAAAGACAATTTATTTTGCTTTTTAGCGCCAAATACCTACTTTTGCTTCACAAAATAAGCGCCAATAGCTCAGCTGGATAGAGCAACGGTTTTCTAAACCGTCGGTCAGGGGTTCGAATCCCTTTTGGCGTACTTAAAAGCCTGTTAAGTTTTATACTTGACAGGCTTTTCTGTTTTCTATTCATAGTTATTTCACGACAATTAAACATTAGGACAACCTTAAATTCATTTTTAATCAATACCTTAACCCTAAATTTTACCAAACAAAGATTATTAAATACTTTAAAGAATGGTGCTTAAACTTGAAAAATTCAGAGCAGATGATTTCCAACTATATTATTCTCTCGTTAATAATGAACAAGTCATGGCCATGATTACCGAACGTGCATTAGAATTTGATGAAGCCAAAAAAGATTTTGAAAAAATCATATCTTTTAACAGCAGGGATCCCCTACTCGGTTATTACAAAATCTTGGAAAAAGATAATCTTGAATTTATTGGATTGGGGAAATTGGAATTGGAGGACCTTGAAAAGAAAGAGGCGGAACTTGGCTATATGATATTACCACAATATTGGGGAAAAGGAATTGCAAGTACGATTTCCCTAACTTTGATTGAATTAGCAAAACTTAATACGTCAATTGACAAGCTTTATGCGATAATAGACCCTAAAAATGGACCTTCAAGAAAAGTTCTCACAAAAAATGGCTTTAAACACAAGGAATATTTAGAATATGAAGGTCTACCTGGGGAAATATTAGAACTTAAAATGAAACAAATCAATTAGCTAAAAACGGATTTAGATGGATTTAAATATTACACATTATAATGGAAAAGATATCCCAGAAGTAATATCTCAAGATATTATTATTAGTAATTATGAAGATGCATTGGACTTACTAGGCAGTATCTACTATCAAGGTTATGATGGTATTATAATCCATAAAAAGAACATTCACGAAGACTTCTTTGATTTAAGCACCAAAATGGCAGGTGATATTTTACAAAAATTTTCAAACTATAGAATGAAGCTAGCTATTGTAGGTGATTTTTCACAGTATCAAAGTAAAAGTTTGAAGGACTTCATTTTTGAAAGCAATAAATCCAGGCATATCAATTTCGTTTCAACTGTTGAAGAGGCATTTGAAAAACTAGTATAGGACATATGGTAAAGTTGGAGACCATCATTGCAGTAAAGGATATTCAAATTAGCAGGGATTTTTATCAAAAGGTTTTAGACCTCAGCCCGTCTCATGGCGGTGACTCTTTTGAAATGCTTAAATACGGAGAAGAGATAATTATTTGTCTACACAAATGGGGCGAACATGATCATCCCAGTATGTTGTATTCAACTAATCAAAATGGAATTGGATTAATCCTGTTTTTTAGGGTTGATGACCTAAATTGCATTTATCAAAATGCTTTAAGAATAGAAGCAAAAATCGAAAAAGCAATTCATTATAATCCGAACTCCTTAAGAAATCAATTTACATTGTTTGATCCTGATGGTTATTACATCATCATTTCTAATTAACAGGCATAACATAGAAAATCCTGAGGCGGGGAACCTCAGGATTTTTTCTAAACCAATTATTAACCTAATTATGAAATTTACTTTTATTACTCTTTTGCTCTCTTGCACTATAATAACGCAAGTAGAATACCAATAGTACTTTTCATTGGTTGTCTTAACAACATTTAACAGATTTATTGTTTTACAATTCTTTATAAATGCATATTCCTTACCTTTGGCAGATGTATTTAAAACGCCTAACCATATTTTTGTTTTTGATAACCTTATGCCTAGTAACAACTGCGCAAAAAGCAATTTTATGGGGCAAGATAGTTCGTATAGCTGATGGAGATACAGTAACCCTATTAGACAGTTTAAATCAACAGCATAGCATTCGATTACATGGAATAGATTGTCCAGAACGAACACAGGACTATTTTCAGGTAGCAAAAGATTTCACGGGACAATTTTGTACCAATAAACTGGTTCGAGCTGATGTATACTCCTATGATCAGTACAAAAGGGCAATTGCGCGTGTTTATGTGGATAGTATCGAATTAAACTATGCCCTATTGAAATCTGGATTAGCTTGGCATTTCACACAGTTTGATAAAACTACCTATTACGCAGAGGCTGAAGCAGAAGCCAAAATGTATAAGCGACAATTATGGTCAATACCTAACCCAATAGCCCCTTGGGAATTCCGCAAATGGAAAAGACAACAAAGGCAAAATTCAAAAGCAAAGAATTAATTCCTTCTTCGAATTCGATAAATCCATTTGATTAATTCGTTTATAAGCATTGGTACCAATCCAAATAATAGAATTATTCCCCAGTCTTGTACACTAATCAATTGCAATTTAAAGGATTCTCTCATTACAGGAATAAATAGAACCAATAATTGTAATGCAAAGCCTAAAACAATTGCCCCAATCAAATAAAGATTACTGAACAAACCAACTTGAAGAATTGACTTCCGTTCGTTTCTAAAGCTCAAACTATAGAATAATTGACATGCAATAATTGTTAGGAAGGCCATAGTCCTAGAATATGCATGAACCTCTTCGGGAATATTGGCATCAAAAACAGAATAGTTATGTTCATAGTAACCGAAAATAAAAGCTATAATAGTTAAAGATCCTATTAAAAGTCCACCAAGAATAATACGTTTTCCAGCACCATGCGAGAAAAAGTTTTCTTTTATAGAACGAGGTTTATCTTTCATGACTGCTTTATCTCCTGGATCCATTCCTAATGCGACTGCAGGTAGCGTGTCGGTAATTAAATTGATCCATAGAAGCTGAGTAGCCAAAAGTGGAACAGGCATGCCGGCTACAATTGCTGTAAACATGGCCATCACCTCTCCTACATTACTTGCCAAGAGAAATACCACTGATTTTTTGATGTTGTTATATATATTCCTTCCTTGTTCAATTGCCGAAATTATGGTAGAGAAGTTATCATCTGCTAGGATCATATCAGAAGCATTTTTTGCGACATCGGTTCCTGTGATCCCCATTGCAACACCTATATCGGCAGCATTCAAGGAAGGCGCATCATTTACGCCATCTCCTGTCATGGAGACGATATTGCCTTTTTCTTTAAATGCTTTGACGATGTTGACTTTATTTTCAGGAGATACACGGGCGAATACGGTATAGTTTTCAATTTTATTGGCAAGCTTCTGAGTATCTAAAGCATTCAATTCCATGCCAGTAATAGCCTGATCTGTATTTTCTGCAATTCCAAGTTCTTTCGCAATAGCAAAAGCAGTTTGCTTATGATCTCCTGTAATCATAATTGTGCGAATACCGGCATTCTTTGCCAATTGAATAGAATCCTTAACTTCTTGTCGAGGTGGATCGATCATCCCAACTAAACCTACAAATATTAAATCCTCCTCAAATTGATCTTCGGCTATATTTTTACTTGGTTCTTTATAAGCCAAAGCTAAAGTACGAAGTGCTTTTGCCGACATCTTATCTACGGCTTCAGAAATCAAGGTTTTGTGTGCATCAGTAATTGGAATTTGTTGTCCTTGTTCCAAAACTTTATTACATTTTAAGATCAGGTTATCAACTGCACCTTTGACATAAAGCTTATAACCATTTTGATCTTCATGAAGGGTAGACATCATTTTTCGATCAGAATCAAATGCCAACTCCTTAATACGTGGTTGATTCTCTATGATTTCTTTACGATTTATTCCCCAATGATCAGCTAACATTAAAAGCGCAACTTCTGTAGGATCACCTGTTTGTTTATCTGATTCAAGTGTGGCATCTGAAGCTAGAACCATTCCTTCAATCAAGAGCTTCTCCTCGGGTTGTATTTTCCCCTCCTCATCTACATCCACCAATTTATCAGCAAAGGTAAAAAGCTCCTTCACTGTCATTTTATTTTGGGTAAGTGTTCCTGTTTTATCCGAGCAAACAATATTTACGGAACCTAAGGTCTCCACTGCAGGAAGCTTTTTAATAATTGCTTTCTGTTTAGCCATCTTAGTTACGCCAATGGACAGCACGATGGCAACAATAGCCGCTAATCCTTCTGGAATAGATGCTACGGCCAGGGAAACTGATGTTAGGAACATCTCTGTTAAATCCCTTCCTTGAAAATAAGAAACAACGAATATAAAAACACAGATTCCTACAGCTAGTTTTCCAAGTGTCTTTCCTAAGTGAGCAAGTCTAATCTCTAAAGGAGTTTTGGTTTGTTGATCTTCTTTAAGAAAATCGGCAATCTTTCCTACTTCGGTTTTATTTCCTGTTGACACGACAATTCCAGTCCCTCTTCCATAGGTGACTAAACTGGTCATATAAGCCATGTTTACCCGGTCAGCTATGGCAACATCTTCATCTTGATATACTTCTTCGGCATTTTTCTCAACCGCAACAGATTCACCTGTTAAAGCAGACTCATCAATTTTTAGGTTTACAGTTTCTACTAATCGAAGATCAGCAGGCACATATCTTCCTGCATCTAAGAAGACTAGATCGCCTGGAACCAAATCTTCAGAATCAACTTCGAATTGTTCTCCAGACCTTCTAACCAATGCTTTTGGACTAGCCATACTTTGTAATGCCGCAATAGCATTACTGGCTTTAATCTCCTGAAACATCCCTAAGAATGCATTAATCAATATGACAATCAGGATAATTATTCCATCGGTATACTCACCCATAGCCACTGTAACAATGACCGCAGCTAACAATACATATATTAATGCGTCATTTAACTGACTAAAAAATATAGAAAACAATGATTTCTTTTTTTGGCCTGTAAGGACATTCTTTCCATATTCTTCCTGTCTTTTAGCAACTTCATTCTTGTCCAATCCTACATGAGGATCAACTAGCAATTGCTGATAAACTTCATCAGTTGAAAATTGAAAATATTGTTTGGTTTTGGGATGATGTCCAGTATCCATAGTTCGAGTACTTTATTAAGAGAACCAAATTTAAGGTCTATAGGTTTAATATTAATTGATTTTCATCACGATTTTAGTTAAAAAGAGTTACTATTAGCATAAAACGCAGATATTTTTAGTTTTACCATAAATCGAAAGGCATTCTTTTTATAAGTCAAACATTTAATAAGTATATTTATCTAATATTAACCATTCACCTACTTCCTATGAAAAATGCACTATTGGTACCAACTGATTTTTCAGAAAATGCATGGACTGCATTAAATTATGCTGTTCATTTAGCTGAAAGATTTCAATGGAATATTCAAGTTTTACATGTCTATCAAAGTTTTGGGAACATATTGGCTTCTGCTGAATTTAATGATGCAGTAAGTTTACATAGTCATGATGAAGCAGAAAAACAAATGGCAGACTTAAATGAAAAAATAAAAAAGCATTTCCCTGATACTTCAATAAGTACAGCTTGTATGGCAGGAAGTTTAAATGATGTCATTCAAGAAATGCTGTTAAACTCACCAATCCAATTTATTGTTATGGGAACAAAAGGAGCTAGTGGATTAAAACATGTTGCTCTTGGAAGTAATACCTATGAAGTGATACAACATTCGCCAATTGGTGTTTTAGCTGTTCCGGACACTTATCAGCAATTCAAGTTACAAAAACTAGGTTTATTGACTAATTTTAAACCCGCTGAATTGGAATTGTTGTCAGAATTTACACAAAGAACGAGCACTTCTTTTGACTTAGCTTTATTACATGTTTCAGAAGGTGATGCATTTCCTAATCAAGAAGATGTGTTGTTTTGGCAAGATCAGATATTAAAAACATTTAAACTAAATCAGGTAACTTATCACAGTAAAGAAATGGTCAATCGTCTTGATGTAAGTGAACCTATTACCAAATGTGTAGATCAATTTGTTGATGAAGAAGAAATTGATTTATTATTAGTCTCTTTTACACGCAAGAGCTTCTTCAGAAGACTTTTTAGCAGGAGTTTACCTAAAGCTTTAGCGCATCATATGAAAGTACCAACTTATTTCAGTGCTTTGGAAAAATAGAAAGATGGCATAATAACCATCTTTCTATTTTATAAATCGTTTCCCATCAAGGGGTCGGTCATGCTACTTTTTCCATTTTCAACATGGCCAGCAAACCGATAATAAAAGTCCTTATCATCTGAAAGCATAATCTCATAATCATACCAACCATAGCTTTCCTGAAGGGAAATACCTAATTCTTTAATTTTTTTTCTGTTAAACTCAATGGATTTCCTACTATAAGCCTGATCTTTCATAAAGGCATTTGATTTCAAATCACTTACTTTAATTCGTAAACCTTTTGAATGATTTGAGTCAATAGCTATCTGAGGAAAATGCTTCTTCACATGACCTTTAAATTCTCTAAAAAATCCATTTGGCCCATGAACTATAAAATGAAATTGCTGATTTTTAAAATCAGCATAAGACCAAGAGTAGGTTAATTTTTCTTTTGTTCTTACAGAAAAGTTCCAAGAATTAAAATCAGATGACTCACTTTTATATCCTGTGTAATTGATAACCAAAAAAGGCATACCAATTGTTTTGGTTGCAGGCAATTTACCTTCTAAAGAGAATTCCATTACGATCTGTTTTTGCTTATCGTCAAGTCTAATCATAACTTTCGGATCATATGGAATAGCGTTCGATGGTTTTATCCCCTTTTCTTGAATTCCTAAGCCTCCTTGTTTAAAGTCTATTTTATCCAATTCTGCTTTTGTCATTGCAACAAAATTACCAGGCAAGTTTTTATGTTGTGCTTGATGAATTCGCTCTACATAAGCATTACGATTGACGTTTGTTAAATCAGGTTTCTTAAGTTCTGGAATTGGCCTAAATACAGAAGTTAAGTTTCCACATACTAATCTTCTCCAAGAACTGATGTTTTCTTCTATTACTCGTTTTCCTGTTTTCTTCTCTATAAAATGCTCCATAAATTGGAGTCCAGAAGTTAAATCAAACAATTCTGAGTTCACCCATCCTCCTTTACTCCATGGAGATGCTATAACCATCGGCACCCGATAGCCTAAGCCAATTGGACTTTCCAAATTTGTATTTTTATTATTGGTTCGAATTCGCTCCTGCTCCACTGTTACATACTCATCCGCTGTATTGATATCGTTTGGCACTTTACCCATTTCTGGTTTTGTTGTCAAAGGAGGCACATAAGGAGGGATATGATCAAAATAGCCATCATTTTCATCATATGTAAGAATAAAGATGGTTTTTTTCCAAACATCGGGATTAGATGTTAAGATATCCAAAGTTTCCGAAACATACCATGCCCCATACCATGGAGATGAGGGGTGGTCCGAGAAACGACATGGAGCAACTAACCAAGACACTGTTGGTAATTTACCTGTTTTTACATCCTCTCTAAATTGATGAAAAACATCTCCTTTAGGAACTTCCACATGCTCAGTGCCATTCTTACCTGCGTACTGAATGGTTTGCAATTTATGGTAACTTGGGTCTCCTGTATTCGTTGTAAAAGCTCTTTTATGAATTTCTTGTTGATGTTTTGTTAATTTGGCAAATTCACCTGGGCTATATTTCTCTACATCCCGCTTAAATCTTTCTAAAGTATCTAGAACTTTCTGATAAGCTTCTTGTGAAGCATATCGAGCTACTGTAAGTTCATGCTCTATTTCCTTGACACGTCTTATTGCATAAGCATAATAAGCTGGGTGAAATTTCACTTGATATTGCTCATGAAATTCTAGATTATTATCAGTAAAATTTGCCAACCAATCTTCTTCTTCACCTTCAAAACCAATAGGTAGACTAAGTTCATTTTGATAAACACGCCAAGAAATACCAGCTTCTTGCAAACGTTCAGGATAGGTTTTCCATGAAATATTCTGATAATTGATTTGAGAATTATCAACATGTGCACTTGAGTGTGGATCTCTTGGATTTTCCCGAATAGTGCCAGTCCAGAAATAAGAACGATTGGCTGATGTTCCTGTCAACGAGGAGCAAAAATGTTGGTCACAAACTGTAAAAGCATCTGCAAAGGCATAGTAAAAAGGAATATCCTTTCGATCATAATATCCCATGGTTAGCGGGATATGTTTGAATTTACGATTACCAGGTCGTTTTGCTTCTAACCAGTTATCCATCTTACCATTATTCCGTGCAGCTACCATGTTAGACCAACTATGGGGTAAATCCCCCATCCATGTGGCTTGGGTATTTTCAATATCTAGACGAAAAGGTGTGTAATATTTCTGGTCTTTATCAGGTTGATACCAAACCGGGAATCCTTGTGGTCCTCTCAAAGCTCGAGGATCATTAAAACCACGAACACCCTTTAAGCTACCAAAACAATGATCAAAGGAACGGTTCTCTTGCATCAAAAACACAATATGTTCAGCATCTAAATAGGTAGAACCTGCAGGAGCTTCAATCGCTAAAGCTCGTTGAATGGATTCAGGTAATACATTAATCGCAGCCGATACTCCAGCAAGCATGGAAGCCTTTTTTAAAAAATCTCTTCTTGAATTCATATATGATTAAGTTGGCTAATAATAGGAAATTAAAACCAATCCAGCCATCAATAGCAATTTACTCCTTTTTTGATTATCAAGAAAAATCTAGTCAAGAATTTCAGTGTATTAAGAAAACTAGTAGAATCTATCATCAACATTTCGATTTGACTCATATTAACCAACAGGAAATTTTCAAAATTGAAAAATTTCGGATATATCAAGAACCAGGTAAATCAAAACTAAAAATAAAACATTTGTCATCAAGGTACTTAGACTTTATTTAAGCTGAATAAATCAGCCAGTGGATTATTAATTATATTATTAAAATAATTCATATAAAGTAATTATTTTTATATATATTTGATTGTATAACAAACCATTTTAAGAATTAATACCATAATTCGATGAGATTATTAATTTGGCTAGCTTGTTTTATTCCTGTGGCTTGGATATTAACAGAATACATTCATAAGAATGTACTACCATTGACAACTGATGGCGTTATTTTTCTCTTTTTACTTCAGATGGCCTTTGCTTATCTAATCCTTATAAATATAAAAACAAAGCGAAAGCAAGGATATTATTGAAGGTAATTAATCAATTGCATGTTCCATTTTTACTAATTAATTTTTAGAGGTTATTTCTATGTGAATAACCTTTTTTATTTACTGCTTCAGTAATAAAGGACCACTTCACCTATTAAGTGAATTGGTCCTTTATTTAATTTCTTTATTTCAAATATTATTTGAGCACTTCTTTTAGAAACATTAGTGTATGGTTCCATGCTCTTTTTGCCATAGTTTCATTGTAATCAGGAGATTCCGGATTAGTAAATGTATGCTTAGAATTCGCATAGGTAATAATTTGCCAATCTGCTTTTCCCTCATCCAATTCGACTATTAGTCCATCGTAATCCGACTTTGAGACAGATGCATCATCTGCGGGATGCAATACTAAAACTTTAGTATTAATGGCACTATTTGCTCTATTTGGTGATTTAGATAAGCCTCCATGTATACATACTGATCCTTTTACATCAAAACCGGCACGTGCAGTTTCTAAAGCACCGGAACCCCCAAAGCAATATCCAATTACTGCCACATCAGTAGCACCTTGCGTTTTAACGGCTTCTAAGGCCGCTTGAATTCTATTTTGATATAATTTAAAATCCTTTTTATAGGTTGAGGATAATTTGGAGGCAGCTGCATTATCACTTGGAGCATTTCCTTCACCGTATATATCAGCGATTAAGGCTATATAACCTTCTTTTTCAAGTGCTAGTGCTGCATCCTTAGATTCTTGATCAATACCTTTCCATGCTGGTAAAATAACAACAGCTGGTAATTTTTGCCCTGCATTTTTAGTCACCAAGCCTTTAAGCTTCTGAGTCCCTTCTGAATAAGAGATTTCTTTCAACTCCTGAGCTATAGCTGAATTGCCAATAATCATTCCCAATAACAACAATACTTTAAATGGTTTCATAACGAATAAATTTGATTTGTCCCTATTTAGCTAGAAATATCTTTAATGGAGAAATAAAACGCTCAAACACTTCAATATGTGGCAAGTGTCCCACATCATCCAATTCAACTAGTTCAGATCCTCTAATTAATTGCTGGGTCGATTTACCCAATAATTGATATTGACCCATTTTATCACGGGTTGACGGATCTTTTACACGATCTTTACCTATTGCCGTTCTATCACGCGTTCCTATAATTAACAAGGTAGAAACATTTAGGTTTTTAAATTCATATACCACAGGTTGAGTAAAGATCATATCTGTGGTTAGTGCATTATTATAGGCTACTTTAGGATATTCAGGATGTTTAATCCATCCTGTTAAAAGGTAAACCCATTCATCGTACTCAGGCTTCCATTTATTGTCATAATAAAAACGATTTTGATAAGCTTTAGTACTTTCATAATTCGCTTTTAATTCACTTTTGTAATTTTCTAGAATACTACTGTATGGAGCATATACCTTCCAATCTTCTAAGCCTATTGGATTTTCTAAAATCAACTTTTCTACTGTTTCAGGATACATTAATGCAAATCGCGTAGCCAACATACCCCCCATGGAATGTCCTAATAAATAGATCTTTTTGATTTGAAGTTTATCTAATACTTGTTTAGTGTTCTGAGCCAATTGTTGAAAAGAATACTGATAATTTGCCGGTTTAGAAGATTTTCCAAATCCTATCTGATCGGGTGCAATTACACGATAACCTTCTTTAGATAGAGCTTGAATCGTTGTTTTCCAGTAGGCTGAATTGAAGTTTTTTCCATGTAATAGAACAACAGTTTTATTATTTGCCTTTCCAGTGGGTTTTATATCCATAAAATACATTTCCAAAGTTTGGTTTTGATTGGAATCCAACGTTAATTTGGATGCAGGATAAGGATATTCATAATTCGTTAAATTGATGTCCAGAACCTTCCTGTTTTCTTGTGCTTGATTAACTTGATAACCCAACAATAGAATTAGTGCAAATAATAACTTCTTCATATATATACTTATTTATTCATGGATCGAGTCTTCAAATAGTCTAGAACTCCAATTACATCTTTTTCACCATAACCAGCATCATGAGCTTCTTGATAGGTTTTTTCTAACACTTTACTCATTGGCATATCAGCGCCTGCTGCAATAGCCAGATTTACATCTTTTAACATTAAATCCAGAGCAAAAGCTGGAGGGAAATTATTTTCAATTATAGCTTTGGTTTTCACTTTAGTTGCACCACTCCCACTTGCACTTTCATTAATAATAGCCATCATATTTTCTCGGCTAATACCTAATTTTTCTGCGAATAAAACGGTTTCCGCCATTCCTTGATACAATATGGATAGGTAATAGTTTATACAAAGTTTAGCTGCTATTCCAGCACCATTATCACCAAGATATTTAATCTCTTTGCCCATTAATGATAAATATGGCATTACTCTTTCTTTATCCTGATTACTACTACCTACCATAAAAATTAATGTACCATCCTTGGCTGGTTGAGTACTACCAGCTACAGGGGCATCAATAAATGTACCTCCTTTGGACTTTAAGGTCTCTGCAATAGCTTTTGATGCTTGTTCGGATATAGTACTCATATCAACAAACAATTTACCTTTCACATTTCCTGTAAGAATAGTCTCATAAACGGCATGAACAGCATCATCATTGGTTAACATCGTAAAAATGATATCTGTTTGTTCAACTAAATCAGCTATACTCGAACAAACAGTACTTCCCTCATTAAAGCCTATAGTTTTTTCTATGGAACGATTAAAAACAAATAAATCGACACCTGCTTTTTCTAAGTTTTTCGCCATAGGACTTCCCATGTTACCCAAGCCTATAAAACCAATTTTATCTTTAAAATCACTCATTCTATTTACTTTTTATATTTATCGTGCAACCCCTTTCCATCTAATATTAATGGTATGATTTTTTCAATTCGAGCAAACTTTGTTTTCTCTTGTTTAGCCTCATCAATATACTCTATATATTCTTTTTGCTTTCCAGGTGTTAGCTTATCAAATGCATTGTGAAATTCTTTATTTTGGTTCAATGCTTCTTTAAGAATACCAGTCACTTCTCTAGGTGCAGAGCGCTCAATTTTTATTTCTTTACCATCTCGTATGGTTTGAACAGATTCTTCAATATAAGCCAAGATTTTCTTTTCATTCATTTCGGATACATCCTTAAAACGCCATTGACGTAAAGCTTTTGTTTTTCCTTCTGATGCATTTACAAGCACTTTTTCTGCATCATTTAGAAATACGCCGTTATAAAACCATAATGAAAAGAAATCTTTAAAACCTCCCCATCCTATAACATTTTTTCCTTGAAAAGTATAAACATCTGACCCCCATTTAAATTCTTTTTTTAGTGGTGATTTAGTTTTTACAATAAGCTGATTCATAAATTCCTCTGCATCCACCCATGTACTTTTATGGGAATCCCAAGTTGGTCCTTTTTTATCCTTAAGTATATCCACATTAAAGGCTATTAATTTTCGAATAAGATCCTCTGGAATAGGTTTGTCTAATGGTATTTGAATAGCACCCTTAGATGTTTTAAAGGCTTTTAGATCTTTTTCAAAAGCTTCTATGGCAGCTGGTCCTGGATATAGCCCCAAGTGCTTTTTAAACAAAGCAAAATGCATCAGATTACCTTGGTACCGAAAAGTTGGCATTTTATAACTTATTGTCTCTTTGGTTTCCTTAGGACTTACTTCTTTAATAATCTGTCTTACTTGGTTTAATATATATTGCCCTTCTTTATCAAAAGAAGCGATATATTCATCTATGGTTGAAAAACTCGCATCATTCATAATCTAATAGCTTAAGATTTCATAAAATCAAATGCTCCATTACGGAGATTAATCCCATACTCTAGACTGGCCTTCAAACAAGCTAAAAAATTTGCCCATCCTTCTGTTTGTCCTATAGCTTGTTTAATACCATCCTCATCTTTTTCCATTCTACTCTCCCTTACCCTAACAACGGTTGATACCCCATCAACGTCCTCTAAAAACATCTCAACTAACATTCCTTCTGCACCACCACTCCAATCAAAAGAAACATATTCATTAGCTTTAATCAGTTTAGCCGTGACCGGAAATATATCATCAAATTCAGGAAATTTCCATTCCACAGTTACATCAGTTTCTAAATCACCTGTAGAATGTTCTATGAAATAATTGCTCATTTTATCTGCGGATATAATCGCATCAAATACTTCTGCAATAGGTTTTTGGATTTGTATGCCAGCCTTAGCTGTCAAATAGTTATCATTTATCATAGTTTCGAATAATATTAAGAATGCTAAAAATGAAATTACTTTCATCATTTATTATTAAACGAATATAATCAAGTTATAGTTGTGTTTTTGTAAAAATAAGCGAATGCATATAAATCAAAACTCCCAAATTCAACAATTATTCCTTAATTTCATTTCATCAATATCCTGGAAAATCATATCGAATAATTATATGAAGCAAACGGAAAAAATCATTAAGCAACAAGATTTACAGATCTATACACAGGCATTTGGAAACTCTTCAGATCCATGTATAGTCTTAATTGCAGGTGCCACTGTATCAATGCTCTTTTGGGATGAATCCTTTTGTAGTCAACTTGCAGCTAAAGGACTATATGTAATTAGATATGATCTTAGAGATACCGGCCAATCTACCTGCTATACAGCAGGCGAATTGAATTATAAAATCGATGACTTAGTGGATGATATCTTTTTGATTCTTGATGCGTACAATATAAATAATGCTCACCTCCTGGGCATTTCTCTTGGTGGAATGCTAGCTCAAATAGCTGCCATGAAACATTCTGAAAGAATTAATTCAATCAGTTTAATGAGTAGCATGCCTTGGGCAGATCCAATAATGCCTACTCCAGAAATGGATGAAGCTATTTTGGATTTCCAAGCTGATACTAGTTCAATAAATTGGGATAATGAAAATGAGGTACTTGACTATATGTTAAAAGGTTCTAAACTCATGTCTGGAAACAAGCCTTTGAATGTAGATAGAGCGAAAGAATACATATTGGCGAGTTTTAGAAGAGCCAATAATTTTAAAAGTCAATTCAATCACGCTCAGTTATCAGGAGGTGAAGAATATTACAATCAATTACAACTTGTAAGTTGTCCAAGTTTGATAATTCATGGGTCTGAAGATCGAATTTGCCACTTTAACAATGCATTGAGTTTAGTTCAATTGTTGAAATCACAAAATCTTACCATATTAGAAGGGACTGGACATGAACTTCACGAAGCGGATTGGAATATCATAATTGATGCTGTTGCTGGAATGGTTTTAACATTGGAAAATAAAAAATAACGAAAACCATTCTTTCGGTCTGTTTGTTTCCTTAAAATCTTGTCCTATGACAAGTGTAAGTCTAACTAATTCCTTTAAATTCGAATATCTATAATTGCTCACTAACCTGAAATGAAATGGAATACCAAAAAATAAACATTACAGCGACTATAAATGCTCCTATTGCTCAAGTTTGGGACGCTTACAATAATCCAAAAGACATTGTAAATTGGAATCAAGCATCCCCAGAATGGCATTGCCCATCATCTGAAAATGACCTACGTGTTGGAGGCAGATTCAAAAATAAGATGGCAGCAAAAGACGGGAGTTTTCAATTTGATTTCGAAGGCACCTATACTGAAGTAACCCCTCATAACTCGATATCCTATGTACTAGGAGGTGAACGAACTGTAGATACCACATTTACTGATGAAAATGGAAGTACTAAAATGGATATTTCATTTGATGCCGAAGGCAGTAATCCTGCTGACATGCAAAGAGAAGGTTGGCAAGCTATTTTAAATAGCTTTAAACAATATGTAGAAAATAAAACATCCTAATATCATGAGTGAACCTAAATTTAAACCAGGTCAAATTGTATGGGCTGATTTGACCAGCAATAAGGCCGATACCCTAAAAGAATTTTATAAATCTGTTGCCGGATGGCAGGAATTCCCTGTCGCTATGCGCGATGAAGAAGGTGAATATAACGATTATGCCATGCTGGTCGACCCAGAAAATGCAGCAGGTGGCATTTGTAATAAACGTGGCAAAAACAACAGTCTTCCAACACAATGGATCATGTATATCTATGCTGAAGATGTAGAAGAACGATTGAAAACCGCTCAAGAATTAGGCGGAAAATTAATTCATGAAAGTAGAAAACCTGATGGAACCTATAATTACGTAATTATTGAAGATCCTGTAGGTGCAGTTTTTGGAATTGGAAATATGCAATAATATGAAAACAGTCTTTTATTCAACAGAAATAAATGCCCCAGCTATGGAGGTATACAATACCATGTTGGACCGTAGCGGTTATCAACAATGGACAAAACCATTTAGTCCAACCTCAGATTTTAAAGGAAGTTGGAATGAAGGTGAAAAAATCTACTTTTCTTCTTTAGATGAAAATGGAAAAGAAGCAGGAATGATATCAGAAGTAATTAAAAATATACCTGCTGATCTTGTCATTGTCCGACATTTAGGTATGTGGAATGAAGATGGAGAAATATTTGAAGGACCTTTTGTAGATGATTGGAGAAACATATTGGAGATTTATCGATTCAACGAATCTGATGGAAAAACCATGGTTATTTGTTCTGTTGAATTAAGCGATAATGAGGATTCTCATAGCTTTGATAAAATGTGGACTGAGGCATTAAGTATCCTAAAAAAAATCTGTGAGAATTAATGGCAAAAGTAAAGACACAATTTACAGATGATGATGTACTTTCATTTGTTGAACAGGTAGATTCTGAACAAAAACGTATTGATAGTATTCGACTTATCGAATTAATGGAAGAAGCAACTGGAGAAAAGGCAAAAATGTTCGGACCTTCGATAATAGGCTTTGGAAAATATCATTACAAGTACGCTACTGGTCATGAGGGAGTTGCTCCATTATTAGGTTTTTCCCCTAGGAAAGCCGCTATTTCACTTTATACTTATACAGGGAGTCCTAAACACGAATATTTATTGGAAGGCTTAGGAAAATATAAAATAGGAAAAGCGTGTATTTACATCAAAAAACTAAGCGACATCGATGAGGATGTTTTGAAAAGGATGATGAAAGAATCCATTGATTTTATTTCTACTTTATATACCCGAATTTAAGTGTTAAACTATTCTATCTGATGAAAACACATAGTACAAATTATTATAACACCTTGATAACAGTAGCTGAGGATTCAAAGGCAAATGAGGCTTATATTCCTGAAAAAAAAGAAGGAAAAGTAACTATTGCTAATTTACAATATGACTTATTAAATAGCTCCAATAAAGAAATGACTTCCGATGATTTATTGTTTGAAATTCATAGTATCAGAAAGGATATATTAGATGAGGATAAAGTAGAAGAAAGGAACAATTACTTTTCAAAGGGACAGCCTTGCTTAAGAACCTCTCCTTTATGTAAAACATATGGATGGGCAATTTTTCATGATGACAAAGGCAAAATCAGCTTGATCAATCCTAACAGTGAAAAATATGAAGAATTATTGCATAATGACGATATTAAAAAGATTCCAGCTATGCGGAGTAGTAAGGCCTAATATAAGACTCACATAAGGTGAGTCTTTTTATTTTTATTACTTGTCCTATGGCAAGTTGATTTGAAATTATCTACTCTAACTTAGTCCTACCGAATGGGAATAAAAATTAATACATACAGAAATAAAATCACACTGTTATGGAAAACGCAAATAATTATCAATTCAATATTCAAGGAAAAGAATTGACTATTCAAAGAGAATTCAACGGTACACTTGCCCAAGTTTGGAGAGCCTATACAGATTCAGAAATTTTAGATTTATGGTGGGCTCCAAAACCTTGGAAGTGTAATACCAAGAGCCAAGACTTTCGTGTTGGTGGAAGATGGTTATATGCCATGGTTGGTCCCGAGAATGAAGAGCATTGGGCAACTTTTATATATGACCAAATTGAAAACGAATCTCTTTTCTCCGGAAAGGATGCTTTTACAGACTCAGAAGGAAATGAAAACAAGGATATGCCTGCCTCCCATTGGAAAATAACTTTCGAAGGAAATGTAGATAATACAATTGTTCGTAATTACTGTAGCTATGAAAGCGAAGATATTCTACAACAATTTCTAGATATGGGATTTAAGGAAGGGTATGAATCCGGAATGTCTAATCTAGATAATCTACTAAAAAACGGTATTTAATATAAAAGATAATATCCTGCTGACAAACCGTTGTCAGCAACACGAACTAAATTAGAACAATTAAACATACAAAAACATACAATTATGGCAAAGATTCATGCTTATTTAAACTTTAATGGGAATTGTAAAGAGGCTTTCGATTTCTACAAAAATGTATTTAAAACTGATTTAGTTGGCACTTATACTTATGATGGTATGCCTGCAGATCCGAATTCTCCTCCTCTACCTGAGGATGCAAAAGGAAAAATCATGCATACTTCACTAAATATCAACGACACAACCATGTTAATGGGTGCTGATGTAATTGAAACATTTTCTCCTAAAGCGACTTCTGGAAATGCTACCTACATCATGTTAGACACAGAAAGTGCTGATGAAGCGAAAGAGTTATTTCAAGCACTTTCAGCAAATGCTAAAGTTATGGAAATGGAACTTGGAGAAACTTTCTTTGCAGAACAGTTTGCTTCCTTCCAAGATCAATTTGGTATTTACTGGATGATTCACTTTGAAGGAAACAAAAAAATGGATTAACAATAATCCAAATCAAAAAAATATAGCCTGTCCTTCCCTTAAAGGACAGGCTAATTTAAAAAATCACCTATGGAACCCTTTCGATTAAAAGCCACGAACAAAATCATACTTTCTATTCCTGATAGTGAATTTGAAAAAGCGGTTATCTTTTTCAGTGAAATTCTTCTATTAAAGGAACACCAAAATGACAACAAATCGAATAAGTATTCCAAGAATCAAATCACACTCACTATTGGTGAAATAAAATTGCAGTTAAATAAAGTAAAACCAGGTAGTAAATCGTCTATACATTTAGTTATGGAATCCACTGATTTAAAAGCTTGTTATAATTATTTGCAAACCAATGATATCGATTGTTATATCCAAGAGAATCAGTACTATGAAAATGTGTTAATCTCAAATTATATTCCTGCCATTCAGCTTGATATAATGAGTAAACAGGAGGTTGGCAGAAGTAATTATGTTCAAGATCGACAAATCTAATTCAATATAAAATTGTTTATCAGATGGTACACGACATTATTTTATTGGCTCAGTTTTATAAAAAAGTAAAGAAAAACATCATGAAAAATGCAATTATACCTGCTTTATGGTTTGATCAACAAGCCTTAGAAGCCTTTGAATTTTATTCTGAAGTATTTCCCGATACGTCAATTACTAAATCTGATCCTATAGTCGTGGAAGGAAGTATTATGGGGATAGATTTTATAGGAATTAACGGTGGACCTATGTTTAAACCAAATCCCACCATTTCTTTTATGGCAGTATTTGAATCTAAGGAAGTTTTAACTGCCTCTTGGGAAAAACTATCAACAACAGGCAAAATAATGATGCCACTTGATAGTTATCCTTATAGCGAGCTATATGGGTGGGTAGAAGATCAATATGGGGTTAGTTGGCAATTATATTATGGAAAACTATCTGACGTTAATAATCAAGCTATTTTACCTACCATCATGTTCTGCGACCAACAACAGGGTAATTGTAAAGAAGCTTTGGCTTTTTACAATTCTATGTTTAAAGACTATCAAAGTCAAGGTGTAAAGGAATATCCAGAAGGCGATGTAAAAGGCCAAGTAATGCATACGCAATTTGAAATCAAGGACTTTACAATGGCTGCCATGGATAGCGGTGTCCCTATGCCTTTCAATTTCACGGAAGGAGTCTCACTTACCATCACTTGTAAAGATCAAGAAGAAATTGACTATTACTGGAATACAATCACGGAAAAAGGCCAAGAAAGTATGTGTGGATGGTGTAAAGATCAATTTGGAATGAGTTGGCAAATTGTACCAATAAATATAAGTAAGATCCTGGCAAACAACCCGAATGCTGGTCAAGCTATCATGAAAATGAAAAAAATCAGTATTGCTGAACTTGAAAATGCTTAAGTTTTTAAGATCAATTCTTATGAATTGATTATATTTAAGATCACATCAAACTAAAAAGCTTTATGAAGAGACTATTTTTATCAAGTATTTGTGCCGCAATTTTATTTTCAGCCTGCAACAATTCAAAGGAAAAATCGAATGAGAATCAAGACAGTGTAATTGTAACAGGAACTGAAAAAGTAAATGCTACAAACACAGATACTGTCAAAACAACATTCAACTTAGATGATATCCCTGTTTCAACTGCGGAATTGGGTGAATTTCCATTCTTCACTACCATTGAAGGAACACAATTCATCAATGATCCTAAGGTAAAATCATTTGATTTTTTATATGTTGCTTTACCTGATGGTAGTTTAGTAAAAAAGGAGGGAAAAGTTTTCCGAGCATTTATCCAAGGAAACAATGCCAATTCAAAGGAAGAAATCACCACAGCTGCAATCAACAAACATTTTGAAGATGCTATAACAAAAGCAGGCGGAATGCTTATTCATGAAGGCAGATGGTCAGAATCGCAAATTAATAATTATGACGAATTAGCCACTTACAAAGGATCTGATGGAACAATTGATGTCTATAACAATCCAGTTAAGACCTATGTTATTCATAGAAATGACGGAAATATTTATATTCAATTGGAATCAAAATCAGACAATGCTGGGACTTTCCAAATTGTTCAAGAATCTGCTACTAAATAAAATTGTAAATTGAAATCCTATATCATTTTTCTTCGAGCAGTAAATGTATCTGGCAAGAATATTATCAAAATGTCAGCATTAAAATCAATTTTAGAAGAAAATGGATTGCAAAATGTTCTTACTTATATACAAAGTGGTAATATCTATTTAAAAACAGAATTAGAGAAAAAAGACTTAGAAAGACAACTTCAACAAATAATCAAAGATCATTTTCACTTAGATATTTCTTGTTTTGTAATAGAGCCTACCAAATTAGAACAGATACTACAAGAAAATCCATATTGTAATGGTGAAGAACCTAATAAAGTCTTTATTACATTTCTGGATGCTATACCAGATTCCAATTTGATTGCAGATTTAAAATCAATTGATTATAGTCCAGAGACCTTTTTCATTAATAAGGATATTTTGTATTATCATTTGCCCATGGGGATGGCAAAGAGTAAATACAATAATAATTTCTTTGAGAAAAAACTTAAATTGAAAGCCACAGGACGTAATGTTAATACAGTACTTAAAATGCATCAACTTTTGAAATAAATCAATAAAATAAAAACATAAAAACCAATATCATTAATCATGAAAATTTTAAAATACCTTTTATTTATCATATTAGGTCTAGTTGGCCTAATACTAATCGTTGCAGCTGTGGTTCCGAAAGAATTCCACGCAGGAAGTGAAATTGTCATACAAAAACCTAGTCAAGAAGTTTTTGATTATGTAAAATTAATCAGAAACCAAGGAAATTATGACAATTGGTCTCGTCAAGATCCTAATATTGAAAGACACTATGAAGGAACAGATGGCACACCAGGTTTTACCTATACTTGGAAAAGTAAAAAAGTAGGCGATGGCAAACAAGTTCTAACCAAAATAGATGAAGGAAAACGTGTTGATATGGATCTGTTTTTCAATGGCTCAGACGATCCTAATCCTTCTTATATGGAAATAACACCTATCGATTCGACAAGTACAAAAGTTGCATGGAAAATTGATGGAAAAATGCCCTATCCTTTTAATCTTATGTCGCTGTTCTTTGATATGAACAAAGATTTTGCTGCTGGATTATCCAATTTAAAAGAAATTTTAGAAAAACAATAAGATGAAAATTACATCTCCTCAAGACTGTGACAATTCACCTAAAAGAAGGATAGTAAAGGAACTAAACATTGCCTTTGCTGAAGCTAATATTCCGGCATTAGAGGAATTCTTTCACCCCAATATCGAATGGGATATGGTTGGTGATCGAACAATAAAAGGTCTTGAGGAGATAATAAAATTTTTAGAAGGTATAAAGGTTCAGAAGGCTATAGCCCTTAATCTGGAGCAAATTATCACACATGGAAAATATGCTTCTGCAGTGGGTATATTGACTTTCAAAGAGAATAAAATCGCTTTCCATGATCACTATGAATTCACCTCTGCCGGTTCAAGTAAAGTAAGGAAAATAATCAGTTTCGCCATTCCTGTTAAGTAATGAAAAACATTTTTTAATTATTAGGGTCCTTAATAGGAAATATCCAATTAGTTATGAAAAATCTGCTTTTAATATTCATTTTGGCAATACTGTGTTCATGTCAATCCAATTCCAATAAAACTGTAAAGGTTAAACAAGACAGTATTATAGTTGCTTCTGTTAAATCGGATGCCTGTACCTGGTTGAAGCAGAATGTTGAAGCATTCTTTAATTCAGATGATCAATCTATTATGGAAACAATGACTACTGCCGACTATTTCGATTATAAAATGGATGCCATTAATCTAGATTTGGATGTAGATGGTAGTTTAACGGGGGATGAATTTAAGAAAAAATGGTCTTCTAAATTCAATACCGATTATGCAGGAAAAGGTGTTGGATTCTTGATATCCACTCAAGATTGGGGATCCATTCAAGTTTCAACTTGTGATGTGATTCATGAAGATGTAAACAGCATAACCTTAAAATCAATAATTTCTGATTGTGAATTTCAAACGGATTACCATCGAGAAATTACTTTATTGAAAGAAAATAACAGCTTTAAAATCAAAGATGTAAAAGAATTTGATTAAAGTTTATTAGCATATACCTTTCCCAGCCAATGAAATAACTTTTCATTTTCTAAGCCTTCAATTTCTATATCTAGTGCCTCCATGACTTCATCAAAAACACCTGCTATTAGGAGGTCATCACGATTGCTGAACATCGAAACGGACTTTCCTTTAATTGGATAAAAAACAACAATATTATGAAAACCTGTACTTTCACCTGAATGGAACAGAATATCCTCTCCCGCTTTATCTTTTCCAATAAACCAACCAAAAGAATAAGATACATTTAGATTTATAGGGAATCGATTTGCATTCCAAAAATAGAAATCCTGACCTATTGGATTAGACAACAATTTCGATAAATGGCCTAGCCAGATTGCATAATCTGAAGCAGTGGTATAGACTCCTCCATCACCCATGGTTCCGCTGGTTAAGCTCTGATCTGCAAATATAAACTTCCCCTTGTCCGGATGATATCCATATGCACGTGGATTTGGCACTCGCTCCTTACTCATAATGAGTGAATTCTTCATGCCTAGATATTGAAAAACATGTCGTTGCATATAAGAAGGATAGCTTTGATTAGAAACTTTTTCAATAATTAAAGCCAATAAACAATAGGCTGTATTGCTATATCTGAATTTACTTCCAATTGGAAAATAGGTTTCAGTAACTGGTTCAATAATCTTGAGCACATCAGCATCAGTTAGTTGAACAGTCCATTTATCACCCATCAGATTCTCATAATCTGCAATTCCAGAGCAATGGTTTAATAACTGCTTTATTGTAATTGCACCTACATTACTATTTAATGTTGGAAAATAATAGTCTATACGTTGATTTAAGTTTAGTTTTTGATTGTTGGCTAATTGATAAATAGCAAAAGCAGTAAATTGTTTACTTACTGATGCCATTCTAAAAGGCATATGAATGTCAATGTTTTCCTTGGATTTTAAACTTGCTAAACCCGTACTTGCTGAAGATACTTTTTGCCCTTCAAGTACATAAATCACAGCACCTGGCCCTGTTTTATCAGGATAATTCTTCTCTAAAATACCCTGTAAGGTGGAAGATAGATCCTGTCCTTTAGTACTAGAAAACCAAAATAGAAAACAGGAAAATAAAATTAGGTTTAGTTTATACATACTCAATACTAAGGATTATTTTTGTCAATTTGAAACCAAATAAAAAGGGATTAAAGCATTTTCATGCTTCAACCCCTTTGTTGTAAATACTTAACTTATTTTTATTTTGGAATGGTAAACCCTGCAGGATTTAACTTACGGTGTTTTCTGTAACGATCAATTTCATCAGCCAACTTTGAAATCGCAAATCCAACAATAGAAGCATCATCCAACCATCCTAATACTGGAATTAGGTCAGGAATAGCATCTAATGGAGACACCGCATATAAAATCGTGGCTACAATAACGGATAAATTCCATTTGTTCATTTTATATCGGCCAGAAAAAGTATCTTTCACCATATCAATCAATAATTTGAAATCACTCGCTTTTTCATCTAAATGATGTGCTTTATCTTCTGCAGCTGCAATATCTTCATTTGTTAATTTCCTATTTTTAAAGGTATTGAACAATAATAATGCTCTGCTAAAGTAGTTTTTCTTCATTTTTTTTATATCCATATTTCCATTATGACCAATTAGTATTCAAACGGTTTAACAAGATTAAAATTATTTTTCAGAGATGAAAAGCATGAATATTAAAAATTTATTAAAAAAATATTAAGTCATACACAATATACCGAATTCCTAGTCGTTATATATGTAAAGAAGAGGTTATTTTATTCTTACTATGACGAGATGTTATAAGAAAAAAGTAAGATAACTTTTTAAAGAAAGCGGTTGATTAGAATTAATCAACCGCTTTTAATTTTTATCTTCCAAACGCAAAATAAGGAGTTAGGGGGTGTTTCTCATTTTTTAACCAAGTAGCAACCATCTGCATCCCAGTTACCGAGAAGGTTATACCATTACCTCCGAACCCTAATACGAAATAGGAATTCTTGAACTTTTTATGTTCCCCGATATAGGGTAGTCCATCCTTAGTGGAACCAAATGTTCCTGCCCAAGCAAAATCGGTATAAAAATCTTTTCCTTTGAATATCTTTAAAAATTCCTTCCTCAGCTTTTTTGCTTTAACAGGCAATAACTTATCCCGCTTTTCCGGATTTCTGAACTCCTCATCCTCACCTCCTATTAAAAAACGATCATCGTCTGTTGTCCGCATATACAAATAAGGATCCGAAGTATTCCAAATCAAAACGTCCTTATAGCTCTGATTAAGTTTATAATCTACTTCAGAAACAATCGCAAAAGTACTCAACAAATCAACAAACTTTTCTGGAATCATATTCGCACTTTCATAGCCAACACAGTAAATAATTTTTTTAGCTTTTATATGATAGCCGGTCTCAAATTCAGCAAGCTCATGTCCTCTTTTAGATTGAACTTTGATCAATTCTGTCTTGTCAAAAACTTTTAATCCTTTTTTAGAGTTATAAGCGATCAATTCATGAGCTAACATAAAGGCATCCACACTTGCACCCAGTACAGATAACATTCCTCCGTAAGCAAGATGGATATCATATTTATCACATATTTCCGTTTCACTTAGCCAATCCAATTTGAAGCCTGCATCTTTTCTTGCCTTATACTCCTTTTCCAACCATCGGACATCCTTTTTCCGACTAGCATAGTACAGTGAGTCCTTAAGTTTATACCCTGCCTTAGATTTTATACTGGAACAAATTTCCCCTAGGTCTCTTATCGCTTGAGCACAAGCCTCATAACTGGCAATCGCACCTTCCTCTCCTATTAATTCCTTTAATTGATATAATGGTATATCGATTTCATATTGTAGCATTGAAGTAGTAGCAGAAGAACTCCCATTTACTAATTCCCTCTTATCTACTATTATGGTATTATATCCTTCCTTAATACATTGATGAGCGATTAGACTTCCCGTAATACCTGAACCAACCACTAATATTTCACATTCTAAATTTTCTCGCAAAGAGGGGTAAGAATTCATAATACCATCCTTTACAAGCCAAAAAGGTTCGTTTGATTTTAAATCCATAAATATCCAAATAATGCTTTATCAAGCTAGTTTATTGGAATAAGTATGAAAAGTATGAAAATGTTTGATTAATTAGGTTTTTTGACCATGTGCGGAACCCAATTTATCGTGTAATACTGCTTCATCTAAGCCATTTTCATATTTTGCAACAACAAGGGTCGCGGCCGCATTTCCTATTATATTGGTCAATGCACGTGCCTCACTCATAAAACGGTCGATACCTAGAATAAGGCCTACAGCTTCTACAGGAACATGCCCTACTACCGGAAGTGTAGCCGCTAAAGTCACAAAACCACTACCTGTAACACCAGCAGCCCCTTTTGAAGTGAGTAATAAGACCAACAGCAATGTAATCTCCTGCTCTAAGCTCAGATGCATATTTAACGCCTGAGAAATGAATACAGCCGCCATAGTAAGGTAAATACAAGTTCCATCTAAATTGAAGGAGTATCCAGTAGGAATTACCAATCCGACAATTGGCTTTGAACAACCTGCATCCTCCAACTTCTGCATCAAACCTGGTAATGCTGATTCTGAAGAAGAAGTCCCTAAAACGATCAGTAACTCTTCCTTGATATACTTTAATAATTTGAAAATATTGATGTTTACATAAAAATATAAAACTGCCCCAATGACGAAAACAATGAAAACAATACAGGTTAAGTAAAAGGAGATCATCAATAAGCCTAATGATGATAGAGCTTCCACCCCATATTTTCCTATTGTAAAACCAATAGCGCCCATGGCACCAATAGGCGCCAAATACATGATCATTTTTATGATGGCAAATAATGCTTTAAGAAATGATTGGAGAACAGTTAAAACAGGTTCCGAATTCTTTTCCCCAATTTTGGTTAAACCAATACCAAATAGAACTGCAAAAACTAAAACCTGTAGAAGATTATCAGAAGCTACTGCTGCAATGACGTTATGAGGTATTATGCTGAGGATGAAATCCATCACATTTTTATGCTCTTCAGATTGCTTTACATAATTTGATACGGCCTCAGGATCTAAACTTGCTGGATCAATATTCATCCCTGTTCCTGGCTGAATCCAATTGACAAATACTAATCCAATAATCAATGCCACGGTTGTCATCACCTCAAAGTAGATTAATGAGCTCAGACCTATTTTACCAACCTTCTTAATATCCTGCATCCCAGCGATTCCGATGACTATAGAGCTAAAAATCAATGGCGCAATGACCATTTTAATTAGCTTAATAAATCCATCGCCCAAAGGCTTTAATTTTACAGCAAAATCAGGATAGAATATTCCACATAGAATTCCTATTAATATTCCCAAAATAACCTGTACATATAGGCTGGAAAAGAATCTTTTCATTGGTGTTTGTTCAGTTTAAGTTTAATTGAGGTGATATAGTATGCAATCAAAATAAGTAAAAAAGTATGAAGTCAAAAAATTAATTTTAGAACCGAAGATTTTCCAATCCTAAAATCCCATGATTATTCTATTAAAAAACTCAATTTTTCTAGAAATCTAAACATATATCACATTTCAATGACATCAATTATCTAAATAAATAGCTAGTTTTACTACAGAAAAATTACCAAACGAATAAAACATTTTACTGAGCAGATAATTATCAGATTAAAAGGATTATATCGTTTAGTTAATAAAATATATGTATCGTAGTCACTTTATTTTTTTCATGTCTAATGAATTTACATTCAATATTACCCAAGCTGTCACCCTATTGAATAAGAATCAAAAACTAAATTGGCAATTAATAGGATTAAAGTTCCATTTCGATACAACCCATATTCAAAATTTCTAAAACCATTCATAAAAACAAAACAATCATGAAGACTTCAAACAGAAGAACATTTGTAAAAAGTAGCGTAGTAGCAGCTGCTGCTGTATTATTAGCTGGAAGTACAATGGCGGAATCCCTAGTTGGTGAACCAACTTTGGCACCGGTAAAATTTGAAATCGCAAAATTAACCTATCAATATGCTGATATGGAGCCTGCCATTGATCAGACGACAATGCAGATCCACTATGAGAAACATTATAGTGCATACGTAAATAACGCTAATGAAGCAATTGCAGCTGAAAAAGTACAAGAGACTGATGCGAAAAAATTATTAGCAAATATCTCTAAGTATTCTTCAAAATTACGTAACAACGCAGGTGGTGCATACAATCATGAATTATTCTGGTCTCTACTTCGTAAACCAACTCAAAATAACGCTCCTACAGGCGAATTATTAACTGCAATCAATAAATCATTTGGTTCATTTGAAAAATTCCAAGAAGAGTTTGCTAAAGCCGCAGCTGGACAATTCGGATCTGGATGGGCATGGTTGGTAAAGGATGGAAACCAATTGAAAATCGGATCTACAGCAAATCAAGACAATCCATTAATGGATGTTTCTAAATTCAAAGGAACGCCAATTCTTGCTCTAGATGTATGGGAACATGCTTATTATCTTCATTATCAAAATAAACGTGCAGACTATATCAAAAACTTTTGGTCTGTTGTCAATTGGGATCAAGTCGCAAAATTGTACAAAAACTAAGATCTCATTCTAAATAACAAAACACAAAATAACCTTACCAATTGGCAAGGTTATTTTTATTTATAGGGTTGTATGAATTCAAAAGAATGGAGGCACCTGAAAACTTCAAAAAAGCTATATAGGTAAAGAACGTTTTTCCAAAAACTTATTTAAAGACTCCCCTAAAATTCGTTCCCATCCAGATTCAAATTTTGCATGTGTATAATTCTCTCCAGCATCCTTAAAATTCTCTAGACCCTCATGTGTTAGATGCAATGTCGTTGCTCCCCTTCGTGGAATCAAACGCCAAGTGATAACCGAAGTACCTTGACTTTGTTTCGGATGTCGCCATGTAAATTTAAATATTTCTGGAGCCTTCGATTCAACAACCTGACAATGATGCATCAGATTCTTATCATCATTCGATTTATAAAACTCGAATTCTCCTCCTACCTCTGTTGTAAAATTTGGAATCTCAAAAAACCAATCTTTCATGCTCTCTTGGTTGGTCAATGCCTGCCAAAGTTTATCTGCAGTAATAGGGTATGTACGTTCAATGTGAATTGTTTCTGGGCGCATGGGGACCTCCTTGTATGTAAATGTGTCGTGTATTTAAATATAAACAATATATCTACCGGTTAGTGTTAATTCTTTATTAACACTAAGTAAAAATAAAGTCATAAAAGATACTATCCATTTAAGTTTTCTTAATTCCAATTAACTGGATCTAAATTGGAACATTTAAATTAATAGCCTATCTCGTCAAACAGTAGCTTCTAAACACTTTATATTTCATGAAAAGCTATGTATCTTTGTTATCAGATGAATGTGAATAGTTTATTAGCGCGCGCATTAGAATTCGACTTCCTAACAAAGGAAGAAGGAATCTTCTTATATCACGAAGCTGCTACTGCCGATTTGGTTTATGTAGCCAATGAACTTCGTAAGATCCAAGTACCTCACGGTAAAGTAACTTGGCAAATTGATCGAAATGTCAATACCACGAATGTATGTATAGCAAACTGTAAGTTTTGTAATTTCTTCCGTAGGCCAGGTCACGAGGAAAGTTATATTACAGATATTGAAACCTACAAACAAAAGATTGAAGAAACCTTCCGTTATGGAGGCGATCAACTACTTCTTCAAGGAGGGCACCACCCAGACCTAGGTTTAGAGTTCTATGCTACTCTTTTCAAACAATTGAAGGAACTATACCCAACCTTAAAACTGCACTCCTTAGGCCCCCCAGAAATAGCTCATATTGCCAAACTTGAAGGCATGAGTCATATCGATGTTTTAAAAGCTTTAAAAGAAGCTGGATTAGATTCATTACCTGGTGCAGGTGCTGAAATTTTAAATGATCGTGTAAGACGTTTGATTTCTAAAGGAAAATGTGGCGGACAAGAATGGCTAGATGTTATGCGTGCTGCCCATAAAATCAATTTACCTACATCAGCAACCATGATGTTTGGACATATTGAAACAATCGAAGAACGATTTGAACATTTAGTATGGATTCGTGAAGTTCAACAAGAAAAACCAGAAGGAAATCATGGATTTATAGCTTTCATCCCTTGGCCGTTCCAAGATGATGGTACCTTGTTGAAAAGATTACGTGGAATCACCAATGACGTTACTGGAGATGAATATATCCGCATGATTGCATTAAGCCGTATTATGCTACCGAATGTAAAAAACATTCAAGCCTCTTGGTTGACCGTTGGAAAACAAACTGCTGAGCTTTGTTTACATGCCGGAGCAAATGATTTTGGATCCATTATGATTGAGGAAAATGTGGTATCAGCAGCAGGTGCTCCACATCGTTTCACCTCCAAATCTATTCAAGATGCAATCCGTGATGCAGGATTTGAACCTCAATTAAGAACTCAAACCTATCAGTTCCGCGAACTACCAGAGCACATGGAAGAGCAGGTTATTAATTACTAATCATTACTTTGAAAGATATACTTTTAAATATCGAAGCCATTATCTTTGCTTCAACTGAAGGAATTAGTCAAAAAGACTTACGTGAAGTATTACAAGATGCGTTGGCAATTGAAATCACCAAAACGGAGTTAGCCGAATTCATTGGGCGTATTAAAGAAAAATATTCCTCAGAGGATCAGGCTCTATTATTGGCCAATATCAATGATCAATTGCAATTCTTGACCAAGCCGGCTTACCATGATGCCATCAATCAATTACAGATTCATAAGGAGAAGAAAAAGCTTAGCCAAGCAGCATTGGAAACCCTTGCAATTATTGCTTACAGACAACCCATCACGAAACTGGAAGTAGAGCAAATTCGAGGTGTCAATTGTGACTATTCTATTCAACGTCTTCTAGAAAAAGGATTGATTCAAATAGCTGGAAAAGCTGATAGTATTGGCAAACCTATTCTTTATGCGACAAGTGGTCAATTTATGAACCATTTCGGTTTAAGTAGTGTTAAAGACCTCCCACAGCTAAAAGACATTGTCGCTGAGGAAAATAGCATTGGAGAAATTGTTGAATAAATACTTGCTTTTTTAGAAAATTTTTAGGTGCTAAATAATTTAAAAAAAATATTTACCAATTGAATTTTCTTGTATAATTTTACGTTACTAAAGTAAATATCACAATATACAACATGGCTACAATGCAAGCAATTGAAACTGAAGAAATGGTTGATGAAAGAGTGCTCAACTTCAATGGTCCTGATGATGATTCAGATGATGTCTTTGATGACGATGATGATTTTGGATTAGATGATATCGACTCAATTGGGGGATATGATGATTTTGATGATGATGACGACTTTTAGTCATTAATAACGATTGAATCACCTAATACCATAGTAACATCGACTTGATTTAATGCAGTATCCGATTTATCGGATCTATACAGTCTAAACGCATTTTAAACGCTTGGGAGAAGATCTCAAGCGTTTTATTATTATATAAATCATCATAATCTCGGATAAAATATACAGCAAAAAAAGACGACTGAATATAAACTCAGTCGTCTTAATAAAGCTAAAATTATTAATTATTGATCATCCTTACTTAATGAGAAGGGTAAATCCGATTTATTAACTCCTCTGCTTTTATTTGGTGCAGAGCCCATATCAAAATTGAGCTTAGCCCCTTTCATGAGTTCGCTGTGTTTGATATAATTTTTCGAGTAATTTTTACCATTCCATTTTAGACCTTGAATATATCTATTGGAATCTGAATTATTTTTACTTTCCAAAATTACTTTCTTTCCGTTTTGAAGATGTAAGGTCACTTTATCAAAAATTGGTGAACCTAATACATATTCATCTGTAGCAGGTGTCACCGGATAAAATCCTAACGCTGAAAACACATACCATGCAGATGTTTGTCCATTATCTTCATCACCACAATAACCATCTGGATTTGGAGAATACATTCTATTCATCGTCTCGCGAACCCAATATTGGGCCTTCCAAGGTGCTCCAACGTGATTATATAAATAAATCATATGTTGAATCGGCTGATTACCATGTGCATACTGACCCATATTAGCAATCTGCATTTCGCGAATCTCATGTATTGGAAAACCATAATAGCTATCATCAAATACAGGAGGTAATGAGAAAACAGAATCAAGTTTGATTTCCATGGCTTGATGTCCTCCCATCAATTTAGATAATCCTTCAATGTCTTGGAATACGGACCAGCTATAATGCCAACTATTTCCTTCCGTAAAAGCGTCTCCCCATTTAAACGGATTGAAAGGTGTGGACCAAGATCCATCTTTATTTTTTCCACGCATTAATCCAGTCGAAGGATCAAAGAGCTTGCTATAATTGTAGGAACGTTTTTTATAAAATGCTTGATCTTCTGCCGATTTATTCAACGATTTTGCCAATTGATAAATAGAAAAATCATCATAAGCATACTCTAAACTACGTGCAGCATTTTCATTAATCTTAACATCATAAGGCACATAACCCAGTTCATTATAATATTCGGCACCTGCACGCCCAACAGCTGTCATTGGTCCAGCATGATTTGCCCCTTTAATGACTGCCTCATAAAGTGTTTCGATATCTTTAGAACGAACGCCTTTTATCCAGGCATCAGCTACTACTGATGCAGAGTTGTTTCCAACCATTATGTTTCGATATCCCGGACTTGCCCATTCAGGCAACCAGCCTCCCTCTCTATAAGCATTTGCAAGCCCTTCCTGCATCTTTTCATTTACTTCTGGATACATGAGGTTTAAAAATGGAAACAAGGCTCTGAATGTATCCCAGAATCCTGTATCGGTGAACATGTAACCCGGCAACACTTTTCCATTGTAAGGCGAGTAATGCATGACCTGACCATTTCCGTCAATCTCATAAAACATTCTTGGAAATAATAAGGAACGATAAAGACTGGAATAAAATGTACGCATCTGATCTATCGTAGCGCCTTCAACTTCAATTCTACTCAAAGCCTTATTCCAAATATCTTCACCTTTTTTTACTTGCTCATCAAAAGATTGACCATCGAGTTCTTTTAAGTTTAGGACTGCTTGCTCTGGGCTAATAAATGAAGAGGCTACTTTAACAAGTACCTTTTCTCCAGCATTGGCAGTTTGAAATCCTAATAAGGCACCTACATGGTTTGCTTGAACTTTATAACGACCATCCGTTAATAAAGAGTCCGCAAATGTCGCTACATTGGCAAATGGACGATCAAATTCCAAAACAAAATAATTCTTGAAATTATCAGGTACTCCTCCACTATTTTTAGTGGAATATCCAACAATACGTTGTTCTCTAGGTAATACCTCGACAAAAGATCCTTTATCAAAGGCATCAATTAAAACATATGCAGAATCGGTTTTAGGAAATGTAAAACGAAAATAAGAAGCTCTCTCTGTAGGTGTAATTTCAACCTTGGTATCATAATCAGCTAGATAAACGGAATAGTAATGTGGTTTTGCCACTTCTGCTTTATGGGAAAAATAACTTGCTCGCTTATCCTGATCAAATGTTTTATTTCCTACCATGGCCATTATGGAAAATTGACCATAATCATTCATCCATGGTGAAGGTTGATGCGTCTGCTTAATCCCCCTGATTTTTTCAGCAGTATAAGAATACATCCATCCATCGCCCATTTTTCCTGTTTGAGGACTCCAAAAATTCATCCCCCAAGGCAAAGCAATTGCAGGATATGTATTTCCACTTGATAAAAAATAAGTTGACTGCGTACCGACTAAAGTACTTACCATATCAATTGGTTTCTCAATCTTACCTACCTTCTGTGCAAAAACACCCAGTATGCTCCCACCTAAAAAAATTGCTGTTGTAATGATTTTTAAGTTCATATTTTTTTTAGAATAGGTTATCTCTTGGAATAAAAATAATAAAAAAAACCAATAATTAGATAGCTAAAAGTATTTAGCCATTCATTATAAGAACTATCTTACCAAAATGTTGATAACTATCGAAGTACTGATGAGCTTGAACAACTTCTTCTAAAGTAAATACTTTTGTTAACATGGATTGAAAATTACCCTTTGCAAATAATGGTATGACCTGTTCTTTTATTTCTTTCGTCAAAGCCCGTTTAAAGTCCACATCTCTTGCCCTAAGTGTTGACCCCGTCAATAGAATACGCTTCTGCATCAACTTAAGTAAATTCAAATTCACCTTTGCTCCTTCAGTGGCATTAATTTGAATTAATCGTCCATCTTCAATTAGAAGATTAAGATTCTTTTCAAAATAAGACCCTCCAATACTATCGAGTATAATATTTATTCCAAAATCTTTTAATTCACTTTCAAAATTCTCCTGATGATAATTGATGGTCTTTACTGCTCCCATTTTTAAGGCAAATTGAGCTTTTTCCTCATTTCCCACTGTACAATAAACCGAAGTACCGAATTGCGTAGCCAATTGTATGGCCATGCTTCCAATACCTCCAGAACCACCATGGACTAATAATCGATCTCCTTTTTTTAATCCGCCACGTTGAAATACATTATGCCACACGGTAAATAGAGTCTCAGGTAGAGATGCTGCATCCTCAAAACTAAGGTTAATAGGCTTTCTAATACATAAACCTTCATCAACACAAACTTCTGTTGCATATCCTCCTCCAGCTAATAACGCAAAAACTTCATCACCAATTTTAAGCTCTTTAACCTCAGCTCCTAAAGCTTTTACAACTCCGGATACTTCTAGTCCCGGTATATCAGCTACAGCACCTGCAGGTGCCGGATAATTCCCTTTCCTCTGAAAGACATCAGGTCTATTAATCCCCGCAGCCTTAACATCCAGTAACACTTCTTTAGGTCCAGGAATTAAACCCTCCCTTTCCATCACCTCCAAAACTTCTGGACCTCCAAAACTCCGTATTACAGCTGCTCTCATTACTTTTTATTTGGGTAAGATTGTAAGCGCAAGTTCAAACTCAACATTAAATATCGACCTAAACGATTATTACGCGATTCAAAAACATCATTACCTATATATTCTGTCATAACCCCCACGTTCTTGTTTTGATCCAATAAATCAAAACATTGTAAACGGATCATGGCCATCTTATTTTTTAAAAAACCATATTCCATATAAGCATTAATAATGGTGGGATTAACATCACTCACCTCAGCTACATATCCTTTATAAAACTTTTGGGACATTTCTGCACCCATCATAAATCCATCGCCTATATATCCTTTTCCTCCAACACTAACCAAAAAGGAATGAGCTGCAATCTTATTCTTTATAGGCAGTTCATAGGTAGCACGATTTAAGAAATAGTTGGTGTTGAATATGGACTCAAAATAATCGTTCCAACTGTATTTTAATACCAAATTCTGATTATACAATAACTGCTTCGTTTTACTCTTGATTTCATTGATAAAAGACAGGTTATTATAGTAGTCAATATTACCTGTTATATCCATTTGGAAATTATCATTGACAAACGGTGTATTGAAATAATAGTTCCATTTGACATCGTAATAACCATCGGTATTTTCAAAAGTCGTTTCCTGAACCGTTTCATTAGATGTAGACTTCTTTACACTGACAATCTTATTGTTAATAAATGTATAGGCTAAATTCGACTCGAAAAATTGTCCCTTATTAGGAACAAACTTTCTTACAGATGAGGAAATTCGGTTATAAAACTCCGCCTTTAAAGAAGGGTTACCAACAATAATGTTTCGTGAGTTTGAATTGTCTCGAACCGGTGTAATATGTAGAAAGTTCGGCTGTATGTTCTTACCCAAATAATCTAACTTAATATCGAAATTATCCGAAAACTTATAGCGCACATTAGTAGAAGGTACCAGATTAACGTTACTATAATCATATTGTGCCGTATCACCTTTCACACGCCCTGATATGGACAATGGCTGTACCGAGAAGCCCATATTTATCCTAAACTTATCATTCGGTTCATACTGGTAGTTCAAACCAGTCTTATAACTTTTATATTGGTAGGCATAATCAACACTTAAGGAGTCTACCCACCCCCCGTCATGACCAATCGGATTTCTTACAGCTCTCCTAGCCTCAATATTGGTGATATCTACATCATGTAGAATCTCCAATAAGCTATGATTGAAAAACGGCTCTACATATGAAACAGAACCCTTCATGGAACTCGTATTATTCCTAGAGTCCACCAATTGACTTTGTTCAAACAGATTAATTACCGGACTAAATCCTGTAGAATCAAAACGTACATAATCTTCTTTAATATCTTCATCCTTATTCAAGGATTGATAATTCATTCGTGCATCTGCCACCAACTTCCTGCCTTGCTTCTTAAAGTATTTAGAGTATAAAACAGAAAATTCTGCTGTTGGATTAGAATTTATGGACGTATCTTGATAAGTACCTCTTTCACGAATTTTATAGTTGGTTGCATTTGTAGACTTGAGGTTATAATTGTAAAAACGGTTATAAGTAAGCTTGGGAACAATCTTTAATAAATCCTGATTTTTGAATTTTGAATTTATTTCCAATTGTAGCTTATGAAAGTTATCATTCAATTTCCGTTCAAAATCCTCCATCCTTTGGATTCTAAACCCTTGATATGAAGAGGTTAAGGAGGAATTACCTTTAGTAATGTTTTGCTTGCTTTGGTAAGTATAGCCTCCGGATATCGAGACATATTTCCCTAAACTATCCGTAAAACTAAATCCTATGGATGATAACTTATTGAGACCATCTGATTGATCGGAGAAATCTCCTAAATCTCCCAATCCCGAACTTCGTCCTCCAGCACCATTTGGACTTCCAAAGGTAAATAAACTGGTATTGGTGTTATTAACAGAAGCAACAACAGAAAACTCCTGCCCATCATTAAATTTATTGACACCTATACTCCCCAAATAACGATCACTTGAGCCAACGCCTAATGTACCCTGCCCGAACGTAATCTTCTTTTTATTATCTTCTAATACAATATTGATGATCTTTTCAGGCTCAGTATTCTTTATTCCCTTTTCATGAGATACATCACCATAATCATCAATAACCTCAATTCTTTTTACAATCTCTGCTGGTAAATTCTTTGTCGCTGTTAATAGATCCCCACCAAAAAATTTTCGTCCATCAACCTGCGCTGAAGATATCAGCACACCATTATAATAGGTAGTACCATCTCGGAGAACTTGAAATCCTGGAAGATATTTTAGGGCGTCTTCCAATAATGCTCGTTCAGGAATAGAAAAAGCGCGTAAATTAAATTGGGTCGTATCACCACGGGAAATTACGGGTACCACCTTTACAATATTTACTTCAGGGATTAAATTCGCTCTGGGTATCATACTCACCCTTTTAAGATACAATTGCGAACTATAACGGTTAAATAGATGACTGCGATTTAAGATATCGTAGCCAATCATACTATAAGAAACATTAATCATGTTTCCTTTAATATTTCCAAATTGATAAAAACCATTTTCATCTGTCTCGCTGGACATGGTATCTAAAGTGCTGGTCAAACGTACGCTGACACCTTTCATACCTACACCTGTTGTATCAACTACCAAACCCTCAATACTGCGCAATTGGTTCTGCGCATATAAGCTATGCTTAGCCATGCAACATAGTAAGAGTATAAGTATGATTTTATAGATGATACGCACAGGCTTTAAGACAATTTTAAATACTGATTTATTACCATTATTGCTAAAGAATGAAATTTACCATTAAAACGCTTAAACTAAAAATATTTGTATAAAAAAAACGGGCTAAATTTATGCTTTAGCCCGTTTTTATAAAATTTTAATTGGAAATCTTATTCACCATCAAAAGTTACTTTTACCAAGTGACGGTCAATTTCCCAACGTCCTGTACCTTCTTCTCCGATTACATCGAATAATTCAAGGATACGACGTGCTACATATTCTTCTTCAACTTGTTCTTGTAAGAACCATTGAATAAAGTTAAATGTTACAAAATCCTTTGCTTTCATACATTTGTCAGCAATCTTGTTGAATTGCTCTGTTACGAACATTTCTTGCTCTAAAGTTTGCTCAAACACACCTCTGAAAGATTCAAAATCAACAGGTACATTTGTGATTTCTGGAGAGATTGAACGTCCTCCACGTGCAGAGATGTAATTGAAAATCTTCAACATATGCGTACGCTCTTCATCAGATTGTTTAGCAAAGAATGCTGCAGCATTGTCTAATCCTTGGTCATCGCACCAAGCTGACATCGCTAAATATAATGCTGATGCATGTCCTTCAATCTTAACTTGTGCGTTCAATATGTTTTCGATATCCTCAGAGATCGAGGTTTTTAATTTCAATAAATCTTTCATGTCTATATATTTTAAAAGTCTAGGAGACCCATATCTCCCTATTGTTAATACAAAGATAAGGCTAAAAGGTGTTTTTAGGCTGAAAAATCTGCAATACAAATTCAGTCTAAATTAGCCATACACTAAGTTAAACTATTTAGAATCAGTATAATTACAAAGAATTAAATTGCGAGTATTGCTTTAGACTGAAGACAGTTTTTAATCTCGCTATTTAGCTCGATCATAAACTTTGCTCCTGCCAATAATTCTCTCATTTTCAGAATGTCTTCAACAGAAAGAATAAATATGCGTTCCGAGCGGAACGGCATTAATATTTCAAAATCAAAAGAACGCGAGGAATTACATAACATCAATTCCACATCCATCGCATCAATAGTTTTCTTAAACTGAAAGAAATCACGAACCTTAAAAGGAGTAGCTTCCCCTTGGAAATCCAACCAATAACAGTTTTTTCTACTACACTGATAAACCACACCATGCTCGGTTTTAAATACTTCCTCGAAACTCGCTAATGGACAAATCATCTGCTTTCTCTTAATTTGGAACAAATCTAAATATTGTTAAGAATTATTCCAAATAAATTGGCAATTAGTAGACCGCTGTGTAGCACTTTGGGCAGTAGTTAGTCGAAAGTATTTAGTATTTAGACCTATTGGCGGAAAAACCTATGCTTTTTGAACCATTTTATTACCAACGGGTATCGCACTAGCGTAGGGGCAGTACTGAGTGAGGATGGAAAGGGATTTATCCCTGACGAAGACGAGCGGAATGTCTGCCCGAACAAATAATATTAAAATTCATGATTTAAAATTATGGAATTTTATTTGGTTAATAGTCGGTCGAAGCATGCTTCGACCCTACATTAAATGCGTAAATATTTAACCCAATAACACATTTCCTATCTCACAGCGAAGCGATCTCACATCTCATATCTAATAGCGTAGCGATCTCAATAAGCGATCTAACTCTACCAAAATAAAAAAGCCCCCATCTGGGGGCTTTTCATTAAAATTCTTCTTCTTGATTTAATATTTCTTTATGGTTACTTGTCGATGTTCGTGTTTTGGTTTTATGTTTATTTATTTGACGTCGGATGGACTCGATGGCTATGTCGGTAGCTTCTTCAAAAGTTTTAGCCTGTGCTTTGGCAAACAGCTGATTGCCAGGAACATTAAATTTTAACTCGACGACCTTGTTAGCTTCGTCATCTACATTTTCTAACCTGAGGTAGCATGCCCCTTCAATAATGTTGTCTAAAAATTGATTCAATTTCTCAGACCTCTTCTTAATGAACTCGATTAGTTTACTGTCTGCGTTAAACTTAATAGATTGCACTGTAATGTTCATTTTTCCTCCTTTTTTTAAGCCTTTGGATGGGCTTGTTTATAAATTGATTTCAATCGTTCTGCCGAATTATGCGTGTATACCTGTGTAGCCGATAACCCAGCATGTCCTAATAATTCTTTAATAGCATTTAAATCTGCCCCATTGTCCAATAATGTCGTCGCAAAACTGTGTCTCAATACATGGGGACTACGCTTTTGCTGCGAAGTAATCCTGCTCAAGTATTTCTTTACTATGCTGTAAATCATCTTGGGGTATGCAGGCTTCCCTTCTTTGGTAACGATCAATTCTGCTGAATTGTTTTGAAATGATGTGGCTTTTTTTTCTTGAAGATATTTATTCAATTCCTCAAGTAAGGTCATGTGTATGGGAACAAAACGCTCCTTGCTCCTCTTTCCCAAGATAAGAATTTTTTTATTATAAAAGTCAATATCATTTTCCTTTATTTTCAATAATTCCGCCAAACGAATACCAGTTCCAAAAAGCAATTCCAAAACAATGAAATCACGACGATCTTCAAAATCCTCCGCCTCCGCATCCATTTGCTCCAATAGTTTTAACATCTTTTCCTGTTCCACAACTACCGGAAGTTTTTTTGGCGTCTTTAATGCCTTTAACAAACTACTTGGATTCTTTGGTATTAGTTCCTCGCGAACTAAAAACTTATAGTATGATTTGATCGATGATATCGCACGATTTACAGAACTCGCCTCCTTACCCTGCTCCCGCATAGTTGAAAAGTAATATCGCAGAAACTTATAGTCAACCTGCTCAAATGGAATCCCGTCCTTTTCTATAAACTGAAGTAAGTTGTCCAACTCCAAATTATAGGCCGTGATCGTATGTGATGAATATCGCTTTTCAAACTTCAGAAAATTAATAAATCGATCCTTATACATATCCTTGATCTTGTATTGTAAGTATAAGGATAATTATTCAATTTATAAGTGCCCAAAATCAATTTTATCTGTGACTTCAGCGCCTTATTTAGATATTGACAAAGCAATGATGAATGAAAAATTCAAATCTATTCAATATCTACCATTGACCCGCTTATTTGAATGAATTCACATACCATGTCTCATATCTAATTGCGTAGCGGTCTCCTATCTCATAACTAATAGCGAAGCGGTCTCATAATGGCTTTTTAGAAGGGGCGATGCATGCATCGCCCCTTCTATGTTGTATTCCAAGTTTTTTCTTGATTATTTGTTTCTAGATGTTGATTTTACGTTTTTGATCCTTTCCTTAAGGCCAAAAACTCCTCGTCCGACGGATTTTCCGCCGGTAGCCAAATGACAATTACTTTCCAAACAACCTTCTATCAGCAGACTTATAGCTGCAATGTCTTTTTCAGT
>NZ_BAAAZI010000009.1:0-235279 GCF_039536825.1 Sphingobacterium kyonggiense
TCTCCGATATCCGGTATTCGTCCTTCAGTATCCCGTTCAGTCTTTCCGCCACGGCATTGTCGTACGGGCTTCCCGATTGGGTCATGCTGATCGCTATACCCTTGGCCTGCAGTACCTTGACATAGTCCGTGCTGCAGTACTGGATACCCCTGTCCGAATGGTGGATCAGGTCGTGATCGGGATACATCCGGTTTTTGACGGCCATCCTCAGGGCACCGATGCAGGCCTCCGCAGTGGGCCTGTGGGTGAGCCTATAGCCGACGATCTTCCTGGAGTAGGCATCCGTGATCAGGCACAGGTAGACCCATCTATGCCTGATGCGCACATAGGTGATATCGCTTACCCAGATCTGTTCGGGTCGGTCGGGATGCCCGCGTTGGACCAGGTCTGGCCATTTCTTGAAGCGGTGCCGGGACTGCGTGGTAACCACATAGCGTTTCCTGGGCTTCACCAAAAGATTGTTCTCCCGCATCAGGGCAAAGAAGGAGTCCCTTCCCAGGCCCACCATGGATTCGCCCATCTCGCGAAGCAGGATGCTCCGCAGTTTGATACAGCCCATCCGGTGGGAGTCCTTGCGGATCTCGCCCACGCGCTTCAATATCAAGCCGCTCCGAACCTCGGTCTCCTGCTCCCTGGCCGTCTTTTTATAGAAGGATTGTCGCTTTTTGCCAAATAGTCCACAGAGCCGTTCAAGGGAGATATTCCCAAAGCTCACCTTCATTTCTTGGACGATTTGGCACCAGACTTTTTTCCGATCTCGGTACCAAAGAGTTCCTCGGCCTTCTTGATCATCATCTCCAGGGCAGTGATCTTCAGGTTCGCCTCAAACAGATCGTCCCTAAGCTCGCGCTCGCTCTTGTTGGACAGGTCGAGTTCTGGAGCGTCCGTGGGAACTTCAAGGTCCAGCTCACTTTCCCATTGCTCATACCACTTCAGGAAATAGCGAGATGTTGCCTCGCTGTTGAGATTGTGCTTCCTGGCCAGTTCGGAATGGCTTAGCTTACCCTCTAGGTATTCCCTGGCAACAAGGATCTTCAGGGTGTCGCTGTGAACTGGGGCAACCCCTCCTTTACGTTTTTTTGTCGGTTTACTCATGTCGTTAAATTTACGTTTTAATTGTTCGGATTTTGTAAACCATTTTCAGGAACGGACAAATGAAACAACAGACAAAAGACACTTGAAAAAGATATGAGATATGAGACCGCTACACTGTTAGATATGAGATAGTGGAAAGGATAAAAGGGAAAAAAGTAAAGGTGATCTTACAAGTTAAATGATCCTGGTTGGATAATCGTTGGCTTAAGAAATCAACTCATTCAAAGGACCATTTTTCAAAAGATTCGGTATATTGAAAAATAAAAAGGTCGGAAAATTTTCCGACCTATTTAAATATTTTTGATTAAGGAATTAGATTCCAAGTTCTACTTGGAAAATTCCTCCCCAAATGGCTTTTTGGTTGTTATTGTTGAAATGTCCGTCTTTAAACGTATAATTTGCGTTTAATTGGAATTTTAAACGGTGTGCTTTCATATATTTGGTTAAACCAAGCTCGATAACTTCGGTTTGTCTTTCCAGATCTTGGATGTCTTTATGCGGTTGAACCAAGGTGTAACGACCTGCAATTTCGTATCCCATGTCCATCAAGTATGAGACCTGTTGGTTAACACCCCATCCTTTATAGGCTGATGTCTCTTGTGGATCGTCTTCAACAGTCCAGTTTAATGGATTATCGACATCACGACGCATATATTCAGCTTGGTAAGCAAAACCTTGATACTTGAAAATCATATCTGCGAAACTGGTTTTCAATGTCATTGGGTTTTGGACGTAGCGACCGGTTTGGCCACCCTCGCGTGTAGTTCTGTCGTTGTAGGAGTATCCACCACCAATTGACAACTTAGGCGTTTCTTCACGCTCTAAATCGCCTTCTTGATAATCATTCTCATTGGTGAATTTACCAAGTGGAAGGAATTCCACGCGACCAGTATATGCAAGGCCATCATCCGTGGAGTTTGCTGGTCGACCTTCACCTGTTGAGATAGCACCTTTAGCTCCAAAAGCAACTGATCCTAAATCTTTGCTGTAGTTAAGGGAAATACCAAAATCACGGTCAACAGTAAAGTTAGAATTCACTAATGAACGATCAGCAAATTGCAACTGTCCGGATGAATTTACCCTTTGACGGTTACCTGGTAGTTTGTTTTGTCCAAAAGAAATATAGAAATCGTCGGAAAAGTTATAGAACATCACCGCGTCTCGAACAATATTTGGAACACCTGTATCATCATAATCCTGATCACTTCTAGTGAATGCTAGCTGAACCGAGTAAGAGATTTTAGGCGTATAAATATATCCATCCATACGCATTCTAAGCCTACGAATTCGAGCATCAAACTTTCCATCGTCCTCACCATTCAGTTCGTTGGAAAACCCTAGACGGTTCTGCATACGAAAACGAAAGTTGGTATAAAATAAAGAATCCTTGGATTTGTATTGTATCCCTTTAAAATTAAGAATAGTGGCACGGTCATCACGTTCCTGAGCATTTAAATGCAGCATACCGAAAAATACCGTTAACGATAGGAGTAGGAGTCGAAAAAATGGCTTCATACGTATAAATTAAATTATATTTTTGGTTCTTGTTGACTTAAACAGTGGAAACTTCCTAATCCCCAGATGATATCGACCGAGTCAATGCCGATTACCTTACGGTCAGGGAAGCAAGATTGAATAATAGCTAATGCACGTTCATCGTTTGCATCGTTGAAAACCGGAACAATGACCGTTTTATTTGCGATGTAAAAATTTGCGTAAGAAGCAGGTAATTGTTGATCTTCATAAATTACAGGCTTTGGCATCGGTAATTCTACAATTTTCAATGGTCTACCATCCAATAAACGCATGGTTTTTAAAGATTCCAGATTTTCCTGTAAAATTGGATGATTCTCATCGTTTGGATCATCTTCAACAACCGTTAAAACGGTGTCTTCAGTAACAAAACGAGTGATATCATCAATATGTCCATCCGTGTCATCTCCAATGATACCATCACCTAACCAAAGAACTTGGTCTTGGCCATAATAGTCCAATAAATACTGCTCAATTTGTTCTTTAGTCAAATGGGGGTTTCTATTTTCATTCAATAGACAGGCGGTTGTTGTAAGTACAGTTCCTTTACCATTGAATTCAACTGAACCACCTTCCATAACGATCGGAGGCGTGAATAATTTTAGGTTAAATTCTTTGGCAATTCTTGTAGGTACTACATCATCTAAGTCAAAAGGGGGGTATTTACCACCCCAGGCGTTGTATCCCCAGTCAACGACTGCTTTTTCACCTGTTTGATCATTGATAACGAATGCCGGTCCGTGATCACGGCACCAAGCATCGTTAGTTGGGTTCATGTGGAAACTGATGTTTTCCATATTTGCTCCAGCGGCTTCAATATGCTTTGTAGCAAAGTTTTTCATTTCCTCATCAGCCACATTGATTCGCACCAATTGATCATCGGCAACAATTTTAATGAACTGTGAATAAGGGGCATAAATGGTTTCTAATTTTCCAGGCCAAGATTCCTCTTTATGTGGCCAACTTAACCACAATGCTTCTTGAAGTTCCCATTCCGCAGGAAATCTAAATCCAAGAGCCTTAGGTGTTTCGTTTGTATTGTAAAGGGATGAATTGTTATTCATAGCTTAAAAACGTCGTACGATTATCTGAAAGTCTCATTTTTGGGTTTTGGAGAAGTTTTCAGACAATCCTACTTAAATATAAATGGTATTCTAGTTAATATAATGAGCAGCAGTCTATTGGACTACTGCTCGAGGGTATTTTATTTAATCTTCATCAATAAAGCGTTTCATTATAGGCGCATAGGTATCAATACGTCTATCTCGAAGGAAAGGCCAGTGCTTACGGAAATAATCAGACTGGTTTAAGTCGATATCCACAACTTCCACTTCTTCTTGATCATGTGAAGCTAGATAAAGTAATTTTCCTTGTGCATTAGCCACAAAGCTACCACCCCAGAATTTCATCGCACCATCTTGTTCGAATCCAACGCGGTTTACCGATACTACCGGTACACCATTTGCTACGGCATGCGAACGTTGAATAGTTTGCCAAGCATTGTATTGATCGGTATTTGTTTCTTCATCTTGATCTGTGGCCCAACCAATAGCAGTAGGATAGAACATGATTTCAGCACCCATCAAGGCTGTAATACGAGATGCTTCAGGATACCATTGATCCCAACAGATTAAGATACCGATAGTTCCAAATTTCGTTTTGAAGACTTTATATCCAAGATCACCTGGTGTAAAATAGAATTTCTCATAAAAAGCAGGATCATCAGGAATGTGCATTTTACGGTATTTACCTAAATAAGTTCCATCAGCATCCAAAACTGCGGTTGTATTATGGTAAAGACCTTGCGCACGCTTCTCAAACAAAGAAGCGATAATCACCACACCTAATTCTTTCGCTACAGCAGATAAGGCATCGGTAGATGGACCTGGGATAGCTTCAGCTAAATCGAAGTTATCATAGTCTTCCACATCGCAAAAATATAGGGAAGTAAAAAGTTCTTGTAGACATACGATTTGCGCACCTTTTGCAGCGGCTTCACGTACTTTAACGATTGCTTTGTTCAGATTTGCTTGCTTATCTTTCACACAAGACATTTGAACCAAACCAACTTTAACTTTGCTCATTTTTCTAAATATGTATGATTTAGCTGCAAAGATACTATATTTTATTGAGCATGAATGCTTGTTAAGGACAAGCAACACAAATTTTGACGAAAAAATGTGTCTTTAAAGCTTGGGATAAATGTTTTATTTTGCTTCATGGTATATGCTTATCTTTGATACATGCGGAAAATCATTCACATCGACATGGATGCCTTCTATGCTTCAGTAGAGCAAAGAGACTTTCCGGAGTTTCGTGGGAAGGCACTTGCCGTGGGTGGTTCGCCTGATGGGCGTGGTGTCGTGGCAACGGCCAGCTATGAGGCCCGTAAATACGGTGTGAAATCCGCCATGTCCTCTCGAATGGCATTACAACTATGTCCGCATCTGCTTTTTACATACCCTAGATTTGATGTTTATAAAGAAGTTTCTATTCATATTCGAGGCATTTTTAAACGCTATACAGATATCATAGAACCTTTATCCCTAGATGAAGCATATTTAGACGTTACTGAAGATAAATTGGGGGTAGGATCAGCAATTGAAATCGCTAAACAAATCAAAGTAGCCATTCGTGAAGAACTTAATCTAACGGCTTCAGCTGGTGTATCTGTCAATAAATTTGTGGCTAAAATAGCTTCAGATTTGCAAAAACCCGACGGATTAACCTTTATAGGACCGTCTAAAATTGTCAAGTTTCTGGATCAACTCCCCGTAGAAAAGTTTCATGGTGTAGGTAAAGTTACAGCTAAGAAAATGAATCAGATGGGGATCTTTACAGGGCATGATCTAAAGCGCTTTACCGAACAGGAGCTCATCTTTCACTTTGGTAAATCGGGTAAATTCTTTTTCTACATCGTTCGTGGTGAGGATGATCGTCCTGTAAGACCCAATCGGATCAGTAAATCAATTGGTGTTGAAGACACTTTTGAAAAGGATTTATTCGAATTGGAGGATCTTAAGGAAGAATTAATACGCTTGGCTGAAAAGGTGTTCAAACGTATAGAACGAGCAAACAAACAAGGGAAAACCATTACGCTAAAGATAAAATTCGCTGATTTTACCCAAATTACCCGAAGTAAAACTTTACTTAATCCTTTTGAAAAATTAGAAGATATTGAACTTCAAGGTTTGGATTTATTGGATAAGCTAGAATTGCAAGATAAAAGAATTAGGTTGTTGGGCTTGACGGTATCTAATTTTAAAGATGAGAAAGAGAATGATAAGGTATCAGCGCAGTTAAGGTTGTTTTAGGAGGATAGAGGTGAATGTTGTGTTTGTATTCGATTAAAAGATAACCCTAAATAATAAAACAATTAAAATATCCTTTAAAGTGCAATTTCTTTAATATGCATGATTTTGGAAGGGAATGCTTGGGCGTAATTATCGGCTAAATTGTTCATGTAATAATTACTTATCACTAAGTTTTCTTGACAAATTATTTCTTCGATATCTTGAATTTCCATTTCATTATCTATGAAACCCAATGCATGTACTTTATTGTCTTTGAAGTAGATATAGCTTTTTTCTGAAGTATTTCTTCCTCTATCAATGATGATATAGGATCGCTTGAAATTTATTAAATTTTCTAATGCTTGATTGGCTCTTGAATTGTAGGATTCTACAGCTGGAAGCTCTGATTGATTGATGGCTTCAGTTCGTTCTTTGGTGCTGTTGCCGGCGTTGAAGAAACTAATTAATCGGTAATCTAATTCGTGTTGTTTAACCAGACGCATAAGAAATTGGGTAGATTCGTGAACCGTATTGAAGGCATAATGTGGGTACACATGTTTCCTAATCTGGCAAATGGACAGCCTTAAATATCCTTTTTGATCCTCATAGGATATCAAACCATATTTGGCTTCATATTTTTTAAGGGCGCGATTGTAGATTGGCCAATGCTTTTTTATCAGATCACATTCCATTAGAAGGGCCATCAATTCAGTCCCTGATTCTCTAAATTCTATGTCAGCAATTTCATTAATGAAGTTTTGCCTTCGTAATCCTTGGTTATTGCCTGTAAAATGAGAGATTACTCTTTTCTTGATATTAATTGCTTTCCCTACATAGATTATTTTACCACTCGAGTTTTTAAAGATATAAACACCAGCTGTTCCTGGAATAGATTCAAAGACCTCAGTTGGAATGTTTGTAGGAAGTCTTTGCTCTTTGGCATTTGCCTGAATAGCTTTATTAATAAAATTCTCCGTGTCATTCTCGTATATGCGCTGAAATAAGGTAACGGTTGCTCGAGCATCACCTGCAGCTCGATGTCGATCGGTTAAGGTAATTCCTAAGGATTGACAAAGTTTTCCAAGGCTGTAAGAAGGTAAACCTTTAAAGGTTCTTCTGGCTAATCTAACCGTACACAGTCGTTGTGCCTTCCAATCGTAGCCGGCGGACTTTAGCGAAGCCAACAGAAAGGAATAATCAAAATGAACATTGTGTGCTACAAATATTCGATTTTGCAATAAATCGAATATTCTTTCTGCTACCTCTGGAAAGGTAGGAGCATCTTGAACCATCTCATCATTGATGCCTGTTAATGCTTGAATATGAAAGGGAATGGGCTGAAGGGGGTTAATTAATGTACTGAATTCTTCAATTATCTCCTTTCCATCAAATATAAATATTGCTACTTCGGTAATCTGACTCGCGGCAGCATATGAGCCTGTAGTTTCAATATCGACAATAGCAAATTGAGCTTCCTTCATAAAACAAAAATACTACTAATAATTTTATTTACTAAAATTATTAGTAGTATTTCAATCTATTAGAATACTTTTTTTTAAAGTAGTTCTACACCTTGGTCTAAAAGGGTTTCTTTACGCTTAGGATCCCATATACTTACTTGTACTTCACCGATATGTTTAAGTTTTAACATAAACATACATATTCTAGATTGTCCAATACCACCACCAATTGATTCTGGTAGTAAATCGTTTAATAACATTTGGTGGAAAGTAAGTTGTTGTCTGTCCAGGCTATTTCTGATTTCCAATTGTGTCATTAGCGCCTTTTTGTCTACTCGAATTCCCATAGAGGACAATTCAAAAGCAGCATTTAGGATAGGGTTCCACACTAATATATCACCATTTAATCCACGGTAACCGCGTTCGTTGCCTGTACTCCAATCATCATAATCCGCAGCACGACCATCATGAGGCATACCGTTGGAGAGATTGCCGCCAATGCCATATAAAAATACTGCACCATATTCTTTCGCAATAGCATTTTCACGCTCTTTAGGTGTAAGGTCAGGATAAGTTAAAAGCAACTCTTCAGAAGAAATGAAGTGGATATTTTCTGGTAATACAGCTTCAATATGCTGGTATTGCTGAGCTACAGCTTGTTCAGTCCCATAAATTACAGCATAAATATCTTCTACTGTCTTTTTAAGGAAAGTCAGGTTTCTATGATCTTGAGTGATGCAACATTCCCAGTCCCATTGGTCCACATAAATAGAATGTATAGGCGAATAATCTTCGTCAGGACGTAAAGCTCGCATGTCGGTCAATATTCCTTCGCCTGGTTCCATTTCTAATTCACGAAGACGAATACGCTTCCATTTAGCTAAAGAATGAACAACAACTGCACGTTGATCATCTAAGGATTTTATAGGAAAAGTTACTGGTCTTTCGATGCCATTTAGGTCATCATTAATACCTGTACCATCTAATACCACGATAGGTGAGGATACAGGGGTAAGATTTAAGGCTTTCTTTAATCCAGCCGCAAAAGTCTCCTTAACAAACGTAATCGCTTGTTCTCTTTGTAAAATATGACGTCCCATTAAGTCTTTACTTATTTAATAACATAGCTGTGTGGTTTAAAAATAAACCATAGTCTTATAATTGCTTACAAAAATACAAAAATGTTAATGATTTGAATGATTTATTGAGAAAATAATTACAAAACTTTGTAATTGATGTTGATTTATTCAACAGAATTGCTAAGTGCTTGAAGGATAGCACTTGCTTTGGTTAAACACTCTTGATATTCATACTCTGCTTGTGCTTCTATAGTAATGGCACCGCCGGTACTGAAGGATAAGTATTTATCTTTTGCATTATATAATATGGTACGAATGACCACATTAAAATCAAAATCACCATTGGGTGCAAAGTAGCCTATTGCTCCTGAATATACGCCGCGCTTGGAATGCTCATATCGATCGCACATTTGCATGGCTGATAATTTGGGCGCCCCAGTCATAGATCCTGCAGGGAAGGTGTTTTTAATTAAATCTGTGGCTTTTGAGTTTTCTGAAGCCTGACATGTGATGGTCGAGATCATCTGGTGAACATGTTTAAAGCTGTAAATACCAAGCTTTTCAGTTACTTCTACAGTTCCAGGAATTGCACTACGGGTAAGATCATTGCGCACAAGGTCAACAATCATAATGTTTTCTGATATCTCCTTAGGATTATTTCGGAGATTTTCTTTGAGGATTTGGTCCTCTTCAGGAGTTTTTCCTCGTTTGGCTGTTCCTTTAATGGGTTGAGATATTAAGGTCTGTCCACGCTTAGCCAAAAAACGCTCAGGAGAGGCACTTAAGATGTAATTATTATGCCATTTAAAGAACGAAGCAAAAGGAGTAGGGGATATTTTGTTTAATTGTAGAAACAGCGCTTCAAGATTTGAGATTTCTGCATCAGCATCATAAAATTCCTGACAAAGATTGACTTCATAGATGTCACCACGCTTGATATGATCCATCATCTGGTTGAAAGCCGTTGAATATGCTTTCTTGTCCATCTTAGGTTTAACTTGACCAGTATAAGAAAATTCTTCTTCCAATGTATTGTTTGACTGGATAAGGTCAAATATTTCCTGAGGATCATCATCAGATTCAATGATTACTTCTTTTTCTAAAAATTTAATGGTTGTTTTCGGAACGAAAAAGTAAGCATCAGGAAATGCTAATGGATTAGGAAATTTACTTTGTAAATCTTCCAGTTCGTTCTTAAGGTCGTAACTAAGAAATCCCGGTATCCAATGATTAGGATATCGGGATTTAAAATCTTCTATTTGAGCAAATGCTTGACCTACATTCGCGATAAGTTCATCTTTAGCATCAATGGCTAAAAGGCTCTGTATTTCAGAATAATGGTCTTGAAAACCATTAGAATGGAATAGACAAACCTGATCGAAGCTTTTAGACCATTGTAAAGCTTTTTTTAGAAAGATAGACGTATCGGTATGAAAGCTGGCTTTAGCCATTTGCCTATAATTCGATCGTTTGCTTACGGTCAGGTCCTACAGATAGATATTTGATTGGCACATTCAATTCTTTTTCTAAGAATGCAATGTAATCAGCTAAAGCAGTAGGGATTTCAGATTTACTTTGAATACCAGTTAAATCTTGGTTCCAACCTTGTATTTCCGTATAAACAGGTTCTGGTTTATTGGTAATAATCTCGTAAGGCATGTAATCAATTTGTTCACCTAAGTAATTATAGTGCGTACATGCGTAGATTTTATCAAAAGTATCCAAAACATCGGCTTTCATCATAATCAATTCGGTAATACCATTGATCATGATAGCATATTTTAAAGCAGGAAGATCAATCCATCCGGTACGACGAGCACGGCCAGTAGTAGCACCAAACTCATGACCTAATTGACGTAATTTTTCGCCTGTTTCATCTTCTAATTCGGTTGGGAAAGGACCTCCACCAACGCGTGTAGCGTAAGCTTTGAAAATGCCATATACTTGTCCAATTTTATTAGGAGCAATACCTAAACCAGTACAAGCACCAGCAGTAGTGGTATTAGATGAAGTTACAAATGGATAAGAACCAAAGTCAACATCTAATAAAGTACCTTGAGCACCTTCAGCTAAAACACGTTTACCATCTTTCAAATACTGGTTAACTAAGTGTTCTGAATCAACGTGAGGAATAGATTTTAAGAATTCAATAGCATCTAAGAATGCTTTTTCCTTTTCAGAGAAATCAGGGATTTCACCGTAATGAGAAAGCATAGAAAGGTGTTTTTGCTTTAATTTCTCATAACGTTCCTGGAAGTCTGATAATGTGGTATCACCCACACGTAGGCCATTTCTACCGGTCTTATCCATGTATGTAGGGCCAATTCCTTTTAATGTAGATCCGATTTTTCCAGCACCCATATTGGATTCCGAAGCGGCATCTAGCAATTGATGGGTTGGAAGAATTAAGTGAGCTTTACGAGCAATCACCAAATTACCCTTACCAACAGGGTCGAAACCAGCTGCTTTAAGGTTATCTAATTCTCTCTTAAGGATGATTGGGTCAATAACCACACCGTTACCGATTAGGTTTAGTGTTCCTTCATTAAAGATTCCAGAAGGAATGGTGTTTAATACGAATTTTTTGTTGTCAAATTCTAAGGTATGTCCGGCATTTGGACCTCCTTGGAAGCGAGCGATTAAATCGTATTTTGGACAAAAAACATCAACGATCTTTCCTTTACCTTCGTCACCCCACTGTAAACCCAAAAGCACATCAACTTGCATAGTATTTACTGAATTATATAGTTAAAATTATTGTTTGATTATCTATTAAAAATAAATGTTCGGCAAAGGGATATGATGGATAGCCATTTGCCGAACAAAGGTATATATTATTCCTTCGAATGTTAAATTAATTTGAAATAACTTCTTCCTTAACGGAGGATTCACTGGCCATTTTGCTTTTTCTGCAATCGGCACATATACCGTATAGATTTAGAGAATGGTGTTTAATGTCAAAATTTAACAAATCCCCAATCATAGATTGAATCTGGTGAATGCGAGGATCACAGAATTCAACTACTTTATTACATTCAATACAGATCACATGATCGTGTTGTTTATAACCATAAGATTTCTCAAATTGAGCCATGTTTCGCCCAAATTGATGTTTGGTAACCAAATCACAAGATACCAGCAGCTCTAGGGTATTGTATACCGTAGCACGACTCACGCGGTACTTCTTGTTTTTCATATGGATATATAAGGATTCCACATCGAAGTGATCCGATCTAGAATAGATTTCTTCCAATATCGCGTAGCGTTCTGGAGTTTTTCTTAGATTCTTGTTTTCTAGGTATGCTTCAAAAATCTTTTTAACAGTTTCGTAACTTTCGCCCTGTTTCATATGATTCCTTAAGGTTAAAGATTCAAAATTACCATTTTAGAATGGCATTCACTATTTAATTCTGTCAGCTGCTTGTAAGTCTTTAGTTCTCTGATTCATATCGGGTAACCCCAGTGATACCGGAGATCTGTTTCAAGTTGCGGATTAGATTGTCCAATTGCGCAGTATCATTCACAAATACCATGATATCACCTTCAAATATACCCTCATTACTGGATATTGAAAGAGAACGGATGTTCACATGGAAATCGTGCGAGATAACGGTAGTAATCTTATTTACCAATCCGACATCATCAATACCCACGATTTTTAATCCGGTTAAAAATGCTACGTTGTTTTGTAGAGACGCCCAACGAGCTTTCAATATACGGTAGCCATAATTTGCCATCAATTTAGAAGCATTTGGACAGCTCGTACGGTGGATTTTGATGCCGTCGTTAACAGTTAAAAATCCAAAGATGTCATCACCAGGGATCGGATTACAACAAGGAGCAAGCGTGTAATCCACTTTCTGCCCATCATCACCAATTAAAATGGTATCCTCTTTCTTATTGATTTTCTCCACCAATCCCGTAATATGCGATTGAAATTGGTTCTGATTAGCATCTTCAGATCGTTCATTGGCAACAAATTCCCTTAGGTTTTTAATGTCAATGCTGCCTTTAGCTACATTATAGAATAGATCTTGTGAACTCTGAAATTTAAAATAGTTGGCTATTTTATTGATGTTGTCCGTATTGTACGTGATTTTAAGTGATTTTAGTTTTCTCTCCAGAATCTCCTTACCATCCTCCGCTACCTTACGTTTTTCCTCTTTTAAGGATGACTTGATCTTAGATTTTGCTTTCGCCGTAACTACGAAGTTTAGCCAATCTTCCTTAGGTGTTTGCTTATTGGAGGTAATAATTTCCACCTGATCACCATTCATTAGTTCATGACTTAAAGGAACTAATTTGTGATTAACCTTAGCACCAATGCATGTTGCGCCAATATCTGTATGGATTTCAAACGCAAAGTCCAGTGCAGTCGCGCCATTCGGTAATTGCACTAAAGTACCCTTCGGGGTGAAAATGAAAATCTCATCAGAGAAGAGGTTCATTTTGAAGTCATCCACAAAGTCCATGGCATTGGTCTCCGGATTGCTTAGGATATCCCTAACTTTTTGAATCCATTGATCTAATCCATTATCAGAATTGGACTCCTTGTATTTCCAATGTGCAGCAAAACCTTTCTCTGCGATTTCATTCATTCGTTTCGTACGGATCTGAACCTCCACCCATTGTCCTCTAGGTCCCATTACAGTAGTGTGTAAGGACTCGTATCCATTTGCTTTGGGTGATGATACCCAATCACGCAATCTGTCCGGATTTGGTCTGTAAAGGTCAGTTACGATAGAATAAACTTTCCAACACTCTGTTTTTTCCTTTTCATCCACCGTGTCAATAATGATACGGATAGCGAATAAATCGTATACCTCTTCAAAGGGTATAGATTTCTTACGCATCTTATTCCAAATAGAGTGGATAGATTTTGGTCTACCGAATACAGAGGCAGTAATACCTTCTGCACCTAATATTTCTTTAATAGGACCAATGAAGTCAGCAATAAACTTTTCACGTTCTGCTTTCTTTTCATTGAGTTTCTTTGCAATAAATTTATAAGTATCAGGGTCAGTGAACTTCATGGAAAGATCTTCCAATTCTGACTTGATAGCATATAATCCTAGTCTATGGGCTAGGGGAGCATACAGGTAACTGGTTTCAGACGCTATTTTTAATTGCTTATGGCGAGCCATAAACTCCATTGTTCGCATGTTATGCAAACGGTCAGCTAGTTTAATGAGGATAACACGAACATCGTCAGCAAGCGTTAAAAGCATCTTACGGAAGTTCTCAGCTTGCATGGAGCTATTAGGATCAAAGATTCCAGAGATTTTCGTTAATCCATCAATGATACGTACAACCTTCTTCCCGAATTGCTCCTCAATATCTTGTAGGGTCACAGAAGTATCTTCCACGACATCATGAAGCAATGCGCAGACTATGGATGTGGTTCCTAAGCCGATTTCTTCTGCAGCAATCTGGGCTACAGCAATAGGATGGTAAATGTATGGTTCGCCTGATTTACGGCGCATATCCTTGTGACTTTCGAGTGCCAGATCGAAAGCTTTACGGATCTGTTCTTTATCACCTTTTTGAAGTGTCGGTTTACATGCTCTTAATAATGCACGATATCTTTTACGGATTTCCTTGTTTTCTGCCTCAATATCAATCACGTATTCTTCCATAAAACTTCCTCAGTACTAAATTGATGTTAAAATAATTTATTAATTTTAATGTACTAAAACCAATGTTTTTTAGTAATTTGTGTAATGTATAAATATACGGAAATATTTTGACTTTTAACGATAGAGAAATAATAAAAAAGGTTGCAAGGGTAGTATGAAAAAGTGGATTTTGATGTGTTTGATAGGGATGCTTGTGCCATGGATTGGACAGGCCCAAACGCTTATTAAACCGCAGTATGGTGGAGGAAAAGGAGAGGTGGTAGAACATTATGCTACAGATAAATTGGACAACGGTGAAATTGTCCCTTGGTTTCCTATTCAAGAAGTGGTCATTGTTGCTATCCGTCGCTTTAAGACGGAAGAAGAAAGACAGAAATACTTAAGGTTAAAGCGCAATGTGATTCGAGTATTGCCTTATGCAATTTATGCACAGCGAAGATATGAGCAGTTGGATCGTGATCTAGCAGTTGCAACATCTAATCGAGAAGAGAAGCGCTTAATCAAAGAATGTGAAAGAGAAATAAAGGATAAGATTACCTCTGAGGTGAAGAACTTGAGTGTTTCTCAAGGAAAAATCTTGATTAAATTAATTGAAAGACAAACAGGTAGTACCAGTTATGAGCTTGTTAAAGATATGAAAGGTAATATATCAGCTTTTTTATATCAAGGAGTTGCAAAACTATTCGGACACAACCTTAAAAGCACCTATGATCCACAGGAAGACTATGAAATAGAAAGTATTTTGCGTGAATATGAACGCTCAAGACCGATGTTAAACCAATAAAAACACAAATTTATGAATAAAACGATCTATGATTTTACTGCTTTAGAGTTTAATGGCCAAAAGAAATCCCTACGTGATTTTGAAGGAAAGGTAGTGTTGGTAGTCAATACAGCCAGTAAATGTTTCTTTAATAAGCAATTTAAAACCTTAGAACGTCTTTATCGTAAATACAATGAATTGGGCTTTGAAATCTTAGCATTTCCTTCCAATGACTTCAGAAAACAAGAGCCTTTAACGGGTCGAACCTTAGAAACCTATTGCCGTATTGGCCAACAAGTTTCCTTTCCTGTATTTAAAAGAATTCACGTAAAAGGTGAATTCACAGACCCTTTATATCAATATCTTTCAGACAGTAAATTGAATGGACAGATTGATTCTGTTCCTTTATGGAATTTCCACAAATACCTTATTAATCGAAAAGGGGAGGTTGTGGATTATTTCTACAGTATTACCAGCCCAATGTCAAAGAAAGTCCATAATCGTATTGAAGAGCTCCTATTGACAAAGGTTTAGAAATTAATTTTGTTAATTTTGGACCAAAACGAAAAATAATGAAGTTAGATTTACTCGTAATGACTGTTCACCCAGATGATGCTGAATTAGGTGCTGGAGGAGTCATTGCAAAATATGTGGCTGAAGGAAAGAGCGTAGGTATTATTGATTTAACCCAAGGTGAATTAGGGACGCGTGGTACAGCTGAAACTCGTTTAAAAGAAGCTCAAGATGCCGCTGATATATTAGGCGTGGCTGTTCGTGAAAATCTGAAACTTAGAGATGGTTTTTTCCAAAATAATGAAGAATGCCAATTAACTATTATTCGTGCAATTCGTAAATATCAACCTGAAATCGTTATTACCAATGCATTAGATGATCGCCATCCGGATCATGGTCGTGCAAGTAAATTGGTGAATGATGCCTTATTCTTGGCAGGCTTACGTAGAATAGAAACTGATTTAGATGGTCAAACTCAAGAAGCTTTCCGACCAAGATTACAATTACAGCTTATTCAAGATAAATATATTCAACCCGATATTTTAATTGATATTACTGCGTTCTGGGATATTAAAGAAAGATCTATTCTTGCATATAAAACGCAGTTCAATGTTTCTGACTCGAATGATGAACCTGAGACCTATATCTCTAATCCTGATTTTATGCTTTCTACTCGTGCAAGAGCACAAGAGCTAGGGCGGTCCATTCAAGTGAAATACGCAGAAGGATTTACCTCAAGAAAATTATTAGGAGTTAAGGATTTATTTCAATTACATTAAACATAAAATAAAAAGGAGCTAAATTTTAAGCTCCTTTTTATTTTACGCATATTGTTCAAAGAAACTGCGGATAGCAGTTTCGTCTTTTTTAATCTGTTCCTGCATCAATTCTAGGCTTTCGAACCATTGATCGTGTCTGATGAACTCTAGGAATTTAACTCGTACTGTCTTTGTATACAGATCATCATTGAAATCCAATAGATTGACCTCAATCTTACGGCTCATTCCATCAACTGTGGGTCTTGTTCCGATATAACACATGCCTTTAGCAACGCGTTCAGGCTCTGGTTGGAAATAATGTCCTGTTTTTATTTCTGTAGTACAAGGGTAAATTTCAACCTCTACGGCATAGATGCCGTAAGCAGGTATAAGCTTATGCGGTTCATGAATATGAAGATTTGCCGTAGGGAAACCAATCTCTCTTCCGATTTGATCTCCACGAATCACAGTTCCTGTCAATTCAAATGGATACCCTAAATATTTGTTTGCTGTGATAATATCACCTTTAATTAAGGATTCACGGATTCTTGTAGAAGATACAGCAACATCTTCGATGTCTTGCTCCGGGATTTCTTCAACCGTGTAATCAAAGATCTGGGAATTATGAATCAAATCTTTGATAGTACCTTTGCGATCTTTGCCAAAGTGGTGATCATAACCAATTACAATCTTTTTACAGCCGATTTTATTGACCAATACATTTGAAATATATTCTTCAGGACTTTGAATGGAGAAATCTCTAGTAAATGGAGTAATGATGAGGTGGTCAATGCCAGCAATTCCCAATCGTTCTACTTTTTCTTCGATGTCGTTGATTAATCGTAGAGAATCATCGTCTGGATTGATAATTAATCTTGGGTGTGGATAGAACGTCAATAACACGGTCTCTCCGGTGTTATCTTTTGCTAACTCCACTAATTTATTTAGAATCTTTTGATGACCAACATGCACACCATCGAAAGTACCAATGGTCACTATGGCATAGTCCAAGGGCTTGAATTCATCTAGATTTCTGTATATCTTCATTTTTGTTTAATAGAAGGTAATTACTGCAGGATAGGCTGTTTGTTTTGTTTAACTTGGTTGATTAATTCCATGAGATCCCAAGCATTATCCACATGGAAATCACCACTTTTGGTTCTCCTTAAAGAAGATAAGTGAGCACCATTCCCCAAAGCCTTTCCAAAGTCATGCGCAATGGAACGGATATAGGTCCCTTTCGAACATGAAATTCGAAAATGAACAACTGGCAACTCTATTTTTTCAATCTTAAAATCAGTAATATTAATTCTTCTGGCTTTTAACTCAACATCTTCACCACGTCTCGCTTTTTCATAAACACGTTCACCGTCGATTTTAATGGCCGAGTGTGCAGGAGGAAATTGATCCTGTTCACCAATAAAGTTTATTGCAGTCTGTTGGATTTGTTCCTCTGTGATGGAAGAGATATCAAACTTTTGGTCGATTTCAGTTTCTAAATCATAAGAAGGGGTAGTGGCTCCAAGGGTAATTGTCCCGGTGTATTCCTTATCTTCAGCTTGAAATCCATCGATCTTTTTCGTCATCTTACCAGTACAGACGATTAATAAGCCTGTTGCTAATGGATCTAATGTTCCAGCATGACCAACCTTTATCTTTAATGGCTTAAGACTATTTCTGAGCTTGCCTACCACATCAAAACTTGTCCAGGTAACTGGTTTGTCAATTAAGAGTACTGCTCCCTCAGCAAAGTTAAGGTCCTTTATTATGCTTTCTTTTGTTGTAATATCCATCCGCTACTTACTATTCTTGATTTTGTAAACTAATTATTATTGAAAGAATTTCAAATCAAGGATACTTGAATTTTCTGCAAAAATAAGAATAATAATTAGTAATGATAGGTTGACTTATGTAATTAGGCACATAATAATAGCAATTTTACCGCAGTTTGAATTTCTAAATTCCATAAAAACAAAAAAGGGATTGTAAAACCAATCCCTTTAAATATCTTGTGTGAGGCTTTTAATAATTCCAAAAGAATACCAATAAGGCAATACCAATAATAATACGGTACCAACCCCAAAACTTGAATCCGTATTTAGTCAATACAGAAATAAAGCTCTTTACGGCAATCATTGCAACAATAAAAGCTACTACATTACCAATTATAAAGATAAGGATGTTCTCATTGCTCGCCATGATCATTTCATATCCTTTTTGCGCATTGGCAGTACCTTCACCCCAAGTTTTTACAAATATGGAATATACTGTAACAGCCAACATCGTTGGAACAGCTAGGAAGAAGGAGAACTCAGCTGCTGCCTTTCTATCCAATCCTTGTGTTAAACCTCCAATAATGGAAGCTGCAGATCTGGAAGTCCCTGGCATCATTGCTAAACACTGCCAAAAACCAATGATAAATGCTTTCTTTATAGGGATTTGCTTCTCATCGGTAATCTTTGGATTCTTAAACCATTTGTCAACGAATAAAAGTACAACACCACCTAAAACCAAAACAGTAGAGATCGCAATCTGATTGCCTAATACAGCTTCAATCTTATCATCCAATAACTTTCCTAAAACCAATGCAGGAATAACTGCAATAGCTAATTTAACATAGAAAAATAAGTTCTTGAAATCGAAAAATTTACGCCAGTATAAAACTACGATTGATAGAATAGCGCCGAATTGAATGGATACTTGGAACATTTTCAGGTACTCACTCTCTTCCATACCCATTAGGGCCGCTGTAAAGCCCATATGAGCCGTTGAGGAAATCGGTAAATACTCCGTAAGTCCTTCGACTATCGCTAGGATAATCGCCTCTAAAATACTCATTGCTTAGTTTGCTTTGTTTTTCGGTTTATATAAAATAGCTACAAATCCAACAGCAAACCCAGCAACAACCACTAGTGGTGCAAGCGTAATTTTAGTAAAGCTGTAAATATCCTCAGTACCCATCATCAATAGGAAGCCTATAGCAACTATAACAATGCTAAGAATAAACAACTGATAATTTATTTTTTGAAACACAAACTGCTCTTGTTTTGCAGCTTCATTTCCAGTTTTAGTCTTTTTAACGGTTTGATTCATGATCTTTATCGAATTAACAATTGATTAACGGTATAAACTTGCTGACTTAGCGCGCAAATATTTAGTAACGGCAAAATATGTACTCAATCCAGAAATTAAGATGCCTAATCCAATCACAATGATGAAGATTAAAGCAAACTGTGTCCAATTACTTAACAAGACCATTTCTGGAACTTGCTTCTGTGCAAATTGAAGAGTTAACACCAATAACAAAATCGCTATTAAGGATCCAATCAGACCATGTGCTATTCCATACATGATGTATGGTCTGCGGATGAACCCTTTAGTAGCACCGATTAATTGCATACTCTTAATTAAGAAACGTTGTGAATAAATCGCTAAGCGGATGGTGTTATTGATTAATGCCACAGCAATGATTAACAAGATCACTGCAAAAGCTAAGATGACAATACCAATGATACGGATGTTGTTATTTACCATGTCGATTAGCGACTCCTGATAAACAACCTCTTTTACTTTATTGTTTTTGCCGATTTTATCGATGAACATCTTGATGCTATCGCTATTGGCGTATTGTTCTTTCAAGTAGATGTCAATAGAAGGAAGTAGAGGGTTATGTCCTAAATATTCCACGAAATCTTCACCTAAATCTTCTTTTAGGTTTTTAGCAGCTAGTTCCTTGCTCACATATTCAGACCTGGAAACAAATGGATCTTTCTCCATATCCTTCTGTAAACTAAGTACATCACCTTCATTCACATTGTCATTTACGATGACATTGAGAACGATATTTTCTTTTACAAAACGGGAGAGGTTCTTAGCATGGACTAGGATAAGTCCTAATAGACCTGTCATTAATAGTACCAGTGCAATACTGATTACTGTAGAAACGTATACCGATTTAGTTTTTTTTCTTGGCGAACCCTGTTCGATCACTGACATATAATTTCCTTAATATTATGTGCGAAAGTAAGTAATTCGATTGAATCCTCCCTAATTAAATCCACATGAATAACTAGTAGTTCTTTACTTTCCCTAAAAATCTAACAACGAATATCAGAAATTATTGTATAGAATAAAAAACTTTTATGCTGAAATTGCCTCAAAATAGCTATTTTCGCAATTCTTTCAAAATCCTTTTTATAGATAATCATGGAGTATAATCATCTTACGATTGAGCAAAAGTGGCAGAAGTTTTGGGCTGAAAATCAGACCTTCAAAACAGAAACTAGTACAGACAAACCCAAATACTATGTGCTGGATATGTTCCCTTATCCATCAGGTGCGGGCTTACATGTTGGGCACCCACTTGGTTATATTGCTTCCGATATCTTTTCTCGTTACAAACGTCTGAAAGGTTTCAATGTATTGCATCCTATGGGATACGATTCTTTTGGTCTTCCAGCTGAGCAATATGCTATTCAAACTGGGCAGCACCCAGCTATAACTACGGAAACAAACATTAACCGTTACAGAGAGCAAATGGATAACATTGGTTTCTCGTACGATTGGTCTCGTGAAATTCGTACTTCCAATGCCGATTATTACCATTGGACACAATGGATTTTCATGAAATTATTTGATGCTTGGTATAACAAAGACACAGATAAAGCAGAGCCTATTCAGACTTTGATTGATCACTTAAGTTCAACAGGTTCAGCTGGTATTCATGCTGAAGCTGATGAAGACGTTCTTGAGTTAACCGCAGAGCAGTGGAATCAATTAAGCGAAGAGGAGCAACAAGTTGAATTGTTGAAATATCGCCTTGCTTATTTACGCGAGAGTACAGTAAACTGGTGCCCGGCTTTAGGTACGGTATTAGCCAATGATGAAGTAATCAATGGTGTGTCGGAGCGTGGTGGATTTCCAGTAGAACAAAAGAAAATGATGCAGTGGTCCATGCGTATCACAGCCTATGCTGACCGTTTATTGCGTGGATTAGATACCATCGACTGGCCAGAACCATTGGTTGAAATGCAACGCAATTGGATTGGCAAGTCAGTTGGAGCCAGTGTGAAATTCCCAGTGCCACAATTGGATACTAATATTGAAGTTTTCACGACTCGTGTAGATACTATTTTTGGCGTTAGCTTTATTGTATTAGCACCAGAACATGAGCTTGTTGCTGCTTTAACTACCGAAGAACAACGCGCTAATATTGAATCTTATATCGATAAAACATCGAAAAAGTCTGAGTTAGACCGTATGGCCGATACAAAAACAGTATCTGGAGCATTTACAGGATCTTATGCTAAGCATCCAATAACTGGAGAAGATGTACAGATATGGATTGCTGATTATGTATTAGCAGGATATGGAACTGGGGCAGTTATGGCTGTACCTTCAGGTGATCAGCGTGATTATGTGTTTGCTAAACATTTTAACCTTCCGATTATTCCAATTTCAGATTCTCAAGATATTACTGAAGCGGCAGACCCTAACAAGGATGGGAAATACATTAATTCTGACTTTATCAATGGCTTAACTTATCAGGAAGCTGTTCCAGCTTTAGTTGAACGTCTAGAGTCACTTAGGTTAGGGAAAGCTAAGGTGAACTTCCGTATGCGTGATGCTATATTTGGTCGTCAGCGTTATTGGGGAGAACCTGTTCCAGTTTATTTTAAAAATGGTTTACCATATTTAATTAAAGAAGAAGAATTACCATTGTTATTGCCAGAAGTAGACAAATACTTGCCTACAGAATCCGGAGAGCCGCCATTAGGTCGTGCCGAAGACTGGAAATACCAAGATGAATACGAGTACGAATTAAGCACCATGCCGGGTTGGGCAGGATCTTCATGGTATTGGTTCCGTTATATGGATCCGCAGAACAAAAATCAATTTGCCTCTCCAGAAGCTGTCGATTATTGGAAAGCAGTAGATTTATATATTGGTGGTTCTGAACATGCCACAGGACACTTATTGTATTCCCGCTTTTGGAACAAGTTCCTAAAAGATATGGGGTACCACAATGAGGAAGAACCATTCAAAAAGTTGATCAACCAGGGGATGATCCAAGGTCGTTCTAACTTTGTTTATCGTGTATTGGATGAAGAGGGCAGAGGTACTAATAAATTCGTATCATTAGGCTTAAAAAACCAATACAACTGCATTCCATTGCATGTTGATGTAAATATTGTACATAATGATATATTGGATTTAGAGAAGTTTAAGGCATTCCGTCCTGATTTCAATAATGCAGAGTTTGTTTTGGAGAATGATAAATATATCTGCGGTACAGAAGTGGAGAAAATGTCAAAATCCAAATTCAATGTTGTCAATCCAGATGATATTATCAGTCAATATGGTGCGGATACATTGCGTTTATATGAAATGTTCTTAGGTCCTTTGGAACAAGCGAAACCTTGGAACACTAACGGTATCGAGGGGGTATACAAATTCTTACGTAAAGTCTGGCGTTTATTCCATGATGCTGAAGGAAACTTCAATGTATCGGATGAAGAACCAACCAAAGCAGAATATAAGGCATTACATAAAATCATAAAAAAGGTAGAGGATGATGTTGAACGTTTCTCTTTCAACACTTCCGTATCTGCATTTATGATCTGTGTGAATGAGTTGACAGACCTTAAATGTAATAAACGTAAGATCTTACAAGATTTAATTATCTGTCTTGAGCCTTATGCTCCGCATATTACCGAAGAGTTATGGGCGAAATTAGGTAATGCACCTGGAACTATATCCTTTGCTGCATATCCTAAGTTCAATCCTGAATATTTGGTGGAAAGTGAATTTGCTTATCCAGTATCTATCAATGGTAAAATGAAGATGAATCTTCCTTTAGCTTTAGACTTAGAACAACCAGCTGTAGAGGCGATTTTGAAAGATAATGCAGAAATTCAACGCTTTTTAGATGGTAAGGATATCAAAAAGATCATCTTTGTAAAAGGTAAAATTATCAATATGGTCGTTTAGTAACTAAACTAATAAATTATATATAAGAGGACTTTATGTCCTCTTTTTTTATGCTAGAATTTTTATAAGGTAAAATATTTAATCATTCAAATGTGGCCTATTTGACTAATAAATCCCTTTTAGCTTAACAATGTGCTGTTTAAACTCTATAGTGGCTGTTTGTTGGTCATCTTCCCTAAGAGAATGACTTTAACCAGTGATTTATGTAGTCATATATTTACAAATATAATTAATCAATAGTCGGTAATTAGTGTAATAAATGTTCATAATAAGAATAAAAGTAAATATATATTAAAAATATAGGGTAATCAGATATAATTGTTTAGTTATATTATTAAATTAAACGTTTTAGTAAATTATTGGTGTTTGTATAGTTAATTTAGGAGTGTGTAAGGTTTAACCTAATAATTTCATTAATCTTTTATTCGATACTATATTTGAATAGAATTTGAAAATGAACTAAAAGAAATTATTCACACTAACTATTTTAATTCAAAACTCAAACTTATCAAAGTTCAATAAGGTCGGAAGCTAGATTTAACATTTACCTTCCGACCTTTTTGTTTTTATTGAAGATCATCGGGAATTATTAATCCATCAGTTTTGGTATCAAATGATAAATATTCCTAAGAATTTATCGTCTGTTGATTTATCCGAAACAATTGAACACAATAATTTTTAGAACCCGATTTTAATAAAATCATAGATCCTTTCAATCTTGTCTTGAGGAATATTTTTTAACAAATAGTTTCTCTATAAAACATACTGTTTTCACTCAAAAACCCATAGAATGCTTGATTATTAGCGATGTAGTTGTATGCTTACAAATATAAATTAACCCAATTGACAGAATGTGACCTAAATCACACTTTGATTTACCTCAAATAATCATAATAATTAAAAATATATTTATTTGAATATTAAAAATTATTCAACAACCAATTTTTATAAATAAAATTGTGTTTTTGTATAAATAATTAAGAAATATTTATTCGTCAACGACCTGTTGTTGGTTTTTTTGAATTAATAAATTCCAATTTATATTTGTCTCGATTTGTATGGATTTAAAAGGATCATTCACACTAACTTTTACTTCTTCGAATTAAAAAAGTTATTCATGCCAGTTTGTTCAAATAAATGAGGGAACATTAGGTATGATAGAAATAGAATTAATTTATTATCCTTCTTATTGTATTAAGAAATGAACAAAAAATTATTAGCCATTGCCTTAGGATTAGGCATAAGTGCAGCGAGTTATGGTCAAACCCTAACTGTAAAGCGTGATTCTGTTGTTACAGAAGATACCGATAAATATTCAGTTAAGACAAATCGTTTTTTTGACAATTGGTTCTTCGGTGCAAGTGCTGGAGGTCAAATGTTTTTCGGAGATCATAACAAGCAAGCTGAATTCGGTGATCGTATATCACCTTATTTCCAAGGTTATGTTGGTAAATGGTTTACTCCAGGTATTGGTGTTCGTGCTGGGGTGGATGGATTTAAAATTGTGGGATTAACCCAGAATGGAAGCCACTCGACGGGCCCTTATGATAAGATTCCTTGGGAAGGGTATGAATTAACGCGTCAAGAGTTTAGTTATTGGCATGTAAGAGCTGATGTATTGTTTAATTTAACAAACATTATTGCTGGATATAAAGCTGATCGTTTTTATAATATCAGCCCATATGCTGGTTTAGGATGGATGGTGACTACTGAAGAGCCAATCGAACGTGAAGTTAGTGCTAATATCGGTTTATTTAATACTTTCCGTTTGGCAAAGTCGTTGGACTTAACCTTAGATATTCGTGGTGCAATGGTTAATGACCGTTTTGATGGCGAAATTGGTGGACGTAGAAACGAAGGTCAATTATCTACTAGTTTAGGTTTGGTATATAAATTCAATAAACGCGATTGGAATAGACCTACTACAACTACCATTACAGAAACTTATGATCAAGCTGAATTTCAGAACCTGATCAGTCGTTTACAGAAATTAGAGGCGGATAACGATGCTCTACGTAAGCTTTTAGCAGAAGCAAAAGATTCTACAATCACCAATATCAATGTTAAAAAGAATCTCTTAGCAGCTCCTATATTAGTGACTTTCCCTATCAACAAAAGCACCGTTAGTAACGAGGCTCGTGTAAACTTAGGTTTCTTCGCTAAATTGATCAAAGAAACTAATTCTGAATTTGTTTATTCCATCACGGGTTATGCTGATGAGGGAACTGGAACACCTGCAATTAATGAGCGTTTAAGTAAAGCTCGTGCTGAAGCAATCTACAATGTATTGGTTAATGAATTTAACGTAAATCCTAAGCAATTAAAAACAAGTCATAAAGGTGGTGTGCCTAACATGTTCTACAACGATCCTAGATTAAGTAGAGCTGTAATAACTATTGCAGATATACTAATAAAATAATTTTACTACCTTCCAAATTAAAGTTTTAGGCAGTGAGGTTTTCTTACTGCCTATTTTTATTTTTAATAGTTGCCTCAAAATCCTACAAATCTCTTTTCAACTTTTACCTTTCACCTTATTTTCCTTATTTTAACTTGAAATATGATAAACATGAAATATTTGAGTTTTCTTGCTGCTTCTATTTTGTTGGTTTCTTGTCAACAACAGAAAAAAGCAGATCAAACTAGCGGGACAACCGAGGCGCCTTCTACTTATCAAGCCCCAACAGCTCCTGCACAATACACTACCCCCGAAGCAAAATCTGAATACGTATTTGAGCATTATTGGGACAATTATAACTTCCAGGACACTAGTGTGAGTCTAAATAATGATTATACAGAACAAGCTGTTGTCAATTATATCAATATCTTTGATAAGGTAAAACCTGAAAAATTAAATGATGGGATAGAAGACTTGTTAAATCAAGCTAAGGCTGAGCCTAAAACATTCAATTTGCTTCAGAGCATATTCGATCGCTATTTAAGTGATCCGAACTCACCGATGAGGAATGATGCGTATTATGAAGTGTTCTTGGTCAATCTCTTGAAATCTGATCATTTGGATGAAAATCAAAAAATAAAATATGATTCTAGGCTAAAGCTTACGCAGAAAAATAAGGTAGGTACTCGGGCTGCAGATTTTAAATTCCTTAAACAGGATGGTCAAATCTCTAGTTTATATGCGGAACAAGCTGACTATTTGTTCCTCATGTTTTATGAACCCGGTTGTAGTTCTTGTGAAGATGCCTTTGTTTATTTGAAATCAGATGATGCGTATAATAAAATGATTGAAAGTGGTAAACTTGAAATCTTGGCTATTTACCCCGATGGGGACCGTGATATCTGGGAAGATTATAAAAGCAACATCCCTAAGAATTGGGTAAATGGGCTTGATCAAGAACAAGTGGTGGTAAATATGGGGCTGTATCAAATTTTAGCAACTCCAACAATCTATTTGCTCGATAAGCATAAAAATGTACTGCTTAAGGATGCAACCATACCGCAGGTTACTAGCTATCTTTCAGGAGTTACTAAAGAATAAAAAAACATAAGTAGGAAACATAGGAAAGCCCTTGTTGTAAACAGGGGCTTTCTTATTATGCTGCTTCTGATTTAAATTTCTCGGTACTGATCAAATGATGCAATACTTCGGTTGATAAACCATGGAGTACCAATCTAAATCCAGCTCCATATGTCGGGAGAGGAATCATTGGGTGCTTATTATTCAGTGCCACTAATTTCTCTGGACAGCTCATGATGGTGGCGGCATATACGCCGATAACCTCATCCAGCTGTAAGGAATTGGATGCTCGCCAAAAGTCATTGTCCGTTAAGAAAAATTGATAAACCGGTGTGAAGATTTCTATGGCTGAAGCCAAATCCAGGAAATTCGTCCAACGGTTTGGAAATTCCTCAAATGGAATTGGCTGTGGACCAATAGCCGTAAAAACAGGATTACTGACCGGATGAATTTTTAATCCACGCTCTTGGATGGCTTTATTTAAATTGATAATAAAATTATACAGATTTAAATCGTGTTCAAGAAATAGATTATCCTTAACCGCTTTAATACTTAATGGTTTAAGTGGGTTCATCGGAATGTTTTCTGCACCATCCACATTGTCTTTTATGAACCGCAGCACTTCGGAACCTAAATAGAAATGTCGCAATATTAGGAAATTCGCTTCTGGTGAAACCCAATATTTCATTCCCCAATATAAAAACCGATGCAATGTCTTGGGTGCATTGATGAGGTTAGGAGCAATGGCTTTGAAGATCTGAAAGAAAATAATGGTTAATCTTCCAAATACTCGAAGGAAGGGCAATAAGAATTGTTTACTTTTTCTTCCGGAATCAAATAGGAACGCTGCTTTAGCGTCCTTATGAAACGGAACAGAATTGTCCAGAAACAAGGCATGCCAATGATTGGGGTCCCGTGGGTTGTTCTCTTTTGTTTCGAAATATTCGCTGTTGTGTAACATATACTTAAACTAATAATTACCAATTTCTGCCAATTGCATTTGGTAGAGTTTTGCTACCACCTTAGCAGTCTTACTTATTCTTTTGGCGATTTCCTCTGTTAGCAATTCGGAATCCAAGGCCTTTTCAAAACGCTCAAAATGATTGTCATTACTATCGCTTGTCTCATGATAAATAAAGAACGAAACTTGATCATCCTTTAATGCTAATTGCTGTTGTATCGCACGACCCCATTTCCCAGCTAATCGATTTCCTAATCCTTCTATAATAAACATACCACCCAATAAATCAAATGGGTTAGGCTGGCTGGCTTTATGAAACATATAGCTGCTTAGAGCATCAGAACCCAGATTCTTTTCACCTGTGTATAATTCCTCACGTGTTCCACCACAATTGATGTAATTCTTTTCCAAGATTTGGTAATCTCTATGTTCATCCCTTGAATGGGAAATGAAGGAGGAGCGGATATCGAAATATTCCATACTCACGTTGGATGCTGCCCTTGCAATCCATTGGGATCCATCAATTACTTGCTGTCGTAGGTTCAACAATAATAACCTGTAATCCTCCAAAGTAATCGTTCCATTGTATATGCGGTCAATGATAGGGGTATTTCGTAAGGATAATTCAAAATCTACCCAGGTTTGTGTCAATTCACGAACCAATTTCTCCTGTATTGGTTTATTGGCAATATGAATCTCCGGAGCTAAGATTTCATCCTCTTTGGAAATAAGAATTTCCTTGGTTTCGCAACTTGGTGCTATAACCTTCAATTTCATAAAAGTCGTGATAAATCGACCGCTCTCAGGAACCATGCATATAAGCTCTTGTCCGGCCTTTAATTTTCCACTATAGAAGATTTCTTCCAGCATAATATAGATCGATGCAGAGCCTGTATTGCCCTTACTGTGCAAATTGCTGAACCACTTGTCATCCTCAATGTGTAAACCACCTTTTTGAAGTAGATCAATGATAGGTTGTTTGAAATATTCAGAAGAATAATGGCATAACAGCCAGTCCATAGTTTTAGGATCAATTTTACCACGATCAATTAATTCGAAAAAATGCTGTACACCCAGGTTGACAGTTTGATTGACCAATTTGATGTCTTGTTTCAAATTAATGGCTGAATCAGCATCAGCTGTTGAAAAATTAGGGTAATCTAGCCAATATTGGCCTGTAGTACCATCCTTTTGTTTGTTGGTTCCGGCATACATACAAACGCCAAAGCTATTGGCATAAGATTTTACATCAATCCACTCAATTTCTAAACTTAAACCTTTGTTGTTTTTCTGGTCAGCTAGTAACATACTTCCAGCCCCATCAGAAAGCATCCATCGCAGGAAATCGGTATCTAGAGGCAAGCCCTTTTCTTGAATTTTTGGTTGAGTTTCAAATCTTGAAGCCTTAAACATGCGACTAGGCATATCTGATGCGCAAGATAAGGCACGCTGGTATTCTCCAGATTGAATTTGGAGAAAGGCACTTTTTAATGCCATAATACCGGCAGCACAAACACTCTGATGAGAGGAGATACCACAAACTGGCAATGCAGCCTCTGCCTGTAACATGCTTGCAAATCCGGGAACTGGAAGGTCTGCTTGTGTTGTCCCAGCGGTTAGCAATTGAATAGCGGATTTGCCTACTTTTGCTTTATCCAAGCAGTTTTCAATGGCTTTCGCTGCCATTCCAGCTACAGAATCGGTTGCCTGTTGAGCTTTATCCATGGCGTAATAACGCGTATGGATTCCATTCTGTTGCAACATCCGATCTTTCGAACGCGAAGGTTTTCCTCCAATTAATCCTAAATAATCTTCCATTTCATTATTTGAAATGGCTTTGTTGGGTAAATGAACCCCGATAGCGGTTATATAAACAGGTTTTTTCTTGTTCATTTTTTCTGATTCGTATTTACTTGTGTCTGAAAAATTTTATCAAATATGGGAAGCATAAAGCCGAAATTTCCTCGGCTAGCTTGGTGATGCATACTATGTCTAAAAGTGAATTTTGAAAATGAAGTGCTGGGCTTGTCACTTGGGAATTCATGATTGCAATGGCCCAACAGGTTAATGATAATACTCATTACAGGTAAACTCAGCAAGCTTATTAGCTGAAACTCATGAAATAATACGGGGAAGAAGATGACTGTGCCAAGCATAAAAGCTTCTATCCAATGGAAGCTATAAATAGAATAACTGCTCGGCTCTTTGGACCAGTGGTGTGTTTTATGCACGTTTTTGAAAAACCAGCGTCGATGTAAAATCCAATGCATGGTATAGAAATGCAGTTCATTCCACAAAAACAAGATTGGAATTTCCCATAGACAAGCCCAAGGATTATAAAATCCTACTTTAAAGAAACCATGAGCATATAAAAGTTGAAAGGGAATAGCCTGAAGGCTGAAAACAAATATGGAAACAAATGAATTCTGAATCTCCTTTCTTGTTTGACCAGGTTTGTGCGCATGCACAATTTGCTGAAGATTCCATTTACGCTTATAATGCCGTATAATCCATTCGCTTGTATAAGTGCCAAGCAAATACAAAATACTAAAAAAGACAAAAAAGAAGGCGCTGCTATAATACCACTTGGACAATACAAACGCAAAAATTTGTTCTAAATAGGCCGTCATTCTATATAATTCGGTGTCAACGATTCAGTTCCTCCATTACTGGAAAACTTAATTTCTTAACGTACTATTCTTAGCGGTATTTCTATAAATATAAAAATTTATATTTAATAGTACACAATTATCTTGATTAATTCGGTTCCCCGATAATAATAGAACAAATCCATCAAGAGATGGTTTTTTCGACTATCGCAAATATATAATTGCTATAACCATCCCTTAAAATCACAAAACGATTTTGAGATATATACGTTCTATTTGTATTCAACACCAAGATTTATTTAAACTACCTTATTTTTTAATCATGAAAAAGAACCTAATCACACAACTATCCCTATTATTGCTTAGTGTATTTGTATTCGTTGCATGCAGCTCCAAACAAAAAGGAGACGTGTCGGATGATCCTAAATATGCTGACATCGCCAATAATATCTTTTTTACAAAAGCACCAACGTATTATTACGAATATACCCAGCAAAAAGAGGGAGGGAAGACCGGTAATTTTCTATCGAGTCAAAATGGAATGCCTACAGCAAAACTTATCGCAGAAATACCTGTAAGATCCCATGTCCACATCTCCAAGGTTCTCGAAGTTCCTCAGGAAGATGGCTCAGTAAAAGTGATGGTAACAGGAAAAGTTTTCCCAAACCCTCAAAGTTCAGGCGAAGAATATATGGCTATCCTAGAGGATATCAAACCTGCATTGGAATTAAACAAGTAAGACTTCATATAAATAATTAGAAAGGGAAAAGTAAAAAGGAATCTTCGTTCCATTCTACTTTTCCCTTTCTTCTTTTTCCTTACCACATTTTCCTTTTTCCTTTCCAAATTCTGTTGTCTTTTGTTTGTAGTCACAACGTCTCTCACAGGGGTTTTATTCAAGACTCCTTCGGATCTCCTTCGGAACTTGTTCGGAACTCCTTCGGATCTCGTTCGGTTAGAAGCGAACGAGATCCGAAAGAGATCCGAGTGAAATCCATAGGAATTGCGTTCGAATATCGAATCCATATCAACGCAAATAGTTGCTTGTATCCTGTTTAATACATATGCTTCTTTAGCATGAAATATTCCTTTTAGAACCTATTTGTCTTCACAAAGTCTAAAATGATTTTTATATAGGCTTTGCTTCAAATAATTTATAGCTTTGAATGCTTTTCAAACCAAATAGGTTTGAGGAGCTAAAAGGTATTATTTTTCATAGTTATTTTCCTCATGCAGAAGGCAACATTCGCATACGACTCCACAAAAACGGCTTACCCAATTCTTTTAGCCATTTGCTTAGCCCACCTTTCCAACGATTTAATTCAAGCCATTATTCCAGCTTCTTATCCGATCCTGAAAGAGAATTTTCATTTGAATTATGCGCAGATTGGTGTTATTACCCTATGCTTTCAATTGGCATCTTCCTTATTGCAACCCGTGGTAGGTGCTTATACAGATAAGCATCCTCAGCCATATTCGCAGATTATAGGGATGATGTTTAGCTTTTTTGGAGTGATTGCATTAGCCTATGCTAACAATTATGCTTCCGTACTATTCTCGGTCACTATGGTTGGGATTGGTTCTTCCATATTCCATCCTGAGTCTTCTCGGGTAGCTTACCTATCTTCCGGTGGAAAGCGCAGTTTAGCGCAGTCAATCTTCCAAATTGGTGGAAATACAGGAGCAGCATTAGCGCCTTTATTATTAGCTTGGGTCGTATTGCCAAATGGGCAAAAGTATATTATCTGGTTTTTGGCGGTTGTGGTTATTGCACAATTAATCTTAGGCTATATAGCAACCTGGTACAAAAAGGTGCTACATGCCCAAAGGGGACAGGCTAAAAAGGCAATCCGCATACCAGATCTTTCTTCATCAAGAGTAGCCTTAGCCATAGGGATTCTATTGTTATTGATATTTTCTAAATACATCTATATCGCCAGCATAACTAGTTATTTGCAATTTTATATGATGCAGAAATTTGGTATCACAGAAGTTGGTGCACAAGTTTACTTGTTTTATTTCCTTATCGCAATTGCCTTAGGGACATTAATTGGTGGTGCGCTAGGTGATGTTTTGGGAAGAAAGTATATTATATGGCTTTCGGTATTAGGTTGTGCTCCTTTTACCTTATTGCTTCCATTTGCCAATTTATTTTGGACGGCTATATTGGTGTCCATTATTGGATTTATAATGGCATCCGCTTTTCCATCGATTTTAGTGTATGCACAGGAATTATTACCTAAGAAAATAGGAATGGTTTCTGGCTTGTTTTATGGCTTTGCCTTTGGAATGGGTGGGATAGGAGCTGCTATGTTAGGTTGGTGGGCAGATCAGACTTCATTGACCAACATCTATAATGTCTGTTCCTATTTGCCACTGATCGGCATTATTGCTTATTTCTTGCCAAATATGAAGAAGATTAAATTCCGGACAGAATAAGTTTATTGAAGTTGGGCTAACCAAATACATGCATTTCCGCAATCGGGATCTTCCATCTTTTGTCGGATGATTTGAAAACCATGTTCTTCCAATAAGGATTGGTATTTTTGAGGAGATAGGGAAGCATGGTAAACATGTTCTCCATCTAGTGTACCCCAGGCTTCACCAGCATCTGGTCCTGCGGTAAACAAAAGGAAACCTCTAGGTTTAAGATGTTTTTTGAAAATTGGAAACATCTCTTTCTGATCATCTTGACTTAAGTGAAAGAAGCTATGCCAAGCGATTAAGGCATCATATTTTCGATCTAGGTCTAACTTTCGCATATCCTCCAAGATAAATTCGGTATCAGGAAAGTTTGCTTTCGCTATATCCAGAATTGCTTTACTGGCATCAACAGCAGTTACTTGCATATTATGCTGCAGGAGGTAGGAAAGGATAGGTTTTCCAGTGCCGCAACCTAAATCTAATACATGACTTTGTTTTGGGATGGATTGTATAATAAAGTCTAAATACGCTTTTTCCATAAGGTCTTGCCCTCGGTTTTTATCAAACCAAGAGGCAATCTTATCGTATACCTTATATACATTTTGCGTTTCTTTCATTTCGATCTGTACTTACTTGAAAGATAAGCTTACTTTGCTGAATCCTAACGCTTCAATTAGTGGTTTAAAGACATGAATGGCATTATTCTGCGTCTGTTGTAGAATATCTGAATTCTTCACCTGTCTATGTATTTCTTCTTCAGCAGCTTTGTAAGCTTCATCTACCAAAGTTGCCTCCCTAAAAAAGGCCATTTTTGTATCATAAACCTTAGAATCCTTATGATCTATTTTCACATAACAGATTTCTGGTTTTGGAAGTGTAATGGAAACAGAATCTCCTGACACTTTGACATCTGTACTATCTAATTTGGTCAAGTCTATACAACCAACCGCATCCGCCTTAATGATTAAGAGGACACTAGCTTCTGGTAAGTATGCTGTTATGTTTTTGTGTTCTACGACATCCGATAAACGGTATTTAACAAGCTCTAACTTGCCCATAGCTTCAATACGCTCAATTAATACCTGATGTCTGGTGTCTACTGTTGTTCCAGGTTTAATACGATCCCATACAAACCAAGTGATACCAATGATGATAGCCAAGGTCAATAAAATCTTTAGTAATTTTCCCATAAATTTATTATTCTCAAAATATAGACCATTCTCGACATATTTTGTCAAGTCCATGTAAGTGTATTTCCTAAATGATTATATTCGGATGATATTTCTTGTAAAAATGATATATCATTTCACACTGAACAAAATTTGTATATGATTCAAAATATCTTGCCGGCCTGGAGAACTCAACTCTTCCTGATTGTCCTTATGTTGTTTTATGGGACAGCTGTTGTTAAGGGACAAGAAATCGAACAGATCAGCAATGCTTATGCTGTGGATCGTGTACCAAATCCAAAAGATCAAGGCCAAGATAATTTTGTGTCTAACCCGGATGGTATTTTAGATTCATATACGGTCCAAGAATTAAATACCATATGTCAAAACATAGAGCAGCATTCAGGGGCTGAATTTGCCCTAGTAGTGGTTAATGATTACGATGGAGATGATGATTTCACATTTGCTTATGACTTATTTAATCATTGGGGAATAGGGAAAAAGGAATCGAATTCTGGTTTGCTATTGTTCATAGCCAAAGATAGGCGAGAATATCGATTTATTACAGGATATGGATTAGAGTCTTTACTGACGGATGCTCAGCTTAAGCGTGTTGGTGAGAACTATTTAGTACCTTATTTCCAAGACGGGGAATATAACGAGGGTGTATTGGCCTTGGCAAAGGTTATTGAGCGGGTTTTAACTTCTGATGATGCCGCCAAGGAACTAGAATCTTTTGCGCCAGCAAAGAAATCCTTTTTTTCCTTAAAGAATGATAGCTTTTCGAATTCACTGATCGTGCTTTCAATCATGCTCTGTATTTATCTGTATGTTCATTTTGTTGGAAACAATATTTTAAATGAATTTCAACATATAGGTATGATTAAACCGGTGCTTTATGGAATGGGTTGTATGCTGCTGCTGATGTTCGTTTCTGTATTTGTCTTTGCTTTTATATTTAATAATATTGAAGATGTTTATCAATCGAAGAATCTTCCGTACTTCATATTTGCTTTTGGATCCGTGGTGATTGCTATTAAGATTACGCTTATCCGAGAGCGGATAATGAAAGAAACACGTGATGAGGAGGATAAACAAAAGCTATTGCGAAAGTTATTAGGTCGGATGATGGTGCCGATTCTACTATCTCCGATTGCTTGGATAGACCTTGGTATAATTGGCACCCGCATGTTTAAAAATTCCAAGCGTTTCAGTCCGCCGGATTCTTCTGGGGATTGGGTTCGTATGAATAGGCTAAAAGATGCTGCTATAGTAAAGAGTGTACTGGAGGCTGGAAACAAAACGGAGGAGCGCGTAGGGTCGCGTAAATATGAGGTCTGGAAAAATAATAAAACCGGGAAGTTTGAATTAGTGCCTTGGGAAGTGAGTCGTTCCTTTTCAGTATGTCCTCAATGTGATTTTAATACCTTAAAAGTGAATGATACGAAAACCATTAACCATCCAACTTATTCCAGTGAAGGAAAAGGTGAGCGATTTGATAAATGCTCCCATTGTTCCTATTACCTACATAAGGGTTATTTTAGTATAGCCAGGAAAACCCGTTCTTCCAGCAGTAGCTCTGGTGGTGGTAGTTCTTCTGGAGGTGGAGGTTCTTCCTCTGGAGGAGGAAGCTTCGGTGGTGGTAGTTCTGGTGGAGGTGGAGCAGGTGGTCGCTGGTAGGCAATTCGCTTGCTAATGCTACTCTATAGTTCCAATAGAAATTCCGTTAAATTCTTGCTCGTTGGTAAGGCCAGTTTCTTTCTTAATCGGTATCTACGGATTTCCACGCCACGAGTACTGATATTTAATAGTGAAGCTATTTCCTTGCTCGACATATTCAAACGTAAATAGGCGCATAGTTTAAGATCATTTGGAACCAATTCTGGATAATCTGTTTTAAGCTTTTTGAAGAAATTCTCATGTGCTTCATTGAAGCTTTTTTCAAAAAGGTCCCAATCTCGATCATCTGAATGTGCCTCATCTATTAGTTTATTTACTTTACGTAATTGCTCATTGCTTAGCTTGTTACCATTTGAATCATTCAGGTTTGTCAACTCATGGTGTAGGTTGTTTAACATCTCATTTTTGTAGACAATGTTCATGGCCGCATTGGCAAGTTCACGGTTCTTAATTTCTAATTCCTGCTCCAGTTGTTGGTTTTTTAAAGCCATTAATTTTCGTTCATTCTCTTCAGCTTCGCGAGCCATGCGTTCTTCATGCTCTGCCAAAACTTTGTCTTTAATTTTTCGTTGGTGCTCTAATAAGCGCCGTTCGTAATTCTTTCTAAATAGATATATGAATGCTAGAGCCAATAGGATATATAATATAATCATTGGCCAGGAGAAGTACCAAGGTGCTTGTATACGAAAGGAAAATGAGCTGATTTCCGATTGAATACCATTTGCAGTCATTGTTCGTACCTTGAAGGTGTATTTGCCGAATGGCAAATTCGTAAAATCACGGTAGGCAACTTGATCCCAAGTCGACCATTCATCGGTATAGCCCTCTAGTAAATATTGGTATTGAACGGGAGCAGAGGAATACCAAGGCGAAGCATATGCAATTCGGATGTTATTCTGCGAATTTGGAATTTTCATTTCATCCACTATCGCTGATGGATCAGAGGTGATATTCCATAAATTGGTGATGATAGGTTTTGGAATTTGTTTGCTTGCAGGATATTGATTGAAATACAAGGCAAAACCATTGTCGAGTCCAATTAAGGAGAGATCCTTATTGACGTTCAGGATATGCTCATAATTGTTCATCATCATTCCTTTTAGACTGTTCCAAGAACTGGAATCAATACGAAGGTTACCATCATTAGGGAATTCTATTTTGGCAATATGCGATTTCTTAATTAACCAATATTCTTTATCCTGAATTGGGATTACCTTATTGGCATTGGAGAAACTCCCTAACTTGCTGTTCAATTCATCATAGGCCTTGAATTCATTGGAAACATTATCAAAGCGGTAAAAGCCAGAATCCGTGGCAAAAACAGTATTGTTGGCAAGATTATAAACTCCATGAACTCTTGCATCCTTTGGCAAACCATTGGAAAAATCTTTCCAATCTTTGACTTCTTCATAGCTGGCGCCTAAATTAAGATTATATACATGCTGTTGGTTTGTGAGCCAGAAGTTGTTTGGACCATCTTGCAGGATCTCGCGAATGGGTTCTTTTCTGTTTTTAAATTGCTTTAAGAAAGCGATTTCTTCTCTAGCTTGCATTAAGCCTAATCCGGTATAATTACCTTGTAGCCAGTAATTCGTATTGATTATTTGAAGGAATCTCCAGGCGCCGGTAACATTTGAAATTCGTTTTAAGCTATTGTTTGTCAACTCAAAAGTTCCAGAGTTATGACCAATAATTAGCTTTCCGGCTATATTGGCGAGTTGCCAAACCTGTCCTTGGGAACCTGGAATAATACTAAATTTTAAAGATTGATAATTGGAAACTCCTTTCCAGTCGCTATAAAAGAGTCCTTGATTCGTTCCTAAATAGATCCGATTATTATAGATTATGGAGGAATATACGGTACCTATATTAACTGTAAGATCCGAAAAATAATAGAGAGGACTGTTGATGTCTATTCGATCAATACCATTGTCTAAGCCTGCCCATAGATTGGCTTGTTTATCCACAGCCATACTAAGAACCGTGTTGTTTTGTAGGCCATTGTTCTTGTTGATGTGTTGAATAGTTTCCCCTTGACTATTAAGTATGTATATACCATTTTGAATAGTGCCAAAGGCATATTGGTCAGAAAATAGCTTGACAGCATTATTGATTTGAAAACGCTTCAGCTCATCATCTGCTTGAACTGACCAAGAGGAGATTTCTCCTGAAGGATTCATTAGGAATAAGCCATTATTTGCTGTAGCGATTAAGGTTTGATCTTTCCCAAAAGGGAGCATACTCAGGATATTAGCCTGCTGGAGTTTAGAGGCATCAGGTATTCGCTTTAGTTGTTTTCCGTTCAGTTGATGTAATCCGGAGGGAATCTGTTCAAAATAAATGTTATTTCTTACTTGATGACCGAATAGGAAAGGCTCGCCTTGGGCAGTGATGGTTTCTATTTTGCCATTTTGATAACGATAGCTTTTGGAAAAAGCGTGGAAATAGATGGCATCCTGATCAATAATAATCCGCCAGATGTCATCATTACGTAGAAGCTCTTTGTTCTTTAAGGAATCAGATATACTACTATAATTCATCTTACCGAATTTAGATCGTGTCCAGAATCCAAATTCGCCTGCGCCACCTACGTAAATTTTCCCATCTGTATGAACCAATACACTTCTTAAGCTGCTGTGTCTAGGCATGGGGTATAAACGCCATTCTTGTCCATCAAAAGACAATAAACCTTCTGTATTGGCGGCATATACAAAACCTTCAGGGCCAATAGATAAACCCCAATTTTGATTGCCTGCATGGTAAGCCGATTTATTGTACTGTTGAACAAATGGAGAGCCAACTCGAGGAATGTGTTGTGCATAGATTAAACCGCAACATAAGGACAAGATACAGGTGCTAAGAATGGTTTTTATAAACATAGGTTTTAACTTCCATTCCAAATATAATAAATACTAATTAAGTATATCATGCTGTGTTCATGATATATAAAGTCTTGAACAGTGAAGTTGTAAGTACTAATCTAAAGTAATACTGCTGAAAAAATAGCATATTTGTATATGCTGAAATTCGCAAATGCTAAGATTAACATTGGCCTACACATCACACGGAAGCGTGAGGATGGATATCATGATCTGGAAACGATATTTTATCCGGTAAAGCTTTATGATGTGATAGAAGTAAGAAAGGCAGAAGAAATGGGGCTTTCCATCTGGAATTCTTCTCTTGTTGCAGATGCTGATAATTTATGCTTGCGAGCCTATAATCTGTTAAAAACGGATTATGAAATACCCTTGGTTCATATCGACTTGCTTAAGAATATTCCGATAGGGGCAGGATTAGGTGGTGGTTCTTCCGATGCAACTGCGGTTTTGGGTCTTTTGAATGATATGTTTGAGTTAAACATATCTACTGAAAAGCTAAAGGAATATGCTGCTCAGTTAGGAGCTGATTGTTCTTTCTTTGTTGAAAATAAGGCGCAGTATGCAGAAGGTATAGGAACACAGTTAAAGGATATTGAATTGGATCTCTCGGCATATCATATCGTCCTGGTGAAACCAGATATCCATATATCAACTGCAGAAGCTTATCGTGCTGTCATACCTCAAAAACCTGAAATAGACTTGAGGGATGCCGTTAAGCTACCTATACAGGAATGGAAATATACGATTAGAAATGATTTTGAATTTAGTCTCTTTGAAAAATACCCATTAATTCGGGATATCAAGTCAAAGTTATATGAGTTAGGAGCAGTCTATGCATCCATGAGTGGATCAGGTTCTAGTGTATTTGGATTATTTGAAGATCAAGTTGATCTGAGTGATTTGAATAAATATGCTGAGGTATATCCGGCGACAGAATTATAGTTACACGATATGAAGGTATTGAGAAGGGCAATTATAATGAATAATTGCCCTTTTGTATAGTTTAAATAAGCCAAATTAAATAGCTTTCTTCTCTCTTCTCAATTTTGGTTCACCTAGAATCCAACTTGGCTTAGGCTCTTTCAATTTAATAACTTTATTCGTGTCAGCATATTTATAGATGTGATCTACTGCCTCTTGGATATCATCTGTAAATAGCAACAGATCTTGGTCTTCAGGACTAATGGTTTTGGCTTCAATCATCAATTCTACATGTTCCTTAATGCTTTTATGGTATTCCAAACCCATAATAACAATCGGGAATTGAGATATTTTCTTTGTTTGAATTAAAGTTAAGGTTTCAAAGAATTCATCCAATGTTCCGAATCCTCCAGGCATAATTACAAATGCGAACGAATATTTACGTAAGAGTTCCTTGCGGACAAAGAAATAGTCAATATTGACAAATTTATCCATATAGGGGTTGTGCATCTGCTCGTGTGGTAATACGATATTACAACCTACGGAAGCACCATTAACATCTTTTGCTCCTCTATTGGCAGCCTCCATAATTCCAGGTCCACCACCAGTCATAATGGTGAAGCCAATATCGGCTAGTTTAGCTGAAACAGATCGTGCCTGTTTGTAGTAAGGGTGGTTTTCATCAAACCGCGCTGAACCAAATACCGTAACACATGGTCCCACAAAATGCAGTGTTCTAAAACCTTTCATAAACTGAAAGAAAACACCAAATACATATTTAAGTTCTAAGAGTCTATTCCGAGCTCCTTTAAAAAAGCTAATTTCTTCTCTTACAAATTTGTTACTCATGATTTAAAGGACTATTTATTAATTCATTAGCTTCCTGCAGAATGCTGTCTTTTTTATTTCCTGCAACTTGAATGCGATCTAATACTTTAGGATCACGAATCAGGTCTTTCACTAATATACATTGATTCTTTAATAACATTGCTTTATCTTGCTGTGTGAGAGTTGTTAAACAGGTGACAGGATATTCACCATTGTTATCTACTCTAGCTTTAATAGAGCTTCCACGAGGGTAATCCCAGGATAGTAGATTCATCTTGTAATAACGACCAAAGTCAATAGAATCGCTGGTGAGGTAAGCATTGGTTACTAGCCAGCCAGCTGTAAATTGTTTTTTCTGATTGAAGAAGCTGTAGTCAATTCCGCTAATGTCTTCGAATCGTGATTTAAAGTACATAGGGGTGGTGACCGATATTTTAGCATCTGCATCATTTCGGAATTTACATTCCATAGCTAAGAATGTATCATCCTTTAAAGCAACGACATCTATTTCATGGGATACTGCATGACCTTGCACCGTTTGCCCTGTTATTGCCTCAAAACCATCTTCTTGGAACATTCTAGCTACCCACTTTTCGAAATAAAAGCCTTCCGGTCCTAGTTCACGAAGCGCCTTTTTAAGGCTATATCTTGCTGCATAGGAGTTTTTCTTTGATTTTAGGGCTGCAAATGCAAGTTCATAAAGCTCTCGGGTAGTAATGCCGTCATAAACAGCATCCTTGATGGAATTGTAGACCATTTCAACTTCTTTGTCACTGGCTCCAGATCGAGTTAAGGAGCGACGAAGGGCGGATTCATCAAAAGGAACTAATTCGCCAGAGTATTTCTTTACTAGCATACGTAGATATGGGTTTAAACGTGAATGTACAAAAATTAAAAACTTAAGTATTAAAAATTATGTTTTTCACGAAACAAATCTCTAGCCAAAACGTTTATTAGATAACGATTAATATAGATAATTATGAGCGGAATAGTAAATTATGCATTTGATAAGTTGAAAAGCACATTAGATGAGAATTGTGAAGGAAACAATATCAGCAAATCAGAACGTGTTTTATCCGTAGTAGCGGGAGGTTTTATTCTTGGAATGGGCCTTAAGTCATTACTAAAACGTCCAATGACAGCTATTTCAGGTGTTACTTTAGGTGGCGCATTGATTTATAGAGGTGTCACAGGATATTGTGCTGTTAAAGATACATTTGACAGTAAAAAAGCAGAAGCAACGGTGATTGAACATCGTTATTTTGTTAAATAAAAAAAGCAGCTATTTTATAAATAATCCGGTTCCAATATTTTTGGGAGCGGATTTTTTTTGTTTTTTAGGTAGGTAATAAATAATGGTTATATGAAAAAATTGGTGGTATTTACTGGTGCAGGTATTTCGGTTGAAAGTGGATTACCGACTTTTAGGGGTACTGATGGGCTTTGGGAAGGATATCGAGTAGAAGATGTTGCTACTCCTGAGGCTTGGTTGAGAGATCCGGAACTTGTGCAAGAGTTTTATAATCAGAGGAGGTTAGCTTGTATGGAGGCTAAGCCTAATAAGGCACATATTAAGTTAGCTGAATTGGAAAAGAATTTTGATGTTCGGATTATTACGCAAAACATAGATGATCTACATGAGCGTGCTGGAAGTACTCATGTGTTGCATTTGCACGGAGAGATTATGAAATCACAGTCTTCCAAAAATGCTGAAATCGTGTACCAGCTCGAAGGTTCAACAATCAATATGGGGGACAAATGTGAATTTGGTTCGCAGTTAAGGCCACATGTCGTTTGGTTTGGTGAGGCAGTACCTAATATGATTCCTGCAACTAAACTATCGAGAGAGGCAGAAGTGTTTGTCGTAATAGGGACAAGTCTCCAGGTTTACCCTGCAGCAAACCTTCTTTATGAAACTAATCCATTATGCAAATTGATTTTGATTGACCCAAATGCTGATAACTATAGGGTGCCTCCAAATGTGATCAAAATAGAGGAGCCTGCAACAAAAGGTATTGATTATTTGGTGGAATTATTAACCAAATAATATTTTATAGGTAAATTTAAAACATGACATATCAGTAATTTAGGCTTTTTATGCTAAATATTATGTTTATTTAAATGATAACTACATCCAAAGAAAAACCCCATAAGACAAAATTTAATTTTGTTTTATGGGGTTTTGTATTTTTAACGATTAATTTTCAATAAGTTGTGTAACTTATCTCTATTTTTTATTGATATTTATTGTAGGTGTCGATTATAGCTTTTCGCATTTGATTAAATAGTTCTAAAACCTGATTTATAAATGCTTCATCTAACATTTCAAAGACTCCGTTAATTCCACCGACAACATCAACTTCAGCTATTTTATAGGATTGTTCCAAAGTTCCTTGTTCAAATTTTATAATGAATTTTTGGTTCATACCAAAGATGCTGATTTTACAATCTGGATGTGGTAGTTCTGCAAGTACGCGCATATGATTAAGTATTGAAATAAAAAAAATCCAAGAACACTTACTTTGTTCTTGGATTTCAAAATTATGAAATAATAGCCTATTATACGACTCCTTGGGCTTTCATTGCTTCAGCAACTTTGATAAAACCGCCGATATTTGCACCTTTTAAGTAGTTTATATAGCCATTTGGTTCTTTTCCGAAGCGAACACAAGTTTTATGGATATTTTCCATAATCAATTTTAAACGGTGATCTACTTTTTCAGGTGACCATTGTTGTCCAATTGCATTTTGTGACATTTCTAATCCGGATACCGCAACACCACCTGCATTTGCTGCTTTTCCAGGTCCAAAATTAATCTTTGCCTGTAAGTAGATTTTGATAGCTTCAGCAGTGGAAGGCATATTTGCGCCTTCAGCGACAATCTTACAACCTTGCTCAACCAGTTTCTTAGCATCTTCAGCATTAATCTCATTCTGTGTAGCACATGGTAATGCGATATCACAAGGAAATTGCCAAGGATTCTGTTTAGCATGAAAACTAGAAGAGGCATATTTAGAGGTATAGTCTTTTAAATCGCGACCTAAGCTACCCAAGTGTTGTAATCTTTCTAATGTAAATCCTTCAGGATCGTAAATGGTTCCTTGGCTATTGGAAAGGGTAATTACTTTAGCACCCAATTGAATAGCCTTCTCAGCAGCATAATATGCTACATTTCCTGCACCCGAAATGGAAATGGTTTTTCCTTCAATGCTTTCGCTGTTATAGTCAAGTACACATTGTACAAAATATAATAATCCATAGCCTGTAGCTTCAGGACGTATGTATGAACCACCCCAATGTATTCCTTTGCCAGTTAAAACACCAGTAAAGTTGTTTTGAAGACGTTTGTATTGCCCAAATAAGTAACCCACTTCACGCGTACCTACGCCAATATCTCCCGCAGGAACATCTGTTTCTGCACCAATATGTCTTTGTAGCTCGGTCATAAAGCTTTGGCAGAAACGCATGATTTCATTGTCTGATTTACCTTTAGGATCAAAATCAGAACCACCTTTACCACCACCAATAGGTAATCCGGTTAAGCTATTTTTAAATACTTGTTCAAATGCCAAAAATTTCAAAATACTCAGATTAACATCAGGAGCGAAGCGGAGACCTCCTTTATAAGGTCCTATTGCTGAATTCATTTGCACGCGATATCCACGGTTGACCTGAATTTGGTTGTTGTCATCTAACCATGCTACACGAAAAGAAATGACACGCTCAGGCTCGACCATGCGCTCTAAAATCTTTAAGTCAATAAGATCTTGCCTATGCTCATTAATATACGGTATGAGATCTTCAACTACTTCGGTAACAGCTTGTAAAAATTCTGGTTCACAAGCATTCCTGTGTTCTACTGAATTGATAAAATTTTTAAGGTTTAGGGACATTTATTAAGAATTGTTTATTAATAACCTCACAATATTACAAAAAATATGATTAAAAACCCAATTTTTTGGTTTTTTAATCAATCGATTTAAATGCGTAATTTCGAATATGAAATCAATATCAACCTTCGACGAAAAACTCTTGGAAAAAGGAGTAGATCGTCTCATATTACTAAAAAATCCATCTGAAATATTGTTTTTACCAAGGTTAAGTGCGGAATTGGGTCATCGGATTTATGTAAAGCGTGATGATTTGTCCAGCATAGGTATGGGAGGGAACAAATTGAGGAAATTGGAATACCTTTTGGCGGAAGCAAGAAGAGAAGGAGTTAACCGGATTATAACGGTAGGAGCAAGACAATCCAACCATGCTCGATTAACCGCTTATGCAGCTAAGATGTCCGGTTTTGAGGTAGATTTGGTGCTAAAAAACAGTGTGGCTAATTCTTCTGAATTATATAGGAACAACGGGAATATCATTTTAGATGAGTTGGTAGATGCTAAAATTCATGAAATTCCTAATGATCTTCGGGTTTCTGCTTTTATTGAAAAGTTAGTACAGGATTATCGAGAAAAAGGGGAGAAGCCTTATTTTATTCCAGTTGGTGGTTCCAATACTACGGGTGGATTGGGATATGCTCGTGCAGTTCTTGAAATTGAAGAACAGGCTCAATCAATGGATTTAGACTTTAGTCATATTGCTGTAGCTTCAGGTTCTGGTGGTACTCATGGTGGATTGTTGGCAGGAGTGGCCTATTTAGAAAAGGATATTCAGATCCAAGCATATAATGTACAATTGGAAAGGGAACCAATTCTAGAGGATACAAAAACAATTATTAAGGAGATAGCCGGTCTTTTAAATGATCAAGAGCATATCGATGAATCAAAAATTCATTTAAATAATGATTATGTTGGTGAAGGCTACGGCTTATTAAATGAAGAAACAAAAGCTTGTATTAAGCATGTTGCTCAGATTGAAGGGATGCTTTTAGACCCTGTTTATTCGGGAAAGGCCTTTACTGGCTTTATCAATGATATTAAGTTGGGCAAGTTTACTAACAGTCGAGATTTCTTATTTATTCATACCGGGGGTACACCTAGTATTTTTGCTTATGCGGACCGATTTTAGGTATAATAATTCATGAAATTGAGTAGAAATATTGCATTAAAGGTACTTTAATAAATAAAATGTTGTATTTTCCCAACAGAATTCTTGGAAATGGTCCACATTACTTGTAATTCCTAAACCGACAACCCGATTAAAAAACACACATGTTAAGAAAAGACTTTCTAAAGAACATCTCTTTGCTTGCAGGAGCAGGTCTTGCTGCACCCTTATTATCCAGTTATCAGACAAACTCATTCGCTAATTTAAAGATCAAAAAAGGTCTTGGCTATTGGATGATTCAAGAAGACCTATCAATACTCGATAAATTCAAATTAGTGAAAGACTTAGGATTTCATGGAATTGAGTTTAATGCTCCTTTAGAGGTTCCAATTAAGGAATTAATCGATGCTAGAGATAAAACATGTATAGAATTGCCTAGTTTGGTTAATAAAGACCATTGGAATAGACCACTTTCTGATCCGGATCCTAAGGTTCGTGAATTTATTGTTGAATCAGTAGTAAATACTGTTCAAGAGACAAAGATGCTTGGTGGAAATACAGTTTTAGTAGTTCCGGGTATTGTTAATGAAAAAGTATCTTATGAAACTGCCTGGAAGAATTCCATAGCAACGATTCGCCAAATCCTTCCTCGTATAGAAAATACAGGGGTTAAATTAGGAATAGAGAATGTGTGGAATAATTTCTTAATCAGTCCTGTAGAAGCCAAGATGTATTTAGAGGAGATAAATCATCCAGCCGTAGGTTGGTATTTTGATATTGGTAATGTCATGCGTTATGGCTGGCCTGAGCATTGGATTGAAACGCTAGGATCAAAGATATTGAAGTTTCATATCAAAGAGTTTAGCCGACAGATAATGAACAACGAAGGGCTCTCAAAAGGCTTTGGCGTAGAATTGACCAAAGGTGATATTGACTGGGCTAAGGTGATGAAATCAATTCAGGATATTAAGTACAAAGGGGAGTGGATGACTTTGGAAGTTGGGAGAGGTGATAGGACTCATTTACAGAAGTTGTCCGATCAATTTGATACTATTTTAGGCTATATTAACAGTTAATTTCAAAGAAATAATACCTTTGCTTATTGAGTGATTGATAAGTTTGTTTTTATTTGATATCTAAAATATAACTTTAGATATTAAACTTTTTTCATTGTTCAAAGTCTCTTTAAAAAGAGCGCTCGAAAAAGGCTTTTTTGCTTTTATAACCAAAATTAACTAATTATTAATGAGAATTATTTCCCTGATTTTTTTATTGGCTATTTGTTCAAATAATACTTTTGCACAAAGGCTTCTTCACTCTTCCGATATTCCTGTCCAAAAACTTAGAATTATTCCTGAACAACTTAGAGGAGGCACTGTCAGTGAACAGTTGTCAGATTTAGAATATATACCGCTTAATAGTGGTAAAAAAGATGTTATCAGTAGCATTAGTTATGTAGAAATTATTGAAGACAGAATAATTTTTTTCGATTATCAAAATGGTGGGGTTTTTATTTTTGATTTTAAAGGAAACCTAATCAAACGATTAAAAGAAATTGATGGGTATAAACGTAAAAATGACTGGAGAAACTATAGGTTAGAAAAGGTTGGGAACCATTTCAATATTATTGGTCAATCACTTAAAGCTCAGTTTGATAAGAATGGAGGATTAATTGAGTTAGATCAAAGTTATAAATTTGACAGGTCAAGTCCAAAAACTAAAGTAGGCTCTAGTTATTATCAATCTAGTCCATTATTTATAGCTATGGATACTATTGCAGATTATGCCTTGAAGTTCCAAGATAGTGTACTTATCAAATACGATACTCGTGATAGTATTAAAGCTTCTTATACTCCATATATATCTTTAGTGAAGGTTTCTGATAATAAGGCTTATGCTGTCTTCGAAAATACCTATCAACTATTTGAACTTGGGGAAAAGGGTATTATCAACCGAAAACAATTCATATTTCCATTAAAAAATACTATTGATACATCAGAGTATATCCATTTTAAAGATTCTAGAAAATCATATGATTTCTTGACCAAAAATAGATCGAAAATCTTCGGGGTTGGTCGACCTATTCCATATAAACAATATTTGATCCTTTATATTTCGAGCCTTGGATCTTCGAGTTGGGTGGCAATGAACTTGGAAACAAATGAGATCATTAACCTTAATAAAATTTTACCAGATAAATCCAATGATTATGTGGAGTTTTTAGATCATAACTTCTTAATATCTGATGGGGAATACTTGTATAGTTGTATTTATCCAAATTCGATTCAATCTGCTAAAGATAAGTCTCGAGAGGAATCTCATGAACTTCGGAAATCTTATCAAGAGTTCGCCAAATCACCTAATCCAATTCTAGTTCGTTTTAAATTAAAGTAAGGAATGCACCTAAAACCAATTATTACACTAATTCTTTTATTGGGAATTAGCTTAAGTCTTCATGCACAAACCAAAATCCAAGGTATCCTAGTAGATTCTGCTTATAACAGAGTATTGGATGCTGCAGGAGTATCCCTATTCCAGAAAGGTAAAACATCTGTTGATAAAGTCACCTTGACTGACCGGTATGGTAAATTCGAGATTACTGAATCTGCTATTGGGAAACCAATGATATTAGAATTCAGTCTTCAAGGATATGAGAAAGTGAAGATCGAATTTCAACTTCAGGCCAATGAGAAAAAGGATTTTGGACGAATCAATATGAATCAAGTCACCAATGAAATAGAGGCTATTGATTTGATTCCTCCAGTTCGGATGAACGGAGATACCATTGAATTTAATGCTGATGCTTTTGAATTGGATTCTAACGCCGTTGTGGAAGATCTATTAAATAAGTTACCTGGCATTGTAGTCTGGGGTGATGGTGAAGTGACATACAATGGTCGTAAGGTTCCAACTATTCTGGTAAATGGGAAACCATTTTTTGGTTCTGACATGGCAATTGCTTTGCAAAATATAGATAAAAAGGCAGTTAAGAAGCTTCAGGTTTATGATAAAAGGAGTGAGGAGGAAAAGAAAAAGGATCCTTTGGATGAAAAAATGGAAATGAATGTGGTTATGAAGGAGGGTAAAGAAAACATGTTGTTTGGTAGTGTGGGAGCAGGGGCGGGAACTAAAAAGCATTTGCAAGGTCATGGAAACATAAATAAAAGCACATCAAAAACACAGTTTACAATTGCATATTCTGGAAATAATGTCAATAAGGACTTATATAATATTGATCAATTACTAAGGAATACTACCTTCAAAGGCATTGGTGTGAATGCAGATTTTGACTCAGATTTTCAAAGACAGGGAATATTAACGCAACATGTGGCTGGCGGAAGCTATCAGTATGATTTTCTGGGTACTAATACCGTATTCAATAAGCATTTGATTAAAGGTGATATTTCTTCTAAATGGAATAATAATTTAAACACAAACGAATCAACTAGTTTTCTATTAAATCCAGAAGATAAGGAACATAATACCAGGAGCTCCAGCTCAATAAATGATAATAATTACCAGATTCAGCAAGCAAACGTTAATTATGATCGCCAAAACAATCGAATGGAGTCTGGTAAAAGAACCTTCAACTATTCAGCTAATATGAACTTGCAAAACAGCAAGAGTGATAATAACTCGACTAGTAATACATTGTATGATTACCAGAATAATCAATCGAAAAATAGTATTGAAAATGCTGGTTCGAACCTAAACCAACAATTGGGCTTTAATGCTAACTTAAATATTTCGACTAAACAAGAGGTTTTTATGGACAATAAGGAAGCTACATCTTTTTTTGAAAAATTAAGTTATACTTTTCAAATTGGAGGAAATTTCCAAAATAACAGAGACGAATCTGTTAAACGTGGAGAGTATACAAATTTCACTGATGCAGCACTGAACCGATTGAGTAACCGAAATTACGATATCGATTTTCATTCTAGAAGACTTAATGGAGGTTTCAGTGTGTCGCTTAAAAGCTTTACTTTTAATAATAATATCTCCTATTATAGTACTGATAATAATGACCAAGTAGTAGATTTAATCAATTCTAGCCCCCAAGTAAATAACAGTTTATCTCATATTTCTAATTATCATGAATTGGTATATGAGCCAACATTGAGTTATAATAAGACCTTAAAAAATAAATATTTGGATGGTCGATATTATTATAATTTAAGCCTTACTTCAGAACTTAAAGGTAGATTCCACCGAAATGAAAACCAATCTACTTTGGACTATCGAAACCTGAAACAACAATTCAATAGTTTTATTCCATCGTTAAGAATGTCCTACAGCTATAATAAATTAGGTGTCTATGGTTTTAATCAAAGTATAGGATATAACTATAATGAAGAATATGCATTTTTAAATAGAATAAGACCTATTTATGATGATATCAATCCTGGATATCGACATTATGGAACAGACAATAAATTAAAACCTACCGGAGTTCATTCTGTTAGTTTAAATGGGGCATATTATCAATCAAAACAATATGCTACAAATGTTTTTTATTTTGCTAATTATAAATATTACATGGACGGCTTGACAGATAGCATTGTTTATTCAGAAAATGAACAACAAAATTATACAGCTCAAGTACCTAATGGGATGCATGCTTTCAATTACTCTTTGAGTTTTAAAAAACCGTTTTTTATTAAGAAAGATCACACCATGAGTTTGGAACTTAATATGAATGGTAATTTAGGCAATAAATTCCAGTACATCGATGGAAATATACAAGAGATGATTAACATTCGTAATGGATTGGATCTAAAGATTTATTATACCAGACTTAACAAGTTTCAGTTAGCTTGGAAAAATGAATTAAGTGCCTATAAACGCTATGATAAAAAAGCTGAGGATGATAAAAACAATTACAATTCCATAACATGGAGTTCAGGATTGGCAGCAGCTTACTTTATAACGAAGAGGTGGGTAGTGAATACGAATATTGATAATAGATCTAGCTTTTCAAAATTCCAAGATAACCATGCGATAATATGGAATGCGAATACTACCTACAGAATGTTAAAAGGTAATAACCTTGAAGTTAAAGTAGCAGTATATGATTTATTACGACAAAATAAAGGCTTCTACTTTAATGATGGTGTAACTGAATTTACCTCCGGATATAGAAATATCTTAACACAATATTATATGGTCAGTTTAAGCTATATGCCTAGAAGGTTTGGGAAGTAAGGAGTAAGGGATATGACCTGTTCAAATTTAAATTTATGAATAAAATGAAGCCAAGATTTTTGTTGCCATTTATAGGTATACTTTTAATTTATTTTTCGGCAAATGCACAATTAATCCATTATTCTTCGGATATCCCAAAAGAAAAGATTCGAATTATACCTGAACAAATGTATGGTGGTAATGTCTCGGAATCCTTATCAGAATTAACCTATATAGAACTAGAAACGGGTGGAGAAAGAGTTTTGGAAAAACCAGGAGAATTAATTTTCATTTATGATCGAATTGCCTTACTTGATAATAATGAAGGTGTTTTTTACTTATATAACCAACAAGGTAAATTGATCAAAGTAATTGAAAAAATCGATGGTATAAAAATTAAAAACCAAATGTTATTCTATGAATTGATTAAAGAGGGAAATCATTTCGTCGGTTTGGCATCAGACTATAAGGTGAAAATAGATAAGGAAGGAAATATAATTGAAAAGGATTTAAACTATAAATACAAAAACCAAAAAAAATCTATAGAGCTAAATAAGGTAGCATTTGAATACGATATACCAGCTAGAAGTACAGATACTGTTCCAAGACATGCATTGACACGGAATGGCAAACTCTTAGTAAACTATAATTTGAAATACAAAATCAATCAATCTTACTATGAGGGCAAAACATTAATTAAGATAAATGATTCTTTAGGCTTCGTGGTGTTTCCTATTCCTTATACGATTATGGCTCTTAATGAGAAAGGCGTTTCTAAAGTTTATGAATTTATTTTCCCTGCGGTTAATTCTATTGACACCTCCGAATATGGCATGTTTGAAAATAATGTCAAGCTTTATGATTTTGTTGATCATTATCCGCATAAAATACATGCATTTGGGAGAATATTAAACGACAAAAACTACCTCTATTTCTACATGGCAAATTCATATTTTCAAAAATGGGTTGCCTTTGATCAGAAAAATAATAAGTTTATCAGTCTGGTTGACATTGTTCCAGACAAATCCAATGATTTCCTGAATATATTAAATCGAGAAGATTTATATACAGATGGTAGCCTATTATATACCTTTATTTACCCAGATGAGATCGCAGTCGCTAAAATCAAAAGTAAAGAAGAGAAACACGTGATGAGAAAAAAGTATGCTGACCTTGAGAAAAGTAAAAACCCCATACTCGTCCGTTTTAAATTAAAATAAAGAATACAGGTTAGTAGAAAACATTTAAGAAACAAATCAAAGGACATAAAATCAATTATGTCCTTTGGTTTAACTTATCCTATTTTGCATCAAAAAGATAGTTTTTATAAGCCTCTTGAAAGCCTTTTGCGGTATAGATATCAAGTTGATGTATATATTTTCTGCCTTCCTTGGCTTTACCATATAACTTACTGATCGTATAATATACAATATCACTGTTCTCCAAATTACTCAAAGCCTTGTTATTGGATTTCTTTCCATCTATCCACACCCCATATACATTTGGGTTTTTCCAATTTTCAAACATGGTCTTAGTTGGAGATTTCTTTTTTGGTCTCGTATTGCTGGATATAAAAGTAGAAGGGTTTAGAAACATATGATCTTTATTCGTTCTTGCATCCCTTTGTTCCTTATTCATAACATAGGCAATATATCCCATCCTTCGTTTATCAAGACCCGAAATATCAATAAATCGGTCATTAGGATGATTCTTTTTATACTCCTTAATTTTATTTATAGCTTTGTCGTACTCAGCTAGTTGTTCTTTACTTGCACCAATCCCTTCAATAGTATCCTGAGGAGCTTGAAGATTTAGGGCTGTATTCGCCTTTGAAAGCATACTTTCTGCAATAGATTCATTTTCATCAGCATTCTTGTTGCTAAACAATAAGGTTGATCCTGCAATCAGCATGATCGAAAAGCTTGCTAAGAAAGCTTTTCTTTGCCAGTTTTCAGTTTTGTTCATCATGATTATTCTCGTTTTTAGTTGGTTAAAATCTAAATGACTCCCTAATGCCATAACTTGTTTTTCGCTGTTTAAGCCGATTAATAAGTATTGATAAGTCTGAATATTTTCCGGTCGACGGATAACAAAATCATCAGCCAAACACTCATGGTTGTATTTAATGGATTTCTTGGCGAAGTATAATACCGGATTCCAATAAGCAAATATGAATTGTACTTCCAGTATCAAAACATCAATACTATGTAATTGCTTGATATGGGCCATTTCATGCTTCCAAATCAATGGATCAAAACCATTGTTATATTCCTCCTTATGGACAAAAACATAATTAAAAAAGCTAAAGGGACTTATAGCTGAGTCTAATAAGACCACCCTTACTTTTCCAACCTGTACAACTTGATTACTTCGAATTAATAGGTACATTTTCCAAAGATTCCTTATGAATCTAAGGGCGAAAATTACTAGACCACTAAGGAATAAATACCAAATAACTAATTGATAATCTATTGTGCTGGTATTACCTTCATCAGCGATTAGAGTAGATGTCTGCGTGATATTCTCAAAAGTTACGAGCGACTGTTGATGGAGAAATTCCATTGGTTTTACTGGTTGCTCCGAATACGTTGGCAAAGAAATAAAAGGTATTACTATTGGTAGTATCAATACCATTAAAAGGTAAAACCTTTTCCACGAATGGAATTTAATATCCTTAAACCACAGCTCATATGGCAAATAAAGACATAATGAACAGATCAGGTATTTTAAAACGAATAAAATCATGACTGTTTCTTTTTAAGTTCATCATCTATTATTTTTTTCAGTTCAAGCAATTGTTCTTCAGATAGATTACTTGACTTGGTGAAAAATGAAGCGAATTGTAACGGAGAATCATTAAAGAAATCCTTAATTAATCCATTCACTTGTTTTCCAAAATGCTCTTCCTTGGGTACTAATGCAAAATACTTTCTTGAATTTCCCAAAGTCTCAAATCCTACGTATCCTTTATCTTGCATACGCTTTAACAAGGTCAATACAGTAGAATTTGATGGAACTGGTTCTGAAAATTGTTCCATAATATCCTTCATGAATGCTCCATCTAAATGCCAGATGATCTCCATGAGTTGTTCTTCAGTTTTTGATAAGGCCATGTTTACAATTGTCTATGTGTATCTACAAATGTAGATTAATATATTTATGAAACAAGAATTTTTTGAAAAAAATATTTTTAGGTAGGTGAGGGGAGCTCCTTAAAGTAAAAAGGGAAGCGAAATAGAATTCCATCAAATTTATTACAATGAAAGCAATCGATTGATTAGCTTGTTTTGTTTAAAAACGTTCTTGAATAGTCAACAAATGATTTTTAGACACAATCATTTTTATATCTTAGGCTAATTCAACAAAAACCATTTATGAACAAAACCTTATTAACATTAGCTGCAACATGTCTCTTAACGAGTTCACTTTGGGCTCAATCGGCAAAAGACTTTAAACAAGCCTATCAAAATCTTTCCGTATTTGATGATGCATTAGCCACTAAACTAAAGCCGGGTATTAAGAAAAAACAGATCGAAGCAATTACTGATCCTAATATTCAGAAGTTAGCTTTTGATATTTTGGCTGGAACGGACAAGAACCAATATCGATTGGCGACCTACAATGCATTGCTTTCACCGAATACCTTAGGCCATCAATTAGCGATTGGAGACGGTTATAGCAAATATGAAAATGTAACTGGTGTTTATTTACCGATTGGTAAACACGTGATCATTGCAGAAGGAATTGAGGAAGGTAAAGAAGTAAAATTACTTATTCCAAATTGGATGCGTAAAGCGCCAAATCCGGAAGAACCTACTAAAGATCCCAAAGGTTGGGGTATTGAAAAGAAGGAATTTACGCTTCGTAATGGCGTAAATATCATTAATTTAACTGATTTTGGTAGCCTTGCTTACATCAGCTACTTTTCAAATGAACCGTCCAAAGAAAAACCAATCACAGTAAACTTTGTTACTGGCCAAGAAAACGGCTATTTTGATATCAATAAGCATAAAAATGCAGATTGGGATAATATGCTTTCTAAAGCTGTATATCCAATTTTAGATGCAAAGGGAAAGCATATTCAAATTGCGTATCCAGTAGAATCTTTGCAAAAATATGCTGCAGGAAAAGGGGAGGAGCTCATCAGTAATTATGACTCTCTAGTTTATCGTCAGCACCGTATAATGGGCTTAATCAAGTACAATAAAGTGCCTGATAATAAAGTTCTTGCTCGTGTAAACTACAATTATTACATGTTCCGGGATGGTGACGGTGTGGCTTATATGGGTGATAAAAAGGGATATGCAATGGCTATGGTTACAAAGCCTGAATCGGTAATTAAGGGTGATCCATGTTGGGGATTTAGCCATGAGGTTGGCCATGTTCATCAAACAAGACCGATGTTTAATTGGGGAGGTCTTGGTGAAGTAAGTAATAACCTTTTTTCTTTATATGTCATGCGATCCTTTAATAATGAGTCAAGGATCAAGAACCAGGATAATTTCAATAAAGCAAGAAAAAGTATTATAGATGCGAAAATATCGTATTTACAGGATCCAGATGTGTTTAATCGATTAGTTCCATTCTGGCAATTGCAACTATACTTTGAATCTGCAGGAAATAATCCAGATTTCTATCCTGATCTTTTTGAAGCATTCCGTCAGCAATACTTGAAAACAGCCAATAATTCCCGTAGAAATCGTGTTAATTGGAATCCAATGAATAATCAGCAAGAAAGAAATCCTGCTGTTCATCAGCTTAATTTTATTAAAACAGCATGTGAAATCTCTAAAACTGATTTAACAGACTTTTTTGATCAATACGGATTTTTCTTTGTTGGCAATATGAAATACAACGATTATGGCGACTATAATTACGAAATGACACAAGAAATGGTTGATTCTTGTAAAGCTGCTATAAAAGCTATGAATCTACCAAAACCTAAGGTTGATATCAGTAGCTTGACAGATTAATAAATTATCTAATAAAAATTTAAAGCGTTTGAAGGTATTGAAAACTTCAAACGCTTTTTATATTTAAGCTGTCAGTTTATGTCAAATCATGTCATCGTGTATTGTAAATTGAAGGAATGATTAATTTAGTGCTGTAATCAAATATACCTGTCAATTCCCTTAGATTTCTATTATTACATATATTACTTATAATTTATATTATGTTAAATAGTAATTTACGGATATCCCCTTATTAGGAATATCCTTATCCATTTTACCCTATGGAAATATAACTGCACCTACTGTAATGTTTGTTCTAGGATCTATAATAATCGCTCTAGAATTCTCTGAGAAAACTTCTGCTGAATCATAAACAATCTCTTCAGCAGATTTAATCTGCACTTTACCAATATCATTTAATCCTAAAGTTTGATCAAATAATTGTTCTTGAGTATGTACGTCGTATTTGAATAAAATCTCAGGAATTTTTATTTTACTTACTTTACTATGTTTTTGCAGCAAATAGATTTGTTGAACATCCAGTTGTTTGTTATCAAACCAAGCGATATTGGCTTCTAAATTTTTTTCTGTATCTGCCGGTGAATCCAAACTTACTATAATATCGCCTCTAGAGACATCCACATCATCAGCTAAGTGAATCACCACGGAAGCACCATTTTCAGCATATTCTAAAGGATTTTGGTCAAATTCGATTGATTCTACTCTTGAGCGCTGTCCACTAGGAAGAATGACAACCTCCTCACCTACACGCAACCCCTCTCCTAACACTTGACCTGCATAGCCTCTATAGTCATGCAAATCAGTGCTTTGAGGTCTAATAACCCATTGTACAGGAAATCTCCAACCTTTATTTTGATTAGTTTTTATTTCTACATTTTCTAAATATTCCAATAATGATGGACCAGTATACCAAGACGTATTTTTAGATGGATGAACAATATTATCACCTTTTAATGCAGATACTGGAATAAAGTCTACCTCATCCAATCCGAGTTTGGTAGCTAAGTTTAAGTAATCGGTTTTAATATTCTCATATACAGCTAGTTCATAATCCATCATATCCATTTTATTGATACAAACTAATACCTTTTTCAAGTTCAATAATTTAGCTAAAAAAGAATGTCTTTTGGTCTGCTCGATAACACCTTTACGGGCGTCGATTAGAATGATGATTAGATCCGAATTAGAAGCACCGGTAACCATGTTCCGGGTGTATTGAATATGTCCTGGTGCATCGGCTATGATAAATTTACGTTTCTCTGTTTGGAAATACTTATATGCTACATCGATGGTGATACCCTGTTCTCTTTCAGCTTTTAGTCCATCAGTTAGAATAGCTAAATCCACCGTGCCATCATCATTCTTACGATTTGCCTTTTTTATAGCTTCTAATTGATCGTCTAATATAGAATTAGTGTCATATAGCAATCTACCGATTAAGGTGCTTTTCCCATCATCTACGGAGCCTGCTGTTATAAATTTTATAATATTCATGGAAATAATAGTCTTAATGAAATATAATTAAAAATAGCCCTGTTTCTTACGTTCTTCCATTGCAGCCTCAGATACTTTATCATCTAGTCTTGCCCCTCGTTCGCTAACTGTTGAAGCTTTGATCTCTGCAATGATATCGTCTAACTCAACGGCAATAGAATCTACTGCAGCTGTACAGGTCATGTCACCTACTGTCCTGAATCTTACCGATTTATTTTCTACAATATCTTCATTATCTATTTGTAATACCGGATCTGCTGCCATCCATTGCCCATTCCTAAATACAACATCTCGCTGATGACTGAAATAGATAGAAGGCAATGCAATTTTCTCTCTTTTGATATAATTCCATACGTCTAATTCTGTCCAATTGGAGATTGGAAATACACGAACGTTTTCACCTTTTTGGATCTTTCCATTAAAGATATTCCATAGCTCGGGTCTTTGTCTTTTAGGGTCCCATTGTCCAAAATCATCTCGAACAGAGAAAATTCGCTCTTTAGCCCTTGCCTTTTCCTCGTCACGTCTAGCTCCTCCAATACAAGCATCAAATCCATTCTCCGCAATAGTATCCAATAAGGTAACTGTCTGTAATGCATTTCTACTTGCATTCTTTCCCTTCTGTTCAACAACTTTGCCAGCATCAATGCTATCCTGAACATGTCCTATAATGAGTTTCTCACCAATTTGATCAACTAACCAATCCCGAAACTCTATTGTTTCCGGAAAATTATGGCCCGTATCAATATGTACCAATGGAAATGGGAATTTACCTGGTCTAAATGCCTTTTTGGCCAAATGAACCAAGGTAATTGAATCCTTACCACCAGAAAATAAGAGTGCCGGTTTTTCAAATTGTCCAGCAACCTCTCGTAAAATATATATAGCTTCTGCTTCTAAATGATCTAAATAATCCATGTCGTTCTTTTTTATTTACTTATTTGATGTAAACCACACTCCTTTTTGCTTTGGTCCTCCCACCACCATCGGCCAGCTCGAAAGTCTTCTCCTGCAGTAATTGCTCTTGTACAAGGTTGACAACCAATGCTTGGAAAACCCTTGTCATGCAATGGATTATATGGTATGAAGTGATCCTTTAGGTAAGTTTCTACCTCAGCTAAAGTCCAATGAAATAAAGGATGTATTTTAATGATTTGATTGCCTTCGTCCCACTCTATGTATTCCATCAGATCCCTATTAGCCGACTGATCAGCTCGTATGCCTGTGATCCATATTTGGAAGCCAGCAATCGCGCGTTTCAAAGGTTCTATTTTTCGGATAAAACAGCATTCTTTACGATCTTCTACCGAATTGTAAAAGCTTGAAGGACCTTTTTCTCCGAGTAAGGACTGTACCGCTTCAGTATTTGGATAATATGCCCTGATGGGCATTCGATAGATTTCCAGGGTTCTATTCCATACGTAGTAAGTTTCCGGAAATAACCTGCCGGTATCCAATGTGATTAGTTTGGTAGAACTCTTATTTTCTGCTAATAAATGTGTAATCACCTGATCTTCTATGCCAAAAGAAGTGGAAAATACCGCATTCGAACCAAACAGTTGATCAATCTCCTGCAGCATTTCCTTGGCGTTTAACCCTAATAAGGTTATTTTTAATTCTTCTATTCTAGCCTGCATATTACCTGATTAATGATTCTGTATGCGCATTCAATACCTCTATTTTAGCTTTCAAGTCTCCTTTTAGTTGTTTTCTATAGGAAGACATCAATGCTAATGTCTCGTCAATTTCTTCTGGAAGTAAATTCTCTAAAAGCTCTTTAATCCGCTTGGCAATGGTTGGTGATTTTCCATTTGTTGAAATACCAATCTTTAAATCACCCTTCTGTACCACCGAGCCTAAATAGAAATCGCATAAGGCCGGTTTATCAGCTACATTCAATAGGATGTTGTTTTCCGCTGTCAACTCCCGTACATAATCATTAAAAGTTGGGTTGTTGGTCGCTAATATCACAATTTGTTTATCCCAGAGATCTTCTTCCACAAATTCTCTAACCTCCAATTGAATATTCTTTTTTCCATCTATAAATTCCAATAAAGCAATACAAACATCCTTGGCTACAACCTTTATTACAGCATTTGGTGAATTTGTAATCAGTGCTTGAAGTTTTTCCAAGCCTACTGGACCTCCACCAACAACTAAGGTTTTCAATTGATCTAACTTTAAATAAATGGGGAAAAGATGATTCATACTAATGACTTATGCTTACTAATTCTTGACGAAGCTTATTAAACTCTTGATGTTTTGCGACAACCTCACCAATGATAATGATGGCAGGAACTCCTACTAAGGATTCCTCTGCAGCAGTAACAATATTGTCGATTCTTCCCATTACCAATTTCTCATTGGCTAATGAACCGTTTTGAATCAATGCGATTGGTAAATCACCTCTTCCAGCTTGCTGATAAAGTTTTACAATCTCTTTCAGTTTACTGAATCCCATAAGAACAACTACGGTGGCATCGGTATTAACTGCCGTATATAAATCGGCAGATATATGGCCTTCCGTGGTTGAACCGGTAATAACCCAGAACGATTCTGCAATTCCTCGGTAGGTTAAGGGGATTTGTTGTAAACCACTTAACCCAACGGAAGAAGATATACCCGGTACAACTGCAGTTTCAATCCCATACTGCCGTACATAATCTAATTCTTCACCTCCACGGCCAAATACGAATGGATCTCCTCCTTTCAATCGAACAACATGTCCATGCGTTAAAGCATAATCTACCAATAGTTGATTGATGTAATCTTGAGAAGTAGACAGACGCTCTGCTCTTTTTCCCACATATATTTTAGTTGCATTAGCTGGTGCGTGCTCTAATAGCGATTCATTCACCAAAGCATCGTATAGAATAACATCAGCTGATGCAATGGCTTTAATTCCTTTTAGGGTAATTAAATCAGGATCTCCAGGTCCTGCTCCAACTAAGGTTACTTTTGCTTGTATTTTCGTCATGTAATGTTGTTTTTTAGTTATTGTACCACCGCTTTCAATTCTTCTCTTCTTTCCGCTGCTTCTAGGCAGAATGCCTTAGACTGTAATAGATAGGTTTCAGCAAACTCTTTTGAAGGTTCATACTTGTTGATCTGCAGAACTCGCTCACTGAAACTTGTCGGTAAAGTAAAGAGGTCTTCAGCTATGAAATGCTGATCAAATTCAGCTAAAACCGCTGCTTGGGTGGAAACACTTAATCCTTTGTCTAGCAACAGCGCTTTTGCTGTCCATACGAATGCACTATAAGCATGATAAATGGCATCGGCATATTGTCCTTTTCCAATTGCCAAGTCTGCTAAATCCAGTTTCTCTTCGGCTTCGTATAATAAGGTTGCAACCAAATCAATCAACACACCCGCACATTCTCCAACACCAATAGCGGTTGCAAAAGTCTCCTCATGACCCCAGTCTAAATACTCATCCGCAGTTAGGTTGCTCAAGTCAGCTAGTGGTTTTAATAGCTTGTAGAAGTAATCTTTTCCTTGTTGATCGTAATACGCATGAAAGTTTTGTCCTGCAGCCTGATTGTTTTTGAAGTCGGACAATAAAAGATCCAGTACCTGTAAAACACGTTTGGTGGGTACTTTGATAACTCGTTCAGCCACTCTGCCTTCACCATTTCCTACAGTACCTCCGCCTAGCATCACTTGTGCTGCAGGAACAACAGCTGTCCCGGCCTTTACCGAACTACCATGAAAGCCTAAGTGTGCTAATCCGTGTTGACCACAGGAATTCATACAGCCCGAGATCTTAATCTTAAATTCCTTTTCCTGGATAAAATCCTGATGAAATTCATGGATGTAGTTTTCCAACACACGAGCCATTTCAGTTGAATTTGAAATTCCTAAGTTGCAGGTGTCAGTACCCGGACAAGTAGTGATGTCAGCCGTACTATTATAACCAGGTTTTCCAAATCCTAAGGCTACCAAAGCTTCGTATATATGTACTAAAGACTCTTTTCGAACATATTTAAAGAGTAGGTTCTGGTCTTGTGTAATACGGATATCATCAGCAATATGATCCCTTACACCTGCTATTAACTTCCTGGCTTTTTCGGTTGGGATGTCACCAGTTTGAACATTCACATAAACCCCATAGAAGCCTTCTTGTTTCTGTTGGAATGTGTTTGTGCTCTTCCAAAGCTCAAAAGCTAAAGGATCTTGTGGTTCTATTTCGCTAACCTCTTTTGTCGGTAAGTTTGTTGATATTTGACTATGCCGATCTACAACTACTGTTTTATTCTTAATAGCCTTTTTCTCGATTTCTATTAAAGCTAGAACTTCTTCTAATCCAAGCTTTTGAACCAAATACTTAAAACGAGCTTTATTACGATTGTTTCTTTCCCCATGTCGATCAAAAACCCGTAAGGTGGCTTCCATATAAGGGATAATCTCCTCTTCTGCCAAGAATTCATGAACTGTTTGAGCCAATATCGGTTGAGCACCTAATCCACCTCCAAGCATCACCTTAAATCCTCGAATTTCCTTCCCATTCTCTATTCTAATTTTTGGAATAAATCCAAAATCATGAATATAAGAAAATGCTGTATCTAGCTCACTTGATGAGAATGAGATCTTAATTTTCCTTCCCATTTCAGCACAAATGGGATTTCTCAAGAAATAAGTGAAAGTCCTATGCGCATATGGAGACACATCAAAAGGTTCATTGGGATCAATTCCTGCAGTAGCCGATGCTGTGACATTACGAACGGTATTCCCACAGGCTTCACGAAGTGTGATATCGTCCTCCGCCAATTTTGACCACAATTCAGGTGTCCTGTCTAAACTGACGTAGTGTAGCTGGATATCTTGTCTGGTTGTTAAATGCAGATTACCACTTCCATATTCATCTGCGATATCCGCAATTTTTAATATTTGCTGAAATGTAACCTTTCCAAATGGTAGTTTAATCCGTACCATTTGTACCCCCGCTTGTCTTTGTCCATATACCCCTCGAGCCAAACGCAAGGACTTGAATTTCTCCTCGGGCATCTCCCCTTTTCGATATTTTCTAATCTTCTCCGCTAACTCAATAATCTCCTGTTCAACGATAGGATTTTCTAATTCTGTTCGAAAACTCTGCATAGTATTCGCTATTTGTTTATAAATTCTATAAGGTATATCCTCTTAATTTGTGGAATTTGTAAATCCCGTCGACAAATGTATAGAATAATTTTTAATAAACTATATTAAATCTACTGAATTAGTATATATTTGTACCGTATTTGATTTTTACCTCCTATATAGTAACAGTTTGAATAAATATAAGTATATAGTAATAAGTGTTTTAGTAGCTTTATCTCAAGCTTCTTGCTCGCCTAATGTGGAAGGAAGTTTTGAAAAAGAGTCGAATTATTCGGGTAGTTTGTCTCTTTCTGGCGCATTTGCTCTGTATCCTTTAGCCATTCTTTGGTCGGAGGATTTCAAGGAAATTTATCCCAATGTTCGTTTTAATATTTCTGCAGGTGGAGCTGGTAAAGGGATAGCGGATGTGTTGACCGATATGGTGGATATTGGTTTAGTTTCTCGGGATCTGCATCCTCAAGAATTAGCTAATGGAGCCTTTCCTATAGTTGTAGCCAAAGATGCTGTTATTCCTACCATTAATAGCCAACACCCAAATATAGATTTAATCTTAAAACGTGGATTAAGTCAAGATGAACTCCAAAATATATTTATTCATGCTAAGTATAAAACCTGGAAAGATATTGATACGCGCTTTGTAGATTCGCCTATTCAGGTATATGTTCGTTCGGATGCAGCTGGTGCAGCCGAAACTTGGGCTAAATTCTTTAAAGCCAATCAGGAAGACTTAATAGGTGTTGGCATTTTTGGTGATCCCGGATTAGCACAAGTTGTTAAGGATGATCCACTAGCTATCGGTTTTAATAACCTCAATTACGTTTTTGATCTGAATAGCAAGCTAGCCGCAGCAGGAATTCGGGCTTTACCTATTGATCTTAATGCTAACGGGGTTTTGGATAAAAACGAGGATTTTTATCAAAATCTAGACTCTTTAACTAATGCCATCGCAAAAAATCAATACCCATCACCTCCTGCAAGAGAGTTGTTATTTGTGGTTAGAAAAAATGCTTCAAGTAAATTAATTAAAACCTTCTTGACTTTTATACTTCAAAAACAAGCGCAAAAACAACTTTTAGCAAATGGTTATGTGCCATTGGACGAAAAGCATATTCAGGAATCATTAAACAGGATACAACATGAAAATAACACGTCTATTCAAAGATAAACTTGCCAAAGTCAGTTCAGCAGTCTTGTTAGTGGCTGTAGTTATCCTCTTGTTAATTCTGTTTGTTGGATTGATTTACAAATCTATCCCGCTTTTAGAGGAACATTCCCTATTGGACATATTGACCAATAGTGTTTGGGCGCCTATGAAAGGAGAATTCGGATTTCTGGTTTTTATTCTGGGTACTTTATGGGTAACCCTATTGGCTTTATTGATAGCGGTGCCCTTATGTGTTTTGGCCTCCATTTATTTGGTCGAATATGCATCTGATCGTTTGCGAAATATGGTAATGCCGTTAATCAATGTTTTGGCTGCTATACCGCCGGTTCTATACGGCGTTTGGGGTGTGTTGTTTGTTATTCCATTGATTAGTCAGGTGATTGCACCCTTATTTGGAATAACGGTTTCAGGTTATTCAGTAATTGCGGCCGGCTTTGTTTTGGCAGTCATGATATTCCCTATCATGATGAGCATCATGGTTGAAGTACTACAAACGATCCCACAAGAACTAAGGGCAGTTTCCTTATCCTTAGGTGCAACCAAATGGGAAACGATTAAAAAGGTGATTCTTAAGAAAGCTCGTCCAGGCATTATGGCTGCCATTGTATTGGCTATATCTAGAGCCTTTGGTGAAACCATTGCTGTTTTGATGGTATGTGGGAATATACCCAAAATCCCTACCGGAATCTTTGATGCTGGTTATCCTTTGCCAGCACTAATAGCTAATAATTTTGGTGAAATGATGTCCATCCCGCAATATGATGCTGCCCTGATGTTTGCAGCATTATTGTTGTTTGTGCTCATTTTCGGGTTTAACCTAATTTCTAGAATAATATTAAACAGATTGGAGGCAAAAGTATAGATGGATAAAGTAAAGAGTAGACTACGTCAGGAAAGATGGGCTAAGGTATTCATGCAGATTTCAGGCATCATCATAACCGGATCTTTATTTCTAATTATTGGAAGTATTCTTTTTAAGGGATTACCTTATTTGTCCTGGGAAATGGTATCGCAAAGCCCCAAAGGTGGCTTTTATCTTGGCAAATCTGGAGGAGTTTTGAATGCTATAATTGGTTCCTTGTATTTAGCAGGATTATCTACTTTGATTGCCAGTATTATCGGTATCCCGATTAGTCTATTCTTGCATAATTATATTCACCCTAAGTCTTTTATAGCTCGATTATTAAAGTTATTCTTTGATGTATTATTTGGTATACCGGCCATTGTATATGGAGCTATAGCCTTTAGCATCATGGTTGCCTTAGGTATTCGAGCATCTCTGTTGGGAGGTGTGATTACCATCAGTCTGTTAACAATTCCTATTGTCGTTCGAACATTAGATGAACTATTGAGCAGTATTCCTACCGATCTTAAACAGGTAAGCTCTTCCTTAGGAGCTACCAGGTGGGAATCGGCAAAGCTCATGCTCAAATATATAAAGCCAGGACTATTTACAGCAATATTATTAGCATTTGGGCGTGCCATTGGTGATGTAGCTGGAGTCATGTTGACTACTGGTTTTTCTGATAATATCCCTAAATATCTGGACGAACCAGCTGCTACGCTACCTTTGGCCATTTTCTTTCAGCTTAGTAGTCCTATCCCTGAAGTACAGGGACGTGCTTATGCCTCCGCATTAATATTGACATTACTTATTTTAATTATTGTGCTATGTACACATTTCCTATCCTTGAAGCAGAAGAAACACAAATTGTAAGCACAGCCTTACAACCGCACATTCAAATCCGGGATTTGAATGTACATATCGAAGGCCGCCAGGTTTTGAAGGATATTAATTTAGATATACCTAACAATTCCATTACCTCCATAATCGGTCCATCTGGTTGTGGAAAGACGACTTTATTGAAAACATTGAACAGGCTGTTGGATGATCATAAAGAAGTTCAGGTTACTGGTTCTGTCCTGGTTAATGGTGAAGATATATATGCCCCGGATGCTGAAGTAACACATATTCGAAAGAAAATGGGTTTATTATCTCAGAAGCCATTTCCCTTACCTATGTCTATTTTTGAAAACATAGCCTATGGTCCCAAGGTTCATGGAATAAAGGATAAGGCCAAACTAAAGGCCATTGTAGAGCAGCAGTTACGTAATGTAGGGCTATGGGAAGAAGTTAAGGATCGTTTGGATGCATCTGCTACCCGATTGTCTATAGGACAACAGCAAAGGCTGTGCTTAGCCAGAGGATTAGCTGTAGAGCCTGAAATCATCCTCGGTGATGAATCTACTTCAGCATTGGACCCGATCTCCACACAAACTATAGAAAATCTACTGATCGACCTTAAACAGCAGTATACCATCGTGCTTGTGACGCACATCCTTCGTCAAGCTCGAAGGGTTTCTGATTATATTCTCTTTCTTTATCAAGGTGAAATTGTAGAATTTGGTAAGACGGAAGACTTGTTGCTTCATCCAAAACATGAGATCACTAAGCAGTATATAAAAGGCTTTATTTCTTAATTTAGAAATTGTCACAATTAAAAAAGGAGCCTATTCATCTGATTAGGCTCCTTTTCTTATTAATTCGTATATCGTCTTAAGTCCGAGTTTCACCTTCAGGACCTTCTTCAATTGTTTCTGCGATTTCTTCTACACCATCTGGATCTGTTTCCACACGGAACGGTGCAGCTTCATCAAATTCACCTTCCCATTTGGCAACTACAACCGTAGCCAAACAGTTTCCTATCACATTCACCGATGTTCTAGCCATATCCATCAATTCATCAATACCCAAGATTGCAGCAATGACAAATACAGGCAAGCCAAATTGATCTGCCGTTGCGATAAGAATAATTAATGAAGCTCTTGGTACTGCTGCTACACCTTTAGAAGTAATCATCAAGGTAAAGGCAATCATCAATTGTTGACCAAATGATAGGTCAATTCCTGCTGCTTGAGCCACAAAAATGGAAGCTAAGGAAAGGTATAAGGACGTGCCATCTAAATTAAAGCTGTACCCTGTAGGGATAACAAATGATACAATTTTACGAGGAACCCCAAATTTCTCCATCGCACTCATCGCCTTTGGTAATGCTGCATCAGAGCTCGTTGTTGCAAATGCAATAGAAACAGGTTCTTTAATTGCATTGATAAATTGCTTGATAGGGATTTTTAAATATAGAGCTACCGGCAATAAAATTCCACATAAGAAGAATATTAAGGCCAAATAAAGGGTTGCCAATAGCATGAATAGATTCTTGAGGATATCAACACCCAGGTGCCCCACGGTATAGGCCATCGCAGCACCAACCCCAATAGGTGCAAAGAGCATGACGAGGTTGGTAAACTTAAACATGGCCTCCGACAAGCTTTCCGCAAAATCCACAAATGGCTTTCGTTTCTTCTCTTCCACCATCGCTAATCCGATACCAAAAATGACCGCGAATACGACAATCTGCAATACCTTATTCTCATAAACCGATTTTACGATATTCTCTGGAAAAGTATCACGGAAGAAGGATGTAAATTTGTAAATGCCATGTGCACTTTCATCAATATGACTTAAAGCCACTTTATCACCTTCTGATAAGGCAGAAGTTTGTGGTAATTCTTCATGTGGCATATGTTCAATGTCGATACCTACACCTGCTTGAGTCAGGTTGATTGCTGCAAGACCAATAAAGATAGCACAGGTCGTAGCACAGAAAAAGTACAACATGGATTTCCATGCCATTCGGCCCACTTGTTTTAAGTCAGAGTGTCCGGCAATACCAAACACCAAGGTAGAAAATAAGATAGGTCCTACAATGGTCTTAACCAATTTGATGAATCCTTGACTTAAAGGTTGCAAAGCCTTAGCCACGTTTGGAAAATCAAGCCCTACAAATATCCCTAAAACCATACAGGTCAAGATCCAGGTTGTTAATCCTTTTCGAACAATAGCGTTTAATACAAGGACAATTGCCGTTATCCAGCGAACAGCCATCATGACCGTTGGAGGTACTGCAACGATATCAAATTCGTATAGTAAAGTAATAATTGAAGCTAATGCTATGGTTACCAGCATTAAATATCCCGTTGTTTTTTTTGACATGCGGTTTAATGGGTTATTATGTGTTTATTTATTCTTAAAGACCAACAAAAATAAAAAAATACCCGTGCAAACCAAATTATTTCCTTCCCATAGATTATACCTCAAACTAATATTCTGCTATATACCATTCGTTTTATTCAGCTAAAAAACAAATGTTTAGTTATGCTTTATTTTATTACATGAAATAATACCCTGAATTGTATTTATTTGTTTACATAACTAGACGTGCTTAAAGAAGTGATAATAAATCCTTTGTTTGGCTAACTGTTACTTAAACCTTTACTTTAAGCTATTTAAACATTCCTTTATTAGATTGATATCCTCAAAAGTCCCTTAGAATTATAAAATGAATTTCTATTCCTAAACTGATTTGTCAAATTTTAGGTGATTTGGAATATTCAAGTGAATATTTCTATGTGCCATGTTAATACGTGAGTAATCTTTTAGTTGTTACTCCAAGGGAATTCTATTGGATTTACATCGGATCTTGCTCGGATCTCGTTCGCTTCTAACCGAACGAGATCCGAAGGAGATCCGAACAAGTTCCGAAGGAGATCCGAAGGAGTGACGAATAAAACCAAAGGAAATAGATATGAGATATGAGACCGCTACGCTATTAGATGTGAGACAAAAGACAATGAAATGAAATGATAAAAGGAATAAGAAGAAGGTAAATGGATAAAGGAGATTTGCCTATTACAACTTTGAGGGAAACGAAAAATCTCTAATTCTCTGCTTAAGGACAACATCTTTCATCGAATGTGGAAGATCTATAAACTATGCTTTAGACAATAATCAGCATAGAAAAGTAAACAAAATACAATAGAAAAGTAGAGGTTATTTGAAATTGATGAAATTAAAAATCATCTAATTAACTATTAAACCAAGATAGAAGACCGTCTTTGAAGGTATCTCCTATAGGATAACAATTTCCATTAGCATGTCGAACTTGATTTCCTTCAATACTTCTAATGGAATTTTTAGGTAATATATAGGATCGATGAATTCGGATAAACCGTTGTTCGGGTAATCGCTGTTGAATATCTTTCATCGTTTCAAGAACTAATAGCTTTTGGTTCGCTAGGATAACTTGAATATAATCCTTCATTCCTTCTAAAAGTACAATTTCGTCGAAAGCGATTCGGTAGTCTTTACGATCCGCACGTATTTGTAAGTAATCTTTATCCGCTATTATAGGTTGAAGGGATTTCCAATTGATATATTTAAAAATGGCTTGGTAAAAACGGTCTAAATTAATAGGCTTTAATAAGTAGTCAACAACCTGGAATTGATAACTGTCTAAAGCGTATTCACTATAAGCGGAACTTATAATATAATCATACCGGGTACCCAATAGCTTCATCAATTCGATTCCATTTATTTCGGGCATCTGTATATCCAATATGATTAGTTGAATATTTTCTTCATGTAGATAGTTTAAAGCCTCTTTTACGGAAGTACCAGCATAGATGAGGTTCAAATTTGGCATCGATAAGGCATAATCTGCTAACAATCTAGCTGCCATAGGTTCGTCATCAAGAATTAAACAATTTACATTTCTCATTCAAAGTCAATTTCTAGTCTAGCACAATAGTTTCCCTTTTCCTCAATGCAACTTATGCTGTGTTTCTCTGGATAATAATGATTCAAACGATTATGAATGTTTATTAACCCTATTCCTGCTTGAGTGTCCTTCAGGTTATCTGAAACAGTATTCTTAACTTCATAGCTGAGTTTATTATTCCTGAATACGAGTTCAATAAACAAGGGGGTTTCTTTATTTATGATTCCATGCTTAAAAGCATTTTCAATAAATGGTATTAATGTAAAGGTTGGAATTAAGATGTTTACGTCGGAGATATCAGCTTTAAAAAAGATACAATCATCTTCGGTAATTCTTAAAGCCTCAAGTTTTAGATAAGACTCGATATATGTTTTTTCTTCCTTTATGGATATCCATTCCTTCTCACTATTGTAGGTGCTATACCTCATTAACTGCCCGAGTTGATCAATAGCTGGTAAGGCCTTGTCGGATTTAAAATGCACTAAAGAATAGATGTTATTTAAACTGTTGAATAGGAAATGAGGATTGAGCTGTGCCTTGAGAAACTTGATTTCTGTATTTTTATTCTCTTCAATAATTCGCTTATGATACGATAATAGCCGAATAACATAAATGACTAACCAAAGAACAGTGCTTAAAATAATGGGATGCAATCCATAATAAAAGTTATCAAGAATATAAAAAGCAAATGCTTCTTGATCGCTATAATTTCGGATATGTAAGAAATAAGGAAAGATCAATTCTTCGATTAAATATCGAAAACTGATAAAATATAATAAACTGATTAAGAGAAATGCAATAGGTTTTAGAGGATGCCATTTCTGAAATAACCTAGGCATAAAAACTAAATAGTTTAGATAGAAAGTACTAATTATCATGAAAAAGCTAGAGAAACTAATTAGCGTCAATTCGTCAAGAACAATTGAGTTTGACTCCCATCGTAGTAAAGTAAAATAGCACCAAATAACCCAAAAAAGGATGTGGATGATGATTTCCCTCATCTTAGAAATGAAAATTTCCTTGTTTTTCATGAATGAGATAAAGTTAAGGAATTCATGACGGAGCAAAAATCTATTTGTCGATAAATTGGTGGCATTGGTCGATAAAACTTGAATAACATGAAAGATGCCCTTACCATTGTGCATTCAAAACAAATTATTATGATTATGAAATATTTGATGCTATTTGCTTTAACATTTGTTTTAAACCAATTAGTTCATGCCCAAGAGCAGCAATTTAAAACAAAATTTGATGATGCCATTCCTGTATTGAGTGTGGGAACTTTCCATATGGGGTTTACCAGTGACGCTACCCGAACAGAATTTAATCCACGAGACCCAAAAAGTATTCAGGAAGTACATGATCTGGTAAGTAAATTCGAAACATTTAAGCCAACAGTTATGATGTTAGAAGTTTTGCCTGAACAGCAGAAAAATCTCCAGGCACGATATGATGCATACCTGGCTAACCCTAAAATGACCTTTGAACATCCTTCTGAAATTGAATTGCTTGCCTTTGAATTAGGAAGTCGCGCTGGGGTAAAGAAGGTATATGGTATTGACTATGCCGAAGGATATAATTATAATGTTTATCAGGAATTGAATGTAAAAGTGGATAGCCTAACTATCCCGAGATATGGAAAACTAGTTCAACAAAATGAAGCTAATTATTTAAAGCAATTAAATAGAAAGCCAAGAGTAATCGATATGTTTCGTGTAAATAATTCGGCTGAATATTTAGATTTCTTAATCAATATCAATGCAGATATGCTTTTATATGCTTCCAGCCCAGCAGGACAAGAAGGTGCCGAGGAAGCTGCAAAATTCTACCATAGAAATCTACTGATGTTTTCTAATGTGAATAAAGTTCCTTTGCATAAAAACGATCGTGTATTTGTATTGTTGGGAGCTACACATACCGCATTCTTTCGGGAATGGTTTTTAATCGGTCACCAAAGTATAAATTGGAAAATACCTTAGAATATCTAAAATAGCGATTAGGTCATAAAAAAAGGTGCTTCATGTAGTATGGAGCACCTTTTACGTATTTCTTAAAAATATCTTATTCCGCGTGAAGCCAAGCTTTCTTCGCTAATAATTCATCTTCTGATTCGACTACATCTTCATCTTCCACACAGCAATCAACTGGGCATACAGCAGCACACTGTGGTTCATCATGGAATCCAACACACTCTGTACATTTATCAGAAACAATATAGTAAACTTCATTCGAGATTGCATCTTGGGACTCGCTTGCATCAATCGTTACGCCATCTCCAAAATCAATAACACCATTCAAGGCCGTACCATCAGAAAACTTCCAAGGAACACCTGCATCATAAATTGCGTTGTTCGGGCATTCTGGTTCGCATGCTCCACAATTTATACATTCATCTGTAATTTTAATTGCCATTTATGTCCTTACAATAAAATAATAAACTAATTTTGTGTATTCAAAGTTACTACTTCAGCCATAGACTTTGAAGAAAAAGTATATAACTTTAGTAGTTATTTACAAATTGATGGCAAATATACGGCAAAATATTAACAGAATAATTCTAAATAATAAGATTTTGATATTACAGCAAAGAATTGAAGCCTTCGCAAAACTTGGTGAATACCTGCAATCCAATGACTTTGAAAATTCCCCTTTTTTATTTTCTGTCGCTCAACGTAATCCTTGGTATACTAAAGAAAATGTGTTACAACAGACCAAGGCTATTGGTTCAAACCTGCAAGTAGATAAACTACAAGCCTGGTTAAAAGATTTCCCGGAAATAAAAACCGATAAGGTTGTCGGTTTGGTCCTAGCAGGTAATCTTCCTCTAGTTGGTTTTCATGATATCCTTTCGGTATTGATTACGGGCTTCCATGCGGAAATTAAAGCTTCCTCTGAAGATGCCGGATTAACAAAAGCGGTGTTGGATATCTTGGTAGCAATTGAGCCTGAATTCTCCAATTATTTCAAAATAGTCGAGAAATTGACAGAATACGATTTAATTATCGCTACAGGTAGTAATAATTCATCCCGCTACTTTGAACATTACTTTGGAAAGAAACCACATATCATTCGTAAAAACAGAAATTCGGTTGCCGTTATTTCTGGAGATGAAACAAATGAGGAGCTTCAACAATTAGGACATGATATATTTGATTATTTTGGCTTAGGTTGCCGTTCAGTTTCTAAGATCTTTATACCGGAGAACTACGATATCGCTAAATTATATGAACCTTTAGAATATTTTGCTGGGATTAAGGATCACTTCAAGTATAACAACAATTACGATTTTAATAAATCCATTTATTTAATCAACAAAAATGAGCATTATGACAATGGCTTTTTATTGTTGAAGGATGATGAGAACCTTGCTTCTCCCCTTGCGGTTATCCATTACCAGCGTTATAAGGACATTCAAGAGGTGGAAAGTTTTATTCAATCGCATTTAAATGAGATTCAATGTGTGACTGCTGAGCGCGAATTAAATGTTGATGCTGCGGTATTTCCATTTGGAGCTAGTCAATGCCCGGCATTGGATGATTATGCGGATGCGGTGGATACTTTAGCATTTTTAAAGGCAAACCAATAAATCGCAATTTGTGGCGTTATATGGTTATGAATTCATAAAAAGTTATATTTTTGTTCGACTATGTATGTTATAAAGGTTAAGGGCGTGGCCAAAATCCCGGATTATGTGCAATTGCGTGATGACGCATTCACCTTATTAGCCTATTTCCGCGTGGATCGACCTGATAAATCATTAGATAAAATAGGGCTAGCAGATAAAGCAGAGTATATCATGGATATCGTTCGCGAACTGCCATTTGGCCAAATAAAAAAAATTGACGTATAAGAAGTATGAGAGAAACAAATACGGTTATCCGATTAAAAAATGTCGATATCTATCAACAAAAACACTTGGTTCTATCCAATGTAAACTTGGATATCTCACAAGGTGAATTCCTATACTTGATCGGGCAATCTGGATCTGGAAAGAGTAGTTTATTAAAGATTATTTATGGAGATCTTTATATTGCTAATGGTGAAGGTATGATTGCAGGTTTTGATCTAAGGAAGTTGCATGAGAATGATGTTCCTTACTTACGTCGTAAACTAGGGATTGTATTTCAGGATTTCCATTTGTTGAATGACCGTACTGTCGAAAAAAACTTGGAATTTGCTCTTAAGGCAACTGGATGGAAAGAAAAAGGTCTAATTGAGAACCGAATTCTAGATGTACTGGAAAAGGTGGGTCTTCGTTCAAAATTGAAGAAGATGCCTCATGAGTTATCCGGTGGTGAGCAGCAGCGTGTTGTAATTGCGCGTGCCTTATTGAATAATCCAGAAATTATATTAGCGGATGAGCCAACAGGAAACTTAGACCCTGCTACATCCGAGGAAATTGTACTATTACTTCGTGATATTGCATCCTCTGGAACAGCCGTATTAATGGCAACACACGATTACCAAATTATTAGAAATATGCCAGCCCGTATTCTGCGTACAGCAGATGGATCCTTACATGACAATGTAAGTATTTAAGGACTGACAAGCACGATTAAATCCGACATTCTTGCCAGTAGACTTCAAAACAGACTGACAGCATGTCGGATTTTTTGCGTTGGCAGTATAATTGATGACAGGCAATTAACATTTAACTTTCTTAGCTGATGATGAACGAAAACGAAAATACTCAAGATCAAGAATTGAATCAATTCGAGGAGAATGTGGAGAATACAGCAGCGGAGGCTGATGACTTAAACCAAAAATTAGCGGAATCTAACGACCGCTATACGCGTTTAGTAGCTGAATTTGACAACTACAAGAAACGTACTTCCAAAGAAAAATTAGAGCTTATGCAATCTGCAGGAAAAGATGTAATTGTAAAATTACTTCCTGTAATGGATGATTTTGATCGTGCATTAGGCCATATGAAAGACATCTCTGATGGAGATGCTATAAAACAAGGTGTGGAATTGGTAAACAACAAATTCCGCAAGACCATGGAACAATTGGGTGTTAAAGAAATGGATGTATTGGGCAAACCATTTGATGCAGAATATCAAGAGGCCATTACTTCTATCCCCTCACCTACACCAGACATGAAGGATAAAGTAATTGATGTTATCGAAAAAGGATACCTTTTAAATGATAGCGTAATCCGTTATGCAAAGGTTGTAGTAGGACAATAAGAATATAAAAAATGTCAAAGAGAGATTATTATGATGTGCTTGGAGTCCAACGGACTGCAGAAGTAACTGAAATTAAAACGGCATATCGTAAGCTTGCGATAAAATTTCACCCGGATAAGAACCCTGGTGATAAGGAAGCTGAAGACAAGTTTAAAGAAGCTGCCGAAGCCTATGAAGTACTAAGCAACGCTGAGAAGCGGAGACGTTATGACCAATTTGGTCATGCTGGTAATTCGGCTTCAGGTTATGGTGGCGGCGGCATGAATATGGAAGACATATTCAGCCAATTCGGTGATATCTTTGGTGGTGGAAATCCATTTGAGAGTTTCTTTGGTGGTGGCGGCGGTGGTTCTCGCGGAGGACGCCGTGTGCAACGTGGAACCAACCTGCGCATTAAAGTGAAATTGACACTGGAGGAAATTGCCAATGGTGTTGAAAAGAAAGTAAAAGTAAACAAACAAGTAGTTTGTCATACCTGTAGTGGTACAGGAGCAAAAGATAAAAGCTCGTACCATACTTGTAATACCTGTGGTGGTAGCGGTTCGGTAAGACGTGTTACCAATACTATTCTTGGTCAAATGCAAACTACAAGCACCTGTCCTACCTGTAATGGTGAAGGTGTGGAAATCACAGCAAAGTGTACTACCTGTAAAGGTGAAGGTCTAGAGCGTGGCGAAGAAACCATCAGTATCAATATCCCTGCTGGAGTTAGTGAAGGTATGCAACTTTCCATGACTGGAAAAGGTAATGCTGCTCCTCGTGGTGGTATCCCTGGTGATTTGATTATACTTGTGGAAGAAGTTCCGCATGAGACTTTAAAACGTGATGGTATCAATGTGATTTATGACTTGTATATCAATTTTGCAGATGCAGCTTTGGGTACTAGTGTAGAAATTCCAACCATCGATGGTAAAGCAAAGATTAAAATAGATCCAGGAACGCAAGGCGGAAAAATCCTTCGTTTAAAAGGTAAAGGATTACCTGAAGTGAATTCTTACCATAAAGGCGATCAATTGGTCTACGTGAATGTATGGACGCCTAAAACCGTAAATAAAGAGGAAAAAGAGTTGTTGGAAAAACTAAAGAATTCAGCAAACTTTAAACCTCAACCAGGGAAAAGTGAGAAATCATTCTTTGAACGTATCAAGGAATACTTCGAATAAAAATTGTATATCAATTTGTTTATTTAATCAATACAATCCTTCAAGGATAAAAAAAGGAGATTTTTATAAATCTCCTTTTTTTATGTTATAAATACGGATAGCTATACGTCGTATTTGCTATTCTATTCTACAAAATAGCTTCGCGGATTCGAATTAATTGCGTCAATAAGTCTTCTAAGCGGTCAAGGTGAAGCATATTAGCACCATCTGACTTGGCATTTGCTGGATCGGGATGTGTTTCAATAAATAAACCATCTGCTCCTACTGCAATAGCTGCCTTCGCTATTGTACCGATTAATTCCGGCTTTCCACCTGTAACACCTGATGTTTGATTAGGTTGCTGTAAGGAGTGCGTACAATCCATAACAGTAGGTACACCAAAAGATTTCATAACAGGTAAACCGCGATAATCTACGATTAGGTCTTGGTAACCAAATGTATTTCCACGATCCGTTAAGAATACTTTATCGTTTCCAGAATCGCGTACTTTGTCCACTGCAAATATCATGGACTCAGCAGAAAGGAATTGGCCTTTTTTGATGTTTACTACTTTATTTGTTTCAGCTGCAGCTACCAAAAGTTCTGTTTGACGACATAGAAATGCTGGGATTTGCAATACATCCACATAAGCAGCTGCCATAGCAGCTTCATGGCTTTCGTGGATATCGGTAACTGTTGGAACTCCAAAAGTCTTCCCTACTTTTTCCAGGATTTTTAAAGCTTTCTCATCACCAATTCCTGTAAATGAATCAACACGAGAACGATTAGCCTTGCGGTAAGAACCCTTAAAGATGTATGGGATATTTAATTTGTCTGTAATAGTAACAATGCGTTCGGCTATTCTAAGTGCAATTTCTTCGCCTTCGATAGCACAAGGACCTGCCATTAAGAAAAAGGCAGATGAATTGCCATTTTTAATCGATGGCAAATATGTATTAATCATATAAATGTGTTTAATTTCCTAATTCTGACATAAATTTAATGCGCATTAGCTGAATATCTTCAAAGGAATAATCTTCTTCGCCTAATTCATCTAAAGCAACATCGATACCATCGCATTCAGCAGATTTAAAGTAATCATATACCTCATCCTGACGATCTTGATCAATCATTTCATCTACGAAATAACCAATATTGAGCTTCGTACCGGAATTGACAATAGACTCCACTTCTTTCAATAAATCCTCATAAGATATTCCTTTTGAAGATGCGATATCTTCTAAGCTGATTTTACGGTCTATATTCTGAATGATGGATACCTTTAATGCTGATTTATTAGCTGTGCTTTTAATCACTAAATCTTGTGGACGATCGATATCATTCTCTTCCACATAATTCTTAATCATTTCTAAGAATGGTCCTCCGAATTTCATGGCCTTCCCAGAACCAACACCTTGAATTTTCTTTAATTCCTCTTGAGTAATTGGGTAGTGAGTACACATTTCATCCAGAGAAGGATCTTGGAAAATCACGAATGGAGGTAAAGAACGTTGTTTTGCTAATTTCTTACGAAGTTCCTTAAGCATTTTTAACAACTCAGTATCCAATGCTCCAGAAGAACTTGAATGCTCATCTCCTGAATCTGATTTGGAAGCTTCCATTGGTCTGTTTAATAGAAACTTTATAGCATAAGGATTGGCAATGTATTTCTTACCGCCTTCTGTAAGCTGTAATAAGCCGTAATGATCAATATCCTTTTTAACGAAATCAGCTAATTCCGCTTGACGAATCAAGGAATTCCAATAATTGACCCCTAGATCCTTTCCAGAACCAAATAATGGGTGACTATCGTGTTTGTAGGAAGATATAGGTTGATTGTTTTGACCGATCATCACATTGATAATGTGCTGATCATCAAACTTATCGCCTTGTTCCTTAATGAAGTTCAATACCTTTAGAATATTCTCTTCTGCATCGAAATAGGTTTTCTTTGCACGGCAGTTATCACACATGTTATTACAGCCCGTTTCATCAAACTTCTCACCGAAATAATGTAAGATTTGTTTTCTTCTACAAACTGCCGACTCTGAATAATCGATAACTTCCTTTAATATTTGGGTGCCGATTTCTTTTTCAGAGACCGGTTTATCCTTCATGAACTTGGTTAGCTTCTCTACGTCCTTTTCTGAGTAGAAAGCCAAACAGTAGCCTTCACCCCCATCACGGCCTGCTCTACCAGTTTCCTGATAATAACCTTCCATGGATTTAGGGATATCGTGGTGAATGACATAACGAACATCAGGTTTGTCAATTCCCATTCCGAAAGCAATTGTAGCTACAATAACTTCAATATCTTCCATTAAGAATTTATCCTGTGTCTCTGCACGTGTTTTAGCGTCCAAGCCAGCATGATAAGGTAAAGCTTTAATACCATTGATGTTCAATACTTCGGCGATTTCCTCTACCTTCTTACGGCTTAAGCAGTAAACAATACCAGCTTTGCCAGAATTACTCTTAATAAACCGAACAATCTCTTTTATCACATCTTGCTTTGTCCTAACCTCGTAATATAAGTTAGTCCTGTTGAAAGATGATTTGAATAAAGCAGCATTGTTCATCTGTAAATTCTTACGGATATCCGATTGTACTTTTGGGGTGGCGGTTGCAGTTAATGCAATAATTGGGATCTCAGGTCCCACTTCATTGATTACTTGGCGGATTTTCCGGTATTCTGGACGGAAATCATGTCCCCATTCCGAGATACAGTGCGCCTCATCTACAGCGACAAAGGATACCGTAATACTCTTTAAGAAATTGACATTTTCCTCTTTAGCAAGTGATTCTGGTGCTACATAAAGTAATTTTGTTTTACCTTCTGTAACATCTTGTTTCACACGTTGGATCTCTCCTTTGGTTAAGGACGAGTTCAAGAAGTGAGCAATGCTATCCCTACCCCCAAAAGCACGTAGTTGATCCACTTGATTTTTCATAAGAGCAATCAATGGTGAAATGACAATGGCTGTACCATCGCTCATTAATGCTGGAAGTTGGTAACAAATGGACTTTCCTCCACCTGTTGGCATGATAACAAAGGTGTCTTTCTTGTTTAAGACGTTGGTGATGATTGCTTCTTGGTCACCCTTAAACGTATCGAATCCGAAAAAGTCTTGTAGATTATCGAAAAGTGATTTTTCTATTTCCATTGACAGGGCAAATAAATAGATGTGTTAAGCGTAATAATAAAACGTTTCAAAAAATGTATTTTTGTAACGTTCGTTCATTTTTTAATATATAAAACTACGGAAATATTACGTGAAAAACAACATCGATATAAAAATGCTTGCAAAGGAAACCTTCGAATTGGAAGCTTCAAATGTCTTGGCATTATCAGAAAAAATTGATGATGACTTCGTTAAGGTGGTTGAGTCTATCTTAACTTTAAAAGGTCGGGTTATCATTACAGGAATTGGAAAAAGTGCAATTATCGCTCAAAAGATTGTTGCAACACTTAATTCAACGGGTACTCCCTCTATTTTCATGCATGCAGCTGATGCGATTCATGGGGATTTGGGGATTATTCAAGAGCATGATTTAATTATTGCTATCTCCAAAAGTGGAAATACTCCAGAGATTAAAGTATTAATTCCATTCTTAAAACAAACAGGAAATACGTTGGTGGCCATTGTTGGTAACAACAGCTCCTACTTAGCAGATCAAGCTGATTACGTCTTAGATACCACGATTACTCGTGAGGCATGTCCAAATAACTTGGCGCCTACGACAAGTACGACTGTTCAATTGGCAATGGGAGACGCATTAGCTGTTTGTCTTCAAACAAAAAGACAGTTTTCTGATCAAGATTTTGCTAAATATCACCCTGGTGGTGCCTTAGGAAAACAATTATACCTAAAAGTGGGTGATTTATCCGATCAACGTGGATTGCCTCAGGTTCAAGCAGATTCGAATGTTCGGAATGTACTAATTTCTATCACCAAATTCCGCCTTGGTGCAACGGTTGTTGAACAAGATGGAAATATTCTAGGAATAATTACCGATGGTGATATTCGTAGGATGTTGGAGAAGCATGAGGATGTATCTGAATTGAAAGCGATTGATATTATGTCTGAAAATCCAAAGACAATTGAAAAGACAGAGTTAGCAGTCAATGCTTTACATGAAATGCGGCAGAATAGCATCTCCCAATTGGTTGTTGTTGATGAGGGCGTTTATGCTGGTATAATACATATACAGGATATTCTGAAAGAGGGAATAATTTAATTATATATTGTAAAAATGTTGTTGATTTAAACCAATAAGTTTTATTTATATCAAATAGTTTATAAAATTGGTCTTAGATTTGATTGAATCAACAAAATACTAAATAACAGAAACAATGAGAAAAATAGCGAGTTTGGGTGCAGTGCTGATTGCGTTTATCAGTTTAACAGCGATGACCTTGTTGACACCGGAATTTAAATTTGATAAAGAGACGCATGACTTTGGGAAAATTCCATTGAATAAGGATGCTTCTTTCGAGTTCACCTTTACTAATTCTGGCTCTGACGCCATCATTATTCACGATGTAACACCTACTTGTGGTTGTTCCGTTGCGGAATTCACAAAAGTTCCAGTGAAAAAAGGCGAGTCAGGATCTATTAAAGTAACTTATAATGCGGCAGCATCTGGTCCATTTACAAAAACATTCGTCGTAAAATCGAATACTAAAACTCCAGTGAAAACATTGACCATCAAAGGTATCGTTGAATAAGGAGTAGTAAATAGCATAAATTTGGAAAATAAAAGCCATTCTGCATAAGAATGGCTTTTATTGTTAGTTTGCTAGTCAGAATATTTGTATTTTTGATAAAACTAAATAGTAAAATTTTAATAATGCCAAGAATTTCTCAGAAAGGCATCAATATGCCTGCATCACCTATTAGAAAACTAACTCCATTTGCTGATCAGGCAAAACGTGAAGGAAAGAAAATCTACCATTTAAATATCGGACAACCAGATATCGAGACGCCTGAAGGAATGTTAAACGCCCTTAAGAATATTGACTTCAAAGTTTGGGCATATACCCCATCCGAAGGTACATTGTCCTATCGTACTAAATTGGCCGAGTATTATAACAAAATCAATTATAATATTACTCCGAATGACATTCTAGTTACCAATGGTGGTTCAGAAGCTATTACAATAGCTATGCAAGCTTGTTTAAATCCCGGTGAAGAAGTCATCATTCCTGAACCCTTCTATGCAAATTACAATGGATTTGCTTGTTCTGCTGATATCGTGGTTAAACCTATCATGTCTTATATTGACAATGGATTCGCTTTACCAAGTATCGCTGAATTTGAAAAGGTAATTACCGATAAAACGAAAGCAATTGCTATCTGTAATCCAAATAACCCTACTGGTTATTTATATTCTCGTGAAGAATTAGAAGCTTTACGTGAATTGTGTTTGAAATATGATCTATACTTATTCTCAGATGAGGCTTATCGTGAGTTCTGTTATGACGGTAAAGAATTCATTTCCCCTATTCAATTAGAAGGATTAGAGCAACATGTGGTTATCTTCGATACGGTATCTAAGCGTTATTCTGCTTGTGGTGCTCGTATTGGATGTATCATTACTAAGAACAAGGAATTGTATCAAACAGCATTAAAGTTTGCTCAAGCGCGTTTAAGTCCTTCTTTAGAAGGTCAGATTGCGGGTGAAGCTGCAGTTGATACACCAGATAGTTATTTTGAAGCTGTATCTAAAGAGTATACCGCTAGACGTGATACTTTGGTGAGTGGCTTAAATAAAATACAAGGAGTATTCTGTCCTAATCCAGGAGGTGCTTTCTATGTAGTTGCAAAATTGCCAATTGATAATGCCGATAAATTCTGTCAATGGATATTAGAATCATTTGATTACAACAATGAAACGGTAATGATGGCTCCTGCTACTGGATTCTATTCTACTCCAGGTGCCGGAACCAATGAAGTTCGATTGGCCTATGTCTTAAATCAGGACGATTTGAAAAAAGCATTAGTATGCTTAGAAAAAGCATTGGAAGTTTATCCAGGGAGAACAAACTAGTACTTTAATCTAATAAAGATTGCTATAGAATAAAGGTCATATCCGCGGATATGACCTTTATTTTTGCGTTTTATTGACTTGATTTATAGTGACTTATTAAATTCTTGCAACAATTTAAGACTTTCAGCGTTATATATGTAGAAACTAATGAGAAAGAATTTATGGATAAGTTAAAGAAATTCGATTTAATGGAGAAGATATCCAGGGAATTAGAAGACATTAGAAACAGTCAGCAGGCTGTTTTGGAAAAGATTGCGAAAGTTGAAATCGACAATATTGAATTGGGCGATAAAACTATCGAGTCTAAGATCCCTGAAATCTATCAACGTACAGCTGATAACTCAGAAGCGATATTAGAGATCTTGAATTCATTTCAAGAAAAAACTGATGATTTCGGAAGCAAAAATAATATTGACAAGCTGAGAGAACAGCAAGAAATTGATAATATGAAATAATAGAAAAGCCCTCCTAAGAGGGCTTTTCTTATGTTTTTGTTGTTTAGTTTAAATTTTATTTAGCCTTTGTTTCACTAAATCCAATACAAAAGCTAATTGTTCTTCTTGATTCAGATCACTGTTGTCCAATACTATGGCATCTTCTGCTTGGCGTAATGGACTTTCCTCACGAGTACTATCTATATGATCTCGATGTGATAAATTCTCTTTCACTTCTTCCATCGTCACTAATTCTCCTTTCGCCGTTAACTCCGCATATCTTCTTTCTGCACGTATTTGTGGACTTGCAGTCATAAAGATTTTCAATGCTGCATCAGGGAAAACAGTGGTTCCAATATCACGGCCATCCATCACAATATCACGCTTCTTACCCAATTGTTGTTGCTGATGAACCATAGCTTTACGAACTGATTTAATGGCACTTACTTCACTTACATAATCTGATACTTCCATGGTTCTGATGGCATCAGATACATCTTCACCATTCAATAGAATTTGGGTTTTATCAGGGTTTGGTATAAAGTCAATATGGATATCGTCTAAGGCTTTTTGTATAGCATCTTCATCATCCAATGCGATGTTATGACGCTGTACATATAGCGTAACTGCCCGATACATAGCACCAGAATCAACAAATACAAAATTAAGCTGCTTAGCAAGTGCTTTAGCAACCGTACTTTTCCCACAAGAAGAAAAGCCATCTATCGCTAGGACAAAATTCTTTTTGCTCATTTTAGTTGGTACCTCCTATCATAACTCCTGGCTTATTTACCAAAGGAATCTTTATAAGGTTTTCATCAACAATGCTTTCTGGTAAGAAAATATATTTTTTATCGTAAATCGTACCATTAATATAATAGCTCAACCAATATTCATTGGTTAATCCAAATACTTGTATATCTATTGCTTCAATTTTAGTGGTAGAATGTGCTTCCATATCCCCAATGAAATGTCTCAAAGTAGTGGTTTTGACTTGCTTGCCATCCTTTTCTCCATAACCCTTAGAGGAAACCAGGACGTTTTGAATACTCACCGGCTTTTCATTGATCAAATAGACATTCCAAACCTTTGCAGTTGGTGTTTCATTTTCTAATACAATGGCAATAGAGATATCCTCTACAATATTTAAAGGGAGATCCTTTTTCATAAAGTACTATTTCTTTTTGGCTCTTGTTGTTTTAGTAGCCTTTGCTTTTTTAGCTCCGGCACCTTTACTATCCTCTTCAGCCCATTTAAGAACATCAGCATAAGTAATGCTATTGACATCTGTACCTTTAGGGATTTTAAGATTTTGTTTACCAAATCTTACAAATGGTCCCCAACGTCCATTCTCAATTCGAGCTTCCGCATTTTCTTCAAATACACGGATTACTTTATCCTTATCTTTTTGACGTTTTTCTTCAATGATTTCAATAGCTTGACCTTCTTCCACATCTAAAGGATCCAATCCTTTTGGTAAAGAATAAAAACTACTGTTATGACGAATGTATGGTCCAAATCGACCGATAGCAACTGTCATTTCTTTTCCTTCAAATTCCCCTACTTTCTTAGGTAATTTGAACAATTCCAATGCCTCTTCTAAGGTAATGGTTTCGATCATTTGACCCTTACGTAAGGAAGCAAATTGTGGTTTCTCCTCATCATCAGCAGTACCGATTTGAACTAATGGACCAAATCGTCCCACACGTACTGAAATTGGTTTTCCACTTACAGGATCAACTCCTAATTCTCTTTCGTGCGTAGCACGATCAGCATTCTCAATGGTATTCTGTACTTCTGAGTGGAATGGGCCATAGAAATTAGACAACATATCTGTCCACTCCTTGAAACCTTGGGCAATCTCATCAAATTCCTTCTCTACTTTCGCTGTAAAGTGATAATCCACAATACCTTTAAAGTGTTGAACTAAGAAGTCATTTACCAATACACCGATATCTGTAGGGAACATTTTACTGCGTTCAGCACCAGTAATCTCTGTTTTAGTTACATTACTGATCTCACCGTCTTGTAAAGTGATCGTCTGGTATTGTCTTTCTTTACCATCGCGATCTTCCTTCACCACATAACCACGATTTTGAATTGTAGAAATGGTAGGTGCATAAGTGGAAGGTCTTCCTATCCCCAATTCCTCTAATTTCTTAACTAGAGATGCTTCTGTAAAACGAGCTGGAGGTCTTGAGAATCGCTCGGTAGCTTGCATGGTTTTTAGATCAAGAACTTGACCTTTAGCCAATGCTGGTAATAGGCTGTTATCTGCTGAGTCATCTTCAAGGTCATCTGTATCATCATCGGATGATTCAAAATATACTTTAAGGAAACCGTCAAATTTCATCACCTCACCAGTAGCAACAAATTCTTCAGAACGTGTTGATACTTCAATGTTTGCAACGGTTTTCTCAAATTCAGCTTCACTCATTTGAGAAGCAATAGCACGCTTCCATATAAGCTCATATAATCTTCTTTCGGAATTATCACCTTCGATACTGTGTTCTGTAAAATACGTCGGACGAATAGCCTCGTGCGCTTCTTGAGCACCAGCGCTTTTCGTTCTGTATTGACGCTGTTTATGGTATTTAGTACCGTAAGCTTTGGTAATCTCTTCTTGAGCAGCATTTAATGCTGTATCAGATAAGTTCACCGAGTCGGTACGCATATAGGTAATGCGTCCAGCTTCATATAAACGTTGAGCAACTTGCATGGTTCTAGCAACAGAAAAACCTAATTTTCTACTTGCTTCCTGTTGCAAGGTGGATGTTGTAAAAGGAGCTGAAGGCGTACGTTTGGATGGTTTTGTTTCTAAGGAATTTACCGTAAAAGCCGCAGAAGCACAATCAGCTAAAAAGCTCTTTGCATCATCAAAAGATGCAAAACGCTTAGGTAATTCTGCTTTAAATTGCTCTTTTCCTTTGCCGGTTTTGAAGATAGCCACTACTTTGAAACTAGCTTCAGCAGTAAACTTATTGATTTCACGCTCGCGCTCTACGATTAAACGTACAGCTACAGATTGTACACGACCTGCTGACAAAGATGGTTTAACCTTTCGCCACAATACTGGGGATAGTTCAAAACCTACTAAACGGTCCAATACACGACGTGCTTGTTGTGCATTAACTAAATTAAAATCTATTTTACGTGGAGATTCAATTGCTTTTAGAATGGCAGGCTTTGTGATTTCATGAAAAACAATTCTTTTGGTATTATCATCTTTCAAGCCCAAAGTTTCATATAAATGCCAAGAAATGGCTTCTCCTTCGCGGTCCTCATCGGACGCTAACCAAACAGTCTCTGCAGATTTAGCCAGTTTCTTTAGCTCAGATACGATTGCCTTCTTATCCGAAGGAACCTCATATTTCTGTTTGAAATTATTATCTGTATCGATGGCATCATCGGTCTTTACAAGATCCCGAATATGACCATAACTTGATTTTACTAAAAAATCTTTCCCTAAATACCCCTCAATTGTTTTTGCTTTCGCTGGAGACTCAACTATCAATAGATTTTTCGCCATTTACTTTTTGATTTCTTGCAAAGAAAACGATTTCAAAATGGAATGCAAATTAATTTTTACCCCTACTTCTAAAAAAGTGAGCAAAATCATATAGCATTAGAACAGGATATCCAACAAATAAAATACGGCAAATACCACTGAAGCAATACCATTAGCCGTCATAAATGCTCGATCTACACGACTTAAATCTGTTGGACTCACAATTCGATGTTGATAGATCAACATCATACCATAAATTGCTACTCCTATATAATAAAAGATGCCTGTTGGCATAAACCATATCGGCAACAATACAAATATAAAGGAGAATATATGCAGTACTTCGGAAATCCTTAATGCTGTTTTTCCTCCAAAATTCGCCGGAATGGAATTTAATCCATGCTCCTTATCGAATTCTTCATCCTGAAGTGCATAAATAATATCAAAACCACTTACCCAAGTCAATACGGCTAAGCCATAAAATATAGGTACAATGTGAAAATGACCCGTTACTGCTAAATACGCACCTACAGGTGCCAATCCTAAGCCTATCCCCAATACGATGTGACATAATGGAGAAATCCTTTTCATATAGGAATAGAACAAGATCACAAATAAAGCCACCGGAGACAACATCAAACACATTGGATTGATGAAATAACAAGCAATCATAAATACCAAGCAATTGATAATGGTAAATGTCAAGGCCTGCTTAGGAGCAATACGACCAGCTGGGATATCCCGAACTGCGGTTCTTGGATTAAGGGCGTCAATATCGCGATCAAGGTACCTATTAAAGGCCATGGCAGCATTTCTTGCTGTAACCATACATAGAAGCATCAAAAGGAATAACTTCCATTCAAAGCCGTAATTCGTCGTATGAATAGCCAAGAAAAATCCGATAATAGCAAATGGTAAAGCAAAGATGCTATGTGCAAATAGCACGAGCGACATGTACTTCTTCATAGATTATTCTACCGGAGGTTGAAAGTTCTGATTGATTTCATCAATACTTGCCAAAATCTTATCACAGCCTAGTCGTGTTTCTGCCGAGGTTAAAAAGTTCGGTGGAATCTCTTCGAACCATTTCTTCAATGCACGACGGAATTTCGCTACATTTTGATCAGACTTTACACCAGATTGCTTATCAGCCTTTGTGAAAATCAACATAAATGGTATTCCCTCCTGCCCTAACCAACAACAGAATTCCAAATCTATCTTTTGTGGCTCATGACGGCTATCAATTAACACAAAAACACATTGCAGGTTTTCACGTTGTCTAAGGTATTGACGAATAAATTTTTCCCATTCAGCACGACTCTTCTTGGATACTTGTGCAAAACCATAGCCTGGTAAATCCACCAGATACCAAGAATTATTGATGATGAAATGATTAATTAATTGTGTTTTTCCTGGTTTCTGAGAAGTTTTCGCTAAATACTTTCTCCCAGTCATGGCATTAATTAAGGAAGACTTTCCTACATTGGAACGCCCGATAAATGCATATTCAGGTTTATCTGCTGCAGGTAATTTGTTGACTTCTGTATTGCTGCTGACAAAATCAGCTTGTTTAACGATCATAGCACAAAGGTAGTATTATTCACATTAACTTCATTTCTGAACAGGAATTTGAAAAAAATAATTACTTTCATGCTTATTAAAACCCTATTATGCTAGATATACGACATATTGTAAAGCAATACGCAGATCATAAAGCCCTTGATGATGTATCTTTTGTAGTGCCTAAAGGCAAGATTTTTGGTCTTTTAGGACCTAATGGTGCCGGTAAAACATCACTTATCAGAATCATCAATCAAATAACCGCGCCAGATGCTGGAGAGATTTATTTTGACGGCGAACCACTATCTCCCAAACATATTGAACGTATTGGATACCTCCCAGAAGAACGTGGTTTATATAAAAAGATGCTAATTGGAGATCAAATGATCTATTTAGCGCAACTAAAAGGCCTATCTAAATCAGAAGCAAAAACACGTATCAAATATTGGTTCGAGAAATTGCATACTGAATCTTGGTGGGACAAAAAGGTCGAAGACCTGAGTAAAGGAATGCAACAAAAGGTTCAATTTGTTGTCACTGTTTTACATGAGCCAGACTTGATTATTCTTGATGAACCTTTTTCTGGCTTTGACCCAGTAAATGCCCAATTAATTCAGGATGAAATCCTAGAGCTTAATAAAAAAGGCGCCACGATTATTTATTCTACCCATAGAATGGAATCGGTAGAGATGCTCTGTGACAACATTGCATTAATAAATAAATCAAAATTGATTTTGGAAGGATCCGTAAGAGATATTAAAAATCAATACAAGAACCAAACATATAAGATAGCTTACCAACTCAAGCCAGATCAGCTTAACCTGGTACATCAATCTGATATTTGGGAACTTCTTGAACAGAAAGACGGTGAAGAAAGTAGCATGACGATAAGACTGCGAGAAGGAAAATCCTTAAATGAAGTCCTATATCAATTACTTCCTCAGATCGATATACATCAGATATTCGAAATTATTCCTTCCATGAATGAGATCTTTATTAAACAAGTTACTTCCATCCGTTAATTATCCTAAATAGTTTAAAATGAATAAGATCATACTCATCATACAAAGAGAATATTTAAGTCGAGTAAAAAAGAAATCCTTTTTACTGACTACCTTTCTCGTTCCATTATTCTTTATTGGTATTTACGTTGGAGCATTTTACTTGACCAAAAAGAGTTTTGAAGATAACAATGCCTTGGTATATGTTTTGGATGATACCAATGAAGTCGGTAAACTCTTAAAAAACAACAAAAACATTAGCTTTACGCATTCCACGGAGGAATTGGACCAGGCATTGAAAACCATTAAAGATGCCGAGGACAATACCAGTTTATTATTGATTCCAAAGGATTTCTATGAGTCAAAGAAAATAGAATTCTTGTCTAGTGGAAAGCCAAATATCAATACGCAATCGGAGATTGAAACCCAATTAGAAGCAGTAATGCTCAATTATCAATACGAAAAGCTAAATATTGATCCCGATAAGATTAGAAATATCGATAGTAAAGTTCGTATTGCAGCCAAAGAAATCACTGATTCAGGTGAAGCCAAGGATAGCGACACGCGTATTGCTATGGGTATAGCAATGGCTTTATCTGTCTTAATTTACCTGTCCTTGTTTCTTTATGGGGCACAAGTAATGCGTGGTATCATTGAAGAGAAATCTAATCGTATTGTGGAGGTGATTATTTCTTCTGTGAAGCCATTTCAATTGATGATGGGTAAAATAATCGGTATTGGATTGGTTGGTATTACTCAATTTCTCCTTTGGATTATTTTAAGTTTCGGATTAATAAGCATTGCGACATCAACTTTTATCAATAAGGACGAGTTTGCAAACCAGGTAGCTGAACAAAATTCGGTACAGACTTCGGAGAGTCAATCGGATGTGTCCATGATGGCGAGCTTAGGCACTGCCATGGATTCTGTGAATTTCCCGGAATTATTGACTTGTTTCTTTTTGTTCTTCTTAGGAGGCTATATGCTTTATAGCGCTTTGTTTGCAGCTGTTGGTTCAGCGGTCGATAACGAAACGGAAGCCAATCAATTTACTATGCCTATTACTGCCCCGCTGTTATTGGCTTACGTGCTTTCTTTCGGGGTTCTTGTGAATGATCCACATGGTTCAATAGCTACTTGGTTAAGCTTTATTCCACTTACCTCTCCTATTGCTATGCTTGTGCGTGTGCCTTTTGGTGTTCCCGTATGGCAAATCGCTCTATCCTTTGGCCTTTTGGTTGCAGGATTTGTTTTTACCACTTGGGTGGCCGCAAGAATCTATCGCGTTGGAATTCTAATGTATGGTAAAAAAGCAAGTTTAAAAGAACTGATCAAGTGGTTTGGCTATAAGGATTAATATCAAAAGCTAAACGATATAAAACCCTGACAGCGATTTATTCATTGCTGTCAGGGTTTTTTCTTTGGATGGTAATAATTGTATAAATCGCCTTACAAATCCCATTACTGTAATCTTTTTTCTACCTTTACCGCTTCAAATCATTGCAAATCATCTTAATTAAGACTAACTGCTCTCATGGCAAAACTCATAAATTTAACAGTTTTTAAGAAGTTTCTGTCCTCGAATACTTCTGGAGGTATTATTCTTATCATCTGTGTATTAATATCGATTATCATTGCGAATACGCCTTTGGCTAATGCTTTCAGTAATTTATTGGCTACTCCTCTCGGATTTGAAAATGAAACCATTCAATTAAAATATTCCTTCAAGCAATGGGTGGATGATGGCTTAATGGCCATTTTCTTTTTATTGGTAGGTCTAGAGATCAAACGTGAACTGGTAGAAGGAGAACTTTCCTCCCCTAAAAAAGCTGCTTTGCCTATTATTGCAGCTATTGGTGGAGCAATAGTACCTGCATTAATCTATACTTTTTTAAATAAAGGTTTGCCTACAGAGCACGGTTGGGGAATTCCTATGGCTACAGATATTGCCTTCGCATTGGCGATTATGACGCTATTGGGTAAAAAAGTTCCAGTAAGCCTAAAGATATTCTTGGCTGCACTTGCTATTGTGGATGATTTATTAGCAATCCTTGTCATTGCTATTTTCTATTCGACGGATCTTCATTACAACTACTTAATGTATGCAGCAGCTATATTAGCCTTGCTTATAGCCTTTAATTATTTTGGTGTTAAGAACATAATTGCTTACTTGATTCCCGGTGTGTTTATCTGGTATTTTATTCATCACTCAGGCATACATGCTACCATAGCCGGTGTTTTAGTGGCTATGACGCTTCCGACTACGGTAGATGATAAAGAGTCTCCATTAGAGAAATTAGAACATTTATTGGCCAATCCAGTAAACTTTCTGATTATCCCACTATTTGCCTTAGTCAATACCAATATTACCATTCACCACGAAATGGTATTAGGCTTGTCAACCCCGTTAGGCTTAGGTATTATACTGGGTCTTTTCTTTGGAAAAACATTCGGAATATTTATCACTTCCTGGATATGTGTTAAACTTCGCGTTGCGAACCTTCCTGAGAAAGCCAGTTGGAATCAAATGGTCGGCGTAGGTATGCTAGGTGGTATTGGATTTACCATGTCCATATTCATCTCTATGCTATCCTTTAAGGACCCTCTCTTTATTGAGGAGGCTAAGTTCGCCATATTAATCGGATCCCTATCCTCTGGATTTATAGGATATCTTTGGCTATCCACGATCAGTAAAAAATATCAACTACAGTCTGAAATGGAAGACGAAACAGAAAATTAGTTGCCATATTACTTATTCATACAAGAAAAGCATCAAATTTCCCTTTGATGCTTTTTTATTTTTCAAACACGAGTGCATGCGAATAAGTTGCTGGCAATGAATTGGATGATATGTGTTGATTCTCTTTAAAATTAGTTTCATTGTAAAATCCCAAATTTAGTTAAAAAACGCTAAAATCATTCTAAACTATCGTTTGGGTAAAATAACAGCTACAAAATTTCGGGAGTTTTTCCGGTTAAATGGCCTTAAAAAGATAAAGCTTGAGACAATCGGGCGATCGCTCAAGCTTTAAAAAATAACCTCTTATGAGGTAATCAACCTAAACCTATGACAAAGGTAGATAAATTATATCGATAATACCAAATGTTTTTATGTAATTAACTAGTGTAGTCTTGTCTAAAAATTTTAACTTTCTGGAAATGAGGAAATTAAAAATAAAAAAAAAGGTTTTCAAACGGGGAGAATGAAAACCTTTAATAACCAATTATAAACCTAAATTATGATGACACAAAGATAGTGTACTATTTACACTTTTCCAAATATATTTTACTTTTTTTCTAAAAATGCCCTTTTTAACCCTAAAAAGATGGTTAAACAGTGTTGTAATTATTTTTAGGTATTATTTTTACTTTCACTTAGCTATTTTAAACTCGTGGCATAATTTAGGCGCAAAAAGATATTGTTAACTTTGTACAAATAATAGAGCGTATGTTTACAGGAATTATAGAGACCTTAGGTACAGTAAGAAAAATAGAATCTGAACAATCCAATTTGCATTTCTTTATCGAATCATCGATCAGTCATGAACTGAAGATTGATCAAAGCATCTCCCACAATGGTGTATGTTTAACTGTTGTTGGGATTGAGGGGCAAATACATCAAGTGACTGCCATTAAAGAAACATTAGATAAGAGTTCCTTAGATATATTGAAGGTTGATGATGTTGTTAATCTTGAACGTTGCACTCAAGTCGGTGGTAGATTAGACGGACATATTGTTCAAGGACATGTAGATCAGACAGCTATCTGTGTAGCTGTAGAACCTCAGGATGGTAGTACTGTCTTTACTTTTGAGTATGATTTTAGCCTACAGAATATTACGGTTGAAAAAGGATCTATTACCGTTAATGGCATTAGCCTTACTGTTGTCAATTCGGGTGATAGCCAATTCTCTGTAGCCATTATCCCTTACACTCTTGAACATACCAACCTAAAATCAGTTGAAGTCGGTTCAACGGTAAATTTAGAATTTGATATTGTAGGAAAATATGTAAGTAAATTAATGGCACTTAGAAAATAAGTGCCATTAATCATTTATAAAGCAAATCCCATAACCTCCTTCTTGCGCTTTGTTTTAAAACGCTCAGGAACGATCTGAAGGATTTCATTTTTCAATAAGTTGATTGCTTGCTTTTTAACGTAGTTTTGTGGTGTTACTAAGCTAATCTCACGTACAGGTTCTGGTGCTTTGAAATAGCGAACATGCGCGATCTGATCTTCATCATAAGTGCTTATACTTAACTCTGGTAAAATGGTTAATCCTCCATTTAAATCAACCATACGCTTTAACGTCTCGACACTACCGGTATTATAATCAAAAGTTCCTTCTTTGGCCTGGTTATGTTTGTAGTTACAGATATTTAATACCTGTCCGCGCATACAATGCCCTTCGTTTAATAACCAAAGCTTTTCATCGGCGATTTCCTCTGAACTCAACATTTTCTTATGAAATAATGAGCTATTTTCAGAAACGTAAGCTACAAATGTTTCGTAGAATAATGGGATTTCTTGAATCGAAGAATCATGTAATGGCGTAGAAAGTATCCCACAATCCAATGTTCCTAATTTCAATTCCTGAATAATCTGTTCTGTGGTGTATTCCCAGATTTGGAGTTTCAGCTTATCGTGTTTCTTTAGAAAGGTAGAAATTACATTAGGCAACAAATACGGAGCCACAGTAGGGATAACTCCTATTCTAAGATCACCGGTTAACTCCCCTTTTTCCGCTTGCAGCAATTCATTTATTTTTTTGCTCTCGGTCAATACCGTTCTCGCTTGATCGATTACCTTCTCGCCTATTTCTGTCGGTACAACCGGCTGACGACTACGGTCAAATATTTTCACACCTAATGACTCTTCCAATTTCTGGATCTGCATACTTAATGTAGGCTGTGTCACATAACATTTTTCTGCAGCGGCTACAAAGCTTCGGTAAGTATCAACGGCTATAATATATTCTAATTGTACAAGTGTCATTATATCAATTTTAACTATACAAAAATACGAGGACACACTCGCTAACGCTACATTTACTTTTTAAAATTCAATAATTCTACATGAATATTACAATGCTAGCAGAGTAATCAGACTGATACTCAGTATATCCAGCCCGATAAAGATTTTTTGATTGTTATAAATAAAAGGGCTGAACCATTCTATAGCTCAGCCCTCTCATCTTACTATACTATCAATCTCTAGTGTTCTTTTCGGTGTCTAATTTCCAACTCAAGAATGATATCTCGTTTTTTTCCTTCTAGGAAGGATAAATTGCCGGAAACAAAAACACCTTTTTCACCTGTTTTAGTGTTTCGTATTCCGTAAACTGAAGATTCATCATCCGGATTACTCATACCTTCATATCGGTATAAATAATCTATGGTATAATCAGACGCGTCACTTACTAGATGATCGAATTTAATATTATAGTCTTCGGTATAACCTAGGGCTTTCAGATTTTCTAAGGCAATGTCAGCTGATTCATATTTATTTTTAGTTTCCATATCGTTACGCTTTTCTATTAAAACAAGTAACTTTGGCTATTGTTTTATAAAGCAAATTTTTACAGACTAAATATCATCTTACTTTATGGCTATCACTCCTCCAGAACCGAAATTTACTGCCCCAGAAGCATTCGAAAGATTATTAGAAGTATTGTACACTCTTCGTGTAGAATGTCCTTGGGATAAGAAGCAGACTATGGAGTCCCTTCGTCACCTAACTATTGAGGAGATGTATGAGCTGGCGGATGCCATTCTGGAAGAAGATCATCAAGAAATTAAAAAAGAATTGGGTGATATTCTGATGCACTTGGTTTTCTATGCCCGAATAGCTGAAGAAAAGCAATTGTTTACTATCATCGATGTTTTGAATGCTATCTGTGATAAGTTGATTTCTAGACACCCACATATTTATTCTGATGTTGAGGTGAAGGATGATGAAGAGGTCAAGCAGAATTGGGAAAGCATCAAACTGAAAGAAGGCAATAAATCGGTATTGGCCGGTGTTCCCAAAAGTCTTCCTGCACTCGTAAAGGCTTTTAGAATTCAAGATAAAGTACGTGGTGTAGGCTTTGATTGGGAAGATAAAACACAAGTATGGTCAAAGGTCGAGGAGGAAATGGCTGAGTTCAAAGCGGAGTATAATATTGAATCGGGTGAAATCGATCAAGAGAAAGCCGAAGCAGAATTTGGTGATCTCCTGTTTTCGCTGATTAATTATGCACGTCATATCGGAATCAATCCGGAAAATGCACTAGAGAAAACCAATAAGAAATTCATCCATCGTTTCACCTATTTGGAACAGAAAGCAAAAGAAGCTGGACAAAACTTGCAGGATATGAGCTTAGCAGAAATGGATGTGTACTGGAATGAAGCAAAGAAGATTAAATAAGCGAAATCTTAAAGAGATTTTCTAAATTTAGAAATACAAATCCTTGTTTATGAAGATCCTGCTTAAATTTTTCAAATGGTTGGGAATCATTATTGGTTCCTTACTGCTCGTACTCGTTATTTCCTTGTATGCTTTTGGGGTAGACTATATCCTTAAAGGAGTTTATGTGATTTACATGAAAGGTCATACCACCGCCTATTTAGACGACTATCATTATTTTGATAACCATGTCGTAAAACACGGTGAAGGTCAAGCTTGGGCAAAAGCACAGGACTATAACACGGTTCCAATCACCGATTCCTTGAGCAGAATTCATAAACGATTAGGTTCAATTGCCTATGTTATCATTCACAGAGACAGCGTTTGGTTTGAAGAGTATTATGGTGGTTATTCTGATTCTTCCAAGTCCAATTCTTTCTCTATGGCAAAGAGTATGGTGGCAGCCCTGTTAGGGAAAGCTATCGAAACCGGCCAAGTAAAGGGCCTGGACCAAAAGGTAAAAGAATTAGTCCCTGAAATTACTGGACCTTATGCTGATTCATTGCGATTGGCAGATCTTGTATCCATGAGCTCTGGTATGAAATGGGAAGAGAAATACTATGATCCATTTTCCATCACCACACGTCTGTATTTTGATAAAAATATCGTAGGTGCTTTAGAGGCTATGCCTATTGATCAATTACCCGGACAGACATTCAAATATCAAAGCGGTGATACCCAATTACTGGGTATAGCTTTACAACGTGCGACTAAAAAATCACTTTCCGAATTATTATCCGAATATTTTTGGAAGCCTATGGGTGCTGAACACGATGCTTTATGGCAAGTAGATAGTGAAAAAAATGGGATAGAAAAAGCTTATTGTTGTATGGCCAGTAATGCTAAGGACTTTGCCCGCTTTGGTAAATTATACCTTCAGCATGGGAAATGGAATGGTCAATCCATATTAGATTCTGCCTACATACAGCATTCCATAACGAATCGTTTTGCCGATTCACCAGAATATGGCTACGGTTGGTGGATGGGGAAATACCAGGATAAGCCATACTTCTACATGGATGGTCACTTAGGTCAATTTGTTATTGTAATTCCTCAAGACGATTTAATTGTGGTTCGACTAGGCCATAGAATGGATGGGGTTAACAAAGCAGATCCGAAATCAGCATTTTACAACTTCATTCATCAAGCATATTTGATGCTCGGAAATAGTATTAAGGAATCATCTAAGAATCCTTAATAAGGCTAATATAGGAAAACATCCTTCGCTAATTTTGATTAACTTTGTGGCTATGCAAGATATCGCCGTAATTTTCGATATGGATGGAGTTATTGCTCATACCAATCCTTATCATGCTAAAGCCTTTGAAGTTTTCTTTGACCGTCACCAGATTGCTTATTCGGATGCAGATTATATCCAACATATAAACGGTAAACATAACAGTCATATTTTTTCTCATTTCTTTAAAAGGAAGATCCATGGAGATGAATTATTGGTATTAGAGGATGAAAAGGAAGGCCTATTTCGTGAGATCTATCAATCGGAAGTGAAGCCTCTTCCCTATTTTCCGGAATTTCTAACCGATCTTTATGAAAATGGATTGCAATTAGGTGTTGCCACCTCTGCTCCTTTAGCCAATATGGACTTGATCTTGGATACTTTAGCTATCCGCAAATATTTTAAATCAACCCTAGGAAGCGAAAATGTCAGCTTGCATAAACCTCATCCTGAAGTTTATTTAAAATCTGCGGATAATCTGGCTGTAGACCCGACAAGATGCTTTGTGTTTGAAGATTCTTTCTCCGGAGTAACAGCAGGCTTAAATGCTCAAATGCATGTTGTTGGAGTTCTAAGTACAAATACCAAAGACGAATTGCCTCCTTGTATTCGCTATGTAGAAGATTACAAGAATATAAAAGCCCAAGATTTATTGGATTTTATGGCTCAACATGTGGTCTGATGCTATAGCCTTATTACCAAGTGCGCAGGCATGGATGTTGTATTTTTTCTGCGCCATGCTGATTGGTATATCTAAAACAGGGGTTCAAAATGTGGGAACATTTGCAGTTCCTATCTTTGCATTTTTATTTGGCGCCAAATATTCCACAGGTATTGTTTTAATACTTCTATGCTTCGCAGACCTCATTGCCGTAATCTATTATCGCAAAAAGTTTATTTGGAAAGAAGTCAGGTCAATGTTACCATTTTCATTATTTGGATTAATAATTGGACTTTTCATAGGAGAATTTATAGATGATAAGACATTTAAATTCTTAATGGGTTTCTGTATTCTTATTTCCGTATTATTAATGCTCTGGGGAATCAATAAATCTAAAAAGAAAAATGGAATCCAGGATTTTACCAAGCAAAGGTGGTATGCTCCTTTCTTTGGTTTATTAGTTGGGTTTTCTACCATGATAGGTAATGCCGCAGGACCAGCCTTAACCATTTATTTACTAACTAAAAAATTAGATAAAATAAGTCTAGTGGCTACTGGCGCTTGGTTTATCATGATTCTTAATTTTTCCAAAATACCCCTTCAATTATTTGTATGGAAAAACTTGAGCTGGGAAGGGTTGGCATTAAACATCATGGCGATCCCATTTATTCTGTTAGGTGGATTTTTAGGGATAAAGCTCGTTAAAGTTCTTCCCGAAAAGGAATTTAAAATCATTATCCTCACCTTGGTTATTATATCAGCTTGTATGTTAATGATAGGTTAGAAACCATACTTTTAGATTTTTAATTGATTTCATTCTCTCTAACTGTTTTAATTTTTGGTTTACGACGACCCATTTGAACCTTATGTTATGTAGATTATTCAAATGAAGTTTCATTGTTTTTTCATTTTACTTTTATTCTTTTTCCTCTACCATTCTAAGGGGCTTTCTTAGGGTTTCCTTCGATACTCTTTCGGATCTCCTTCGGAACTTGTTCGGATCTCCTTCGGATCTCGTTCGGTTAGAAGCGAACGAGATCCGAAGGAGATCCCTATCAGATCCATGGAAATTCCTTAGGGTTCACGGAGCAAATCCCTAGTAAACTATAGGTCGGCTCCTGTTCATAATCAAGCAAATTTAATCTTGTTATAAGCCCTATTTGTTTTTAAGACATCCTAGATTTTTTGCACTACTAAATATTGACTGTCTAGCCTATTTTCAAAAGCTGTCTGTCATTTTTTCTTGTCCTTTTCTTTATTTAGAATATATTGAGAATCAATACTGTAAAAATGACAGTATCTAATTGGTTTTCACTGCCTTTATGGCGTTTTTACTTTATAAAAACCTAAAGGCATCCCTTTTGTTAAATTGTTAATACAATTAAATTAGAAATAAAAAATACTGACTATATATGAATTTTAACAACTATACAATTAAGGCCCAAGAGGCCATACAAAAAGCTTCAGAAATAGCCATGGGCAATCAGCAACAAGCGATTGAACCAGTTCATATTTTGAAAGCGCTTTTAACAGTAGATGAGAATGTCGTTTCTCATTTGCTGAAGAAGCTCAATGTCAATTTGAACTATGTGAATGCTGAGGTAGATAAGCAGATTGAGGCTTTACCAAAGGTGAGTGGATCAAATGTTTATTTGAGTAATTCCAGTTCAGCGGTTTTACAAAAAGCCCAGAGCTATCTTAAAGAGTTCAATGATGAATTTGTATCCATTGAACATATTTTATTGGCCCTACTATCCGCAAACGATAAAACTTCTGCTTTATTAAAAGATCAAGGCGTAAATGAGAAGGATTTAAAATTAGCCATCAAGGAATTGCGTGGTAATACGCGAGTAACCGATCAGAATGCCGAGGCAACCTATAATGCATTAGGTAAGTATGCGCGAAATTTGAATGAATTTGCAGAGTCTGGAAAGTTAGACCCGGTTATTGGGCGAGATGAAGAGATTCGTCGTGTTATGCAGATTCTATCGCGCAGGACTAAGAATAACCCGATTTTGGTTGGTGAGCCTGGTGTTGGTAAAACGGCCATTGCCGAAGGTATTGCACATCGTATCATAAAGGGTGATGCACCTGAGAATTTGAAGACAAAAACGGTTTTCTCTTTAGATATGGGAGCTTTGATTGCTGGTGCAAAATATAAAGGTGAATTTGAAGAGCGTCTAAAAGCGGTTGTAAAAGAGGTATCGGACAGCGATGGTGAGATTATTCTTTTCATTGACGAGATTCATACCTTGGTAGGTGCTGGCGGTGGTGAGGGTGCAATGGATGCTGCAAACATCTTAAAACCTGCTTTGGCAAGAGGTGAACTACGTGCTATTGGTGCAACTACACTGAATGAGTATCAGAAATATTTTGAAAAAGACAAGGCTTTAGAACGTCGTTTCCAAAAAGTAATGGTTGAGGAGCCGGATACGCAAGATGCGATTTCCATCTTACGTGGATTGAAAGAACGTTATGAAACACACCATAAAGTAAGGATATTGGATGAAGCGATTATATCAGCAGTTGAATTATCGCAACGCTATATCACCGATCGTTTCTTGCCAGACAAGGCTATTGACTTAGTGGATGAGTCTGCGTCCAAACTACGTTTAGAGATGGACTCCGTGCCAGAGGCTGTTGATGAGTTAGATCGTCGAATCATGCAATTGGAAATCGAAAGAGAAGCTATTAAGCGTGAGAATGATGATAAGAAAGTAGCTGAGCTTTCTGAGAGTATTGCTAATCTAGCTTCTGAGCGCGACTCCTTAAAAGCGTCTTGGCAGTCTGAAAAGACTTTGGTGGATCAAGTGAACCAAGAGGCTCAAAACATTGAAGATTATAAGTTAGAGGCTGAACAGGCTGAGCGTGCTGGTGATTATGGTAAAGTAGCGGAATTACGCTACGGTAAGATTAAAGAAGCTCAGGATCATGTGGAGCATTTGAAGAAAGAGCTTGCTGAGAAACAAGGTAGCAGCAGAATGCTGAAGGAAGAGGTAACATCCGAGGATATTGCCGATGTGGTTTCTCGTTGGACAGGTATCCCTGTAAACAAGATGATCCAATCGGAAAGAGAGAAGTTGTTAAACTTGGAAGAAGAGCTACATAAGCGTGTTGCAGGTCAAGAAGAAGCTATTGAAGCCATTGCAGATGCTATCCGTCGTTCAAGAGCTGGATTAAGCGATGCAAAACGTCCAATAGGATCGTTTATTTTCTTAGGAACAACGGGGGTTGGTAAAACAGAATTGGCAAAAGCATTAGCAGAATTCTTATTTGATGATGAGCAAGCATTAGTACGTATCGATATGTCTGAGTATCAAGAACGCCATGCGGTTTCGCGATTAATCGGTGCGCCTCCAGGATATGTTGGTTATGATGAAGGTGGTCAATTGACTGAAGCCGTTCGTCGCAGACCTTACTCCGTGGTGTTATTGGATGAGATCGAAAAAGCACATCCCGATGTGTTCAATATCCTGTTGCAAGTATTGGATGATGGTCATTTAACTGATAATAAAGGTCGTGTGGTGAATTTTAAAAATACCATTATTATCATGACCTCAAATACAGGATCGCACATTATCCAAGAGAATTTCTCGAAATTATTGGAAGGAAATCGCGATGAGATCGTTGCTAAAACCAAGGATGAGGTATTGGATCTCTTACAGAAGTCCATTCGTCCAGAGTTTTTAAACCGTATTGATGAAATCATCATGTTTACTCCACTTTCAAGAGATGAAATTGGCGATATTGTAAGGATGCAGTTTTCAAGAGTTCAGCATCAATTAGCAGAGCAGAATATCTTTATAACGGCTACTGACGAAGCTTTAGATTGGTTAGCGCAATTAGGATACGATCCAGTATATGGAGCTAGACCATTGAAACGTGTTATTCAAAAACGAATCTTAAACGAGCTGTCAAAAGAGATTTTGTCTGGTAAAGTTTCCAGGGATTCGGTGATCGAATTGGATACTTTCGATGGACAATTTGTATTCCTTAACAAAAACAAAGATCAAGAGAATAATTAAGTTCCTGCTTATTTTTAATAGAAAGGCTGTTTCATAATATGGAACAGCCTTTTCATTTTTAACATTTGGATTATATAAAAATTCCTAATTTTCAACATAATTTTAGAAACACATATCATGGAAGCAAGAATGAATATTTCCGCTTTGGCCCCACAGGGCTATAAAGCCGTAATAGCTATGGAAACCTATTTACACCAATGTGGTTTAGACAAAAAACATATTGAATTAATCAAAATCAGAGCATCACAAATCAACGGATGTGCATTTTGCATTAATATGCATACAAAAGATGCCTTAGCAATGGGTGAAACGGCACAACGTATATTTTTATTGGATGCTTGGCGAGAAACAAGTCTGTATAGCGAAGAAGAGCGTGTTTTGTTGGCTATGACAGAAGAAATAACCCATATATCTCATGCAGGATTGACAGATGAAACTTTCAAGAAAGCTAAGGAAGTATTTGATGAAACTTATATAGCCAATGTTGTTTTGGCAATTGCGACGATCAATGTTTGGAATCGTATCGCGATAAGTTCATTGACACAACCGGTTTAAAACTAAAAAATGCTGCTAATCATTAGCAGCATTTTTTAATTAATCTCTTATTTTAAATTTCATTGGAGAAAAGGTATCTGATTTCATCACGTAAGTTATATCGGGATGCCATAACTTCCCCATAGGCACCTGCGGTACGCAAGGCGATAAGATCTCCCCTTTCGGCGTATGGAAGCTCCACTTCCTTTCCAAAGCAGTCTGAGCTCTCGCAGATAGGTCCTACTACATCGTAGTTGATTTGCTGAGCATCAGAAGAGTCACCAAGCTTTTCAATCTTGTGGTAGGCTTGGTATAATGCTGGACGCATTAACTCTGTCATACCCGCATCTAGAATCAAAAAGTTCTTTTTAACTCCGCTCTTCGTGTATAAAACACGGCTAACTAAAGTTCCAGACTGTGCAACTAAGGCACGGCCTAGTTCGAAATGTACTTCCTGATTTGGATTACGTTCTAAGAATTTATCAAATACTTCAAAATAAGCATTGAAATCAGGCATTGGATTCGTGTCAGGTTGGTAATAATCGACCCCTAGTCCACCACCTACATTAAGTACTTTAATGGTTGTCCCGCGCTCCTCGAACCAGTTTTTCCATTCATTCACCTTAACACAGAGACTTTTGAAAACATTCATGTCGGTTATTTGTGAGCCAACATGGAAGTGAAGTCCTAATAAATTCACGTTTTCACAAGAGCGAAGAACTGCTGCAGCATTTTCAAGTTCTGAATTGGGTACTCCAAATTTATTTTCATCCAATCCAGTGGTAATGTAATGGTGCGTATGTGCATCCACATTTGGATTGATGCGCAAGGATATATTGGCTTTAACACCGATTTGCCCTGCTAACTCATCGATGATCAACAATTCTTGGATAGACTCTACGTTAAAGGCGAATATATTTTCCTTTAATGCCAGGATGATTTCTTTATCGGACTTTCCCACCCCAGCAAAGGTGATTTGCGATGCTGGGAATCCCATATCGAGTGATTTTTGCACTTCATTTCCACTCACACAGTCGGCTCCAAATCCTTTGGATTGGATTAATTGCAGAATGCGATCATTGAAGTTTGCTTTTAACGCATAGTGTATATGAAATCCATATTTATCAGCTGCAGTTTTTGCAGCTTCTAATGTATTAGCCAGAAGCTCCATGTCGTAATAATACAATGGGGTTTCAAGGGATTTCAAGCGGTTTAGATCAACTTGATGTATATTCATTTCAGGTTAAAATAATCTATTGTGTAAAGATCTTAAGGCTTCGGTTTTGTGACTTGAATCCAAAAGAATGGACACATTATAATCCGAACCACCATAAGAAATCATTCGTAATGGTAAGTGTTTTACAGCATCCAATACGCGTGCTGCATAACCATGCATATTGGCTCCAAAATCACCAACAATACAGATGATAGTTTGATTTTGATCGACACTTACAGAACCGAAATCTTCGACTTCACGAATGATGTCAGTTAGGTTTTTAGTATCATCAATGGTTAAAGAAACAGCAACCTCTGATGTAGTAATCATATCAATCGGTGTTTTATATCTTTCGAAGATTTCGAAAACCTTACGTAGGAAACCATATGCCAATAACATACGCGAAGAATGAATATGGATAGCAGTAATTTCATCTTTTGCTGCCACAGCGCGTATAGCACCTTTTTGTCCACCATCTTTTGAAATCAAGGTTCCATAAGCTTTTGGGTCCATGGTGTTCAACAGACGAACAGGCACATTATAACGTTGTGCTGGGAATACACTTTGTGGGTGAAGGATTTTCGCGCCAAAATAAGCAAGCTCCGCTGCTTCATCAAAACTCAAGTTAGCAATTGGAGTGGTGTTTTTTACGATTCGAGGATCGTTGTTATGCATGCCATCGATATCAGTCCATATTTGAACCTCATCTGCCTGTATTGCTGCTCCAATTAAAGATGCGGTATAATCTGAACCACCACGACGCAGATTGTCAATTTCACCGAAAAAATTTCTACAGATAAAACCTTGGGTAATGAATAAGGTATTATCTGGGTATTCAGCTAAGATAGCTTCTAGTTTTTCTTTGATAAATGGAACCAATGGTTCATTATCCTCATCAATTTTCATGAAATCCAATGCCGGTAATAATACGGATTGGATTCCTCTCTCTTGTAAGTAAAGATGCCACAAAGTGGTAGACATCAATTCACCTTGAGCCAAAATGATTTTTTCTTCAATAGGCGTGAAAAGATCATTAGAAAGCGAACTAATGAGGTTAAAGTGATAATCAATTAATTCCTTGCCGTGCTTATATCCGTTCTCTGTGCTGAAGAGTTCCTTGATCAAGGCTTCGTATTTATTCTTATGATCAATGATTAACTGTTTGGCCTCGTCCTTCTTACCATTTAGGTAAGCTTTACCGATTTCAACTAGTACATTGGTAGTTCCAGCAACAGCTGAGAGCACCACGATTTGACGTTCCTCTGGATTGACAATGTCAGTTAGCCCTTTGATACGTTCAGCACTTCCTACGGATGTTCCTCCGAATTTTAGAATTTTCATATCTACTTTATAAAACTTAATTTTTTTGCGGGTGTGAATATAAGTGTTTTCATAAAAAAAGCGGCACAAATGCCTTAAAAGGTTTTGTGCCGCATAGTATTTTATGCGGAAGAACTACTTCTTCAGGTTCTCGATCAATAATTGAGCGAGCTCCTCACCTATTCTTTCTTGCGCTTCATTGGTTGCTGCACCAATGTGTGGCGTCAAGGAAATTTTCGGGTGGCTCAATATCTCAGCACGCGGTGTCGGTTCGCTATCAAAAACGTCCAGACCTGCAAATGAAACCTTTCCACTGTTTAATGCATCCACTAATGCCAACTCATCAATAACCCCACCACGAGAAGCATTGACTAGTCCTACACCATCTTTCAAAAGTGCAAATTCTTCTTTTCCAATGACAGGTTTGTCCGTGAATGGCACGTGTAAGGAGATGAAATCAGCCTTAGCAAATACCTCTTCAATTTCACCTTGTGTAACAGGAACTTCTACTTGTAAGCCTCCTGAAAGCGTTAATGTAAGGGATTTAGGGCCTTCAAAAAGATCGGAGTAAATAACATCCATCCCTAATCCTAAGGCTATTTTTGCCGTCTCTCTTCCGATTCGACCAAAACCTACAACACCTAAGGTTTTGCCTTGAAGTTCTGATCCGGCAGCATATGCTTTTTTCAAAGCACCAAACTGGGTAGATCCTTCAACTGGCATCTTACGGTTGGAATCAAACAGGAATCGAACGCCGTTTAATAAGTGTGCGAACACCAATTCGGCTACAGAGTGAGATGACGCAGCAGGTGTGTTAACAACAGCTATACCCTTGCTTAATGCGTAATCCACATCAATATTATCCATTCCAACTCCACCACGACCAATAACCTTAAGATTTGGGCAAAGGTCGATTAAAGCTTGTCTAATTTTTGTTGCACTACGTACTGTAACAGCATCGTATTCGTTTAAACGCACTGCAAGTTCTTCTTGCGGTATGTGATTGGTGTCGACTTCATGGCCGGCAGCCTCTAATATTTTTTTGCCGATGGGATCAATTCCATCGTTTGCTAAAATTTTCATTAATGTACTTATTGGTGATTTTCTTCAAATTCTCGCATGGTATCAACCAATGCATTGATGGAACTAATGGTTAATGCATTGTATATAGATGCTCTAAATCCACCTACTGAACGGTGACCTTTAATACCTACCAAATTACGCTCTTTAGCTAATGCTAAGAATTCCGCTTCTAATTCTGGGGTATCCATAACAAAAGTCACGTTCATTCTGGAGCGATCTTCTACCGCTGCAGTCCCTTTGAAGAAAGGATTACGATCGATTTCATCGTATAAAATACGAGCTTTGATGATGTTCTCTTGTTCGATAGCTTCTACTCCACCTTTGGCTTTTAACCAACGAAGGTTTAGCATGGACACGAAAATAGAAAATACCGGAGGTGTATTGTACATAGAACCAGCCTTAGCATGCGCTTCATAGTCAAAGATGCTTGGAAGCGTTCTTCCGGATTTGTGAAACAAATCATCCTTGATAATTACCAATGTTACACCTGCAGGTCCCATGTTTTTCTGAGCACCGGCATAAATAAGATCATACTGTGAAACATCAATGCTGCGGCTTAAAATATCCGAAGACATATCAACAACTGTAGGAACTGATGTTTGAGGTTTTTCAAATACTTCTGTACCATAAATGGTGTTATTAGAAGTGAAGTGAAAATAGGAAGCATCCGAAGGAATTTGATAGTTCTTCGGAATATAAGAATAGTTTTGATCGCCAGAAGATGCGACAATCTCTACTTGTCCTATCTTTTTTGCTTCTTTGGCTGCTTTGGTAGCCCATACACCCGTATCCAAATATGCTGCTTTTCCGTTTTCAGGAAGCAAGTTCAAAGGAACCATAGCAAATTGTTGACTAGCACCGCCCTGTAAGAAGAGAATAGAATACCCCATAGGGACATTCAATAGCTCTTTTACCAATTGCTCGGTCTCTTTTACTACTTCTTCAAACTCTTTGGAACGGTGCGAAATTTCTAAAATAGATAAACCTGTATTGTTGAAATCAATCACAGCCTGAGAAGCCTCTTGGAATACTTCTTGTGGCAAAATACAAGGTCCTGCACCGAAATTATGTTTCATTATTTACTGTTAATTTGTTTAAAATGAGGTAGATAATTGCGAGTGGTGAACAAGCATTATCTTAAGAAAGTCCAAAGGTAAAATATTTTTAAAAATTTTTAAAGTATTTTCCTCATTTGTTTAAAATATTTTAAAACAAATCGTACTTTTCTATCATTTTGTCATAGAATTGAAATAAAAAACTCCATTATTCATATAGAAAATTCTACTAACAATTTGGTTTTCTTGTGGATATTTTTAATGGTTTTAATAGTACCTAATGCGATAAAATTTATGTATCTTCGCCTTCTAAGTGTCTGCAACAAAACCGGGCACTTTATTGTTTGATCGAAACCAAAAAATAATGGCTGAAGAAACAGAAAACGAAAACAACTTAGTTCCTGCTGAAAACAGGATAATCCCGATCAATATTGAAGACCAAATGAAAGCTGCCTACATCGATTACTCGATGTCAGTTATCGTTTCGCGTGCATTACCTGATGCTCGTGATGGTTTTAAACCAGTACACCGTCGTGTGTTATATGGTATGTTGGATTTAGGGGTAACCAGTGGAAAACCATTTAAGAAATCTGCACGTATTGTCGGAGACGTATTAGGTAAGTATCACCCACACGGCGATACTTCGGTTTATGATACGATGGTTCGTATGGCCCAGGATTGGTCTTTGCGCTATCCATTAGTGGATGGACAAGGTAACTACGGTTCTATTGATGGTGATCCACCAGCAGCTATGCGTTATACGGAGGCAAGACTTCGTAAGATTGCTGAGGAAATGTTAGCTGATATCCAAAAGGATACCGTAGATTTCCAGTTGAACTTTGATGATTCGTTGCAAGAGCCAACGGTATTGCCAACTCGTATCCCAAACTTATTGGTAAACGGTGCATCGGGTATTGCGGTGGGTATGGCTACGAATATGGCTCCTCATAACCTTACTGAGGTTATTGAAGGTACCATTGCCTATATTGACAATCGTGATATTGAGATTTCAGAACTAATGACTTTTGTTAAGGGGCCTGACTTCCCTACCGGTGGATTGATCTACGGTTATTCAGGTGTTAAGGATGCTTTTGAGACTGGTAGAGGCCGTATTGTAATGCGTGCTAAGGCAGAAATCGAAACAACTAAATCTGGTAAAGAAATTATCGTCGTTACAGAGATTCCTTATCAAGTGAATAAGGCAGAAATGATTAAACGTACTGCTGATCTTGTTCATGAGAAGAAAATTGAAGGAATATCTGAAATTCGCGATGAATCTGCTAAGGATATCCGTGTGGTCTATGAGATTAAACGTGATGCCAATGCAAACGTGGTATTAAATAACCTATATAAATACACCTCATTACAAACATCTTTTTCGGTAAATAACATTGCCTTAGTAAAAGGTCGCCCGCAATTAATGAATCTTAAGGATATGATTCATGAGTTCGTGGAGCACCGTCATGATGTGGTTATCCGTAGAACTAAGTTTGAATTAGCAGAAGCAGAGAAAAGAGCACATATTTTAGAAGGATATTTAATTGCCTTAGATCACTTAGATGAGGTTATTAAATTAATCCGTAATTCAGACACACCTGAAGATGCTCGTGTTGGATTAATGGAGCGTTTCGGTTTATCTGATATTCAAGCTCGTGCTATTCTAGATATGACCTTAAGAAGGTTAACCGGACTAGAGCGTGATAAGATTAAAGATGAATATGCGGAATTAATGAAAACCATCGAATACTTGAAAGAGGTATTGGCTGATGAAGCATTACGCTTTAAAATTATTAAAGAAGAATTAGAAGAGGTTAAGGAGAAATTTGGAGATGAACGTCGTTCTCAAATCGTGCATTCTGCTGAGGATATGCGTATGGAAGACTTTATCGATGATGAAGAAGTGGTTATCACGATTTCACACAACAGTTACGTTAAACGTACTCCATTAACCGAATACCGTCGTCAAGGTCGTGGTGGTAAAGGAGCGATTGGTTCTTCTACTCGCGATGAGGATTTTACAGAACATATCATTACGGCATCTGCACATAACTACTTATTGTTATTTACAGAGGCAGGACGTTGTTTCTGGCTACGAGCATTTGAGATTCCAGAAGGTAGCCGTACTTCTAAAGGACGTGCGCTTCAAAATATTATCAATATTCCTAAGGATGAGAAGATCAAGGCCTACATCAAGGTGATTAACTTGAAGGACAAAGATTACTTAGAGAATAACTATATCATCATGTGTACGAAGAAGGGTACTATTAAGAAAACTTCTTTGGAGGCATATTCACGTCCAAGAGCGAACGGTATCAATGCGATCAATATCAATGAGGGCGACCAATTGATTGAAGCGACCTTGACATCAGGTAGCAGTGAAATTGTAATGGCATTACGTTCAGGTCGTGCGATTCGTTTCAATGAGTCAACAGTACGTCCAATGGGTAGAACAGCGACTGGAGTACGTGGAATTACGCTTGCGCATGAAAAAGATGAGGTTGTTGGCATGATTAGTGTTAATGATCAAGAGACCACTGTATTGGTAGTTTCTGAAAAAGGATTTGGAAAACGTACCGATATTGAAGATTACCGAATTACAAACCGTGGTGGTAAAGGTGTAAAAACCATTAATGTTACGGATAAAACCGGTGAGTTGGTTGCTATCAAAGGCGTTACTGATGAGGATGATTTGATGATCATCAACAAATCAGGTATTGTCATTCGTATTGGCGTTGAGAGTCTACGTGTAATGGGCCGTGCAACTCAAGGGGTGAAATTGATCACTCTGAAGGAAACTGATGAGATTGCTTCTATTACTAAAGTTGATCGACAAGAAGAGGAAGAATTTGATGGCGAAGAAACAGAAAATCAATCTGAAAATAGCTCAAGTAATCCTGAGAATGAAGAACAAGAATAATCTATTAAAAGGAGCGTTAGCTTCTCTATTTGTATTATTTTCACTTGCTTCCTTTGGGCAATCTGCCTATAAGGAAGCAAGTAATGCTTTTGCCCTATATACCCAAACTGGGCAAGTCAAGAATTTAGATAATGCCATGAAACAACTTGGTAATATCTATAAGACAAAGCGTGATTCATCAAAAACCAAAGTGAATGTTTTAAGAGCAATGGTTTTGAGTTCTATCGCTTATGCTGACTCCAGCAGAACAATCAAAACGAATATCAACAAGGACCCTATCGATCTTACGATTCAAACCTTAGATTTGATTTCTTCTAAAGATAAAGAAGGTTATCCTGGTGAGTTAGATTATGTGAAACAGAATTTAGCTGCAGCCTTGATTACTCGTGCGAATAAGTCTTTGAAAGATAGTAAGTTCGATGCCGCATATCAAGATTTTACTAAAGTAAATGAATTGAATGCCAAGTCAGAAGATGTGACTTATAATTTAGCGTTATTAGCCAGTAAAACAGGTAAACTTAAGGAATCGGTGAATTTCTATAAATCCATTATAGATTCAGACAAAGCTACTGCTAATCAATACATTGAGCTCGCTAATTTATATGATAAACAAGGTGAAAAGCAATTGGCTCTTTCCACATTAGAAACGGCAAGAACCAAGTTTCAAGATGATAAGGCAATTTTATTCTTACTGATAGACAAATATTCTAAGAACAAAGCATATGATGCAATTGTTCCTTTAATAGGATCTGCATTAAAATATGAACCTGAGAACGTTGAATTGAATTATTTAGCTGGATATGCAAATGAAAATGCAAATCAGATTCCGATTGCCAAGACTTATTATGAGAAGGTATTGGAATTAGAAGCTAATAATTTTGAGGCAAACCTCGCTTTAGGTTTAATCTATTTAAAAGATTATCTAGCAGATTCTGAAAATCAAGAGGCACAATACCATGCTCAAAGTTATTTACTGAAAGCAAATGAGATTAAGCCTTACGAGATCAATGCGTTAAAATCTTTGGCCATGTATTACGAAAAGGCTAATGATGCTACGCAATTAGATCGTGTGAATATGTTGTTGAATCAATTATCTAATTAACAAACAAAAATATATACGATATGAATTTTAAGAAGTCAATATTTATCGCAGGGTTACTTTTTGCTTCGAGTACCACTGTCGTTTTTGCCCAATCTAGTAATGTTAAGAAAGCGAAGACTAACATTGTGAAGTTTGAGGAACTTAAAGGAGCTGGAACAGCCGCTCTAGGTAAAGCAAGTTTAACAGCTGCACAAGAAGCAATTGATGCTGCTGTATTGCATGATAAAACTAAAAATGATCCTGAAGCATGGACTTATTATGCTTTGGTATATTCTAATATTGCATTTTTAGATAATAGCGATGATGCTGCTGCAAAAGCAGACGAAGGTATCAAGAAAGCAACTGAACTAGATACTGATAAAAAACATGCAGAGAATATTACAGTAGCTGGTCAAACTTTAGGACAGTATAAATTTAACAAAGGTGTTGCTGCTTGGGATAAACAAGATTATAAAAATGCTTACACTGATTTCAATGGTGCTTTAACTTATCTTCCTGGTGACACTACCCTTACCTTTTATTCAGGTTTAGCTGCTGTTCAAAATAAGGATTACGATAATGCTATTGAGAAATATAAAACTTTGATCCCTAAAAAGGAATTCTCTAATCATAAAACCATTATGTTAGATCTTCCAAAGTTATATATGTCTAAAGGAGATACTACTGCTGCATTAGCCGCTGCTGCTGAAGCTGCTGTTGCTTATCCTAATGATAACGACGTAGCGGTTCAGAACATTGAATTTAACTTAATCACTGGTAATGAAGCTAAGATTCTTAAAGATATCGATGCGCAAATTGCTAAAGATCCTACCAACAAAAACCTTCATTACTATTCAGGTTTAGCGTATGGTACTTCTGGTGATTCTGAAAAAGCATTAGCAGCATACCAAAAAGCTTTAGAGATCGACCCTAACTACATTGAAGCTAACATTAATGCTGCTGTGGTTATTATGAACTCTGGTAGAGATGAAATCTTAGCGCTTAATGAGGATAAGAAAATCACGACAACTGAATACAATAAGAAAGTTGCTGAAGTAAAAACTAAGATTGCTCGTGCATTACCTTATTTGACTAAAACTATTCAGTTAGAGCCAGAGAACAAAGATGCTTTACGTAGTTTAAAAAGCTATTACGACTTCATGGATGATCAAGCAAAATCTGCTGAAATCCAAGCGAAGTTAGATGCTATTAAATAATTAGTATCGCGTAGATAAAATAATAAAGCCACCTATATCAGGTGGCTTTATTATTTTATAAGAATTCTTTATTATCCTAATGCTACATCCATCATCATCATTACCACGAATCCTAAGACGAATCCAAGAATTGGGATATCAGAATGTTCTTCTTGTTGTGTTTCTGGTACGACCTCTTCAATGACTACAAATATCATTGCTCCTGCAGCAAAGGAAAGTGCGTAAGGTAAGATTGGTAAGAAGAATCCAACAGCAAATGCTCCAAGCACTGCGAAAATAGGTTCAACGACAGCAGATAGTTGTCCATATTGGAAGCTCTTCCATCTTGATAATCCCATACGACGCAAAGGCATAGAAACAGCAATACCTTCAGGAAAGTTTTGTAATCCAATACCCATTGCCAATAATACCGCTCCAGCAACACTTGCATCGGGCGATCCTGCTGCAACAGCACCAAATAATACACCCACAGCTAATCCTTCAGGGATGTTGTGTAAGGCAATGGCAATGGTTAACAAAGTCGTTCGGTGTAAAGAAGATTTTGGACCCTCTGATTTTAAGAAATTCAAATGCAAGTGTGGCATTAACTTATCCAAACCAAAAATAAACAGGGCTCCTAAGGAGAAACCAATTGCAGCAGGCATAACTTTGGTAAAGCCCTCTCCTTCGCTCATATCGATTGCTGGGGATAATAAGGACCAGAAGCTAGCAGCAATCATTACTCCTCCAGTGAAGCCAAGCATACCGTTTAATACTTTCTTGTTTACACCTCGAAATAAAAATACCGCTGACGCACCTAAGGCTGTAACCCCCCAGGTAAATAATCCAGCAAGCAAAGCTGCCGTAACAGGATTTAAAGTACTTAAATAGGCTATTAATTCATCTAACATGGGATATTATTCTATAAGACGCAATGAAATTAACTATTCTTTCGCTTAATCCGATGCCTTAACCATTAACAATAGTTTTAACATGTAGTAGATGAATGTCCTTATTTTATATTTATACTTTACCTTTAAAATAGTAATCTGTTAATTGATAGCTATATATAACAAAACAGCCTTCAATTGAAGGCTGTTGAAAACTATATAAAAATCGATCTTATTTTAAGTGAGAACGAAGCATCCAAGCAGTTTTTTCATGCTTCTCAAGAATTCCTACTAGGAAATCTTCCGTTCCTGCATCTTCGTGTTTTTCAGCTTTTTTAATATCTTCTCTTAAGGAAATAATTAAGCTTTCATAGTCGTTTAAGATTTCCTTAATATAACCAGCTGCATCATTTTTTCCATATTTCATTTCTGTAAGTTGGGTGATTTCTAACCATCCTTTCATAGTTCCTATAGCATAATGTCCAATGGAACGAACGCGTTCAGCTATTTCATCGATTAGTTCAGCTAGATCACCATATAATTCTTCGAAGAATATATGCTGTGCATGGAAATCTGGTCCTTCAATATTCCAATGTGCATTTCTAATTTTTGTATAAAGCACATTTTCATCAGCTAATAATTTATTCAATAATTCAGCTACTGCTGCAGAATCCTTCTCTTTTAAACCAATATTTGTTTTCATGTTAATATAATTTTTGTTCAATTTTAATATTTGCTTGCCTCATTTAGTTTCTGGATTGCATCTTCTCCGAATCTGATCTGTAATGCTGCTTGAAATGCTTCTAGATGCGATTCTTTGGTTGCACTTGCAATCGGAGCTGTAATGCTTTCCTGTGCTAATAACCAAGCCAAGGCTACTGAAGATGCTGTGGTTCTATATGCATTTGCTACATCATTCAAAGCAGCTACAATACGTTGACCTCTTTCGTTCCAATACCGCTTTTGGATTCCCTCTCCCCTAGCTGATTTTGCAAAATCATCATCAGAAAGATATTTACCACTTAAAAATCCACTAGCTAATGAATAGTACGGAATAACGGCCAAATTGTTTTCTAAAACTAGAGAAAGGTAATTTTTCTCGTAATTCTCCCGGTCGTATAAATTATACTCTGGTTGTAAGGAGATATATTTGGGTAGATTTTGTTGATCTGATATCTCTAGACTTTCCTTTAAACGATCCTTTTTAATGTTAGATGCGCCGATAAATTTCACTTTTCCTTCATTTATCAAATCCTCATATGCTCGCAGGGTTTCCTCAATTGCGGTTGATTCATCATCATAATGCGTTTGGTATAAGTCAATATAATCTGTTTTTAGGCGATTTAAAGACAGTTCTACTTGTTCTTTGATATAAGCAGCCTTGGTATTTGGTTTGGTATCATATCCAAACCTTCCACCTACTTTGGTCATTAAAATGATCTTATCTCTATTTCTTCTTTCTTTAAGCCAATTACCAATAATAGCCTCCGATTCACCACCTTTGTTTCCAGGTGCCCAATGACTATAGTTATTCGCTGTATCGATCGCATTAAATCCTTTATCTAAGAAACTATCTAGGATTTCAAATGATTGTGTTTCATTTAGTGTCCATCCGAAGACATTTCCACCAAATATAATCGGAGCAATCTCGAGGTCAGATTGTCCTAAAACGCGTTTGTTTTCCATATTATGCCCGTTATTTAATGAATACAATTTACCAATTTTAACAGCAATAAAAGATGTTTCTAGAGCATTTTATTGTCATAATCTCGCCTATATATTCGTTCATTTCCATACGCTATGCTTACTTTTGCGAATTAGTTTTTAAAATTTCATGCAGTCCTTGCCATTATTCTTGCACGCGTTCAATAGTTCTATTGATCATCTTCCAAAACCGGATAAGTTTACTTTTCCATTTTGTTATGAGCCACATCCTTTAAGTTTGCTGGCAGCACATCAGGTTCAAGAGTATTTACAAACTCAGCAAGATTTCGAACATAACTTTGGCTTAAATAGGGAACAATGCGGCTTAATCATCGGAAAGATGTTTGGTGTTCTTGTGGTTGAACAAGAAGCTGGCCAATTAGGTTATTTAGCAGCCTGTTCCGGTAAACTAGCTGGAACAAACAATCACCGTTATTTTGTACCGGCTATCTTTGATATGTTGGATCCTGAAGGCTTTTTCCTAAAAGAGGAAGAACAGATAAATGCTATTAATAGAAAAATTGATGAACTTCAATTATCCGGTCGATTGAAAAATATCAAGCAGGAAATTGAATCATTGTCTGCTGAACAAGCTGATCAACTAGCTGCCTTAAGAAAGCTACATAAAGCCAATAAGAGCGAGCGTAAGCTATTAAGACAAACGCAAGTACTGCTATTATCAGAAGAAGAATATAAAGCCTTAGAAGTCGATCTAATCAAGCAGAGTTATAGAGATCAGCACGAATATGATGTTGCTAAGCAAGCTTGTCAAACAACTATGCAATTATTGGAAGATCAATATAATGAGGAATTTCAGAAGATTGATGATTTAAAAACAGAACGTAAAAATCGTTCATCAGCCTTACAGAATCAGCTATTTGATCAATATCAATTCTTAAATGCGAAGCATGAATATAAATCGGTATTGAGCATTTTTAAGGATGCATTGAACCTTCAGCCTCCTGCTGGAGCAGGTGAATGTGCTGCACCAAAGCTTTTACAATATGCTTTTCAGAATAATTTAAAGCCTATTTGTATGGCTGAGTTTTGGTGGGGAGCCTCTCCTAGCTCAGAAGTAAGAAGGCATCAATATTTCTATCCAGCATGTCGAGGTAAGTGCGAACCCATCCTAAACCATATGTTGATAGGTTTGTCGGTTGACCCAAATCCTATGTTGGAAAACCCAGCTGAGGATAAGGAACTCCCAATAATCTATGAAGATGAAGCTATCATCGTAGTCAATAAACCTTCAGAATTTCTGTCTGTACCCGGTATTAATGTCCAAGATAGTGTACAAACTAGGATTTTAGCTAAATACCCAGAAATAGATAGCCCACTAATTATCCATCGATTGGATATGTCTACTTCAGGAATTTTGGTTCTTGCCAAGACTAAAGCTGCTCATCAATATATACAAGATCAGTTTATCAAGCATACTGTTCAAAAGCGTTACACGGCTTTATTGAATGGAGAGATTGAAACAAAATCTGGAATAATAGATTTACCATTACGGGTTGATTTAGATGATCGACCTAGGCAAGTAGTTTGCTATACTTATGGGAAACCTGCTCAAACAAAATATGAAGTGCAGGAAGTAAAAAATGGAAAAACTCGAATCCATTTTTATCCTTTAACTGGGCGTACGCATCAATTACGGGTTCATGCTGCACACAGCAAGGGATTATCTTGTCCTATTGTTGGGGATGATCTTTATGGCAAAAGAGCAGACCGATTACATCTGCATGCAGGCTATATTTGCTTTACTCACCCCATTAGTCTTGATCGAATAGAATTTACGGTAGCTGATCCATTTTAGAAATTTAGAACAAATTTCTATCTTGTTCTAAATTTACACTTCTATGGACATCCTCCAACATGCCTATCAACACCCCTCATTAGAGAAGGCGGATTTAGATATTATTTTTGCAGTACACAAAAGAGTAGAGATACCCAAAGGAGAATTCCTTCTCAAAAAGAATGAAATTTGCAATGAATATTACATTGTAGAATCGGGTTTGGTAAGGACTTACCTTTATGATTACGAAGGCAATGAGATAACTACCGGATTTTCGGGTGTCAATGAAGTCGTTATTGAAGTAGCATCTATTTTTCAGCGTATTCCAACACCAGAGTATATACAGTGCTTAACGGATTGTGTGCTGTGGAAGATTGATTATGAAGATTTTCAAGATCTATTTCATAAAATTCCAGCGCTAAGAGAATGGGGTCGTGCCTGGATGGCTTTTGAATTATACCTTAGCAAAAAAAGAGCTACGGAAATGATTACGGAGCCTGCTAAATCCAGATACTTGCAGTTGATGAGGGATAAACCTCAAATAATACAGCAAGCTCCATTAAAATATATTGCCTCCTTTTTAGGCGTGACAGATAGTTCCTTAAGTAGGATTCGAAAGGAAATCCTTCACGATTAACGCAATTTTATGCCAGATATCCCCTATTTTGAAGACCAAGATTATAAGCAATTAAACGCAAGCGAACTTTTAGAACCCGCTGAATATGAGTATTGCCGTTTTGAAAATTGTAACCTAGAAAAAGCTAATCTTAACAACTACAAGTTTGTTGATTGTACTTTTAAGCATTGCAATCTCAGCTTAGCGACGATAGAACATGCTATGTTTCAGGATTGCAAATTTCAAGATTGTAAACTCTTAGGATTGCGATTTGATAGTGCAAATCAGTTCAATCTTAGCTTTTCATTCGAATCAAGTATCTTGGATCATTCATCTTTTTATAATTGCAAAATAAAGAATACACTATTTCAATCTTGTAAACTGCATGAGGTTGATTTTGAATCTTGTGATTTAAGTCAGGCTAAGCTGATGGATTGTGACTTGCTTCATGCTAGTTTTGTACAAACCAATCTAGAAAAAGCCGATTTGTCCAGCTCCATTAATATTCAATTGGATCCTGAAAATAATCGATTAAAGGGTGCTAAATTCTCTAGTCAAAGCCTTGCTGGACTATTAACTAAATACAAGATTGTAATAAAAGGTTAAGCTTATGGAATCTATTGATGATAACCGTGTAGTCGAAGCAAAAAGAAGAAAAGAAAAAAATCTATTAGCTGAATTGCAGCAACTGGATATTAAGGCAGAGAACCTTGAAATTCTTTTTATTGCTATTAAAGAAGCAAAAATCCTAGAAGTTTATGTGAAAAGGAAGACACAAAAGCAATTTCGATGGTTCAAAAGCTATCTATTCAGTACATTTTCTGGCGTACTTGGCCCTAAAAAACAAGAAGGTGATAAGCAAATTCCAGAAGGATTTTATCAAATTACTCACCTAAATCCAAAAAGTAAATACCATTTATCATTGGGTATAAACTATCCTAATCCATACGATCAAGCCAATGGTTTTACAGGATCTGCTATTTTTATTCATGGAGGAATGGAATCTGTAGGATGTATCGCAATTGGGGATGATGCTATTGAAGAAATATATGTATTGACTGATATTGCCCAACAAAATGATCAAAATGAAATTTCTGTATTGATTTATCCTTATGCTATGCATACAGAGAAGCATAAGCTTATGCTGAAAACAACGGATGAAGCTACCGCACATTTTTGGGATAGACTAGCCACTTCTTATCAGTATTTTCAAGAAAATAAGGCTCCTCTGTCTTATGAATTTAAAGGCAATCAGATCGAATATTAGACTTAAAAAAATGGCACCAAAGCCTCGCGCTTTGATGCCTACTCTATTGTTAAAAGACAATTAAACTGAATATTTAATTGGAGTTTCTTTAACTAAACAGCTATTGCCGGTTGATTTAAGGCTGCTTTCTTGACCTTGTTGATTTTCAATTGCAATAAGATAATTGATAGCACCAAAGTCACAGCCGCAATAACAGCCAATCCAATTACAGGTCCGTGAATATAATCTGCAGTTCCTTTCTCGATAATCAATGTTCTGAATATTTGCAGGTAATGCGTCAATGGAATTAATTTCGCAATACCAACCACCCATTCTGGCATTTGACTCAGTGGCCATGTAAAACCACTTAAGATAAAACTTGGGGTTGCAATGACCATCAGAATCTCAGTAGCCTTTAATTGACTTGGAATAGCGATACTGACTAGAATACCAATGAAGCTAACCGCCAATAGAAATAAAATACTACTTAAGAAGAAAGCTGGTCCATTAACATCCATTGGCATTCTGTACCAGATGGAATAACCATAATACAATCCATAAATCAATATCGACATCAAGATATAGGGTAATATTTTAACCAATATCAAGACAAAAACATTACTTGATCTTTTAACCAATTCAGAGAAAGTTCCATTCTCAAATTCAGATGCAAAGCTTAATGCCAATCCCAACATCATGACTTGTTGCAATACAGTTAACAATACACCTGGCAACATAAAATACAAGTAGTTACCACTACGGATATTCTGTTTGATAATGGTTGTTTTAAAAGGCTCGTATTGCTGTGAAGCCACATATTCAGGAACACCTTTCTTTTGTTGAGCTTTGATTTGTATACCTGCTTTCATAGTACCAGCAGCAACATTTGCTGCCATCATCGCATAATTTGAGGTCAAGGTGTTTGAAGCATTTACAAACATTGTCACTTCAGTACTACGATTATAGTTTACAGCAGATGAAAAGCCTTTTGGTATTTGTACCACAACGGTAGCTTCATGTTTCATCGCCTCATCATGCGCTAAGAATGGATCGTTTAAGACTTTAGCTACATAGATCACTTCACCATCATTAAACATATCAATCAATTGTCTACTTAATGGACTTCTATCCTCATCCACGACAATAATCGGAAGGTTCGTTACTTTACCTTTTTTATAAACTCCGCCAACTAAGACCCCGTATAATATGGGTGCTCCAAGAAATAGAACAAGCAGAACTTTATTTTGAAAGAATAAACGAAATTCCCTTTGTATTAAATTCCAAAAATTCCTCATGATACCTCTCCTATTTATCTTGTTTGATTAAGAATGTAGCTTTAGTTAGCAGCTCTTTAGCCTCGCTATCATTTTTAGGCTTCAATCGTACTTCAAACATTGTTTCTTGTTCTTCAAAGTCAGGATAAGCCGTACTAATATTGGCATAAGCTGTTAGCGGTTTTACTGTTTCTATAGTTGTCAAAACCTCCTTATTATCCAAATAAGGAATCACAATCGTTTTTTGACTACCTTTTTGAAAGTCTTTCACCTTACTTTCAGGAATAGTTACCCGGAAATAAGTTCCATCGGTAATATAACCTGATACCAAGCTATAACCTGCCAAAGCTAACTCCCCAGTCTTCAAGTTGATGTTTTCAATACTCATGTCCTGTGGCGCTATAATATAGCGTTCTTTAGCAGCAACATTCACTTCTGAAACAGCACCCATAGCACGTTCTTTCTGTCCTAATGCCATACGTTGTTGCTCTACACGAGCACCATGTTGTACATCTGCTAATTCAGCTTGAGCTGCCAAATATTGATTCTTAGCTCCTTGATATTTTGCATAGACTTCATCGTATTTCTGTTGAGCGATTAAAGAGTCTTTTAACAGGTTATTCATACGATTTAAGGACTTTTGTGCAAAGTCATATTGTTCTTTTAGACCATTGACTTTGGCGTGCAATTGTTTCATTTGTCCATCAGTAGCACCTTTAACTGCCATTTCATATTGTGCTTGCGCAGCATCTAATGCACCCTGAGCCTGCATGGATTTAGCATCCACTTCTGGTAATTCAAGAATAACTAGTGTATCCCCTTTTTGAACAAACTGTCCTTCTTCAACTAATACTTTCTGTATTTTACCAGGTATTTTTGTAGTGACTGCTATTTGATCACGTTCTATTTTTCCTTCTATTTTGCTTTGTTTCTTTTGTTCGTTGGAACAGCTTTGTAATAGGATTAAGAAAGCAATACTATATGTTAGATTTTTCATGATTATCGTGTAATGGTTTGATATAAGTTTCCGTTAGCTTTTAATAATTCTGTTGCTGCTAGGCGCTGATTCAATATCTGATTGTAATAATTGAGCGATTGTTTGTAGAACTCATTCTCTGATTCCAATCGCTCTGTAACATCAGCCAAGCCTTCCTCAAATTGACGGGATGCCAAGTGCAAGTTGTTCTTTGCGATAGCAACTTGTTGCTCGTTGACTTTTGTTTTCTTTAATGCCAATTGATAATCAACTTCCGTTTTCTTTTGTAATAGACTTAATTTCTCCTTTGTATCAGCTAATTTATTCTCATTGATCTGAAGATCTAATTTTGCCTTTTCAACAGAAGTTTTATGTGCTTTTCCTTCAAATATGGTCCATTTCATTCCCACCCCAACTGCAAAGTTTGGAGCCATACGTAAATGGTTGCTTTCAAATTTAACATCACCTAAATGTGGCACATCCTTCAACGTTAAATCTGTTCCAAAGGCATTCAGATAAGAAACATTACCAAATGCAAATACTTGAGGAAGCTTTGCTCCTTTCTCCTTTTTCAAGACATAATCATATGCTTTGGAGGAAGCTTCTAAAGCTTGTAGTTCCTTACGATTCATTTGCGTAGCCTCATTTAGGTTTAAGGACAATTCATCCAATTGATAAGTAACCTGACGCAAATCTTCTTGCGACAAGCCAGTTAATTCTTCCAATTTAAATAATAGTAACTCTCGATTACTTTGCACCTCTGCCTTTTTACTTTCCAGTTCAAGCATTGCCAATTTAATCTTGTCACGGTCATAAGGTATGGCAAAACCATTCTCAATTCCCTTGACAACTTTCTCATGCTCTTTATTTAGACGCTTTTCTGAATCATTGATCAACAGGTCAACTTCCTTCAACAGCATCAACTGATCAAAGCTATGGACGATTTCTTGAGCCAACTGATCATATCCGGCTTCGGTTAATAGATTCTGTGCCTTGAACTTTTGCTCTAAAGCTTTTTGTCCATTTGTTATTTGAAATCCGCTGAATATGACTTGAGTTGCAGTTACACCGGCCATTCCAATCTGTGTAGATAGATTCATCTTTTGTGAACCATCAAAAATTGGAGTTCCTAAGATAGGAAGTTGTTTAGTTGGTAAATCTACATCCATTGTACTATTCAAATAGCCATACATGGCATTTGCTGATACCGTAGGAAGGAATTTGCCTTTTACATTTTCCCGATCCAATGCTACTTTTTGGTTTTCTAACTGAGCATTGATAATGGTCTTGTTATGTAAAACCGCCTGCTCTACTGGATTTTTAAAGCCTCCCAAGTCTAAGCTCTGTGCATGAAGACCAAATCCGGTCCCCATACATATACTTAAACTGAGTAAGCCTCTTCTTAACTTGTGGTTTCTCATTTCAGTTTGTATTAATCTTTTAACACTACAAAGGTCAGAAGGTTTTGAGTCATTATTTTTTAGATATCTTAAAAAATAGCCCCTAAAACCTTTTTTAAGGACGTTTTTTGAAAAGAATGTCACAAACTTGGTAGGCAGAGATTAAAATCAGGTTAAGAAAATATATTGCCAGAACCTTTATTTATAGGTTAATAATACCAATTAGTAAGAGATGGAATAAAAAAGTATAGAAATAAATTTTGGTTTATTTACCACGAATAACCGAAAGGGTTGGTTGGGATATACCTAGATAAGAGGCAATATGTCCAAGGCTTGCATTCTGAAACAAAGCTGGGTTCTCCTCAATCAAAGTTTGATATCGCTCCTGCGCTGTTTCAAATTGGGTTTTATAGAAACGATTGGAGAAATTGATCAAAGAATCTAACAGGACTTTTTGTATAATTTGATTAACTGTTATATCGGTTTTAGCTAATTCAGCAATTGGATTAAATGGAATCATCCAAATTCTAGATGGAGCTAATGCCTGAAAGCCAAAGATGGAGGGCTTACCATAAAACACACTCTCTATTCCTGTACTAAAACTATTGGGACCAAAGAAATAATGTGTAATGTCTTTCCCGTTTTTGAAGTAATAAATGCGTGTAAATCCAGATTCAATATAGTAGATATAACGCAAATGACTATCGGGTTCAAAAATGATATCTCCTTTTTGAAATTCCTTTAATTCCATGTGTTGATCAAAAAACAACTCTAATTCGTCATTGATTTGGTAGGACTCACGGAAATAATCAAGAAGGGTCATACAAGAAGTGCTGATGGATTAATTAAAGCTTGAAAATATCAAAAATTTCTGAATTAATTTCTTTAATGTGCTATTACTTGATCAAAACGATTACAAAACAATTCTTATTATTTTTCAATTGATAATACAGATAACCTTTATGAGCTTCAATTATAGCTTTAGAAAGAGATAGCCCTATACCAGCTCCATCTTTCCGTGTGGTATAAAATGGCAGGAATATTTTAGAAACTATAGTCTCATCGATGATTGGACCTGAGTCTGTAAATTCAATAAATATCCTAGAATTATTTTGATAGATATTAATTTCGAGCAGTTTTTTTTCAACCTCAGTTAATGCTTGAAGACTATTGGTAAATAAATTCACTAGCACTTGTTCAAACTGCGATTGATCCAGTTCTGCATAAATATTAGGTTCAGTGGTAATTTTTAATTCGATTTCCTTTTTGCTTAATATCAATTGATAATTACTGATCATGGAATGAACAAGAAGGTTTAAATCCACCGTAGCGAGTACAGGACTTGGCAACATGGTTAATTTACGATATCGATCAACAAAATCCTGTAAATGATTGCTACGATTTATAATTGTCCCAATACTGATTTTCATGTCTTCTTGGTCTTCTATGGACCATTTATCTTGTTTTAAGATATCATCCATGTTTTGTGCTAGCGCATGTATTGGGGCCAATGAATTCATCAATTCATGTGAGATTACCTTCATGACGCTTACCCAAGCTTCATTTTCCTTGCTATAGATTACACGCTGTATAGAATCAATTAATACGGTATAATACTTTACCTGCTTAATTTGAGTTATAGAGGTTTGAATAACAAAAGTTTGCCGCTCTCCTCGATCAACTTGAATATCTAATGTTGTTTTAAACTCTGTAAATTCACGAGCCTCTAACAATTCATAGAAATCACCAAGATAATTAGCCATTAATTTCCAATCCTTTAAAACAGGAACTGCAAAATATTGCTGGAAATATTCATTCATCAGCATAATTTCTTGATTTTCTTTGCTTAGATCTAATATGATAAGTCCTGAGTCCAAACCATTCAATATCTGGTCATAAAGCATCTTTTGAGAAACAGCATCTCGGTCTTTCTCTTTCAGTTTATAATATAGTTTATTAGCTTTTATTAACGTCTGGTTCTGGTCATTGAATTGATAATCTACAGTAAAATCGTCATATAACATCGAAGAGATAACCTTGTCAATTTTATTAAAATAACGTTTCATAAAATAGTATCCTTCAATTACCATGATCAAAACAAATACGACTAACATAAATCCGGTAAAATAGAATTCATTCATAAAACAAAACCCCGCAAGCAATGTGCTCGACAGTAGAAGTAACAACCGTATGAATAGATGAACTGATTCTTTTTTTTCCATCTTATTATTTTGTTTGAATCTGGTATTTTTCCAATTTACGATATAAGGCTTGTCGTGTTAAACCCAACTCTTCAGCTGTACGTGATATATTTCCTTGGAATTTAATCAATGTTTGTTCAATCTTCGTTTTCTCTAAATTGGAAAGCGTTGAATCCTTATTTTCGAATTGAATCAACATACTATCTGAAATACCTAAGGCATTCAATCCTATAGGTTCCTGATCAGTCATAATGACGGCACGTTCAATTCGATTTTGTAGCTCTCGAATATTTCCAGGCCAATTATATTGCTGCAATTTCTCTAATAAGAAAGGCTCCAAAGAAGGTACTTGTGTTTGGTATTTCTCGGCATATTCCGTCAAAAAGTAGTGAATCATCCCTTCCAAGTCCTCTGGTCTTTCCCGAAGTGCAGGAATCTCCAAACTGATGGTGTTAATACGATAAAACAAATCTTCACGAAATTCTTGTTGTTCTACTGCTTTCGATAAGTTTTTATTGGTTGCTGTTATGATACGAACATCTAAATCCCGAAGTTTTGCTTCTCCTAGTCGAATGCTTTTCTTGGATTGTATAACTTGTAGCAGTTTTGTTTGTAGATGTAAAGGCACATTTCCAATTTCATCAAGAAATATCGTCCCCCCATTTGCGGCTTCAAATCTCCCCGGTTTATCTTGCTTCGCATCTGTGAAAGCACCTTTTGCATAGCCGAATAGTTCACTCTCAAAAAGATTTTCATGAAGCGAGCCTAAATCAACATGAACGAAAGGTCCATTCTTTCTCTCTGACTGTTGATGTATGTACTCTGCCAACACATACTTTCCTGTTCCGTTTTCTCCTAATACAAGTACATTTGCGTCTGTTATAGCCACGCGTTTTGCTATCCTGAAGGTTTCCTTTATTTTTTCGGATACGCCTTCATAAAATGAGCTTTTCACCTCCTTTGGGTTTCTTTGTGCTCTACGGAATTGTTGTACAGCTTGTTTAACATTCTCCAAGAGCTTCTCATTGTCCCAAGGCTTCATCATGTAATCAATTGCGCCCAATTTAATACCTTCTACTGCACGTTCTATCTGGGCATAGGAAGTCATTAGGATAATTTTGACATGAGGAAAATGTTCTTTTACTTCTTGGAATCGGTATATCCCCTCCTTTCCATCCTCATATCCAACACGGAAATTCATATCAAGTAAAAGAACTTCTATTTGATGCTCGGAGATGAAATTTAAAATCTTCTTAGGATCGTTCAAGGTGAATACATGTTCGAAAGATCTTTTTAAGATTAATTTTGCTGCTAATAGCACTTCATCTTGATCATCTACAACGAGTATGGAGCTTTGTATCTTCTTCATAATTATTAAACTGTACGCTTCTGTACGGACAATGTCCATTATCGGACAAGTGTAAATTTTAATGGTTTTATAACTTCCTATGACTTAATGTATTGGAAATTATAAATCTATTGGCACAAATCTTATGTGTTTATTATCAAGAAAATTAATAAACTAATGGATACCATAGTACCTCGTAAAAATAGAAAAAAACAATACATTGCAATAATTAGCCTTATTATTTTAGGCTTAGTAGGCATGGGTACTTTCTTGGCAACTCGTCCAAAAACCCTAAAGGTTAAAGCTGCTGAAATATTAATAAAACCTGTTAAAATGGAAGCCTTCGAAGATTTTGTAATTTTTCAAGCTCAAGTCGACCCTTTAAACTCTGTTTTGGTCAATGTTATCGAAGGTGGATCTGTTCAAGAACTATACGTTGAAAACGGAGCTATGGTTACTCAGGGAACTCCTATTGCCAGAATTTATAACCCAAATACGGAATTTAACTACCTGGCTCAAGAAACTGGAATCATTGAACAAATCAATCAACTCAATGTAGCCAAATTGAATATACGTAATCAAGAATTGGAACTTTCTAAAGAATTGGTTTTGATTGAGCATGATTACAATGCTGCTAAAATGGAATCTGATCTGAATAGCAAATTATATAACAAGAAGATTCTAGCTAGGAATGATTATGAAGTAACGCAGGAAAAATTACGTTATCAGAATGAACGTAAAAACATTATTCAACGGAGTATTCAACGCGAGAAGGAAACAAATTCCTTACAGTTGAAACAGATTAATCAGGCCTTGGGAATAATGGAGAAGAGTTTAGAAACACTTCGTAACAATAAGAAGAATTTCTTAGTGATGGCACCTGTTTCAGGGCGTTTAAGTTCTTTTGAGGCTAATCTTGGTGAAAATATACAAGCCGGTACAGCACTTGGAAAAATCGATGTCTTAAAAGGCTATAAATTGACCGCTATGGTAGATGAATTTTATTTGGATAAGATCAATACAGGTCAAAAAGGGAATATAGAATTTAAGAACAAATCAACAGAGGTTAAGGTTATTAAAATCCTTCCAGAGGTAAAAGCAGGTCAATTTAAAGTTGAATTGGAATTTGAAGGAAAACAACCTGAAGGTTTACAAGAGGGACTCTCCTTTGGCGTGAAATTAATCTTGTCTGGAAAGGAACAGAAATTAGTCATTCCAAAAGGAAGCTTTAATACCGTTGCACAAGGCAAATATATATTTGTTGTCAAAGATCATGTAGCGACCAAAAGAGCCGTACAATTGGGACGAGAAAACCCTTATTATTATGAGGTAGTTGATGGGCTCAAAGAAAATGAACAAGTCATCATCTCAAAATATGATGATTATAAAAACATTGAAAAAATAGAAATAAGTAAATAAATACCATTATTTATAAAACTTTAATGAATTAAGAAGAATATGATACAAATAAAAGATTTAAACCGAGTTTTTGCTACCGAAGAAGTGCAGACGAAGGCATTGAATAATATTAATTTGATAATAAAAGAAGGTGAATTTGTATCCATTATGGGTCCTTCCGGATGTGGGAAATCAACCCTTCTGAATATTATAGGATTATTGGATGAAATCAGTTCAGGTTCCTATCAATTAGTTGGTAAAGAGGTTGCGGGAATGAATGAAGTGGAAAGATCAAGATTGCGAAAAGCAAATATTGGATTCATCTTTCAAAACTTTAACCTAATTGATGAATTGAATGTGTATGATAATATCGAGTTACCATTAATATACAATAAGGTGCCTGCTTCTGAACGTAAGGAGCGCGTTAAGGAAATAGCCGAAAAGCTGAATATTTCCCATCGCTTGCAACATTATCCACAGCAATTATCAGGTGGTCAACAACAACGTGTTGCTGTTGCCAGAGCCTTGGTCTGTGATCCAAAAATCATCCTAGCAGATGAGCCGACTGGTAACCTGGATAGCTCCAATGGTAATGAGGTAATGGAATTATTAACCAAACTTCATGCGCAAGGAACTACGATCTTAATGGTTACCCACTCCGCACATGATGCGGCCTATTCTGAGAAAATAATCAGTATGAAAGATGGAGAAATCCTTAGTGAAAAATTAAATCAAAAAGTGGTTGATATCTTTCAATCCTAAATAGAAACATTTATTAAAGCAAAACAATCAAAATATAAAACACCATGAAAACATACATCATCATTGCCCTTTTAGCAGTAACATCATTTGCAAAAGCACAAACTAAGGAAGTTCGTAAAATTCAACAACCAAATAGCATATCAGTAAGTACCGGTATACATGCTGTCATTGTTAATTCTAACAGAAATGAGGTTGTTGTAGAAGCCGATAACCAAAAGAATATAGATAAAATCCTAACAGAAACTAAAAACGGAAAGTTAGTCATTCAAATAAAGCCCAACTCCCAAATACAAAATGTCAAACAGTTGCAGATAACAGTTTATACCAACCCAAATATGAACTCGTTTGAAGTTCAATCAAATGGAAGTATTGAATTATCAGAAGCCATCAAAGTAAGTAAGGTTGATATCAAAGTAAGTTCAAATGGAAAAATGAATGCTAAATCTATTACTACTGGTCAAGCGGAGGTTCATGTTAGTTCAAATGCTAAATTAGACTTGCTCCTAAATGCAGATAATCTAGATCTAGATGTGAGTAGTAATGCAAAAGCGAATATCTCAGGAAATACGCAAAGTTTAGTTGCTAATAGCACCTCCAATGCGACCGTAGATTTGTCAAATCTAAATGCTAAAAATGTAAAAGCAAGTGCCTCAAGTAATGGAACACTGCAATTGAATGCGTCTCAAAAACTTGATGCCAATGCTAGCTCTAATGGTCGTATCAGTTATAGTGGAAATCCTAAAACGACCAATTTTGATAAGAGCTCTAATGGCCGTATCAGTGCAAACTAATATTAAAATTTAAAGTCATGTTAAAGAACTGGTTTAAAGTCTTTCTATATAATTCACTTCAGAACAAGTTATTCTTCTTGTTAACAGTCTTTGGTCTTGCCATAGGCATGACAGGAGTTATATTAGCCATGTTATACTGGGAAGATGAACATGCTTATAACAATTGGGTGCCTGATAAAGAGAAAATTGCGGAAGTTTCTATTGATTTTAATGAAAACAAATGGGCTTGGATGATCGCACCTGTTGGTACTTGGTTAAAAGAAAAAAGTCCCGAATTAGATAGTTATTTATATTATGCCCCTAAACAGCTGAATGAACCATTCCAAATTGCTGGGAAATCAATCTACATTAAGGATATTTTAAATACACAATCCAATTTCTTTGATTTTTTTCCATTTGAAATCATCAAAGGAAATGTGTTGAAATTTAAGGGAGAAGTCAATTCAGTGGCATTGGAAGAAAATACAGCATTTCAACTATTTGCAGATGAAGACCCAATTGGTAAAACCATAACTTCTTCATCAGGGGCAATGTTAGTTGTAACAACGGTTTACAAAGGCAACCCTAGCACCTCTTTTCGCCCTAATATGGTTTTCCACTTATTGGATGAACAAATTAAGAATGGAGTAGCTAATAACAACACTGGTGATTTCCTTTACGGTTTGCTAATTAAAGCGAAAGATGAAACTCAATTGCCCATTATCCAAAATCAGTTGAATAGTATAATGGATGAATTCTTAACAAGCCCTCGTGCTAAAGATACAGGATTATCTAAAGAGGATTATATTTCAAAACATGGCGCTATTGCTGTTCATTTAATGCCTTTAAATCAAGTTCGATTAAATAATACAGACTTACCTTCAGGGCTACCTGCAGGCAAAGGAAATTACACGTTCTTATATATTAATGTTGGATTATCCATTTTGATATTAATTATTTCCATCTTTAACTACATCAACCTTTCTACAGCATATGCTATGAAACGGGCCAAAGAAATAGGTGTTAGAAAAGTTGTAGGCAGCACTACCAAGAATATTGTATTTCAACTGATATTTGAAACTGCAATAACCACACTGATTTCCATAGTTCTAACATTAGCTTTAGTAGAGGTTCTTTTACCATTTTATAATTCCTTGTTGGATAAGGATCTTCATGTACAACTTTTAAACTACGTCCCTTTCTTTTTAGGACTTCTCCTTCTTGTTATTTTGCTCGCTGGCATTTTACCAGCCATGTATATTGCCAATTTTGAAATCTTAAAGGTTATTAAAGGAAATTTCTCCAGAAGCCAATCTGGCATTTGGATACGGAATACCATGATTGTCTTACAGTTTTGCATTGCTACATTTTTTATCATATCTGGAATTGTAGTTTCTGTGCAAGTCAATTATGCCATGAAGAAAGATTTAGGATTTCAAGCGGATCAAAATATCAGTATTGATTGGACAAAACGTTCAGAACATAAGTTGCAAGATTATGAACTGATGAAACAAGAATTGAAAAAAATCCCAGGTGTAAGCGATGTTACTGCAGCTACGTTCGTCATTGGTCGTGGTGCTTCTTCTTCTACTAGTTTTAACTACAATGATAAAACTGTACAATCTCAAAATATGGGTATCGATTTTAATACCCTAGACATGTACAATATTAAGGTTGTGGGAGGTCGAAACATTCAGGTAAACCTCTCATCCGATACCACTGATGCTGTTTTGCTGAACAAAACAGCGGTTGAAATGATTGGTGAAAAAGAAATATTAAATAAAACAATAAAATGGAATGGACGTGACTTGAAAGTTATTGGAATTGTTGATGATTTTCATTTAGCAGGACTAGATAATAAGATACCACCAATGACCTTTTTTCACCTCAAAACAGTGTCTTGGATGCAAACTAACCTAAACAGTTTGATTATTAAATTAAAGCCTGAAGATATGGATAAAACCATTTCCCAAATTGAAACGTATTGGAAATCAAATGTAGATGCCGAAAGACCATTCAGTTTTGAATTTGTGGATCAGCAATTTGCGAAAACCTATGCTCAATATGTAAAACAACGTAATGTCTTCAGTATTCTAACGGTTGTTGTTATTAGTATTGCACTTTTAGGCTTATTCGCCTTAGCATCCTATACCATTGAACGTCGATATAAAGAAATTGCCATCAAAAAAGTTCTAGGAGCTGAAACAAAGGAATTAGTTTTAAATCTTATCAAGCAATACATCATTCTACTTACTGTTGGTTTTATCCTAGCGATTGTTCCTAGCTATTACCTAATGCAGAAATGGTTAGAAAACTTTGCCTATCGTATTGATTTACCAATATATGCTTTCTTTATGGCTTTAGTCATGATGTTTGTTCTAACCATGCTTATTGTATTGGGAAAGGCAATTTCAGCAACTCGTATTAATTCACTCACCTACATCAAATACGAATAACATGTTAAAGAACTGGTTTAAAATATTCTGGTATAACTGTATGAGGAACAAGTTCTTCAGCTTGTTAACTGTGGTCGGTTTGGCGGTAGGTTTTGCCATAAGTATGTTGGCTCTATCCTATTGGACAGCAGAAAAATCCATAAACCAATGGAATTCGGAAAAGGAGAATATTTATCAAATTGTGCGTACTCCTTTATCTAAAGAATATTCTACAGCATACCAACCTAATATCATGTCCTATTATCTAAAACAGAAGGATTTGATAGCAGATTACTGTTATTTGGATGGGTTTTATCATCAAGAAAGTTATGCTTTCAAAGGTAAGGTTGTCAACACAAAAAAGAACTTCAGATCTCAGGGGAATTTTTTTGAGTATTTCCCTTTTGAAAAGATAACAGGAAGTTATCAAGGGTTTAAAGAAACTGTCGATGCTATCGCCTTAGAGGAATCTTATGCAATATCTCTTTTTGGAAATTTAACGGCTGGGATTGACCAAATCATTACAGATAGTTATGGCAAAGCATGGACCGTTAAATTAATCTATAGGTTAAATGCAAAATCATCTGTACTTCCAATAGCCATCAATACCTATTGGAATAAAAATGTTCAGACAGAAGATTATGGATGGTTTAATTTCGGTGCAGGATCATTGATCAAACTAAAGGAAAATGTGTCAAAAGAAACATTAACTAAAGAGATTTATAGTGCCTATGAAAGCCACCTTTTAGCCATGAGTGCAAAAAATAGGGGAATTAGTCTGGAAGCCTATAAAGAAGAAGGTAATGATATAATCTTCACCTTAGAGCCCTTATCTAGATTGTACCAGGAAAGTAAGGCCTCTCTCCTTCCAGAAGGTTTAAGCAATCACCTTTTTCTCTATTTGAATATTGGTTTTGCTGGATTGATTCTATTATTGTCACTCATCAATTTCATTAACCTTACAGCTACCCAAGCTTTAAAACGTGGAAAAGAAATGGGATTAAGAAGGGTTATGGGAAGTAATTCATGGACATTTTACTTGCAATATCTATTTGAAACAAGCCTAATTTTTGTTAGTTCCTTTGTACTTGCACTCGTTTTGGTGGAGTGGACTAGCCCATTCTATAATCAATTATTGAACTTCGATATAGTTGTTGGACTAAAAGAAATATCAATTTTCTTTATCAGCATGATCCTTATGGTTCTTGTGGTGAGTAGTTTTCCAGCCCTCTTCTTATCAAATATACACTTGCAAAATATGCTGAAGGGGCAATATGGAAGTAGTAAGGCTGGCAAATTTGTCCGTAATGCTTCCCTGGTACTTCAGTTTGCAATTGCCACCTTTTTTATTTTGGTGAGTGTAAATGCCAATAAACAAATCGATTTCTTAGGTAAAATGAATTTAGGTTTTACAGGAGATCAAATTATCCGTATTAACTTTCAACCCAATCAAAAGAAGAATGCTTTTGAGTTTTATAAGACATTTGAGCAGGAACTCCGGAAAGTACCTGGTGTCCAGGACTTGTCCGTAACGAACTTCTCCTTATCAGATGGAGTGACGGTCAGCAGTACCACTGTAAATTACCAGACGAATACCTCTCAGGTAACTAATATCGGGATGGATGAGCATTTTTTGGACATGCTTCAGATCAAATTAGCTGCTGGCCGTTCATTTGATTCTAAATTGGCATCAGACTCCTTGGAATCTATTCTCCTTAACGAGACAGCTGTAAATGAATTAAAAATGGCTGATCCGCTAAATAAAGTCATCAAATGGTGGGGTAAAGACCGAAGAATCATTGGTGTGGTCAAAGACTTCAATTCTTTCGACCTGGAACAAAATGTGAATCCCATGATTTTTGTTAACCTCAATGGAAATCCTGATGTAAATGCCTATGTAAATTCCATTTACGTAAAGATGGATGTTAGCAAATTTGAAAATGGTATTTCTGCATTAGAAAGCTTTTGGAAGAAAAGAGTGGATCAATATTTCCCCTTTGAATATGAATTTGTGGATAAAGCATTTGCGAATACGTATGCCAAATATGTACAACAACGTAATTTATTCAATATCCTAAATAGCATTGTGGTATTTATTGCTTTACTTGGCTTATTTGCATTGGCATCCTTTACCATTGAGCGTAAATTTAAGGAAATTGCCATTCGAAAAGTATTGGGTGCAGAAACGCCAAATCTGTTAAAGCAACTGACAATGGTTTACTTTATACTGTTTCTGCTTGGATTTTTACTGACCGTAGTTCCCTCCTATTATTTGATTCAATCTTGGTTGGAAAACTTCGCCTATCGCATTGAAATATCTTGGATTTCTTACCTCATAGCTTTTGTCGGTTTGTTACTATTAACCATGGTTACTGTTCTGAGCAAAGCTTACAAAGCAACGAAAATCAATACTTTATCTTACCTAAAATATGAATAGGTTTATTACAATATTTTGTTTGAGTTTAGTTAGCCTTCTCTGTGGAATGCCAACATGGGCATTCTCACAGACCAAGGTGTTAACACTAGACGAATGCATTCAGCTCGGTTTGGAAAACAAACTTGACTTTAAAATTGAACAACTTAAGGTTTTACGTATGAAGAAGGCAAAACGTTCAACTGCCAGCAGGTTCCTTCCTCAAATCAATGCCTACGGTTCGCATCGATATTTGTTTGGATCATCCATTGATCCTGCCTCTAATACACGTGTGAGCTCCAACATACAGTCGGATAACCTGGGAATTGAAGGTTCTTTAAACTTATTTAATTTTAATGAACTATGGGAGTCAAAACTTAGTAACGATGACTTTTTGATCGCTCAACAAAATAAAGCAGTAATCGAACGTGAATTTATCCTTCAAGTTATTCAGAAGTATTATGATGCCTTGGCAGCACAGGAATGGCAAAAAGTTATTGAAGGTCAACTAGTAAATTCCAAACAGCAATTAGAAAGGATCCAGAAAGAGGTTGAAGATGGCGCAAAGCCAGAGAGTGATGAACAAGATATACAAGTGGTAGTCATTCAAGAAAAAAAGCTGCTCCTCCAAACACAACAAGAAGAGGCTAATCAGAAGTTGAGCTTAATGCAATTGATTAATAATCAGGATTTATTGCCTGATAACATAACTTTAGTATTTAACAAGGCAATTGCTGTTCCGAATACCCTAGAAATTCAAAATCATCCAGCTATTCAATTGGAAAAACTGAGATTGGGAAAAATGGAGCATGAATATACCCAACTATTAGGCCCTGTGCTTCCAAGAGTTAGTCTATCCTATGATTATGGAACATTTTATTCCAATAAGATTAAAGATATTTTTGATACTTCCTTACAGTTTGGCAGTCAATTAAGAAATAATAAAAATCAATTTTTAGGCTTGAACTTAAGTATTCCTATCTTTTCTCGTGGTGATCGTCTACAAGCCAGGCGTTTAAAGAAGATGGAGTTTTTAGAACAAGAACAGCTGATTTCCAAGACTACTTTGGACCTAAACAATAAACTTCAATTAGAAAGACAGAAAATCAAACAGTTCGACGAATTACAACCTAGTCTGATTGTACACATGAATTTTGCAGAGAAATCCTTAGAAACAACACAGACAAAATTTGAATTCGGAAGAGTAGATATATCTGCCTATAATGCAGCAAAAAATCAAGTGCTTAATGCTTCTTATGATTATCTTAAAAATCAATTATACAAGGCAATGTCTATCAATATTATGGAAACAATGATAGAATAATAAATAGCTCCTAAACAAATAATTGAGAACTTTTACTGTTTATACTGAATGACCGTCTGATTAATTATTAGACGGTTTTCTTTTTTAAGAATCTCTTCAGTTATTTTAAATAATTTCAACATTATAAGATTAAATCCACTTCCCATTCTCTTCTACTTTCAAACTAATATTTCAAATCTCATGTCTCATATCTCCTATCTAATTAAAGGAGTTTCCTTCGACACTCCTTCGGATCTCCTTCGGAACTTGTTCGGAACTCCTTCGGATCTCGTTCGGTTAGGAGCGAACGAGATCCGAAAAAGATCCGTATAATTTCCTTTGAAATTCCGATAGTGTATTAAGGCAATCATGTATCTACTACCTAAGTATATATAGGGGGATTAGTATTAATATTTAATCAGCATCTTATTTTTATGGATGTATTCCCCTATTACTCTAGTTGATTATTATTGCTTAATATTTTTAAAAATTTCCGATTATTAAATTAAAATTTCCTTTTACGTCCTTTAGTTATTTGGAACAATTCTAAACAAGACCTATGTTTGTATCATTGTTTATAATGATTCTAAATAATGTTGTCGAAACAAATATATATCCTTTCTCTACTTCTGTTTACAAACAGTGCTATACATGCTCAAACCAAAGATTCTATAGCAATGAATAAGCAAATAGATGAAGTTGTGGTAACTGCGCAGTTTAAACCAACCTCATTAAAACAATCTGTTTATAATGTGAGAGTGATTAACCGAGAGGAAATTATTCGACGCGGAACTGCAGATATGCAGACAATATTACAAAACCAATTAGGTATTCGATTTTCAAATGATTTAGTGTTAGGCGAGTCGGATATTCAATTAATGGGGATGTCCGGACAAAATGTAAAGATTCTATTGGATGGCATCCCTATAATTGATCGAGGGAGTACGAAACAGAGTCTGTCACAAATTGATGTGAACAATATTGAACGAATAGAAATTGTTGAAGGTCCTGTTTCCGTATTATATGGCACGGATGCTTTAGCTGGTGCTATCAATATCATCAGTATAGATCCTACCAAATCGAAAAAGAAATGGAATGTAGGATTGCGAATGATCGAAGAAACGGTCAATACGGAATATAGACCGGGTGATAAAGAAGGAAAACATAACGTACATGCTAATCTTCAATTTCAAGATAGGGATTGGTATATAAACTGGACTGGTAGTCGCAATACTTTTGGTGGATATCAAGGAAAGGAAACTGGAAGGGCATTAACTTGGCAACCTAAAGAACAGTGGTTGACCAGTGGTAAACTAGGTTATCATAAAGACCATCTGCATATATTCTATCAACTTCAATATCTAAATGAGGATATTTTTACTCCTGGAGAAATTTTGCCTAGCTATCGATATACCGATAAAAATTATTTTACAGATCGTTTTACCCAAGTTCTTCAAGGCAAATGGTCTCTCACTGATCGGTTCCATTTATTGGGGTCACTTACTCAACAAAACTATAAGCGTTCGACTGTTACTAAAATACATAATTTGGAAACAGGTACCGTGGAATTGAGTACTCAGGCTGGAGAACAAGATATTTCTAAATTTTCACAAACATTTGCGCGGTTAACTGCTAATTACCAGCTGCATTCTACCATAGACATTCTTGCTGGTTTAGATTTTGATTTTGACCGTGGATCCGGGGCTCGAATACAAAATAATGCAGAGCTTTATGATGTAGCAGCCTATATTTCTGCAGATTATAAGCCATTCAAATGGTTGTTGGTTCGCCCTGGGTTACGGTTCATTCATAATTCCATTTATGACTCCCCTCCTGTTATTCCATCTATCAACAGTAAGTTTATCATCAATTCAGATTTTGATTTGAGACTATCATATGCTAGGGGTTTCAGAGCACCAAACTTACGTGATCTCTATTTTAATTTCTTTGATACGAATCACCAAATTGAGGGGAATACAAATTTGAAAGCAGAAAACAACAATAGTTTTATTGCAAACCTTAATTATCAAAAGTCCTTAACGAAAGATTTCCTGTTAAAAAGTTCCATAAACGGTTTTTATAATCGATTTAATAACCTGATAATATTGAGTTTAAAACCAGGGGATAATAGAATAAATACCTATCAGAATTTAGATTTCTATAAAACTACTGGTGGAAGTTTAGAAAATCAACTTCACTATAAAAACAGTCGTCTAGATTTGGGCTTAGCTCTGGTAGGAAGATTCAATAGGCTTAAGGAACAGTATCCGGACTTAAAGGAATTTTTATGGACACCGGAATTGAATGCTTCATTTTCGCAGGATATACCAACGTGGAGATCCAACATTTCTATTTTCTATAAATACAATGGAAAACGGCCTGGCTTTGAAACAGTTCAAGAGACTGACAATCAAATTTCTGCTAGACAGACTTCTATTTCAGCATTTCATCAGTTAGACCTTAGCTTGAACAAGGATCTTTTCCGAGGACTAAGCGTCCAAGCTGGCGTTCGAAACCTAACAAATACTACAGATATCAACAATACTGCAAATACCGGTTCAGGAGCACATACATCAAATGTATCGTCGGTACCCATTGCTTATGGACGCTCCTACTTCTTTGGATTACTCTATAATTTGAATAAATAACAAAATGAAAACAAATACTATTTACGCTGCCGTAGCTTTACTAGCACTTATAACTTTTGGATCCTGTGAAAGAACAGAAAGTCCATTACCGGAAATAAAACCTTCAGATGGCAATAAATTGACCTTAAATGGGGGAATTGGCGGACTGGATGCCGCAAATGCTGTTTATGTTGACCTTAGTACTGATAAACAAGATTCCGTAAAAAGGAAAGATTGGTCATTGGGTTTTTATTGTGCTGCTGATTTTCGGGTAATTTTAAATTATCAAGTTGGAATGTCTGCAATTGAAACTTCTCAAACAGATATAAAAGCAGTTAACTCTTCGAATGTTGATCTTAGTAAATTGGATTACGACACGAAACCCGAAAAAATAAAGCTTTATGATGATACCGCTGGACGTGTAAATCAAAGTGTTATTACAGAGGTAAATGCGACGGAAAATCAAAACAAGGTGTACATCGTAAATCCTTTATTTGCATCCGTAAAGAAAGATGAACTATGGAAAGTTAAAGTTACTAGAAGTGGTACAAATGCATACAACTTGCAATATGCACCAATAGATGCAACCAATATCCAGACCTTAACCATTACAAAAGACAATACTTTTAATTTCAAACATGTCTCCTTTAGTAAAGGTGCAGTGAATGTAGAACCTAAAAAAGATGATTGGGACTTTGTATGGACCAAAGCTAGTTTCTATACGATGATGGGGCCTAATACTCCAGTTCCATATGCTTTTTCTGATTTGATATTCTTGAATCATGAAACTGGTGTTTCAGCTGCTGAAGTGGTTTTTTTGGATAAAGAAGGAAAGACAAATGGTAAACCATCCTATGATGAGTTTGATGCTAGCAAACTAAGCGCTATTAACTTGAAAACTGGACGTAATGTAATTGGTTCAAAATGGCGGAATACATTGGGTACAGGAGCGCTAAAGGATAGGTTTTACGTCATTAAAGATAAAGCTGGTAACATCTATAAGTTAAAGTTTATTGCGATGGGTGCAGGGAAAGATGGTGGTAAAAGAGGTTATCCTGAAATTGAATACAAACTTGTAAAAGGAAAATAATATGAAAAGAATTAACCCTTTATTTTTCTTTGGTATAATCAGCTTTACTATAAGTTCATGTAATATTTCCGGAAAAACAGACAATGGAAATATCGAAGTTGATTCGTTACGGATTGTCTCTTTGAATGGGACGGTTTCTGAAATTCTCTGTGATGCGGGCTTAGAAAAACAATTAGTGGGCGTTGATGTATCCTCCACCTACCCTATAAGTCTTAAGGAAGTTCCCAAAGTAGGTCATAATAAAAAGATTCCAATTGAGGCTGTTTTGGCTCTTAATCCGAACTTGATAATAGGAACTAAGGAAGTACCAACAGAAACGGTTGAACAGTTCAGACAAGCTGGAATGCGCGTAATTCTTGTTGATCAGGAATATAGCATTAACGGATCTAGAAATATGATCAAGTCTATAACTGACTCTTTGAAACTTAAAGTAAAAGGCGATTCCATTTTGAAAAGATTTGATCAAGATATTCAGTTGGTCCAAGCATTTGAAGCGGAAAATCCTAAACCTAAAGTTCTATTTATCTATGCTCGTGGTACAGGAACGATGATGGTTGGTGGAAATAATACACAAGTTGCTAAAATGATTCAATTGGCAGGTGGATTAAATGTTGCCAAAGACTTTGAAGAATACAAGCCATTGACACCAGAATCCTTAGTGAATTACAATCCTGATGTCATTCTATTGTTTAGTTCTGGTTTATCCAGCTTAGGTGATAAGAATGGATTTATGGAAGTGCAAGGCGTAAAACAAACGCGTGCTGGTAAAGAAGGAAAGATCATCAATATGGATGGGCAGTTATTATCTGGTTTTAGTCCAAGGTTGCCTAATGCCATAAAGGAACTGCATACTAAAATTCATGAATGATAGAAAAATATAAAAAGGTCTTCATTATCTCTCTACTTTTATTTCTATTTAGCTCCTGCACACTCTCCATATGTGTAGGAGCGATAGAAATACCTTTAGAAAGTTTAGGAAAGATCATATTAAAACAGTTGGATTCAGGTAATTCGGAAACCATCTATAATCAACAAGAAGCTGTATTGATGGCTATTCGAATTCCAAGAGTATTATTAGGGGTTTTAGTCGGAGGTACACTTGGTATTTCGGGCTGTGCTATTCAAGGGATTTTTAGAAACCCTTTGGCAGAACCAGGTTTAATAGGTATTTCATCTGGTGCATCACTTTTTGCCGTGATGTTCATCGTGATTGGAAACACACTTTTTAAAGGTTTGACTTTGTTTTTAGGCTATTATGCTTTAGCTGTTGTTGCTTTCATCGGAGCCTTATTGACGACTTCATTGCTGTATAAATTTTCAGTGAGAAATGGGAAAACGGATATTACCACGCTTTTATTGATTGGTATTGCTATCAATGCTTTAGCTGGTGCATTAATTGGTTTAATGACTTTTACAGCTAATGATGAGCAGTTGCGAACCATTACTTTCTGGAATTTGGGCAGTTTAGGTGGTGCAAATTGGAAATCAGTTATTACGATTTTGCCTTTTGCCTTGATAAGCATGTTTGGTTTAATGTATTTTGGAAAGTCTCTGAATGCGATGACCTTAGGTGAATCACAAGCACAACATTTGGGTATTAACTTACAAAAGACCAAACGTTCTATTGTTATATTATGCGCAATTGGGGTTGGTGCATGTGTTGCATTATCGGGTATCATAGGCTTTTTAGCTTTGCTCGTACCACATTTATTACGAATGGGAGTATCTGCTGATCATAAGTTCTTACTTCCTGCCTCTATCCTATTAGGCGCAAGCCTATTGGTCTTAGCCGATTTAATAGCTCGTACGATTGTAATTCCTGCTGAGTTACCAATTGGAATATTAACCGCGTTCATGGGTGTGCCAATGTTCATTGCCATTATATTAAAATCAACCAAAGAAAGGAGGATGTAGATGATTGAAGTAAAGGGATTAAATTATAAAATTCAACAGAACAATATCTTACAGAATATTAATTTTCAGGCTTCGGCCTATGAGTTATTGGCTATAATAGGTCCTAATGGGGCTGGAAAATCCAGTTTGCTGAAACTGATTAGTAAAGAAATATCAAATCAAATTGGGCAAGTAATGATTCACGGGAAGGAATTAAGCGGCTATAAGATAAATGAATTAGCCAAATTTCGTGCTGTACTCCCTCAAAATAACAGCATGAGTGTTAACCTACGGGTTAATGATATCGTAATGATGGGAAGATATCCTCATTTTGATAGAAACCCATCTCAGCTTGATCAAAAGATAGTGGATGTTTATTTGGAAGAATTGGGGTTACAGGCCTATAAGGAACGATTAATATATACACTCTCTGGAGGGGAACAACAACGTGTGCATTTGGCTCGAATTCTTGCACAGATTCATAATCAGAAAAATGCGATATTATTAATGGACGAACCCATCAACGGATTGGATCTTCAATATCAACAAATTATTTTGGAGAAAGCCAGAAAAATGGCCAATGCAGGAATGATTGTTATTTGTATTCTCCATGACATCAACTTAGCTGCCCAATATGCCGATAATATCTTGCTATTGGAGGATGGAAAGATTAAGAAGTGGGGGCCTCCTAAGGAAGTATTAAGTGAGGAAACCATATTTAGTATTTATCATACTAAAGTGAGGCGAATTAATGATATGAACCTGGGTTATCCAGGTATACTACCAAAAAATTAAAACATACAACCATGGAACTTATAAAAAATACAAGCGAATTATTTGAACGCTATCAACAATACAAAATAAAGAATCCAAAAGTTAGAATACGTGATGCTGCAAAAGAATTAGGGGTTACAGAGGTAGATTTTGTGAATTGCAATGAAAGTAATATTCAATTAAATTCAGATTTTGAAGCAATCCTAAATGAATTTAAGAGTTTGAAGGAAATACTAGCTATTACCAGAAACGATTATGCTGTTCATGAGCGAAAGGGAACATATAGTAAAGCAAGTATCAATAAACATATTGGACTTATTGTCAATCCAGATATCGACCTCCGGTTGTTTATGACAAATTGGAAATACGTATATGCGGTAAGTGAGAACAATAGAAATAGCATTCAGTTCTTTGATAAATATGGTGTTGCCATTCATAAAGTATATTTAACGGAAAACAGTAATGTAATTGCTTATCAGAAATTTTTAGACAAATATGTAAATAGGTATAAGGAGGAAGTATCAGTATTACCCTTCGAAGAAGAGGCTAAAGTTGAAACCCCAGATAAAGAAATTGATGTTATGGGATTTCAAGCTGCCTGGCAGGATTTGAAAGATACACATGCTTTCTTCCCCATGTTAAAGAAATTTAAATTGTCCAGACTACAGGCGTTACGATTAGCCCCAAAAGGATACAGTCTTCAGATTCCAAATAAGAAAGTAGAAAGTCTGATGAATTTAGTATCTTCATTAAAGCTTGACATCATGGTCTTTGTAGGAAATTCAAATTGTTTGCAAATTCATACTGGGCCAATAGAGAAAATTATTCGGACCGGACCTTGGCTCAATGTTTTGGATCCAATATTCAATTTACACCTAAAAGATGAGGCAATAGACCAAGTATGGATTGTTAAAAAGCCAACGGATATGGGTTTGGTTCATAGTGTGGAGGCTTTTGACAAAGTAGGGAATTTAATAATCCAGTTTTTTGGTAAAAGAAAGCCAAATATTCCTGAAAGTGAAGATTGGCGTTTAGTCATTCAGTCCTTAGAAAACGTAGTATGAGAAAAATAAGCCTGCTTTTTATTTTATTATTCACCAGTTTGTTTACTTGGTCCCAAGATTCCAATAGGATTTTAGATCGGACAGGTAAAGAGGTCAATCTTCAAGTTATTGTAGACGAAGCAAAAGTAAAACCATTATTATTTTTTGGGGAATTACACGATAATGCAGCAGGACACCAGCTTGAGATGAAGTTATTACAGGAATTGCATAAGGCTAATTCCAAGCAAGTCATACTTGCCATGGAAATGTTTGAGGCAGATGTTCAATTTGTAATTGATGAATACTTTGCAGGATTAATAAACCAAAAGAGTTTTGAACAAGAATCACGAATTTGGCCAAATTACAAAGAGGATTATAAGCCTATGCTGGAGTTTGCTAGAGAAAATCAATTGAAGTTAGTTGCTAGTAATGTGCCAAGGCGTTATGCGAATGCCGTATACCATAAGGGCGTAAATGTGTTAAGTGATTTTCCAAAATCAAGTCAAAAATGGATGGTACCATTACCATTGAAGGTAGATACCACGTTGAGCACCTATCGCGAAATGAGTGCGATGTTACCTGGACATGATGCCAGCAACATGATTTATTCACAAGCATTAAAAGATGCTACTATGGCTCATTTTATTGTGAAAAGCTGGAAAAAGGGACATGTATTATTACACGTTAATGGAGCGTATCACAGTAAAAATAAAGAAGGAATCATCACTTTCCTTCCAAAGAAATTACAGGAACTGACCATTACCATAAACAGCATAAAGGAAGCAGATTTTCAGAAAGAGGATTTAAATCTTGCTGATTATACATTAGTACTAAAATAAGTATTTAAGCAAATTATATTAAGGTCAACAAGTTATTTTGTTGACCTTCTTTTTTGATATGTCGGATATTCAGCTATTCTTTCTTAATTTTAGCTTTTTATTTTATACCTATGAAAATCGCATACTTTGTAGCCTTCTGGATTTGCCAAATCAGTTCCAGTATTTTATTTAAATATGGTGGGATAAATCCTTCCTTCAAATGGACAGGCTTAATTTTGGGCAATGTGATTTTATTATCAGCATCGTGGTTTTTAGTACAATTATTCAAAACCGTACCTCAACCAATTGTTATTGCCTTATGTTCTGGAGGAACTTTCTTAACTGTACAATTGGCTATGGCTCTATGGTTTAAGGAATCATTAAGTTGGATGCAGATTCTCGGTTCCTTAATTATTATTGTCGGTATGGTTATGGTAACTTTTGGCAATAAAACGCCAGTAAATCAATAATAGCCTTTTATTGGTTCTGTACAACTCTCCTATTTTAATTCAATAACACTATCGCCTACGATAGCAAATAATTGATTTTTTCCATTTACTTGAAGGATATGAAGCCCTGTATATTTTCCAAATGCAGGCATAGTCAACAATTTACCTTCTAAGTGAAAACATGGTAATCGTAGGGTTTGCCTTGCTCCTGCCTCCACTAAACAACCGGGGTGTATATGTCCAACAATATTATACAAATGATCCTCTAACCCTAATAATGGTTCATGAGAAAAGACTATTCCTTCCGGTAATAGATGATGATGTTTCAATTCTAAAGCTGTATCCTTAAAATGTCTTTCTTCTAATATATCGTGATTACCTACTGTTAAAATGAATTGAATTTGATACCTATAGTTATGGATAAAGGATTTAAATAAATCCCAATGCTTATTCCATTTGGAATGGAACAGGTCACCAAGGAAGATAATTTCCCTTATTTTTAATTCTTCGATTAAGACTTTTAGTTTTTGGAATTCTTCTTCAGGATCTGGAGCAGGAACAAATATTCCTTCTTGTCTAAAGTGCTGCAGTTTACCAAGATGCCAATCTGAAATAACAAGCAGATTATATTGTGGGATATATAAACTTTTTTGAGCTAATAGAAAGACATCAAGCCCATTTAATACGATCTTTTTACTCATTTAACAATTGCATTTTCACTTTTTCCAATCGGCTTTGCCAATCTTCGTTACTGTATTTTTCACGGAAAGATTCAGCAAATATCGGAAATGAAAATGGAGTGAGCTTATTTGTCTTACTAAAAATTATTTTATGTGTGGCTATGCGGTTAAATGCTTGTTGCATTCTTCCTTCTTCCAATTGAAAATCAAATACTTCATCATATGCTTCTCGTAATAAGAGGTTGTTGGGTTCATAATCACTGAAAACTGAGAAGAATAAACTAGCATTAGCCTGTAAATGTTTGCTTTTCATTTGTTTTCCAGGAAATCCTTGAAAAACTAGGCCTGCTATTCCTGCAATATCTCGAAATCTACGTCTAGCAAGCTCTTGCACATTAATTCCCGAATTGATATCCTGATGTAGCTTGGCAGGATTAAATAGTTCATGAAGTAGATCTTCATCTAATTCATAGTCGGTATCACTTAATAATTCAAAGCCATACTCATTGCTAGCGATGCTAAAAGTGGCTGGCTTAATTTTTCCTAGTCGATAAGCGATTACTTGCGCCATACCTTCATGAACTAGTTTACCATCGAATGGATAAAAGAAAATATGATTTCCATATTTTGTTTGTATGTATTCAATTAGTAGTTCATCTTCTTTTGGTAAAGCAGATAACCTTTTTTGTTCTTGAAATAAAGGTTTTAAATAGGCGATTTCTTCAGATATGCCTTTTGATTTATGAATGCTGTTAAAGCTATGCCGAATAGCTACTCCTAAGTCTGGAGATATGGCAAAACGACCGCCCATCCAAGAAGGCACAACACCTTTCTTTTTCTCAGAGGCTTTTACAATGGCGTCATTTGCAATTATTTGTACCAATTCTAATTGTCTTCCAGAAAACCAAAATACATCACCTAAATTTAATTTAGCAATAAAGGATTCTTCAATAGAACCTAAATACTTTCCAGAAAGGAATTTTACCCGCATCATTAAATCTGATACAATAGCTCCAATAGAAAGTCTATGACGCATGGCTATCCTTCTGTTGGTCACTTTATATTTTCCATCAACAAGTTCTAAGCGATGAAAATCATCATAAGCTTGTAAGCTGGTTCCTCCGTGAATTAATAAGGCCATACATTGATCAAATTCTTCTTGGCTAATACTAGCGAAGCAATGTGTCTGGGCTATTTCCTGAAGAACTTCATCAGCATAAAAACCATCTCCAACTGCTAGCGTCATTAAGTACTGTATGAGAACATCAAATGATCTGACATAAGGTATACGACTTTCGACAATATGGTTTTCTACGGCGTACTTGAGCGAATCACCTTCAATGATTTCCAAAGAATTCGTTGGTACATAATAGATTATTGAAGTTGCATCAGGACGGTGACCGGATCGGCCTGCGCGCTGTAAGAACCTAGCTATACCTTTGGGTGATCCTACCTGTATAACGCAGTCTACGGGTCTAAAATCCACACCTAAATCAAGACTACTGGTGCAGACCACCGCTTTAAGTTTTCCTTCATGTATTGCTTCTTCAACCCACATCCTAACTTCATCACTTAAAGAACCATGGTGTATAGCTAATAAACCTGCAAATTCGGGATATTGACTTATGATTTGTTGGTACCATATTTCTGCTTGTGATCGGGTATTGGTAAATATCAAGGTTGTTCGATATTGATGTATAATATCGACTACCTTATCTAATAAGCGGATTCCTAAATGGCCAGCCCATGGAAACTTTTCCAAGCTATCGGGAAATACCGTTTGAATTTGAATCTCCTTATTAATATTTGCTTGGATTAAAACGCCTTGATTAGATTGGCCCAATAAAATTTCTTTAGCCAATTCGAGGTTACCAATCGTTGCAGATATTCCCCATATCTTAAGATTTGGATTAATAGTTTTGATTCTACTTATGGCTAACTCGATAAGGACTCCCCTTTTAGATCCCATTAATTCATGCCATTCATCCACGATGATGAACTCTAAATTGCTGAAATATTCCTGTCCCGCCTTTGTTGCCAATATGAGATGAACACTTTCAGGAGTAGTTATGAGTGCATGAGGAGGTGCTTTACGTTGTTTTTGACGTTCAGCTGTATTGGTGTCGCCAGTACGAAGTTCTATTTGATATTCGAGGTCAAGATCTAAGGAAACTTGATTGGTAGCTTTATGAATTTCTTTCGACAATGCTCTTAATGGCGTAATCCATAAGGTATGCGGTCCTTTTCGTTTTTTAGACTTTGAGGTAAGCGTATCTTGATTATGGGAATAAAAATGTTGAAGGACTCCAAACCAAATGGCAAAGGTCTTTCCATAACCAGTTGGAGCATTGAGAATTCCTGATTTGCCTTGAGCAATAGCCTCCCAACAATCCTTCTGAAATTGATGTGCTTGCCACCCTTGATTATAAAACCATACTTCCGCGAACTCATTCTTCATTATTACACAATTCTACTAATTTATGGGTAGATAATTCTTTATCCTTTCTAACAATTCTAAAAGAAACTTGTTATATAAATAATAAAACTAAAATATTATGGCAAATAAACAAGTAGGAATTTTTGTTGGAAGTTTAAGAAAAGAGTCCTTTAATCGTAAGATAGCAAACTATATTATAGAAAATCAGCCTGAAGGATATGATTTTCGAATCATAGAGATAGGCGAATTAGCCATGTATAATCAGGATTATGATGATAGTCCATCACAGCCGTCAAATTATTCAAGTTTTCGTGAAGAGGTAAAAGCATTAGATGCGGTATTATTCGTGACTCCGGAGTATAATCGTTCTATGCCTGCCGTTTTAAAGAATGCAATTGATATTGCATCTAGACCTTATGGTAAGTCGGTTTGGAATGGAAAGCCAGGAGGCGTGATAAGTTCATCAATTGGTGCAATCGGAGGTTTTGGTTCCAACCATCATTTAAGACAAAGTTTGGTTTTCGTAAATGTCTTGACATTAGCTCAGCCAGAGATGTATATTGGGAATGTAGGTGATAGCTTTGATGATAAAGGAAAGTTGACCAATGAAGATACTGCAAAGTATTTGAAGAAATTCTTGGAAGCTTATATTAATTGGGTTGAATTGATAAACGCAAAGAAATAAGTCCAAGTAATATAGAAAGAGGCGTATTATTAACTAATACACCTCTTTCTTATGTTCTTAAAAGTAATTACTTATCTAAAATTGATTTTACCAAAATAATTTGGAAGGTGGAAATTTGGCGTTGGATTATCGATGAAATTCCAAGAAATAAAATGCGGTCTCGGTAAACTATCTCCACATTTATAGAAATTAGCATAAGCTGATGTTCCTTTAAGAGCATTGAGCTCTAGACCAAAGATTTCCACTGGAATCGCAAGGATTAGTTGCCAAGTTTTAACACCATTTAATGTTCTGACCTGTGTAAAGGTGTCAACTTTTAAAATTTCTGAATTTTCTAATCTAGATCTTTCTTCCTTAATGGCAGGACCATAACCTATTAAACCTGTCCCTAATACATTAAATTCAGCATTATAATAGTTTTTCTTTTGGTCGAATGAAATAAAGAATTCTACACAGCTGTCCTCCCAAACACTTTCGTTTGGTCGAATATTAGCTGCTTTAACAAACTCCTCCTCTACATCATAATGTACAAAAATATGCGAACTGGAATAAGCGATTTGGAATCTAACTTTGGGAACATAGGGGAATTCAGCTTTCCAACTAACTTCATCAATTCCATGCCAAGCTTGATCTTCCAACATACTGGCCATACTGTGGTAATCCAACTGAATATGGTTCGCATTTATCTCACTTACTTCAAGATGTTTCATTTTTTATTTTGTTGTCAGGTACTCAGCCAAGATCTCTGATAATTTATCATGATTGGCTTCTAATTCTTTAACTAACTTTAATTGCGCCTTAGTTCTCACTAAATTATGTTCAGGATAAGCTATTTTATAATAGGTATCTCCATCAATATAATCTGTTAAGAAACGTACGGCTTGCATATAAGGTAGCAAATGTACTGCATATATCAAAGAATCGACTTCATCATCCGTTAAAAACTCTTTAGCCTCCGATAAATATCCAGCGGTAAATGATTGAAACAAAGGAAAGTTTAACTGTATTTTATTTAAATCTGCTTCGTCTTCTGCAGCGGAGTTAATGATCGTTCTGATGGCATCTCCAAAGTCATAAGCCACATAGCCTGGCATAACCGTATCTAGGTCAATAACACACTGTACTTGATCATTTTTATCTAAAAGGACATTATTGAATTTTGTATCGTTGTGAGTGATACGTAAAGGAAGACGGTTCGCACGTCCCATCTCAAGGATCCATCGCATTTTATCTTCTCGTTCAAAGATATAATCTAATAGGTCTTGAACCTCAGTAACACGCTTTACAGGATCTTTAGCAATTGCATCTCTAAGGTTGTTCAAGCGAAACTCGATGTTATGGAAATTTGGCAGGATCTCCACCAATTCTTTAGGGTCTAAATCACTTAATTGTTTTTGGAATTGTCCAAATGCCATACCGCCCGAATAAGCTTGTTCTGTAGTTTCCAGGATATCGTAGCTACGAGTATCAGGTATCAACAAAAAGATTCTCCAATAATCACCCTCCTCATCTTTATGGTATTTTTTACCATCTAAACATGGAACTAAGGTCATTGTTTTCTTCAAAACCTCCTCTTCACCTAAATGTGCCAACTTCATTTTTAGGTGGTTACATACGGCTTGAATATTATTCATTAAACCATCAACATCCTTAAAGATATGGTGATTTATACGCTGCAATAAATATAGATTATTGGAAGTTGCGTTTGTTGTTATTTTAAAGGTATCATTGATGTGCCCCGATCCAAATGGAGTGGCAGATAGTACTTCTCCGTTGAGCTTAAATTTTGTTGCCGATAAAATGCTTTTTTCAGTTTCTTTGGTTGACATTACTTCACTTTTCATTCATAATTCTATGTAAGTAAACGCAATATCTACATAAGCAATCAATAAATAAAATATTTTTTTTAATCAATCGGTTGCATGAAATAGCTAGGATTTTAGATTTCATTAGGCAAAACAGAATAGATTTTACAGTTATATTAAAATCAAAATAGAAATATATCTGCATTGCCTAGAAAATTTTGTATTTTGGAGCTTAAATCGTGCATTCACATTTATGATCACTGAAATAGTTATTATTCTTATCCTTATCGTTTTAAACGGAATCCTCTCCGCATCTGAAATTGCCATTGTATCAAGTCGAAGAGCTCGCTTAGCAGCACATGCTGACAAAAATAAAGGTGCTAAAACAGCCTTATTCTTAAAAGAACATCCCAATAGTTTCCTTTCGACTGTGCAGATTGGTATTACGCTTATTGGTATTTTGACAGGTTTCTTTTCTGGAGGGACAATATCCACTTATTTGGCAACACAATTGGCAAGCATCCCTGCAATAAGCCCCTATGCGAACCAGGTTTCCGTTATTTTAGTCGTATTGGTCATTACTTACCTTTCCTTAGTAATCGGAGAACTTGTCCCAAAACGTATTGGTATGGCTATTCCGGAGAAATACGCAAGTTTTATTGCTGTACCCATGTCCATTTTGAGTGTCATTGTAAAACCATTCGTATGGCTATTAAGTGTCTCAACAGACTTTATCGTAAAGCTTTTTAATATTAAATCAAATCAGAACACTGTAACCGAAGAAGAAATCAAAGCCTTAGTTGATGAAGGTGTAGATAGTGGTGTGATTGAAGGTATAGAGCACGATATGGTGGACCGAGTATTAAGCCTTGGTGATAAAAAGGCTATTAACTTAATGGTACACCGAAGCAAAATCACTTATTTAGATATTCAGCGAACTTTTGATGAAAATAAGGCTTTTATATTAGCTGATGAACATACAGAATATCCAGTTTGTAATGGTAATTTTGATCATGTAATTGGTTTGGTTCATGTTAAGACCTTATTTAAGGAGTATTTAAGTGGACGACAGCCTGATTTGACGGAATTAATACAACCAATTCCGTATGTCAATGAAAACACTTATGCCTACAATGTACTACAAACCTTAAAGTCCTCAAAGGTTCTTCAAGCAGCTGTAGTAGATGAATATGGAAGTCCACAAGGAATCATTACAATGACCGATATCGTAGCTTCATTAGTTGGTGGGTTTGATTCTCCTGAAAACGAAGAAAAGAAAACAATCCGCAAACGTGAGGATGGGTCATTTGTTATTGATGGAAGTTATCAATTAAATGACTTTATCGAATTATTTAATCTAGACCTTAATGAGGATGATGAAGATGAGATTGGAAATCTAACAACAGTAGCAGGCCTTGTTTTCCTATTGTTAGATCATATCCCTCAAGAAGGAGAAACAGTAGTCTATAAGAACCTGGAGTTTGAAGTTTTAGACATGGATGGACACCGGATTGACAAGTTGATATTGACTAAGGTAGATCCATCCTCTGATGAAACTGCTAATATAGATTAATCAATAATCCCATAATATTGAGATTTGGGATTATAAATGAGATTTTATCAATCGAACTAGTTCATGTTTTTGTTGCAATCCACTTTGACGCCATACTTGTGTTCCATTTTTGTATAGAATCAATGTTGGAACTCCTTGGACTTGGAATTTAGCAGCAATTGCCTGGTTTTTATCGACGTCAATTTTTATAATAGTAAGTTGATCCCCCATTTCATCTTTAACTTCCTTTAAGATTGGTGCTAACATTTGACAAGGTCCACACCAGCCTGCAGAGAAATCAATTAATACTAATGCATTGCTTTGGATTATTTCATTAAATGATGCCATATTTTTATACTAATTAATTTATAGGAAGACAAAGCTCTTCCAAATCTTCAATATCTCCAGAGAACATATTTAGGTCTACTGGTCCTTTAATTCCTTTTACTGTTCCTTTTTCAGAGAATTGCCATATATTCCAATGCTTTTTAGGTTTCTCTACCCAAAAATTGTAATTAGCAATCCATAGGGTATATTCTCCAAATTCTTTTTCAAGGAAATCTGCAAAATATTTATCACCTGAATAAAGAACAGGTTTTACTTTATAATGTTTTTCTACATGAATTAACCAACGTTTAAGTCCCATTTTTAAACTATCCATGGATTGGTTTCTAGGCATTTCTTCAATATCCAAAACAGGTGGTAAATCCCCTGGTTCTAAATCAACCATTCGGATAAAGTTTTTAGCTTGTTTTACCGAGTTTTCATTTGGTCTAAAATAATGATATGCACCTCGTAGTTTATTTTTTTTCTTAGCTGCATTCCAATTCTTACTGAACTTGCTGTCTTTTGCAGATTCGCCCATACTTGCTCTAATGTAGATGAAATCTATTGGAAATTCATCATTGATGGTCATTACCTCATCCCAGCTAATGTTTCCCTGATATTGTGAGATATCAATTCCGTAGATTTTATCGTCATGCCTCCGCATTAATTCAATATTTCGCACATCAAATTTTCCTTGGTCTTCTTGACTGATTTTTTCTTTTTCAAAGACTTTAATCCAAAGGTAAGCAAGTCCTGCTCGGTGTTGCCAGGCAAATATGCATAAAACCAAAAAAGCAGGGATAACAATGCTCCAAATCAATAGCCGTTTTTTATAGGTTTGATCAGATATTACTTTTCGCTTGACAGTTTTCCTGTTTTTTGTCATATTGCGTGAAATTAGAGTATTTCTGACTATAGTCAAAGAAAAATTTGAATGATTGTATATAACCCCAAAGATTGGCTCAGCACAAGTATTTACCTCCATACGTTTAAGATCTTCAAGCGTCTTCTACCCTACTTAATAATATCTATTTTATTCTCTTGGGGGATTGCCTATTGGGAGTTGGAGTATTTAAAATTATCTGACAAGAGTTGGCTAAAGAATATCAATATTGTACATAATTTATTGGGATTTGTATTATCCTTATTATTGGTTTTTCGGACAAATACTGCCTATGATCGATGGTGGGAAGCAAGGAAACAATGGGGTGCCCTTACAAATACAAGTCGGATATTGGCTATTAAAATGCAGGCTTATTTAGATCCTGAAGATAAAGTAAATCGAAGCTTTTATAGGAAATCCATAAGTTTATTTGCGGAAACGCTCGCTGAATATCTTAAATCAGATTATACCCGGTTCATGTTAGATGAAACTGCACATCCTGAACTTAAAGAATTAGACGATAAAAAGCATGGCCCAAATCAGGTAGCCGCATTAATCTTTAAAAAAACGAATAAGCTTTATCAAGAAGGTAAATTATCAGGAGAACAACTCATTACACTAAATAAGGAGTTAAATGCTTTTACCGAGATTACAGGTGCTTGCGAACGAATAAAAAATACTCCAATACCTTTGGGTTATAGTTCATTTATCAAAACCTTTATTATCTTATACACAGCAACACTTCCGATAGGTTATGTTTTCTCATTGGGATATTTTGTTATTGCCGCTGTACCATTTGTATTTTATGTGTTAGCTGCTTTAGAAATGATTGGAGAATCTATTGAAGAGCCATTCGGAACGGACTCAGATGATTTACCTATAGATAAAATGGCGGCAAATATTAAGAAACATAGTCAAGAAATATTACTTCCTTAATTGATTTTAAAAAGAAAAGCCCCATCCTTGGAGCTTTCCTGTTGATCATAGGTTCTACAATTAATAAAATTTTAATTTCTTACACATCTTACATTAACACGTCCACCCCAAGAAGAGGCAGACCATTCTCCCCATACCTTTTCTCCGGTAATAATATATTGCTTAATATTACTTGCTTTAAACATGTAAACTCCACCAAATAAACCACCTATTAAGGTCCTTGCTTTTGAAGAATATAGATACGCATTGTCTCCATCTTCAGTAACTCCAAACATTTGGCCTATCAAGTGTAAATATCCGATTTTGTTTATCCTTAGTTTATTACTTGGATAAGGGCTTGCCACACCAGAAGCTTGAAATTCTGCAAATTTAGTGTTATCGGTTCTGCCATTCTGATTAACAAGGTTGTCCACTTCTCCATCCGTTGGCATTCTCCAAACTCCCTTTGGATATACTTTGGTACAAGGGTCTTGAGTACCGATTTCTAACTCGCTTGAACCAGGGAATGGAGTTTTAAATTTCCAATATTCATTAGGATCACGAGGATACACATCTTCACTTTGATGTCTAAAGCGATAAGCCAAATCAGCATCACTGAAATAAAGATTTGCTCTTGCCCACCTGGTATTTGCTATGGATAAAGCAGATTCGACCATCACTACTGTGCCTGTTAATCGAGTACCATGTGTGGGAACTACAGTAAAAGGATAGCTTGTGGTAGTAGTGAATGTTCTTGTGTCTCCTCTATCTAAAGCAAGTGTAAATGAATTTAGATTAAAGGTGAAATTATTAATCGCCGCTTCATCTGCTGTAAAATAGGAAACGCGTTTAATAGTGTCTTTATAATCATCATGTGTTCTAAAAAAGTTTAATGGACCAGTGGTGACAGTTGTCAAATTGGTCATATTACCTGTTTTAATATCTAAAGTACCTTTTTTGAAGTAATTGCCGGCAAAAGTTGCTTGTACAGTATTCAATCCGGCAAACAGTCCTTGGGCATTTAGCTCAATAACAATATTGGATACTTTATGCTTAAACAAAATAGTCAAAGGTTTTTCAATATTTCCAGCACCATCTACTTTTACAGTTCCATTAGCATATAATAAATCTTTGCTAATACTTGATTCAATTGTTGGATTAGCAGCATTATTTAAGGCAGGCATATCTGCTGTTTCATTATACGAATAGGCATACCAATTATATTCAATACCCTTCCATACTTCGATGGCAAGCTTTTGATTGGATTTTGCTTGAACAGATTTGAACAGACTTCCGTCAGGATTATACAGCAGAATTTGATAAGTAACTAAATTATCCATAGGTTTTGCTTCTGCTTTATTGCTACCAGATGAATTGGATGATCTATCGAACCCAATTTTCAATTTCTTATTATCAGAAATTGATCCTGATGTCGATTGGACGAATGCATCAAATTCTGGAAGTTCATATAAACTACCTTCAGCAGTGTTCACTTGTGGTTTTAAAGACTGTCCTTTAATCATAACGCGACCAGCCTTTGCCTTGCTCTCCATTTCCTTCTCCGTTGGGTCTTCAATTCCAGCTATTGAAACAGATAGAATAGCTTCTTTTCCCAAAGGGATTGGACCATCAAAATCACTAACTTCTTTCCTAGAACAAGCAGAAAAGAAAGTAATCAGTAAAATTGCAGTTATTGAAGTGATCCATATAAAGGATTTTAAATTTTTATTCTTTTTCATTGTCTTGGAATTAAAAATCTTGTTGATGTACTTGTGTCTCGTCCATCCAATCTTCAACCTCAGGTGAATAATTGCCTGACTGTCCATTCCCTGGAACAACTGTTGCGGAGGATGCAGCAATACCATGTTCTAGATATACACCCACAACTTTGATATTAGGTTTCTTGTATTGTAGTTTTTGTTTCATTTCGAATGAGGTGATTTTTTATAGATGGCTTAATTCTCTGCAATGCTAATTACTGCACGACTTAATTTAGGGTCATTGTAATACATGTTTTCCACGCCGCCTTTATGGTCAACTTTCAACTGTTTTGGCGAAACCTGAAATTCATTTACCAAACATTTATAAACAGCATTAGCACGTTCTGTACTTAGTCTTTCATTAATTTCTGAAGTACCTGTTCCAGCATCTGCATAACCAGTTACGCGATAAATTATATCTGGATTTCCTTGTTGAATCACTTTAGCAAAGAATCCTAGATTTACACGAGCTTCATTTGAAAGGATGCTTTTATTGATTTCAAAAGTTACCAGTATTGGAGCTGCTAATACTTTTTTCTCAACTACTATATCTGTAATAGTTTTTCCTTCTGCTTCTGCTAATTGTTTTGCTAATACGTCATTATCTTTTGCAAGTTGATTTACACGGGCTATTAGATTTTTAAGTTCCTGCTCGTCATAGCTGATGATTGTTTCTTTTGGTTTGTCCCAATCTCTTTTCTTGAATCGATACGTTAAACCCAATAAGGAAGAAAGTTGACCTTCGTTTCTTCTTCCTCCTATCTCTCCATCAAAACGATCATTTACGAATGCTCCACGGATGTCTAAGAATAAGTCCAAACCACCTGATAAGTTTAATGATTGATAAAATCCAATATTTGCACTAACCTCGCGTTGTTGAGGTTCTTCTGTGACCATCCAACCCAATCCTAAATAGGTGCTAATATTGTACTTACGATCGCGATTGTAGCCTGAAATGAGATTAGTAAGATTCAATAAAGCATCAGCATTGGCATGCCAATATTTAAATTCCTGATGAGATAATGATTGGCTGGCATCATAAATTTCTCCAGTGCTATGAGAGCCGTTTTGTGTTAATCCTTTAATTTGGTAACCATTTACCCCTATACGTCCTGCAACCAGAGGAGAAAACCATTTTCCAAAATGTAAGCCAAAATATGGACTCATCATTTCTGTTATTTTCGCCTGTCGATTGTGATCTCCAAAAAAATGTTGAACACCTGCTCCACCTTGAATAAACCAGTTATTCTTAAATTTATTAAGGATGATTTCTTTAGAGTCTTTACGCTCAACTACTGTTGTGTCAACTCGAATGGTTGTTTCTTGACTGTGCCCTACTAAATAGCAAGCAGAACAGCTTAAAAAGATAAGTAATCGCTTTTTCAATTTAAATATTGAATTAATTGTTATTCCAATCAGTTATTTAAAAATTACAAGTCAAAAATATAATTAATAATAAATGAATTGAGGTTCAAATCGAAATTTAATAATTCGTGTAGTATTTATATTACACCCGTAGGAATAATATTTACCTTAAAGATAATTTTAAGAGGTTTATTGTAATTTTAGCATACAATAATTGCTATTATTTCTTTATAATATTAATCAGGAAAATGTTTGAAAGTATATAATTATAATAATGAAAGATATTATCTGCTATGGTATTAATTACTGTAAAAAATATTATATATGAGGTGAAATTTATATTGAATTAGATTATTATTATAATAAATTTATAAATTACCTAAAGAAACTACTATTTTAAAAGCAACCTTCCTCCTATAAATTCATACTCAAAAGCACTTTGAACTAACATAAAATAAAAAAAGGTCCTTCAATTTGAAGAACCTTTTTTTATTTGACAAGGAGTATAATTATTTAAACCAATTGAAAATTGATTTCTTTTTCTTTTCATTGCCATATCCATAGCCATATCCATAACCGTAACCCCCATAGCCATAACCATAACCGTAGCCATATCCATAACCATATCGAGAATCGTTAAAGTTTACACCATTTAATAAGATGGCCATATTTGTAAGATCGCCTGACTCGAAGATATTTTGTACCTCTGGCAATTGTCTTCTATCCATTTTACCAGCTCTAATAACAAATACAGTTACATCAGCAATACGATTTACAATTTTCGCATCTGCGACTATGCCCAAAGGAACATTATCTACAACAATATGGTCATATCGATTTTTAAGTTCTTGGATTAAAACATCTAAGCGCTCGCTCAGTAAAAGTTCCACTGGATTTGGAGCAATGGTACCAATTGGAATGATATCTAACCCTGGTGCAATTCTATCTTTATAAATAATATCATCTACTGTTACTCGATTATCCGATAAAAAATGAGTTACCCCTTTTGACATAGGTACTTTTGATTTATTACTTAAAGTTCCCTTACGTAAATCCAAATCAAGAAGGACTACACGTTTTTTCAAGAAAGTCATAGATACTCCGAGGTTGATAACAGAAAATGTTTTTCCAGCTCCTACATTAAAGGAGGTGAACATTAAAACTTTCTGTTCCTTTTCTCCAGCAGACATAAAGCTAAGGTTGGTTCGAAATATTCTAAATGATTCGGTAACAGAATCCACCCCTTGTTCTTTAATAACTATTTCATGGGGTTTGCTTTTAAGATCTGTTGAATAAGGTATTTCTCCAACAAATGGAACATGTATTTGTCCTTCAATATCACGACGAGAGCGGACTTTGGTATTTAACATTAAAATCAGCAATAGAATGACTGCTGGTAATGCTAAACCAATGGCCGTACCTAAAGCTAATTTCTTAAACTTACTAGGTCCAATTGGTGAATTACTGCCTGATGCAGGATCTATAATCCTAATATTCTCATCAGTCATTGCCTTATTGATAGCATTCTCTTCACGTTTGTTCAACAAGTATAAATAGAGTTCCTCTTTGACCTTTTGCTGCCGTTCAACAGAAAGCATCATTTTTTGTTTTTGAGGGATAGACATGGCTTTTCCTAGGGCAGCCATCTCTTCTTGTCTTGCATTTCGGGCTTTTATTTCTAAACCTGATAAGGTGTTATCTACGGCACGATCAATATTTGAACGCATAGAACTTAAAGCCTGATCTAGATCCTGAACTACAGGATTGGCTGTACTGCTACCTTCTACTAATCGATTACGCCTTAATAAAGTGGTATTATAATCATTAATCTGGTTTTCAACACTTCCATCTACTAAACCCGTATTGTTTGGTATTAAATCAGCTTGTCTTGAACGATGAGTCAGGTATTCACGCATCATCAATGCCAATTTGATATCTGTTTCAATCTTGGTTCTTTCACTTTGGAATTGTCGACTATCGGAGAGATACATACTTCCGGCAGAGCCTACATCGACACCTTGATTTGCAATTCGAAGTTTTTCAATATCGGTCTCAACATTCCCTAACTCTTTTTCGATAATTGCTAAACGATCCTGAATAAAATTCTCCGTATTTACAGCTATTTGTGTCTTATCACGTAATGAAATTTCATTATATACAGTGATCAATTCTGTAATCAACTCCGAAGCACGGTCTGGGTTTTGATCTTCAATAACGATTTGAAGTAAGGAGGCATCATCTTCCATTTGAGTAACAGACAGATTTGACATAAAATAACCAACCATTCCTTCTCGTTGATTTTTAGTTACCTTAATGGTTTCATCATAATATTCAACAGAATAATAATCAGTTGGAATAATTTTCAATTTCCCTAAGGACGTATTGATCTCCTGATTCAACCTAACTTTAATTTGATTGGATTCTTTATCACTACTTAGGTTTGAAATAACAACTGTTTTAGCATCTAAAGGAGTTACTTTTAAGGAAAAGAAACTTTCAGGTTTAATCCCTTCAACTACAATCGTAATTGGAGACTTTTTGTAAAGTTCAATTGTTCTTAAGTTATTCTGAATGCTATAACTCATTTCAGCCCCAATCCTACTTACCGTTTGTCGCATTAATTCAGCCGATTTTAATTGTAATATCTCTGAAGCAACACTTACCGAATTAAAACTTGAATTGGTTCTAGTAATCCTTGCGGTTGTTGGAGTATTTTCTGGAGTTTTAATCATCACAGTCTCAAAACGACTATAAATCATTGGAGACTTACTATATTGGTAGTAGTAATAACCTACAAATACAGCAACAGATAGTATAAACCATTTCCAATTTGCGATTAAATATTTTAGTATATCTAATACATTAATCGTTCCTTGGTTAGCATTCGAATTTCCGTGATTCGATACCTTATTATTCATAATCGAATTATTATTTAATTAATGAAATAATGGAAATAATCAAAGTAGCCGAGCCCATAATAGTTGTTAAATATCGCCAATTTCGTTCCTCTTTAGGGGTTGTAACGGCTGTAATTGGTTCCACATATACTAAATCATTTTGTTTGAGGTAGAATACCGGAGAATCAAATATATCTTTTGATTCAATATTGGTTACATATTGTCTTCTCACACCATTCTCTTCCCTTATGACAGTAATACGATCTGGAGCTCCATTACGCGTTAAACCTCCTGCATTTGAAATAGCCTCTAGAATTGTAATTCTTGAATCTGGAACATTTTGTATTCCGATGTTATTTACTTCTCCGATTACATTGATTTTTAAGTTCAATAAATCAACCTGAACAGTAGCATCGTTTATTAGCTTTCCATCAATCAATTTTGATCGAATGATATTTTGCAATTCTGGAATAGTTTTTCCTTCAGCAGCAATAACGCCTAATATTGGATAAGTTATTTGTCCTTGGGAGTTCACCAAATATCCAACGGTTGCTGGGTTTACATTAGAAGGGCTAGATGTATTTATTTGTCCACCTTCACCAACTATATAACCATCAACACCACTATTAAAGGGAATAGTTAATTCAGGAGTTTTAGAACTTACTCGAATTTGTAGACGATCAAACTTTTGAATTCTAACTTCAGGAATTTCAGCAGCAACATAATCTACCTTTGGGATCATATCACCAACATAAACCACTTTTTTTGAACTTATACAAGAATTTAAAAGTACCAATCCTAAAAGTAGGATGCCATAAACAAATTTAATTTTCATTATTTAATCTATTAATCGTTCATAATTTAATCGAGCAGCTTCTCCATTAGGCAAACATTTTAAGTATGCTATTTTCGTTACTGCTAATATTTCTTCAATATTATCCAACATTTTATTATAAAGGTTGGCATTCCAACGTAATCCAGTACAACTAGGCAAAATTTGAAGTAGTGCCTGCTTACCATGCATCTCTGTCCAATTATTTTCAGGTGCCTGCTCCAAACGAATTAAAGCTTTTAAAGGTGCTTGTTTGTTTTTATAACAAGCTGTTTTACCGCTCCAGGGAGTACCAAAAATCATTACTGTTTCATCTGGCATAATCCGAATCATTGGATTATCGTCATTTAACAATTCAGTATCTTTTAAATGTTCCAGCCACATTCGACTATGCGTACTTTTTCCAGTACCACTTTTCCCAAGGAACCCAAATCCCAAACCATCTTTTAAAATAACAGAAGAATGAATCAAAATTCCTTTATGAAAAATACCATGTTGTCCAAAAGCTACCATTAATAACCAAGACAAATGATTGGATTGCAAATCTTCCATTTCTCCAACATAAATCATGGATTTCTTAAAATCCTTTTGACTATGCATTTCCCAGGGTTCACCCTTTACCGTTTTAATTGTAGTAATATAATTATCTTCTGATTCTTCCAATTGAAATCTATCTCCCCACACCTGCGAAATGTCGCTCAATAACTTATAGTCTTGTTCTTTTCTATTTGGTTTCTCCAATTTCACTTCAACATATATATCCCAATTAGTTAGGTTATCACCCAAATAAAATGGTCTAAAAGAAAACAAATAATTAGCCATAGGAAAACCTTCCGGATAGCTAATACAAAGTATTAAACCTGCAATTTGAAAATATTTTTCTTTATTCTCAGTTAACTTCATAAACCCTTAACGAATATAAATTGTTTGTGAACATTGCTCCGCCAATTCTAAATCATGAGTTACAAAAACAATTATTTTATCTTTCCCTTTAGATTCTAATCTTTTCAATAGTGTTCTAGATGTTTCTACATCTAATGCTGCAGTAAGCTCATCAAATAACCAAACTGATGAATTTCTAAGTAATGCTCTTGCTAAAGCAATACGAACTGCCTGACCTTCTGATAATCCATAACCCATTTCACCAATGCTGGTATTTAAACCGGATGGAAGGTCATATATAAATTCTGCACATGCTAAATAAATGGCTTCTTTTATTTCGGCTTCCGAAGCTTGTTCTAAGCCAACTTGTAAATTATCTAAGATACTTCCACTAAATAGTTTGTCACCTTGAGGGACATAAGCAATCTCTTTCCTGTGTTGAGCTCCTAATGCTTCTTTTCCATCTTCCCCTATCCAATTAATCTCTCCAGAATTTACAGGAATTAAATTAAGTAATAGACGTATTAAAGTCGTTTTTCCTTTTCCACTTGCACCAACTATAGCAGTAGATTCACCCTTATTAAATTTAATATTTAAATCTTGAATGACATCCAAGTCATCGTATTGAAAAGAAACATGATTTAATTCAATCTGCTTTACATTCTTCAACGGTACTTTATCATTCTCGACCTCTTGTTCTACTTGTAATAATTCTTCAACACGTTCAGCAGATGTACGATACTTAATGAATAAAGGAACAAAAGCCATTAATCCTAAAATTGGATTTTGTATTCTACCTACCAGTTGTAAAAAGGCGGTTAATGTTCCAAAGGTTATTTCTTGGGAATGCAACTTATATACACCCCAAATAAATGTCACTAAAAATCCAATATTGACAGCCAGACGCATCATACCTTGAGAAACTGTCGAGAAATTCAATAATCCTTGACGGTGTCTTAACAAATCATCTTGAGTACTCTCTGTTTTTCTCCATCGTAATTGATGTGCCCCTAAAGCCCGAATTAATAATCTAAATCGTAGATTTTCTTGAATTACTTGACCCAGTTTACTTTCAGAATCCTTAACCAATCGATTTAATCTTCTAAGTCTTTTGAAATATAATTTTGAAAAAAACAATAATGGTGTTACAGCTAATATTAACCAAGCTAGCATAGGATCCATTAACCACAACAGTCCGAAAGAACTGATCAGTCGTATTAGCGTCAATACAAAATTTAGGAAATGTGAACTTAAGAGTTGTGCTATTTCTTGACAATCGTTTTGAATTCTTACTTGAACATCTCCACTATGAAACTGCTTTACATAATTCCAAGTAGCAAGCATCTGCGATTTAATAATTTTGTTTTGTAGAACTTTTAATAAATTCATTCTACTACGTTCATTTATCCAAGAACTTGCAATCCTTAAAGTCATCCCAACCATTAAAGCAGCAGCTGTCAAATAAAGACTTTTGGTTAAATCACCAGATACTTTTTGAGTAGCAATATCAATTGATTGTTTAGATAGAAGTACAAATATTAATGAAAGGGCTATTGAAATTAATTCCAATATAAAGTATAACAATAGTCGACTACGTTCTCCTAGTGTTTGTTTCCAAGACCATCTAAGCTGATATGATAATGATGCGTTCAATCAATTGGTTTATTTAATAGCAGACCTTGAGAAATAATGTGCAATAGGAAAACTTATTGCTTCCATTGGAGCATAAGGTAAATATCTGAAAATATTTCCACTGATTTTTTTTAAAGTTTTACGACGAGATAATATCCCTGTATTTTCGAACTGAATGTATTCATTATCATAATACCCAAAATTACCAGATTGCATGATATCCTTCATCATCCAATCGGCATTTTTTGAACTATAACCTACGTTTTTAATAAGATCAGCAGGAAGTGCTAAATAATCTATTAATAATTTATTCAGTTGTTTTACCCAGGAATATATATCTAATCTATTGAATATTTTTGGTAATCCTAATGTTGCAAGCTGATTTGAATAATGATAATAAAGACGAGCAATATCGCATAATTGACGTAGACCTATACCAAAAGAAAGAAGGTGCTTGAGTATATGCGAACTTGTTTGAACTAATTGAATGGCTATTGAAGGAACTTTAATTTTCTGATCATGAATAGCTAATAAAGTAAAGTTATTTGATTCTTTAAGTTCAAAGTCCTTTAGATAACCACGATTAAAGGGATTGTGGAGATCAAATAGCTTTTGATGTAGATCGATTTCAAATCCATTCCATATAAAATTTGAACTATAGTTAGTATCGCTTTTAACTTCAAATCCGCGTTTATTTAAGTGTTCAATTAGGCGGTTATAATCATCTTGAACAGGTAAATACCAATCTATATCACCACATACCCGTAGATTGGGTTGAGAATAACAATTGGCAAGTCCTTGACCTTTTAATAAATAAGCATTTATTCCTAAATTCTTAAAATAGGTCCATTGTTCAGCAAGGACATCATTCATTAATTGATTACGCTGTTCTATTTTTTCAACTCGTACAGCCAGTTCAAATAAATGTGCTTTTGAACCTGTAAGATTCATGGGCAGTTTCTGTATACCTTGAAATAATAAACCCTCAACCGTATGAATACGCCCTTGTTCCAAAACCCAATTCCATTCATCTTGATTTAGTGGAAATAGATCAATACGATCTATGTTATTTTCCCATAAACCTGAACGTAATAAACTGAAAAATGCGGCTTGTACTCGAGTTTCCACTTCAAAGGTATTTATATAATCAATCCAAATTTATGAAATTGATCAATCAATATTCGAGCATCTGCCTGAGCAATTTCAATAGAAACCTCATAATTTTCTAGCAATATAGCTACAATGTCTTCTTCATTAAACTCTTTGCCTTGAAGCTCTTCCCAAATAAAGGCAGACGTTTCATTAAAAGTAAAGACTTTAGACATGTCAACCATATCCTTTCCAGGATCAACAATGATGTATTCGCCTGCTACTTTACGCAAGGTAAGATCGTTTCTCAGCTTCATAGTAGGTTCCATATCTTTTTTAATCGAATAATAAATAGTCGAATCCCTCGACTATAGTACCAGCTAAGACCTAAAATCCTTGGAATAAAGCCTTGCATGTCTTTTTTCTTTCCATCAAAAGTTTTTATCGTGACAGCTGCAAAGGTTTCTTCATGGCTTACATATTCAAGTTGGTTAATATTTCCATCTCCTGCCAAAACCAAAATGTTATTTTTGATCTTTACTAATCGATGCAAGACATAACGTCCTTCATGTAATGCTAAAAGAATCATTCCTAATTTTAAATGTCTCTGTTGAAAAGCTTCCAATTGAACAAAGTTTCCTTCTTTTATAAAAGGTTTCATACTATGCCCACGGACAGGAATTTGTATTTCCTTACCTGAAATTAATAATCGCCGTACCTCTTCGAAATATTGCAGATTACTTATTGTTTTAATTTCATTGGTAGCTTCTTTCATTCGGATTACTACAAAATCATTATCTTAAACTAAAACGTCACTTCGTTATTTTAGACAGAAGAATTTAATGTTTTAATCCATCGCAAATGTACTTCTAAACCTATTATACAACTAATTTGAAAGGACTTTTCGATATAATTGTAGACACTTTCCTACCATTTTATCTCTAGAGAAATAATCATGGTATCGGGAAATACTTCCTTCAATACATTTTTCTCGAAATTCTTTATCTTCTTCTAATTTCATGAAGGCATTGGCTAATGCTTGCGGGTTTTCTATAGGCACAACAATACCCGATACTCCATCTTTATTTACCCAACTTACACCCGATCCAGGGATATCTGCTGTAACGATTGGTTTACCTTTTGCCATTGCTTCGATTTGAACAATTGCAAACGCCTCTGTTTTCCAAATAGAACTTAAACAGAAGATATCGCAAACAGCAAAGTAAGCATCTACCTCCTCATCCGAAAGGAACCCTAATAGTTTCACTTTATCCGTCAAGCCTAATTCAGAAATTAATTCTTTTAACTCTCCCTCTAAAGGACCTTTCCCTCCTATCAGAATTTGGAAGTTTTCAGGTAATAAAGCAGCTGATCTTATTAAATATTCAAAACCTTTATATTCTACTAATCTCCCTAGGGAGAAAACTATAAATTTACCTGGATATTGTGCCTTTATAGAACTCTCTAAACCAGGGTTACCCGTATTAGCTTCAATACCAATTGGAATATAATCTACCTTATTTTGTACTTTATCTAAGAACGATGATTCTTTCACATATACCGGCGTAGTTCCCACAATAAGATTAGCTCGTTTAATTAACCAACTCTGCAAGGGCTTATACAGTTTGAGCAATGTTTTTTGCTTAAGAATATCCGAATGCCAGTGTAATATTACTTTTCCTTTGTAACCAGATAAAAAAAGCGCCAAGGTAGCCATTGGATCAGGATGGTGAATATGGATGATATCATACTGTTTGGCAATATTCCTTAATTTAATTACCATGGTTGGAGCTAACATGGTTGCTGCAACTTTGATATTAGTGGGCATGACCATTAATTTCGCATGCTTATTTAATTGTATTTCTGCAGCAGGATGATTTTCAGTAGAAGCACATAGCATATCACAATCAATACCAGCGGCTGAAAGACCTAACATCAAATCATACATGACTTTTTCCACACCACCTCTAATGGGATAGAATTTCCCCAATTGCAATACTTTCATAACTATTCAGTTAATCTCTCATTAAAATAGTGAACAATTCATTCCAATTATTAGCTATAGGCTCTGCAATCTTTAGTAATGGAACTGCTTTCAAATCCTTTTCCTCTCCTTTAATTAAATTTTCCATAAGCATAGCTAATTCCTCAGCATTCTCAGGATTGAAAAATGCTGTTTTAATACTCCCAGCGGCTGTTTCTTTAGCATATGGCAAATCGGCTAATAACATTGGTTTATTATATGCAGAAAACTCACTGATAGGTAAACCCCAAGATTCCACCTTTGAAGGATAAATCAAACAATTACTTTGTTGATACAATTCCTTTAATTCTTCCTTTTTTACAAATCCACGAAAATCTATTGGTTGAATTTGATGCCAATTTTTATATAACCAACTTGCATACTTATTTTCAGCACCTGAAACTGTAAGTACGATTTTAAATGGTTTAAATAGATGTCTTTTTTCTAGTAGTTCTGCAGCTTTACAGATGACTTCAAAATTCTTATGGCTATTGGGAGATGCTGGGAAAAGAAATTGATAAGTATCAGACGAATCTGAATCCTTCGTATTAGCAGCTGTATCTGTTATAGCTTTATTAAAATGCGCTGGAGCAACTATGATCCTATTTTTATTGATTTTGAATATCCTCGACATCGCCTCTCTAAACCAATTTTGTTGTACAACCAAATAATCATTCTTATGAATATTGGTTTGGTAAATGTATTTGGTAAACATAGCGAATAAGGCAATTTTCGGTGCAAATATTAAATCATGAAATTTCCAACGATAAAAAGAATAGGAATTATGACAATAAACGGCTCTACGATTAGCAATCACACTGGGGCTAGTATCATGTAAGGAGAACCAAAGAAAAACAGATCCAATTTCTTTAGAAACCTTTTTTAAACTCACATATTCATACCATAATCGATTAATCCATCGCTTTTTGGGCCATGTTGTTTCGATGTAAGTAATATTTGGAAAATCAGCTAATGCCTTTTTATGAACAACAGCAATGATTTCAATATCCTCTTTTTCTGCTAATTTGGAGAGATAAGCAAGGCAATCCTTTAGTATTGCTAAAGTTCCAGCTTCAACAATATTTACGGCAGAAATCACTATCTTTTTCATGAAAGAAGCTTATTAAATAAGGAAATCCATTGTTGCATAACCTTTTCCTCTCCAAAGTTAGAAGATAAACTTTTAGCTTCACCTCCCATTGCTTTTCTTTTATCCTCTTCTCGAATAAGGAAAACTATTTTTTCTGCCATGCCTTTCTGGTCACCCTCTTCAATTAAATATCCATTGACATCATCTTTAATTATATCCTTAGGTCCACATTTACAAGCATAGGCCACCAATGGTAAACCGCATGACTGAGCTTCTAAAAGCGTCATGGGTAAACCTTCATACCTTGAAGTCAATAAACACATGGAGCTTGTTAAATAGGCCGATTCAATGTCTTTGACTGGACTGCATAGTTGAATAGAAGAACCTAAATTACGTTCTTTGATCATTTGTTCAAAGTTAGACTGCAATTCTCCCTTTCCATAAATATTCAATTTCCAATTTGGTACCTGTTGATGCACCATAGACCAAATATTGATCAAATCCTCAAATCCTTTTTGATAATCGTATCGACCCACAGCAATGGCTTGCTTATTTTCTAATGCAGCAATTTCAGTACTTTCAAAACTATTCGCATTAGGTATAACGGAGATATTCTGCAATTCACCCCAATAACCTTTATCCTCTTCTGTTAGTACCACAAAAGCATCGTATTGCTGAACTGTAAACAAGTCTTGTTTGCTTCTATATTGATCTATTAAACCTAAAAGGCCTTTTCTTCCGTATTGAAGACGCTTATATCTCGAGAAATGTATTTCAACTATCTTTTTCGAACCATCCTTTATTTTATGAAGAAAACTTACTTCATGATCGAACATGGAAATAACGATATCAGCTTTCAAATCATTTAATAGGGCATTCAGTTTTTGCTCATGCTTCTTTTGTTTAGCCTTATAAGCCATTACTTTCCTCAAAAACTTAGCATGAACCGTATCACAATAATTGATTTCCAAATCATATTGTTTAATGGCAGGATCCAATTGAAAATAGGGCATTCTACCTTTTTGATCTGAGGTCACTATTATCAGCTCAAATCCATTTTTCACAAGATAATTTGCCTTATTCGCTAAAACCCTTTCCATTCCACCAGAATTATAGGTGCCGGCAATACAATAAACTATGCGCATTCTTCCTCCGGTTTTTGATAATATCTCTCGTAAATAAATGGACTCCCCATCGATAAGAATAAGGCATATACCAAAAACAAATCCGTGGAAACTTTAATCCAATTAATCATGGCCAAGACAAAAAGAATGAAGAAAAAAGGCTTATATTCTAAGAATTTATGCCATAAAGCATAGGAAAGATATACAAAGAAAAATATAAACACCGATAAGCCAATGGTTCCACTATAGAATATAAAGCGGCAGTACCCAACATCAGTTTTTACTAAAAACCAGTTAGAGAAGACCCCTTTACCGATTAACCAGGTTTTCGTATCATTCGCTGCTGGCCATATCCACATTTCTTTATTTAGTTTATCCGTTGAGTCTGTCCGCCACTCTCCTTTTTCTACAAAATTAAAGAAGCCCTCAAAACCAAAGCGTAGCAACTCATAAACATCCTTATTTGTTTGATAAAAATAAGTAGCTATTCCTACTATCAATAATAGTGTCATTAAAATCATGTTCCATAACTTAATGTTTAGAACGGAAATATTATTCTTAACGACGTTATTCGCATAAATCATATAGCCAATACTTATAACCATTCCAACCGAGGTTGTTCTTGACATCATATTTCCAATTCCTGCAATCAAAAAGAATGATAATGTATAGAGAAATATTTCCCAATTTTTGGTTTTTACCTCTGAATCATTTGATAATAAAAAACTAATCATTATTAAAACCACTGAAAAGCGAATTCCAGCAACATCCAAGGTAGCTCCAATACCATACAAGCGGTCTACTTCATCAAGAAATTCATTGATTTTCATATCAACAAATCTATCAACAAACATTTTAAAGCTCGGCACAAAATCAATTAATAAGGCAGTTGTACATTGAAATAAACAGACTCCAATTAAGTAGTTTGTTAATATTTTTATACTCACTTTACCATGTAACGCAGCAATTAAAGATATGATAACATAGGAGGCTGAAAACCAAACCCACATGGAACTTATATAAGTAGAATAGGCATAGTCACTCGTATTATTGATATCTGTTGAAATAAAACCAACCAATGAAAATATTAAGGCAACAAAGGAGGCAATTAATACTTCTTTGGAAAGGATAATCCTTTTCATATTAATGAAATGATAGACCATCACAACCAAGCCAACTAATGCTAATAATAGCTTAGTATTCAGACCAGAAGGTAAAAAGCGAAAATCGATTGGGAAATAATAAAAGCTCGTTAATAAGCCAACTAAAAGTATCAGAATAACTCGCATAGCATTTAACGATAAATCAAACCATAAACTATCCGAATAACCAAATAATAATAGCCTTTAATCAGCCAATATTGTTTTCTCATAGCGGCCTTTTGTATGAATCTGGTCCGGAAATTAAAACTAGGATTTTTATCTATAAATTTATTTGACTCTGGATACCATTCATTCCATCGTTTATAAGATACAATATCTGAACTAATCAAAAATGGCAGCTTAATGTTCAATTTAAAGAATTCCATATCCTCCAAAAGTTTATCTCCAAAACGATCCTTTAAATATGATAGGGTTTGATTGACATTAAACCTTATTTGTTCGAAATGTTTATCACTATGTTTTTTTGTAAAAGCGTCATTATTCAATTGAACATAATGATAAAGTGCCATTGGAAGATAACTAACCTTTTTTGTTACTGCACTTAATCTAATCATGGTCATATCTTCCCCCATACCATAACCATCAGGAAATCTGATGTCATGATCTAAATATAGATCTCGTTTCACCAACTTATTCCAAACATTATATTTTACTTTGCCAGACAACATTAACTTAATTAGCTCTAGGCCATCCAAATCAACTATTCCAGGGTCTTGGGTCATATAACGTTCATTATTTTTAAAAGACAAGTACCAATCACAGAAAACCAGATCAGCCTGCTCTTCTTGCGCTTTATTCCATAACAGCTCCAAAGCATTTGTCTCTAACCAATCATCCCCATCGCAATGAAAAATATAATCTCCATTTGCCAAAGATAATCCTGTATTACGTGCTGAAGGAAGTCCTTTGTTTTGTTCATGTCGAACAATCTGCACATGTGGCTTACGAGCAGGAAAATCTTCCAATACTTCTTTAACAATATTACTACTCTCGTCAGGAGAACAATCATCCACAAAAATAAACTCTACATGCTGCAGCGTTTGAGAAAACAATTGTCTGGCACATTGACCAACAAATGCTTGCACTTTAAACATGGGAATAATGACCGAAACGGAATAGTTCATATTGTCATTAGTTATTTTAATAATGCCAAATCGGATTGGACCATTTCTCTAATTAAACCCATTAAATCATATTTAGGTTTCCAACCCAAAACTGTTTCTGATTTTGTAGGATCACCTATCAAAAGATCTACTTCAGTAGGACGGTAATATTGTGGATCAACTCGAACCACCACCTGATCGATCGGAAGTTGATAAGCAGCATCATGACAGGCTTTAATTATGGCATATTCTCCATCATCTGCACCTTCAAACGCCAATTCAATTCCAGCTTCCAAAAAAGCCAATCGAACAAATTCACGTACCGAAGTTGTCTTTCCGGTTGCTATGACATAGTCATCTGCGATATCTTGTTGTAGAATTCGCCACATGGCTTCTACATAATCCTTGGCATGGCCCCAGTCGCGTTGTGCATTTAAATTACCTAAGTACAAGCATTCCTGTTTTCCTAAGGCAATTGCTGCCACGGCCATACTTATCTTTCGGGTAACAAATGTTTCCCCACGTCTTGGTGATTCATGATTGAACAGAATACCATTGCAGGCATACATATTATAAGCTTCCCGATAATTCTTGGTGATCCAAAAACCATAAATTTTAGCCACTCCATAAGGTGAACGCGGATAAAAAGGCGTTGTTTCCTTTTGCGGAACTTCTTGTACCAATCCATACAATTCTGAAGTGGAAGCTTGATAAATGCGCGTCTTTTTCTCCAAGCCTAAAATCCGAACGGCTTCTAAAATCCGAAGGGTTCCTATCCCATCTACATTGGCTACATATTCTGGGGAATCAAATGACACCTTCACATGTGACATGGCACCTAAATTATAGATCTCATCGGGTTGAACTTCCTGAATTATCCGAATGATATTGGTAGAATCAGTCAAATCACCATAATGAAGCTTGAAATTAACATGCTCCTCATGTTGGTCGACATATAAATGGTCTATACGGTGCGTATTAAAGGAAGACGCTCGACGCTTAATACCGTGTACCATATAACCCTTTTCCAATAGCAATTCGGCTAAATATGATCCATCCTGTCCTGTGACCCCTGTAATTAATGCTGTTTTCATTGATGATGAAGTAAATAATATTATTATTTGTGAATATTTATTTTCTTAATTGTCTATATATAAAGAATGACAAGTTTGGAAATAAGGCTTTGAAATAACCAGCAATTAGAACTGGAATATACCTGTAAGGAAAACATCTTCTTTGAAATATTAAGGTATTTTTGAGGTTATAACCCAATGGAGATTTTAAATACTTAAACCGTTCTTTCATTGATAAACTTTTAAAATCTGACCCATAATTTTCTTTATGATCATTTTCGCAAATACCTACATAATCTCGAAGAATAAAAACGGGATAACCATGTTTGTGGGCTAGATAAGAATAATCATGATCACCACCGCTATGAATGTAGCCTTCATAAAATACGCCTTCTGTCTTAACGACATCATTGGATACATATGTAATATTGCCATGAGCTGCTTCACAAGCTTGAAACTCCCCATTAGGAATAACAAACTCATCTTTCAATGTCCATTTATTTATAAAATTGAAGCCTCCATAACTGATATTAGTTTTGCTTAAGTTATAAGTAGAGCCAACATATATTCCTCCTTTACCAAATTGAGATTTTGAATATTTATCAGCAGCTATTAATTCTTCCCATAGATTTGGTAAAATAATACTATCATTATTTAACCATAAATATCCGTCAAAATCCCCTTCTTTTACCGCCTCCCGCCATGAATTAATCATTCCTCCATTCCAAAATAATTGTCCACTACCTGGGAGAATTTCAATATCTAAATCAGGAAAAGAAGTTAATACTTTTTCTTTCGTACCATCTGTACTACCATCATCAGTCAAAAAAACTTTTATATGTACATCCTTAGAGTTTTTTAAAGAATATCTTAAACTTGTAAAACAAGCCAATGTTTTTTCGACCCTGTTAAATACAGTAATTAGAATTGCAATGTTCATTGTGGTTTCAAATTTTTCTTCACCAATATCCAAAGTCTAATAAAAGTCCAAAGTTTTTTTGTTGACAAAAATCCAAGTAACCGTAAATGTAGTGGTAAGGATTTATAACTAAGAATATAAGGGTTTGTTTCAGGGTAAATAGTTAACCATTTTCTAAAATTCTTTATATCACATGTGAATAATAAAGTTTGTTTTGCAGCTAACTTCAAATATATAAGCTCGGTGGTAAAGCGTGCGTCTTTTTGTTTCTTTAAAAAAGATTCTATTTGTGAAATATTAGAAAAAATGGAAGTCAATTTTTTAGAATTAACTTCTCTACCTAGCGAACTTATGTTTTCTTGATTATAATGATAAAATGAAGAATTTAAATAACTTATTTTATTAGAAAAATAAAATAAATAAAAATTTGTATATAAATCCTCCCACATATCATTTCCATTTGGGAAATTAATGTCATTATCTATAAACAAAGATTTTTTATATAATTTATTCCAAATCGCTCCATGTACTTCTTCTTTAAACATAAGTTTAATGAATTCTTCCGAATTTGATGTTTTTTGCTGAACACTTAAAACATTCTTATTAGCATAAGAAAAGTAAAAGTTGGTATAAACAATTTCTGCCTTATCAGAAACTATTTTTGAAACCATTTCAGAAATTGCTGTAGGTTCCATCCAGTCATCACTGTCACAATGATAGATATATGTACCATTAGCAAATGATAGACCTGTATTTCGAGCAGCAGCTAAGCCTTTATTATGTTCATGATTAATAATTCTTACTTGATCTTTTCGGTTCGGAAATTCATTGATAACATTTAATAATTTTTCAATACTATTATCAGGAGTACAATCATTTACAAAAATAAATTCCAGGTCACAGTATGTTTGCTTGAAAAGTGATGATATACATTTTGAAATATATTGTGATACATTGTAAATAGGGACAATTATTGATACTAAACAAGGTTTCATCTGCTTATCGAACAAAAAAATATCTTAATAATATTTTGATTCTTTTTATTAGTGGGAGATTATCTAGTTCAACCAATTTATTATGATAGAATTCAAAATAAAATGTTTGGTCAAAATAAATTGATTTTCGGTAATATTCCCACCAGATATCAAAATTATAGCACCAACTTTTCCATGGCTTAGCTCCATTATAATGGATGGTGCCAAAATTCAGGATGTCATTTACTGTATTAGTATCATAATATTCCTGATCATGATTACTTACGATTTCATTTACCGTTCCAACTACTCCAAACCAAGGTGGTAATAATTTAATTCGCTCTTTGCAAACTAAATTAAGAACATCTTGATCTTGGTATTTCCATTCCTTTTCAGCTTCTTTTTTAAATTGTGGGACTAATTGGTCTTCCAACATTTTTTTAGAATTCATTAAAATAGTTCCGGAACAAATATATCCTGAGGGATTCATTTTAATATTTTTCTGTACATAAGTTTCTAAGTCAGTATATGGAGTGGCAACACCTGCGACATAAAAATTGTCTAAGTTGGTTTCGTGATATATTTTCGATAAATCTGATCGAAAAATGATATCGACATCGAAATAAAATACCTTTTCATATTCTTTGATAACTTCAGGTATTAACAGACGATAATAAGCTGCTTTGGTTATACCTCTAATTTCAAATGCATTATCAAAGGAATTTCCGATGTTTCGATAATGAATTTTAAAATTCGAATAAACCTCATGTAATCTTTCCAAATGATTACTACTTGGAAAACTACTGCGATAATCATGAAGAATAAAAATATCATAAAAAGTATCTTTATTGGCATGTAATAATAACGAATTTAAACAAATACCAGCTGGCATTAAAAGGTTATCATCAAAACAAAAAACTATAGGTATAATAGTACTCATAATATTATTTAAAACTTGTCTTCAAAAAAATCCAAAATTTTATCAATGGCCATATTCCTATTGTACTTGCAATACCAAGAAATTTATGGCGAAACCCAATATTACTCTTCATGATTTTCCAATTGACATCCGGAAATATTGATTTCCAATTTTTAAAATCAATAATCCTAGTGGAAAACAATAGTTTATGTTTGGACCATAATTTAAAATTATTGATAGTTGAATCAGAAATCCAATGAATATTATTTTCGAAAATAAAATTCAATATATCCTTATTGTTATTTATCTCTTCATAAATCCTCTCTACTTTAGGATCTCGAGTTAATGCACCAGGACTGGTCTGAACATAATAGTATTTATTTTCAGGAACATGATGTATTGTTTTTGAAAAAAACAAAAATTTAAACAGGAATGCCCTGTCTTCTCCCATATTTTCTCCAGCCAAAAATTTTAAATCATGCTTTTTGATAATATCATGTTTCATTAACTTATTCCATAGCATACCTTGTATCTCCCCTGATAGTAATTTATTTAAATATTCCCTTATGTCCGTAGGGAAGTTTTGAGGTTTTCTTTCTGACCTATCAGAAAAAACCAGATCAAAATCACACCATGTCATATCATGTTTTACAATTCCTCCAAATGGATAAAGGCTTTGAAACATATCAAACTCTATATAATCATCTGCGTCAAGCCAACCAATATATTCTCCTTCGGCTAATTTCAACCCACTATTTCGTGCTGATGCAGATCCTAAATTAGTAGTATGTCTATGGATTTTGAACTTTTTATTTGGATGCAAGGATATCAAATCAATAATTTTTTCATAACTGCCATCTATGCTGGCGTCATCTATAAAAATAAACTCAATACTATCTAAGCTTTGGTTAATTAATCCAGAAAAGCATCTATCTAAATATTTATTCGCATTATATACAGGAATAATTACACTAATTAAGAATTTATAGTTATCTAGAGACATATTAATTATTTATTTCTTCCAAATAATTGGAATAATCATTTTTTAATGTAAATGGATAGCTTTTAAGCAAGTCTTTTTGAATTTTTAACAAAGAATTTTGAATTAAGCTAATATTTTTGTTTTTATAAAAAAAATCTTCTATAGTATCTAAACTCTTTAGAATAAGATCAAAATTTTCAAATCCATCATATTCTTTTATATCAACAGAACTGAAATAATCCTTAAACTTAAAACCATCCGTATCGATATAACCTTTTTTTATCCAAATAGCAGGGATATTATAAGCATGTGCTACTATGAGCCCGTGTAAAGAGCTAGACAGAATATATTCGCATTCATTTATTTTTTCAATGGTCTTTTCAATTTTGTCGGTTCTAAAATCTATTACTGAATATTTAGTACCATACTCATTAATAAAGAAATCCACTTCTTTCCAGTGGGGAATAATTCCAATTTTTTTTGTCTTTAAAATATTATTTTTAAAAACAATTGGTAGTAATAATGCTGGATCACCAAAAACTTCAGGGCATTCCCAACCTGCTTTTTTTAATTTAGAATAAGTATATCTACCTCGAACTGCATAAATTTTCCCACCCCAAAACGATTCATGATCATTCATAAATCCAGCTCCCCAAACTTTTGTGTTAAAATTTGACCATCTGACAATAGACCCTATGCAAATAAAAGTCTTTTGCCAAGGCATAATTACCTCTTTTGCTTTGATAAAATCAAGTTTCAAAATAGAACTTATATATTCTAAATATCTTTTTTTACGGGAAGCTTCGAATTTTTTATATTGAATTTCACATGGTGTTAATTTGTCAATTAACCATGGATTCAATAAATCCCCAAAGTTCTTCTCATTCCAATAAATAAGATTTATTTTTTTCATTTTAGTTTCTGTTCAGGATAGGGATTTTATTTAGTAAAAAGATGCGTTCCTCCTTAGTTGTTCCAAATAAATATGTAGAAAAAATACAACTAACTAATGAAACGCTGCATATAGTGATTAATTTAATAATTGAATTTTCAAAAAGATATTGTGATATCCAAGTGAATGGTGCTGTGATTAACAACACATAAAAACATGGTGTAATTATATTGTTGAAATAAGATTTAAATGATAATTTTATCATGTCTTTTAATAAATAAACTCTAAAGAATTGTCCGATTATTACAAATACCAAATGGATTAGATAAACGGTTTCAGGTGGATATCCAAATTTTAAAAAGACGTAACTCGTTGGTAAAATAAGTAAAAGTATAGTACCTAAAATAGATTGATATAATTTGATTTTACCAGTAGCTTTGGCTGCAAAAACCAATGGGTTTGCTAAGCTGTCTAATAAAGAAATACCTAACATAAATCTAATAAATGAAACAGTATGGACTGGTATATTTCCTAACCAAATTTTCAATAAATATTCTGTTTCAATAAAAAGTGGGATGGTTATAATTAACAATAAATAAAATGAAAACTTGGAACTTGAGAAAATTAGTTTATGCATAAATTTCAAATCATTTGTTGCATAGCTTTTCGTGATTTGAGGGTTAAGAGCCGTTTGAAAGCCTCCAACAAGCCTCATTACCATTCCCTGGACTTGTACAGTGATTCCCCTCGCAGCATTTACTGTAGTTCCAAAAAAGATATTTAATAATATATTCACACCTTGTGTATAAAGTAATACTGCCCCATCACCAAAAAGGCTCCAACCTGCAAAATTTAATAATTTATTAAATTGGTTCTTATCATACTTAGGTGTAATTCTAGATTCTGGAATATTAAATAAACAATAAAAAACGTACAAACTTTGAATAATAATTTGAGATATTAATAATAACATCCCATAACCTTTAAGTTTGTCATATGGAAGAATTTCAATAAGAAAAACTATGATTAATTTTAATATAGAATCGATTATTGAAAATACAGCAAAAATAGACATTTTTTCATGTGCAATTATTGCTGAACCATAGGGGACAAATGCAATATTAATAAATAAAGATGCAAGCATAGTATAAAAGACAAATTCAGCTGCATCTATTCTATTTATATCAATTTGCATTTGATTCTTTATAAACCAAGGACCAAAACCAATTGAAATAATAACGATTAAAATTGCTATAAACAAATGGATTGATAAACTATTTGAAAAAATTGACCTTAATTCTTTTTCATTACCTTTTCCAATTTCAAATGTTAAAAAACGACTTGTAGATGAAGTCATTGCAGAATTTATGATACCAAACATGGTGACTACACCAGCAACAACATTAAATAATCCAAAATCATTAACACCTAATACATTAAGAATAACTCTAGAAGTATATAGTCCAATTATTACTCCAATTATCATCTGAACATATAAAAACATAGTGTTTTTAAAAATTCTATTTGATGAACTCATCATGGAAAAATATAGTTAAGAATCCGAAAATTAGCCCAATTTTTAATCACTATAACACTTGATATTAGTGTTAAAGAAATTACAAGGATATATATAACTGGATTAGAAATAATATAAGTTGATGAAATGTTAAGAATAATAAAGTAAAACAGCATGTGAGTCAAGAAAATTACGGAACTACTTTTCCGAAGGTTATTTGAAAATATCATATTACCTAACTTGACTTTAAGTGCTACTTGAAACACAAAAAATGCAATTAAACCACTTATGGGAAGAAAAAATAAATCATTAATTACGATTTCAAAAACTAATGATGATAATATGAGACTTACTGAAATTGCTAACGGAATATAAATTTTTTTTTCCATAATTAACATTCCTAGTAATAAATATAGAAATCCAAAAACTATGCGTAAACCACCAAAATGTGAATAAAGAATTTCATTAACTTTTTCAATAAAAAATATAGATGAATATGTAGAAAGTAACGATGAAAATATTGTAATTATTGAAATTAAAACAAAGATTACTAACAAAGCCCATTTTAACCTTTCTTTTATTAATAACAATAGTCCAAAATAAACTAAAGTTAATAGATACCATAATGGCCAAGAGAAATAATTATCTCCTTTTATTAAAATATTTTTTATTATCTGACCTATTCCTCTTGTGTTTAGTTCATTGTTTATCCATAATCCATATAATGACAGTGGAAAATATATTAATGACCAAATTAAATACAGTTTTAATGAGGATTTAAGAAACCCATAATAGATTTTTTTGGATGTATTACCTCTTCTTTCTATTTTCATCTCGAGCAGGTAACCTGTTGTGATGAAAAAAAATGGAACTGCTGTATTTAAAATAGTTTGAAATAAGGAATTAAATAAACTTGTTGTGTCTATTGTAGGTATCACGTGTATTGCCACTACTAGGAATGCCATAACAAACTTAAATAGATCAAGTCCATTAAAATTTACATTGTTATTAATTCCTTGTATAGACATTCCTATTTACCAAACTCAGCTTTTAACATTCTTCTTAATCCCTCTTCCATACTAAATGGAGGAATAAAACCGGAATTCATAGCCTTTTTAGAATCATATTTTGTCACAGCACAGAATTTCTTTACCCTTACAGAACTAATAGATAACTTCTTTCTGCTAATAAAAGCCAATACATCAAATCCGTATCCGCCCATCATCCCTAACCAATAAGGAATATGTGTAGTTGGAATACTCTTGCCTAAGATCTCTCCTGTATGATAAACTAAGTCATTGGTCGTAAAATCTGGCTTATCGACATAATTAAACACCTGATAGCCTGAAGTACGGTCCTCGATTAAGAACTTAAGGAAAGCAACAATATTACCGATATAGGACATAGATTTTTGATTCTTGCCATTTCCAATCATCATAAATTTACCGGAAGCAATTTGATTTAGCAAATTGAAAACATTCCCCCTATTACCTTCACCAAATATTACTGTTGGTCGAACAATATTAATATTCCAATCCTCATGGCTTTTATACCATTCTTGCAATACTTGTTCGGCTTCCCATTTACTTTTTCCATAATGATTAAAAGGATCTGCAGGGAAACTTTCATCTGGATTATCTTTATCCAGGCCATAGACCGCGACTGAACTCGTGAAGATGATACGGGTAATATGATTACTTTCCATCGCTTCCAAGGTGTTACGCATCCCTTGAACATTGACGTCGTAATAAGCAGAAATAGGACTTACATCATCTCGGTGTTCTGCTGCTAATAATATAACCAAATCCGTTCCTGATAATTGTTTGCTTAGGAGATCTTTATCGAGAACATTTCCAATTTGACTAATCTGGGGATATGGAGTACTTGGAGCCTTATCAATATTTAGAAGTTCATATGCCGATTCATCTTGTAAACGTTCAATCAGTTTTGTTCCGACAAAACCAGAACCTCCAATAATGGAAATTTTCATGTGTAAAATTAATAGTTGTATTTGTTGACAAGTGGAAGAGAGACCTTCTTCTCTACCAGGTTAGTCTTATTATTAGGCACTTCAACAATTTCCTTTTTAGCTAGTTTTACTTTTTTCTGTTTCACAACAAAGTTAAAAATTAATGTAAAACTTATCCATAACAACAGGTCTAGTAGGACAACTACATTATTACTGATGTATTGTACCATAATCACATTGAATATACAAAAAAACAATGATAGACCAACTATAGATAACATCGCCGATTTATGTGAGATTCCGGAACGCAAAAGTTTATGATGTATATGACTACGATCAGCTTTAAAAAGTGGCTGTTTATTAAACCAACGTACAATGATTACACGGATGACATCAAAAACAGGGACAATTAATGTTGAAAATGCAACTACTATTGCACCTTCTGAAAAAGGTTTGATATGGTCATTGTGCATGGCAAAACTAATGGTAAGAAAGGCCATGGTGTATCCTAGGGTCATACTACCGGTGTCACCCATAAAGATTCTACGTCTTCGCTTGGATTGACCAAATACATTGTAGTAAAAGAATGAGATCAAGATACCTGTGGTAATAAAGGCTAAAAGTGCATGAATCCAAGCTTCGTAGTAAGCAAATAAACCACCAAGGACCAAGCAGCCCACGGCTACCAATCCAGAACAAAGTCCGTCCAAGCCATCAATCAAATTAATGGCATTTATAATCAAAACAACGGCAAATACCGTTAAAGGCATGCCTACCCATGCTGGAAGATCCACCAAAAATAAAATCCCGTATAAATCATTAATCCAAAGGCCTCCCAACGGAAATAGACAGGCAACCATAATTTGAGCAACAAATTTCCATTTATAACTTACGCCAATTAAATCGTCTGCAATGCCAATAATATATAACATCACCATTCCACAGATAAGCATGATAAACATGGGAAATACGTCGTTGGTATGAATATTAAGGTTTACAAAGTTTATTTTATAAACTATAATGACGGTTATTGCTAAAAGCACACATTGTATAGGAACAAATGCTACCCCTCCTAACCTTGGAATAATACTTTGGTGTAATTTTCTGGCATCAACCGGGTCAAATAACCTTTTCTTATACGTAATAAGCATAATGTATGGGATAATTACCTTTCCAAGGTAAATAGCAAGTAGAAAAGGAATTAATAGGATTAAGTATTCCATAATTTTTGCTTATTCGTTTTAGTATTGTTTACTCATTATAAAAGAATGCATTAAATATTCTGTTCGCATTTTTAGATAATTCTTCACTTCAACGCTACTATTTTGAACAAAGGTAAAACATTATTCCACCTTGAATATGTACTTTAACTCGGAATAGGCTTCTATTTGTTTTTTTGTAGTAAATGGTTTACAGCTACTTTAACCCATATTTAAAGATGGATTTTCCTTTAAACTGCAGTTAATATTTGGATAATTTAGGGAATTATTAAAATATTTACTTATTCCATTGAAAATGGATGAAATTGATGTCCTGAAATTTTAAATCAAATTATCAAAGGGAAGGTAATATTCAAGTGTAATACTTACTCTTTTAAACACGGAATGGTTTTAATAAAAAATATTTAATATTAATAGGTGAATTTGATCAATTATACTTAAATGGTAGTTTTTTTAAAAACATGAATTGAATGAAAACATTAAATTAAATTAAACAAAATCTTATTTGATTCTTTCTTGATGGTAGTAATTGAGTAATTAAAATTTAACTTTAAGCCATTACACAAAAATTTCCTGTTGTATTTCTAATTTCTTATTTGCAAAATTGCATTTTTAATATATAAAAAATTTATTTAGCTGAATTAATTAACGTAAAATTATGAGACTACCATATCTGGAAGGATTAAGAGGATATATGGCAATTTGGGTTGTTTTTATTCATGCTATTGCATTTACACCATTTTATTTTGAAGGTTTTTTTACAAATGGCAAACTTCCTGTAATAGTTTTTATTTTATTGAGTGGATTTGTTACCCATATATTATTAACAAAGGAAGAAAGTTACAAATTTTATTTAAAACGAAGAGCATTAAGATTATTTCCAATTTATATTGTTGCTTTTATTATTAGTCTATCTATGATTAATATTTCGTTTAATATACTTTCAAATTTATCTTTTTCAAATCCAATAAATGCTAACCGCCTTAATTTATTGGATCAATCTTTAAATAGTAATTTATTCCTTAATATAATTAGTCATCTAACTCTTACACATGGATTATTTCCAAATGAAAAATTTCCATTTTCGTACACAATAATGGGCCAATCTTGGTCACTAACTCTTGAATGGCAATTTTATATAATTATACCGCTTTTATATAAATTGATTCAAAGTCCAATAGATAAATTTAAGTTATTAGTTTTTGGAATTACTTATTGTAGCTTATTTCTAATTGCTTTAAGATATATGAACCAGATTTCATTTTTACCGAATATGTTTCACTTTTTTTTAATAGGATTTTTTTCTTATCCTCTATATAAAAGATATGTTAAAAAAGGTTCAAATCATTTATTTATATTTTTATTTTTTGCGACAATATTCGTATCATTAATTAGCTATCATTATTTAATCGTTATGTTACTTTGGTGTATAGTATTATGGATGCAAAAAAGCAATAATAAAATTGGAGATTTATTTTTCAATAATAAACTGTCATTATATTTAGGAAAAATATCCTATTCAATTTATTGTGTACATATAATTGTTTTAATAATATTAATGTTTTTTACCCAAAGGTGTTCTTTAACAGATGCCAAATTGAATACAACAATAATAGTAGTTGGAGGAATTTTTATTTCTATTTTAGTTTCAATTTTCACATACAAATATATCGAGGAACCATTTATTAGATGGGGGAAAAAAAACAAATAATAAATTAAATTAAAGAGGTGATTTCATGTAATAATGAACTCACAACTATGGTGATAATTTGGATTATTTTTAGTTGGTATAAATGAAGATTAAAATTTCAAAAAAAATTCTGAATCAATTTTGTACTTATTAATGCATCAAATTCACTTTAACTTAATATCAAATTGTAACCTAATACTATCTTTACAAACACTAATAAGAAGTTGGATTTTTATTAAGTAATTGAAACATTTCAATTTATATTTCACCTGAATAAGTCATTCTTTTTATGAGACACTCTTATCAGACAATAATACCAATTACCTAATAAAATCTATTATAATTTATTTATCCTTTTAACTCCCTCTCTTTTCCTTTGTTTTTCACTACGCAAGACATGGAGTTTCCATGTTATTGCAAAAGGTTTTTTAGTGGTTTTCTAGGGGTTTGATTCGACACTTCTTCGGATCTCCTTCGGAACTTGTTCGGAACTCCTTCGGATCTCGTTCGGTTAGAAGCGAACGAGATCCGAACAAGATCCCTATCAGATCCTTAGAAATTCCCTAGGGTTCTCGATGCAAAATCATACTTAATAAGTACTCATAATGAGTTAAAACAGAATCATAATGTTTTTAAATAAGTGTGATGTAGAAAGTATGTGCAAAAGGTTTATTTAGCAACTATGCATTCTCTGAGTTTCACCATCAAAGTTTATTTACCAAGTCCAGAATTAATTTTACTTACTCTTATACAAATGGTTTAACAGCATAAAGCATATTATAAAGCTCATGATGAAACCGAACCAAGAAAGGACTGGTATACCCCCAATTAAATATCCAACGCGCCCATGCGCAAGGATACTGGCTCCTACGCCAAAGGTCATAGCTAATATGGATAATAGGAACTTGTTACCCATTCGGTGGAGGATCAATTGCAGATTATCAAAGTCCTGCATTTTATGATTAAGCATCACCTTATCATTTTTTACTTTCTCTAATAAATCCAGTAAATCCTCAGGTACTTCGGTTAAAACATCTTTGGCGAATTTTGCCTTTTCTTTTAATTGGGCAATCAGGTATTCCGGAGATAGTTTTTGGGCTGCTATCTTTTTCGCAAATGGTGCAATACTTTCAGGGACATTCAATTCAGCATCAATCTGTCTACCTGTTCCTTCTAAAATGGAAACTCCACGCAATAAGATGTAAACAAAATCAGGAAGAAGGATATGATTACTTTGCAAGACGATATTCAACTTATTGAGCATAACAGAGATATCAATATCATCTAAAGCATTTTGTTTAATCATTTCAAAGATTTCGTAGGCGTCTCTTTCCAGACGTCTTTCATCTTCAATATGGTGAACTATGGCTAATTTTTTAATGTTCTTTATTAAACCCTTGGCATCATTGGCTAAAAAATCCAATACCATGGCTTCAATAATATTCCGATCTTCAGGAATCATAAAACCCATAGATCCAAAATCAATAAATACCACCTGCCCTTTCTGGTTTACAAATACATTTCCCGGGTGCGGATCGGCATGGAAAAAGCCATGCATAAGAACCTGTTCTAAATACAGGTCTAATAGATTCTGTAAAACGGACTTTGGATATAGCCCATATTGTTTTAATCCCGCTTCATCATTGACCTTTACCCCATCAATAAATTCCATACAGATTAGGGTATCAGTACTGTATTTACGGTAGACCTTAGGCACATGAACTTCCTTATTATCAGCAAAATTCCTTCTGAATCTTTCGATATTATTAAGTTCATTTGTAAAAGATAATTCATTCAGCAATGAGCTTTCAAAGGAAAGAACAATCTGATAAAGGTTCATTTTATAGATGACCTCATATTTACGTTGCAATAGTTTGACGAGATCTTTAATAAAATCTAAATCAGCCCGAATTGCCTCATCAATTTGGCTTCTTTTGACTTTAAATACGACTTCCTTACCATCTAATAATACAGCTTTATATACCTGAGCAATTGATGCCGATGCAATTGGAACTGGATCAATAGATAAGAAATGATCCTCAAATCGTATTTCTAAATCATTCTCTATACGAATTCTTATATCAATGGATTCAGCAGGTACCTCATCCTGTAACTTAATAAGCTCTTCTTGCAGATCTTCTGGAATAATGTCCGGTCTGTTACTTAGCAATTGCCCTAACTTGATAAATGTTGGACCTAATTCTTCAATCGCTAAGCGAATGCGCACATTGAAATCGTCTTCAAATATCTTACGGGCATGATTATTCCAAAATAAAAAGCTATCAGGTAATATTCGGTCTAGATTAGATCGAGAAATAATTTCATCAAAACCATGTTTAGAAAGAATCTTTAGAATTTGTCCTACGCGTTTGATTTTCTGAAATCCATTAATGTGCATCATAAACAAGATAATTTAAAGCTCCTGTTTTAAAAGAACCCATTAAAAATAACAAAATTTGCTCCGAAAAGATTTAGCCAAGTGGTAGTACTCTAAAATATTACTCCTTTTGGACAATTAATTCGATTATGATTTACGAGTAAGGTCAGTAAGCAATAAAGGATTGTTAACCTTCATATCCTCAATAAAACTAGCTACCTGATTTTGTGAGGGTGCTTCCATTAAGGAATCTAGTTCTTTTTGAGTGATTCCGACTAATTGAATAAAAGAAACTTCTCCATGAGCAGTTTGGATTTTACCTAATTCAGGATCGAGAGCACAAACAAAGCCAACAATATCGGTTTCCGTATTCAATCGAATGGGACCTTTTGCTGGGATAAATTGGTTTTCTTCGAACCAACGGCCACTGTTATAAACATATCTCGCTAAATTATTGAATACCTGCATTGCCCAAAATGGATCTTTATCATCTTCGGCAAAGGGTACGAGTCGGAAGGTAAATTCAAAGCCCCATTTAGAAAATTCTTCATTCACTGAATCTGGAGAATAGTATAATTGACTCATTCCATAAGTTACTAAGTGGTAATGAGCAGGTTGGCCTGGATGGTCATAAACACTAATTCCGTCAATGGGATCAGTTCCACCTGCGACATAATGAATACCACAAAGTGGTCCATAATGCCTTGGTTCTAATTCTGGATAAATGCGTTTTAAATTTTCATCAATTGCCATCCATCCTACTGCATCATCAGCATGATATAATTTCTCGTATTCTTCTTTAGTCATATTCCATGTGTTTTTATTAAAACGTTCAAGATGAAGCTTTAGTGCTAGGTGTTCTTAAAATACTAAACATTTTTGTTTTATTTAATTGGAAGAAATCATATACTTGTTTTACAATTTTTAAGCTATGATATCACAACAATTAGCTTCAGCCTTAGGTAGAAAGGATGAACAACCCAACATAGATTTGGCAATTGCCATTGTCGATAAAAATGATCATCAGGCTGTTGCAGCATTAATTGAACTAATTCATGGTAAGAACAAAGATTATCAAAATGATAGCATAAAAGTTCTTTATGAAATAGGTGAAAGAAATCCTAACCTGATCGCCGAATACATTCCACCATTTATTACCGGATTAAGCAGCAAAAATAATCGTTTACAATGGGGATCCATGGCAGCTTTAAGGTCTTTAATTAACAGCTATGAAGCCGAACTTTATGCTGAATTAGAGAATCTTCAGGACGCTGCTAATAAAGGATCCGTGATAACCAAGGATAATTTTATAGGCATATTAGTTGGTTTAATGGGAAATCATGATTATCATGATAAAGCATTTGATTATTTAATTAAACAGATGGAAACTTGTCCAACCAACCAGTTACCTATGTATGCTGAAATGGCGCTTTCAAAGATAAACCAATCAACAAAGGATGTGTTTATTGATACTTTAAACGCTAGATTAGGTGAAATCGAGAAAGAAAGTAAAATGAAACGAGTATTAAAGGTTATTCAGAAATTGAATAAGTAATAATTATAGTTCGATAAATCTGACATCCTAATTCTTTTTGTCCTTCAATTCCTGAAGTTTTCGCTTCATAAATTCTATTTCTCTTTTTTGGGTTTCCAGAATATCCTGTTGTAATTTTATAATTTGCGGATCTTTCAGAATAGCTTCCTCAGACATTAATACGGCAGCAGAATGGTGTGGAATCATTCCTTTTAAATATTCTGAATCGCCAATATTCATTTGCTTGCGTATCCCCACCCATGAAAATGCCGCAACAATGATCGTTAGAATCACAATACTTAAATTCCAAACCTTCTTTTGATACATCTTTAGCATAAATCCTAATTCAATAAGAATCATAGCACATACCATAAGTAATGTCATATAAAGATTGTTCGTGTGAAAATAAAAATCACCCATTTTATCAATCATAGCATACATTAAAAAATACATGGCTACAAACATGATAATCATCATGTATAGAAAATTTCTATAAGGGTTTTCATGTTGTTTATGTGGTTTGTTGTGTTGCTGATGATGTTCCATAGTTTTATCCTCCAAATTTTATGTTTTAGTATCTAATGAACAATTCCTATTGGAAAACGATTTAATATTCTTTGAAAACCCTAATTAGTTAAGTTTAAATTACAGAATGGGATTAATTATTTAAAAAACTTGTATCTAAACTAGAATTTTAGAACATTTTAAAATTTTGTATTTCTTATCATAGATCAATGCCAATAAAAAATAAATAATGGAAATTTGTCTTAAGTAAAATTAAAAGAGCAGAATTATGAAAAAACTATTAAGCTTAGTAATTGGATTTATATTCTTATCCAATTTAAGTATTGCACAGGAAACTTGGTCTGTAGACGCGGCTCATAGTAATGTACGCTTCGAAATTGGTCACATGGGTTTATCATTTATTGATGGTCAGTTTAAAAAGATCACTGGAAACATCGAAACTAAAGATGCTACTAATTTTGATGGTGCAGTAATCAACTTTGATATCGATGTTCAATCCATCGATACACGAATTGAAGCAAGAGATAATCATTTAAGAAGTGATGATTTTTTCTCAGCTGAGAAATTCCCTAAGATAACATTCAAGAATGCTGTTCTTAAAAAGGAAAACGGCAACAACTACAGTCTTACAGGTGATTTAACCATGAAAGACGTAACGAAAAAAGTAACTTTTAAAGTTGTTCAAAACGGAAGTGTTGTAACTGATCAAAAAGGAAGATCCAAAGCAGGCTTTACTGCAAAAACCACAATTAATAGAACCGAATTTAATTTTAAAGCTGCGGATAAATTACCTTCAGGTGCAGAATCTATAGCCTCAAATGTAGATATCACCGTGAATGTTGAAATCAACAAAAAATAATACAGAAGATATTTTCAAACACTAACTGTTAATGAAGAAAGGTCGGCAATAGCTGACCTTTTTTTTAGTTGATAAAATTTTATAGAATATATTCTGTGCGGTTGATGCATGCATCGGACATACATTTTTTAACTGCTAGAAATAACTCACTTTATGTCTAATTACTTAACACTAACAATTCTGTCCGCAGGGCTTCCCTTTCTATCTCATATCTCAAATCTATCGTCTAATAGCGAAGCGGTATCATATCTCCTCCTCGTAACTCCATGATTTTAAACGCTCTTGAAAGATTCTGGATATTTTATTGAAATAACGTTTTTGTTTATAGCCCATCACCCATTGCACACCTTCAACAGCATTCGTGCAAAAGATTTCATCTGCTACTTTTAGGATCTCTGGTTTTATTTCTGCTTCAACGACTTCAATACCTTCAGCTTGCGCTATATCCATAATAACACGACGCATAACGCCTGCAATACATCCCTCTGAAAGAGCTGGGGTATAGAGTACCTTATCGTAATAAACAAAGATATTGGAAGATAAGGCTTCACATAAATTGCCTTGTTGGTTAAGAATCAACACTTCATCAAATGCATATTTTTTACGGTATAGCCCTGCCATCACATAAATTAATGCATTATTGGATTTTATTTTAGACAGTTCCGAATAAGGTTTTTTGTATTCAGTATAAACATCGATAATTAAGCCTAGTTTTTTATCTCGAAGACTTTCTGCCTTTCTTGCAATTTGAATGATATAGCTAGGTTTATTGCTATCTGGACCATAAAGCCCTCCTCCTGAACGAAAAACTATAAACCTTACACGTAAGGTTTGACCCAGCATATTATTTTTACGAGCAAGTTCTTCTATTTTTTGACGAATAAAATAGGTGTCAAATTGTTCAAAGTCTTCAAAATAAAGGATCTTCATGCTTTCTTGTAAGCGTTCAACATGGAAATCCAAAAACCGGATATCTCCATCCTTCCAAAGCATGGTTTCAAATAATCCATCACCATATCGAAACGCTCGGCTATCGGCAGTTAAAATAGACATGTCTTCTGGAACTATAGCTCCATTAAAATTGATATATTGAATTGGCATATTATTGTTCTTGGTTATTCGTGTTATAAGATCTCCATTTCTCTAATGCTAAACGGAAATCTTCCGGCATTGGTACTTCGAAGTGTAAATATTCTTTGGTTTTGGGATGTATAAAGCCTAAAGATTTAGCATGTAATGCTTGTCGGTTTAATAAGGAGAAGCAATTCTCTACAAACTGTTTGTATTTGGCAAACTGAGTTCCTTTTATAATTTTATTGCCACCGTATGATTCATCGCTGAATAAGGGATGACCAATAGATTTCATATGTGCACGAATTTGGTGGGTTCTTCCGGTTTCTAATTGGCATTCAATCAAAGTAACATAACCCAATCGTTCTAAAACCTTATAATGCGTTACAGACCATTTCCCTTTTTCAGGGTCATCATATAAGTCCATAATTCGACGGTCTTTAATATTGCGACCAATATACCCAGTCACCGTTCCATCTTCCTGTATATCGCCCCAAGCTAATGCAACATATTTTCTACTGATCGAATGCTCATAGAACTGTTTGGCCAGAAAAGTCATAGCCCATTCATTCTTTGCAATGACTAATAGACCTGAAGTGTCCTTATCTATTCTGTGGACCAATCCTGGTCGTCCAGTATTTCCAGGTAATGTAGGTAATTGATTGAGGTGAAATGTTAGAGCATTAACTAAAGTACCCGTATAATTATTGAAACCAGGATGAACTACCATACCTGCCTCTTTATTAACCAGTAACACATCATCATCTTCATAGATGATATCTAGAGGAATATCTTCTGGATAGACTTCTGTATCACGAGGTGGATCTGGTAAAACGACGGTGATAACATCAAAGGGTTTTACTTTATAGCTAGCCTTAATTTCCTTCTCATTCACCTTTACTGAACCAGCATCTATAGCATTTTGAATACGATTTCTAGATGTGTTCTCCACACGATTCATTAGGAATTTGTCAATCCGCAATAAGGCTTGGCCCTTATCAGCAACTATTCGTAGATGTTCAAATAGCTCCTGTTCATCTTGCTCATTTTCCAATTGGTCTAACATGCTACAAAAGTAGTATTTTTAAGCTGCTATCAAACTCAATAGACAAAAAAGCTATCTTTAGACCATGGTTTTTAATCTTCCGATATATAGTCCTGAAGAGGAACTGCATGATCCATTATTCATTGAGAAGCAAGTACAGGTCTTTGTGAAGAGAGATGATAAGATACATCCCTTTATTTCAGGTAATAAGTGGCGGAAATTAAAGTATAATTTAAGTTATGCTCATCAACTTGGGAAAACAGATCTAGTTACTTTTGGTGGTGCATGGTCGAACCATATCTTGGCCACTGCGGCGGCGGCAGCACAATTTGGATTTAATTCGATTGGTATTATCCGTGGAGAAGAGGTTAACAATCCTGTTCTGCAAATGGCTCAACTTTTTGGTATGGACCTTCACTTTATAGATAGGCAGCCCTACAAAGACAAGGCACTATATTTCCAAGAAAATTTTGATGGGTCAACGCATTATTTCATAGATGAAGGAGGTCGATCGACATTAGCTGTTAAAGGTTGTAAGGAGATTATTTCGGAGCTGACACAAACCTATTCTCATATTTTAGTGGCTGCAGGTACTGGTACAACAGCTGCCGGATTAGCAGTAGGCATTGAGTCTCAAAAATTAGCCACTAACCTTCTGGTTATTCCTGTATTGAAAAATGCTGATTTTATCCTGGAGGATGTTAAGGAACTTGGTGCCCCTATTGATAAGATAAATTTGTTGACTGAATATCATTTTGGAGGATATGCTAAAACAAAAAAAGAACTAAATGATTTTATTAAAGATTTTGTTGCCAAAAGTGGTATTCTAATAGAGCCTACTTATACAGGGAAGCTGGTTTATGGCATGTTTGATTTGATACATAAAGATTACTATCCTAAAGGAAGTCGGATACTATTCATTCATACAGGTGGATTGACTGGCTTGTTGGGGCATTTGGATAAAATGGATTTCGATTAAAAATCAAATTTAATGGTAACAATCCTTTAGCAATTACATGGATTTTCTTCAATTACATGAAATAAATCCTAATTTTAGGGAGAAATTAATATCACCTTGAATATAATAACTTAATATCAGGAACTCTTCACAACATATGGCATTTCGGCACTATTTTCTCCCTTTTCTTATTCTATTATTCAGCAATTCAAATGTTCATGCACAAGTAGAAATTCAAGATACTATTACAACAAAATTAGAAAGGGATACGGTCCATCCTACCCAACAGTTATACGATGTAGTTGATTTATTTAAAGATATTAATCCTTTTAAAAAGAAAAATCAAGGAACTAGTATTAAATCCAATAAACGCTCTGCCATTACTTACCTTCCGAATCTGAATTACAATCCATCTATTGGTGCTCAGATAGGCATTAAGGCAGTTGGTGGTAAAGTTTTAGGTAATCAGCCAAACACTGCCATGTCCATTGCAGCAGCTGCAGTAAGTGCTACAACACGAGGGATTGTTGTTGGCTATCTCATTCATGACATCTATACACCTGGTAACTCTTGGAATATCAAGGGAAATATGATGGTTGCTAAGGCAGTTGGATTAGATTACGGTATGGGGATTGGTGGTACACTGACTAATCCTACCGAGGAGGAGTTGATCATGAACAACCCTGATAGGGCTCGTTATGTGAATAAATTTATGGTGTATTCCGTTAGTGAGCGGGTTTATAAAAATTTATTTCCCGGTGCTTTTGTAGGTGCTGGTTTCTTCTTTGAAATGAAACGAGATTTTCAGACTGTAGGTAGCCAGGAAGGGATGGCACCAGTAGAGATATACAGCCGTTGGAACAACTTTAACCCAAACCGAGTTAATAACAATGGACTTATGCTAAATATGCAGTATATGACAAGGGATAATCCAAATAGTGCATACAAAGGGTACTATGTGGATGTTGTTTTAAGGATGAATCAATCATGGATGGGTAGTGAGCATAATGCCTATCAATTACAAACAGACTTTAGGAAATATTGGCAATTATCAGAAAGTAGGCCGAATCATGTATTGGCATTTTGGAATTTTGGGTCCTATAATTTAGGAGGTACATTACCTTATGTAGATCTTCCAGGCACAGCCAAAGATCCTTATGCTAGAAGTGGTCGTGGATATACGATGGGTTATTTTAAAGGAAAGTCCTTCTTTTATTCTGAACTGGAATATCGCTTTCCTTTAATGAGAAATCAATTTTTAAGTGGAGTTGTCTTTACAAATGTTCAATCGGCAAATGATCAAATGGGCACTAAACTCTTTAAAATTTGGCAACCTGCAGCTGGTGCTGGTTTAAGACTATTATTCAATAAAGCAACCCGAACAAACCTTTGTATTGATTATGCTTTCGGTAAATTCGGACAGCGCGGTCTTTTCCTAGGTCTTAATGAAGCATTCTAAAATATTATTAATCAGACTAATGAAATTTTCTATTAACAGCGCTATTTACTTTACTGCCCTATTTATATTAGTTGGAAATACATTGTTTGCCCAATCTGAGAAATCGACAGATCAAGATAGTAGTATAAATGCCATTTCGCCTATTGATGTAAAGATTTATTTCAATGCACAGCCTACAAAGAATCTGACCAATAGTAGTCGTGTATTAACAAAGCGTTTGTTAGATGCACAAAGCACTTCTACGATAATTTCAGCAATAAATGCTACTCCAGGTGTCCGAATGGAAGAACGCTCTCCAGGAAGCTATAGATTGGCTATGCGCGGAAGTATGATTCGTTCTCCATTCGGAGTTCGAAACACAAAAGTCCATTTGGATGAAGTACCAATGACCGATGCGAGTGGCAATACTTATTTAAATTTGTTGGATCCTATAGGTATACAACAAATTCATATCATGAAAGGTCCAGATGGTTCTTTATTCGGCGCCAATTCTTCAGGAGTGATTCGAATAATACCTAATGGTCTCCAGCAGCCTAGCAATGAGAAATCGCTATTGGTACAGGCTGGTTCTTATGGTCTTTTTCATGAACAATTAACTGTTCAACATCAAGTAAACGAGGCATATAATTTTTCTTTTGACCAAGCATTCCTTCGCTCAGATGGATACCGTGTCCAAAGTGGTTTAAATAAGAAGTTTTTTCAAACAGCTCATCAATGGGCATATAATAATTGTGGAAAACTTAAATTATTTGCCTTATATAGTGACTTAGGCTATGAAACCCCTGGTGGATTAACCCAAGCTCAATATGATGAAGACCCAAGCCAAGCTAGACCTGCAGGAGGTCCTTTTCCTAGTGCAAAGGATCAAAAAGCTGCCATCTATAATAAGACATTTATTGCAGGTCTAACGCATGAATATAATTTTGATTTTGGTTTAAAGCATGTATTTAGTGTATTTGGTACTACCACCGACTTTAAAAATCCTTTTGTGACCAATTATGAGAAAAGAAAAGAGAAAAACATTGGATTAAGAACCTTTTTCTCTTATGATCAGTCCGATCATGAAGCTCTAAATTGGGAGATGCAATTGGGAACGGAAATTCAGAAAGGTTTTTATGGAATAAAAAATCATAAAAATAACCTTGGCGTAATGGGTGTACTCACCGATCATGATTCTTTAACAGCCAATCAAGCTAATATATTTTATCGAGCAAGGGCTTCCTTATATCATAGGTTATTTGTAGAAGCTTCCTTGGGATTGAATTTGAACAGCTATTACTTTAAACGCTTTTATCCTGAACTAAATCCTTCGGAGGGCAACATTCATTTCAAAAACACATGGATGCCACGCATTGGATTATCTTACCAGGCATGGAATAACCTGGCATTTAGAGCATCAATTTCTAAAGGTTATTCCCCACCTACCATTGCTGAAGTCCGTTCATCCGACAACAGTATAAATGAGAATTTGAATCCAGAAACAGGTATTAATTATGAAATAGGAATTCATATGGAGTCCACTGACCGAAGAATTATCGCGGATGTTTCAGCATATCATTACTTATTGACCGATGGTATTATTCGTCAATTGAATGAAGAAGGACAAGAATATTTTGTAAATGCCGGTAAAATAAAGCAGCAAGGTGTTGAAGCTAGTGTTTTGACCCAATTGATTAAACCTACACAGACCTCAGTTTTACAAGGCTTAATTTTCTCTTCTAATTTAACTTATCAAAAGTATCGTTTTGAAGATTATAAAATTGCTGATGAAAATTATGCAGGGAATAAAGTGACTTCCATTCCTGAATGGATTTGGGTCAATACATTGGGCTTTCAGTTTGATCAAGGTATTCAATTCAATGTATTTCACAATTACACCGGAAAAATCCCATTGACAGATGCTAACAATTTTTACGCCAAGTCATATCATTTATTACAAGCTAAGGTATCTTGGAATAAGACATTTGCTGCCAAATATAACGGCAGTATTTTCGTAGGATCTGATAATATCTTAAACCAGAAATATTCCTTAGGTAATGACATCAATGCTATAGGCAATAGATTTTTCAATGCCTCTGCACCTCGTAACTTTTACCTGGGAATGAAGATTAGTATTTAATAATGCTCGTCAATTTGGTCTAAACTAATGGGTTAAGAGTCAAAAGTGAAGATTATTAACTCCTAGTTGGATAAGTAACTGGTTTTGACTGTAATATTAGCTGTTTTACTTCTGGATGTTGTATTGAATGCACCACCATAAGAATACTCTTCATTATCGTTTTGTCCAGTTATTTGGAAAATCCCTAAATCTGCTTTTACCAAGTCACCTAATGAAGAACCGGCCTCTTTAGCTATATTTTCAGCTCTAACTCGTGCATTTTGAGATGCTTGGGATATTAGTTTTAATTTAAGGTCTTCCAATCCAGAGAAATAATAACTAGGCTGATTAGAGCTTAATTCAATACCTTGAGAAATTAAGGCAGAGATTTCACGAGAAGCATTATCTACTTTATTTATTTCTTTGGATTCTACACTTACATTCTGTGATAAACTATAACCAGAGAAAGTACTATAGCTATTACCATTTTGATCGGATTGTGTATTGAACTCTCTGCTGATATTTACAGAATTGAATAGTATTTCTGATTCTTTGATTCCTTGTTTTACAAGAAAATCTCGAACTAGATTTCTATCATTTTTCAATTGCTCAGAAGCTTCGCTTAAGTCCATTGATTTCCTACTATAGGAAGCAGACCATTTTACAATATCCGATTCAAAGTCTGTTTTGGCATTTCCGGTCACATTGATCGTATTTGCATTTTTGTATTTATACTTATATGCATTCGCAAAAACAATAGCAAAAACAATAAATGCTAATCCTGAAATTATACTTATAATAACTCCTGTTGATTTCATAGCGCGTGATTTTGGATATTTATAATAAAAATGTTATAGTTTGTTTAAGCCTAAGTTAAGATTATTTTACCTAATATTGAACCTCCAAACTCATAATTTATGAAACGAAGTTCTAGCATTTTATTAATTAGTTTTTTTGCATTGAATGCAGCATATGCACAAAAAAAACCAATTGACCATTCTGTCTATGACCAATGGAAGTCCATTAGTCGTGCAGAAATCAGTAAATCTGGCAACTTATTGTACTATACCATTAATCCTCAAGAAGGAGATGGAATCGCTATGGTTAAAAACAATAAGGATCAGGTATTGTTTCAAATCCCTCGTGCTACTGACATTAAGTTATCTGAGAATGAGAACTTCTTAATCACAACCGTAAAACCTCTTTTTCAGGATGTAAGACAGGCGAGAATTAAAAAGAAAAGACCAGATGAAATGCCAAAGGATTCCTTGTTTGTTGTTGATATCTTAAAAAATAACATTAAAAAGTATCCGGCATTAAAGTCCTCTCAAATTGCTAGAAAGGTTAATAATTATGTTGCCTTTGTTTCTGAAATTATTGTCCCAATTGCTAAGGACAAAAAAGATGAAGTGGACAGCACAAAAACCACAGATAAGAATGAAAAGGCTGAAACTGATAGTATTAAAGTAAGAAGACCGGTAGCCCGAAAAGAAAGACCGACACCAGTTCTACATATTTTGAATCTTCAAACAGGTGATACAGTTCAAATTCATAAAACAGACAATTATTATTGGAGTGATAATGAAGCCTATTTATTGTACACTAGAAAAGGTGCTGCAAAAGACACCGTAAATGAGGCTGGATTATACATTTATGATGTTGCAAAAAAGACGCATAAGAAAATCAGTAATGGAAAAGGTACTTATAAGTCCTTCCGTTTTGATGACCAAGTTAATCAACTTAGTTTCTTAGCGGATAAATCACCAGAAAAATCTTTGCTTAAGGAATATAAACTATACTACTATACCCCAAGACAGGATACTGCATATATTCTTGTGGATAAGAATAGTAGTGGAATGCCAAAAGACTGGTATGTATCTGGTGACGGAAGTACATCCTTTAGTAAAAGTGGTAAAAGATTATTCTTTGGTTTAGCACCTGTACCACGCGTAAGAGACACAACTTTGGTCGACTTTGAAACAGCTAAGCTAGATATCTGGCATTGGCAGGATGATTATTTGCAGCCAATGCAATTATCAAACCTTAGAAGGGACATGTCAAGAAGTTATACAGCTATGTTAAATTTGGATGGAAATCGTGCTGTTAAACCTTTATCCGATGAAACCTATAATCGTATTAGTCTAACTTCTGACGGCGATTCTGAGTGGGCTTTAGCTACAAGTGACAATCAATATAGAATAGCTTCTCAATGGGATGGTGGTATGAAATCAGATGTATATGTGGTTTCAACTATTACTGGTGAACAACAATTAGTTGCTAAAGCACTGTCTGGTATGGCTTTATTGTCGCCAAACGGACAATATGTTTTGTATTTCAATAGAGAAGAAGCTTCCTGGAATAGTTATAACATTAAAACCAAAGAAACTAAAAAATTAAATGAAGGTATTGAAGTTAGTTTTGTAGATGAGGAAAATGATGTTCCAGCACTTCCGGGTCCTTATGGGATAGCCGGATGGTCGAAAGATGGAAATACCGTATACTTAAATGACCGTTTTGATGTATGGAAAGTAAGTTTGAATGGGAAAGAAAAGAAAATGATCACATTGGGTAAAGGTAGAGAGCAATTAATTAGCTACCGCTATCTTAATGTTTCCAGGGAAGAAGATCCCAGAGATCGTAATACCTATATTGATGAAAAGAAACCAATCTATTTAGCTGGATTTAACAGAACGACTAAAGAAAATGGTTTTTATAAATTAGGTAAAAGAAATATGGATGTGCTTTGGTCTGGTCCATTTACCTACCGTATGTTAAATACTGATGAAAAATTAGATCAAATTATTTATACCAAAGAAGATTATCAAAGTTCACCAGATTTATACTTACGTAGTAACTTGACAAAAGAAACTAGACTAAGTAATATCAATCCGCAACAAGCTAATTATAATTGGGGAACAGCCGAATTAGTGAAATGGACTACTCCAAAAGGTCATCAAGCTGAAGGAATTTTATATAAACCAGAAAACTTTGATCCAAATAAGAAGTATCCAATTATTGCATATTTCTATGAGTTATTAAGTGATGGTCTTTATACCTATCAGGCCCCTGCTCCTACGCCATCAAGATTAAATATTCCATATTTTGTAAGTAATGAATATTTGGTGTTTGCACCAGATATCCGTTATGAGACTGGATATCCTGGACGTTCAGCTGAAGAGTACATCAATTCAGGCATGCAATATCTTGCACGTAATAATAATTGGGTTGATTCTACTAAAATGGGTATCCAAGGACAAAGCTGGGGTGGTTATCAAGTGGCACATCTTATTACAAGAACCAACATGTATGCAGCAGCTTGGGCTGGTGCTCCGGTTGTGAATATGACATCCGCGTATGGTGGTATCCGTTGGGGTACAGGAATGTCTAGACAGTTTCAGTATGAAAATACGCAAAGTAGAATTGGTAAACCTTTATGGGACGCATTAGATCTGTATATTGAGAATTCACCTTTATTTTTTATGGATCGCGTAAATACACCAGTAGCTATTATGAGTAATGATAATGATGGTGCAGTGCCTTGGTATCAAGGAATTGAATTCTTTACGGCATTGAGACGCTTAAATAAACCAGTTTGGTTGCTGAACTACAATGGTGATGACCACAATTTAATTCAAAGACAAAACAGAAAAGACATACAAATTCGCGAAGCACAATTTTTTGACCATTTCCTAAAAGGAGCTCCTGCTGCCAATTGGATCAAGAAAGGTGTAAAAGCGACAGAGAAAGGTATTGACTGGGGATTAGAAGTCAACTAAAAAACCTATTTATCAAAATTGCTAAGGCGGACTAAATAACAGTCCGCCTTTTTTCATTCCAAAGATCAGAATTATATAATTTCAATACCAAACCCTATAATTTCATACTATTGTAAAACAAAAGCTGTAAATCATATCAAAATATTCATAAAAGAATCAAATTACACATGTTAAAAACTATTTTCATCTATAATTTTTATTAAAAACTATACTTTTTTGAAATGAAATGTTAAAATTTTATATTTTTTCATCAAAAATTAGTTTGAAATAATTTTTTTACAGTATTTTTGAATCAGTTTTTAAACAAAACGGAAAAAATAGAGTTTAATTTTGCATTAACTTCAACAACCAATATGTCAAACTCCAGATTTGCAGCCGTAGAAGCAGCAACCAAACATCACTTCAATGTAACTAATGCAGTAAAATCAGAAAGAGCCATTGAGATTTATGGCAAAAATGTTTTTACGCCATCCAAAATGAGGTATTATTTACCGAAGCCAACTTTTAAAGAATTAGAAAGCGCCATTGATGGTGGCAATAAAATCAGCAGAGAAATGGCTGACTTCATTGCTCAAGCCATGAAAGCTTGGGCTATTGAAAATGGAGTAACTCACTACACCCACTGGTTCCAACCTTTAACTGGATCTACTGCCGAAAAGCACGATGCTTTCTTTGAACCAGATATGGATGGTAGTGCAATTGAGAAATTTAATGCAGATGCACTTGTTCAGCAAGAACCAGATGCATCATCTTTTCCAAATGGTGGAATTCGTAATACGTTTGAAGCTCGTGGCTATACTGCTTGGGATCCTTCTTCCCCTGCTTTCATTTTTGAAACTGCAGCTGGTAAAACCTTATGTATTCCTACTGTCTTTGTTTCTTATACTGGAGAATCATTAGATTATAAAGCTCCTTTATTAAAAGCAATCGCAACGATTGACAAAGCAGCTACTGAGGTTGCTCAATACTTTGATAAAGCTGTTACAAAGGTATCTGGGTCCTTAGGTATTGAACAAGAATACTTTTTAGTGGACTTATCTTTATACAACGCACGTCCAGATTTACAATTGACTGGTCGTACTTTATTTGGACATATGTCCGCTAAAGGCCAGCAATTGGAAGATCATTATTTTGGTGCCATTCCAGAGCGCGTATTGGCGTATATGGTTGATCTTGAAAATGAAGCTTTAAAACTTGGTATTCCATTAAAAACTCGTCATAATGAGGTTGCTCCTTCTCAATTTGAATGTGCACCAATGTTTGAAGAAATTAACCTTGCGATCGATCACAATCAATTGTTGATGAATGTGATGGAACAAGTTGCTATAAAACATAATTTCAAGGTATTATTACACGAGAAGCCTTATTCTGGTGTAAATGGATCTGGAAAACATAACAACTGGTCCCTTATTACCAATACTGGTGTTAATTTGCTTTCTCCTGGTAAAACTCCAAAAAACAATTTGATGTTCTTGACTTTCTTTGTAAATACAATTAAAGCCGTATTTGAGCATGCAGATTTATTAAGAGCCTCTATTGCTAGTCACTCAAACGATCACCGTCTAGGAGCTAATGAAGCTCCTCCTGCTATTATCTCCATTTTCTTAGGTTCTCAATTGGATGAAATCTTGGAAGAAGTTGAATCTGCAAGAGTGGCTAAGAAGGTAAAAGCTGATGCTAACTTATGGCATGGCATTCCTAAGATTCCAGATTTGAAATTAGATAATACAGACCGTAATAGAACTTCACCTTTTGCCTTTACAGGTAATAAGTTTGAATTCCGTGCTGTTGGTTCTTCCGCGAACTCGGCATTACCAATGACGATCTTAAATGCGATTGTTGCCAATCAATTAATCGAATTTAAAATAGAAGTTGATAAACAAATCAAAAAGGGAATTAAGAAAGACCTAGCTATTTTAAACGTAGTTCGTAAATACATTAAGGACTCTAAAGCGATTCGATTTGAAGGTAATGGTTATAGTGAAGAATGGGAGAAAGAAGCCGCTGTAAGAGGATTATCTAACATAAAATCTACTCCAAAAGCTTTAGATGTTTATGTAACTGAAGAATCGCTTACCTTATTTGAAAACTTAGGAATTTTTAATAGACGTGAATCAGAAGCTAGACATGAGATTCTTTTAGAAAACTTCTTCAAGAAATTACAAATTGAAGCTCGTGTTATCGGTGATGTAGTTACCAGTCAAATTGCTCCTGCTTGTATCATTTACCAAAATGAATTAATTCAAAATGTTAAAGGATTAAAAGAAATTGGATTAGGTATTGAATCTTATAGCTCACAATTGAATTATATTGAGCGTATCTCCAAACACATTAACTTGATCTTAGAGAAAGCTGAAGAAATGCGTCAGGCGCGTAAAAAAGCAAATAGTGTAGAAGATATGCGTGAGCGAGCAATTATGTACGATGAGATCGTTAAGCCTTTCTTTGACGAGATTAGATACCACGTTAATAAATTGGAGAAAATTGTTGATGATTCGAAATGGCCATTGCCTAAATTACGTGAATTATTGTTCATTCATTAATAAGATTAATAACTCAATAAATAAAGAATCCCTTAGTAGACCTAAGGGATTCTTTATTTTCCAATAATTTCAATTTAAAAAAACAAAAACCAATTGAGTGATTAGTTTTAATCAATTAATATTTGCCACTCCAAACATAAAACCTCAAATTTATAGAACTAAAATTTAAGGCTGTAAATATAACAAGCATGAAACTACATAGTATTGATACTGGATTTTTCAAATTAGATGGAGGCGCTATGTTTGGTGTTGTTCCAAAATCAATTTGGCAAAAAACCAATACTGCAGATGATAAAAATTTATGTACTTGGGCAACTAGATTGCTGTTAATCGAGGATTCTAATCGATTAACACTTGTTGATACAGCCTTAGGCGATAAACAAGATGATAAATTTTTCAGTCATTATTTCCTTCATGGTGATGATAGTTTAGATAAATCATTAAAAAAACTAGGATTCCAAAGAGATGATATTACGGATGTAATCTTAACCCATTTACATTTTGATCATTGTGGAGGAGCAATTATACGCGAAGGGGACAGACTTAGTCCGGCATTTAAAAATGCACATTTCTGGTCTAATGAGAAACATTGGAACTGGGCTACCAATCCAAACCCAAGAGAGAAAGCATCATTTTTAAAAGAGAATATCCTTCCAATTCAAGAGAGCGGACAATTAAACTTTATAGCTGAGGAAAATCCCGTATTTGATAAACACATAAAAATGCGTTTTGCAAATGGTCATACCGAATCTATGATGCTGCCTCAAATAACTTACAAAGATAAAACCATCCTCTATATGGCTGACCTCTTGCCATCAGTTGGTCATATCCCAATTGCATATGTTATGAGTTATGACGTTAGGCCATTAGTAACCATGCAGGAACGTCAGGATTATTGGAAAGAGATTGTAGATGGAGAGTATATATTATTCTTAGAACACGACCCTGTATATGAATGTTGCACATTGCAATACACCGAGAAAGGAATTCGACTTAAAGACACTTTCAAACTTGCCGATATTTAATCATAATAATTATGTCTGTTGATATAAAGAAAAGATTTGATCGCATAGTTGATATACTTATTCAATTACAATCCAAAAAGATTGTCAAAGCGCAAGATTTAGCTGATCGTTTTGAAGTAAGTATTCGCACTATTTACCGAGATATTAAAAGCTTAGAACAAGCTGGGGTACCATTAATTGGTGAAGCCGGGAATGGCTATTCCATTATGGATGGATATAGGCTCCCTCCTGTCAGTTTCACTCGAGATGAGGCATTAACTTTTGTTGCATTAGAAAAACTTGCTGAAAAATACCTGGATAAAGAAAGCAATAAGCAAATCCATTCAGCTATGTTGAAGATCAAGGCTATTTTAAAAAGCAATGATCAAGATATGGTTCATAGTATGCAAGATCAAATTATTATGAGAAAACAGAACTCTCCATTATTTCTCGATCAAGCTCCGGAAGTTTTAAGTCATGCTTTAAATGCGATTGCTCATCAAAAGCAAATGGAGATATCCTATCAAGGTATACATGACGATATTGCTCAAAATAGAATAGTGGAACCCATAGGGATTGTTCATGAGATAGGCTACTGGTATATCGTTGCATACTGTCTTAAGCGTAGTGATTTTAGACAATTTCGAAGTGACCGAATCATTCACGCCGAATTGTTAGATTTACCATTCTTAAACGCTCATCCTTCTATTGATGAATATATAAAACAACATCCACCAATAGATTATCCGAAAACAAAAGTTGTTATTGCAGTCAATAGAGATTTTGCACCCTATATCCGTTGGCAAAGGAATCACTATGGATTTACTAAGGAAGAGATTATCAACGATAGAATTATCATGCATTTTGAATCTAGGGATGTCAATCAAGAATTCCCCCGATGGTTAATGATGTTTGCAGACCATATCGAGGTTATAGAACCTGAAAATATGCGTCAGACAATGCAAAACCTGATATTTGCTATGGGCAAAAACATGTCAGTAAATTTATAGGGTTTACTAATCATCAAAAAAATAAAGGCTGTCAGAAAATCCGACAGCCTTAAAAATTACCTGATAAATAGATAATTAGATATAATAGATTGGTTAAATCCGATAACAATCACGCATAATAAAATATAGTTTTTCTGCTTTATTTAATTTTTGTAGACTTAATGGACTAAACAAAACCACACGACCATTAAAATCAAAACTTTCACCATCAAAGGAAACTTTCCAATTTTCTGCAGTATAAGGGTTAGCACAGACAGCACCCTCTAATACAACCATATATTCCCTTCTTTTTTTCAAAAGATCACAATTAAAAACAATAATGTTTTCTTGGTGATTCTGAAGAATTTTGAACAAATGCTTTGGACTCTTTACTTCATCAATTTCTATGGCCACTTCATATTCCTCCACCAAACTTTTGCAAATAACTTCTTGTTGTTTATCAGTTATTTCCACTTGTAGAAAAGCCCTATTACTCAATTGAACATTACGCAGTGCTTGGCTAATAAAAAAAGATTTCGGTTGACTCGCTTCTAAAGTATTCATGGCTGAATGATTCCTAAAACGAAAGCAAGTTAGGCAGAGTTTAATGCAATAACTTACGGGAAGCCGTAAGTTTATCTGAATAACATTAATTATTTATTTTTTTTGGGGAAGTATTTGAAAATAGAAAAACGGCATATTATAGTATTAAATATGCCGTTTCAGGTTAAGCGATTCCCTCAATATCTTTTCTAATCCATTAAAGCATAAGCATCTTTGTCAAAGAAAAAACTACAACTATCGTGTAAAGGAAGAATACTAGATGGCCATTCAACTGTCAATTTACCTGCAAATGTGTGCTTAACTGCTTCTGCCTTATTTTTCCCAGATACTATACAAAACAAATGTTTAGCACGCATGATCGTTGGGATTGTTAAAGTCAAAGCTCTGGAAGGAACCAAATCAATGCTCGAAAAACAATTATCATTGACTTGCTGTTGTTTGCATACCTCATCCAACTGAACGGCTTTAATAGTTAAAGGATCATTAAAATCAGCTACCGGTGGATCATTAAATGCGATATGTCCATTTTGACCTATCCCTAGCACAACAGCATCTATTTCTTGTCCTTCAAGTTTATTGCTAATTCGTACTAATTCTTCTTTTTCACCATTACTCGGTGATATAAGGTTAACCTCTTTAAAATCTACCTTAGAAAACAAATTCTCTTGTAAGTAAGTAGAGAATGATTGTTTCGAATTTTTAGGCAAGCCGATATATTCATCCATATTAAAGGCAATTATCCGATTCCATGGAATCTTTGCAGAATTACACAAATAAGCCAACGTATCATTCTGTGAAGGAGCAGCTGCAAAAATCATTCGAATTTCTTCTTTTGTCTTTAGTAACTTTAGAATACACGATTCAATTGCTTTTCCGGCAGCCAATCCAGCTTCTTCTTTACGCTCAAATACAGATACCTTCTGTTCTTTTACATCCATACAATTTTTATTAATAGATTTAGTTGTGATGAATAAATAAATGATTAAGATTATTTTTCAAATTTGACACTGTCAATTACAATTTCTTGTTCTTTTAAATCAGATGGAATTTGTCCTTTATAAAGCCAAAGATTCAACCTTAGACGTTCTGTAAGTGCAGAAGGAACATCTACTCCGGTATAATTCCATTGAGCAAACTCTTCCCCACCTGCTGTGTTTTTACCACTGAAAAAATGAATTGCATTACTACTCCAGTCAAATGAATGTATGGTAGGTCCAGCATTGGCAGGAATATCGAAACGCTTGACATTCCCAGTCTTTGAAGATGGTTGAACCGCAAATTGTGCATTCATATTCTGCTCCAAGGACCATTTAGAAAATTCAACATCTATTTCTTGTGTATCATCATAATAAGTAAATAGCCCCGCGACAACATTCTTATCTAACTTCGTAACATCAGAATTCACGTAAAAAGTATACTTACCATGACCAAAACTGTTTTTGGAAAATACACCAGCGCAATACCAGTTCCCACCACGTTGTGTAATTTTCAAATGCAATTTTCCATTATCATCAACCCAAACATTTTCCTCTGAGTCTGAAAAGTAATTAGGTCCAGGTCCTTGTTTAGCATTTGGATTTGTTCTAACAATCCAATCTAATCCAGAGAATTTAATAACTCGATCAATAGGCTTTGGTTCAGGCATATCAGCAGGTGTGGTACCACAATTCAAAAATAGAATAATGGTAGATGCATAAAACATTTTATATAATTTAAGCTTTGCCATTTTATTTCACGTTAATTTTTAACTCAATATTCTCCAATTCGGCACCTGCACGATCTCTCGCAGTCAGCATGATGGATTGTGATCCTACCGTTTTTCCATCATGTATAAACAATAGGTTATTCAAATCCAGATCTAATTGAGAAAATTTACTACCAGCCTTCAACACATCAGCGCCTTTTAATATCCAGCCAAAACTAGGTGCAGTATCAATTGTATAAATCACATCCATTGGAGATGCTCCTGACACTTCCAAGTTAGACTTCGTAAAGACGGAAACTCCCCCATTCTCGACCTCCAAAGGCAAAGTATGTTCTAGAACTAGGTTGGCCAAACCCGATGCGAATGTAGCAATTAACATCGGTGGTAATAGCGTTGGATGTTCTTTTGTTGCAAACTCGTTAGTCTCATCTGTTGCAATTTGATTGTCTAACATCAAGGATACAAGGCCAGTTGGTTTCTTGGACTTATAGTAATCCGTAATATCAAAGTTAAAAAAGCTCACTTTACTTGTTTTAATGAAAGCAATCCTTGGTGTTGTTGGCATTTGCGTATTACTGAATTTAGCTGATGTTTCTGTCCATGATGTACTTGGAGTCTCAAATAAATTCATGTCCACTGATTTGGCATGGGTAAAGGAAACCGACACTTGTAACCTTAAGTCAGTAACAATACCAGGTTTTTCAAAATCCTTAAAGTCAAATAACATTAATGATTTTGTATCATAATCACCATTATTTGTCACATTCTTTACCTTCATTAATGTTTCAGTACCAAAGTTTTTTTCTTTATCAATACCTCCTCTAATAAACGTATCATGTTTCGGGTAGATAGTATCTAAAATCAAGTTTGGATTTTGGGTATTAGTATCCCCAGTTGGTGCAGAATAAAAAGTAATAAAATTACTTATGTGAATCACTCCATTGTCAGGCACTAAATTAGACGTTCGTATTTGCCATTGACTCTTTGTTCCTTCATTGATGATACCTACAAATGTACTTGTATGCGATAGGTACATAATCTGACCATTCTCGGTATCATAAGGTTTTGGTCTGTTGCTGGCAGATAATTCTGGATTATTAAAATTCACAATTCCATTGACAATATGATATTTTAGCATGTTTTTCAATATAGGTACAGGTACATCTGCTACCTTACTGTATCCATTTGCTTTAAAATATGCACGAAACGCCTGATTATTGGGTACAATAAAAGTATATTCTTTTTGACTATTATAGAATGATTCCATTCCAGCCAATTTTATTGCTTCTTCCATGAAAGACAAGGAGTCATTGCTATTGATGTAACTCAACGCATCCATGTTTAATTTCGTATTATCAGGTGAAGGATTGTATTCAAAATTCTCTTGAATTTCACAACTATAAAGGAAACTCAATATCCCTATTCCTACCAGGAATTTAGAATATATGTTTTTAAACTTTTTCATTGTTCTAAATATTGGTTTGCATGATTATTTATAGAACTCGTTCTGTTGTAGTTTCGGATTTCTGATGATGGCATTCTCCGCAATTGGCCAAACCAGATTCTTTTCATCAGACAAGCCATTGATTGGTCCCATAATGTTGATTGCCTTACCTGTTCGAACTAAATCAAACCAACGATGACCTTCGAAACATAACTCTATGGAACGTTCATGTAAAATTGCAGATACTAAATCTCCATAAAGGCTATTTGCTGATGAAACATCTAAATTCCCCAAACCTGCTCTCCTACGAATACTGTTTAATAATTCCAACGCTTCATTAGTTTGGTTTATATTTGCATGTGCTTCTGCTTTTAATAGCATAATATCAGCTAATCTGGTTAGTACAATATTATTGGATGAAGGATCGGCACTTTCGTCGTTAAAACCTACTCCGAAGAATTTCCATATCTTTTTAGGAGGATTCTGTGTTATATCATATATCAAAGGCTTACGCTTGTCATCTTGTTCAATGGAAGCAATAAATCGATTGCTAGGAACATAATCAGGATCAGAACCGATGGCATACAATACACGTAATGAATTCGTTTGAACTTCATTATAACCAACTTCAAAAATACTTTCAGATACAGCGCCCTTGTGGAATATTGTATTCCATTCCGCAATGCTCGTCAGATTGTACTGACTATCATCTGTTATTTTCGTAGCATATTCAATCGCCTTTTCATACTGTTTTTGCCACATTGCAATTTGGGTCAAGAAGGCATTTGCAGCTCCTTTTGTGAAAAACACACGATTTCTTTCTCCTCCATAACTTATAACACAATTTTCTGCCGCATATTCCAAATCCTCTATAGCTAATTTCAACACATCAGCAACAGAATTTCGCTCCACAAATAAGTTTTGATCAGTGCTCTCATAGGGTTCCGTTACTAATGGAACATCTCCCCAAATTCTAACTAAATAAAAATAGGCCAATCCTCTTAATCCTCGTGCTTGACCCATAAGTTCTCTGCCAAAGGCACTTTCTTCACCAGCAAAAACTTCTGGAATATACTTAATAGCATAATTTGCTCTTGATATCAAGGTGTAGAAATTATCCCATCTTGCCGATGTGATGATTGGAGTCAATTGATTTTGCTGTAATGCAAATGGATCACCAGAGTGTCTTGTAGTTACATTGTCTGCTCTTCCTTCGCCCCAATAAGCAAAATTTATCCGAAATAAGGATTGTAGAGAATTGTAAATTCCATTTACCCCTGCCTGAGCATCAGCTGGCTTTTTATAATAACCCTGTCCAGAAAAACTACTGATCGGATCTTTATCTAAGAAATCGGAGCATGAACTCATTGCAAAAGTCATTGCAACTGTTCCGAATATATAAATTATTGTTTTTTTCATGACTAATCGATTAAAGGCCAAAGGTTAATCCAAACATAAAACTCCTTGCTTGAGGGTAAGAACCTTCATCTAACCCAACACGTAATCCAGAGTATGAATTCACATCAGGATCAAATCCTGTATATTTCGTCCATGTGATTAAATTACTTGCTGTTACGAAAGCATCAATTTTCCTTAACCCCAATTTCTGTGTCCATTCCGGTTTTAAACTATATCGAAGATTGACATTCTTCAATTTAATGTACGATCCATCCTCAACCCAGCGGCTTTGTACTCTAGAATCTGATTGCTTAGGATCATCACGAATCAATCTCGGAAAATTGGTGATATCACCCTGTTCTCTCCAACGATCCAAAGCATCCGTAGATAAGTTATTATAGCGAACGATGGAGTTGCGTTGATGATTAAGCTCACTATAGATCTCATTTCCTACAGAATATTGTAAGAAAATATTAAGATGGAAATTTTTATAACTGAAATCATTTGAGAAACCACCAAAGAACTTTGGTTCTGCATATCCAATGATTTCACGGTCATCTTGATTGATGATATTATCATTGTTGACATCTTTCCAAATCGGGTCACCTCCAACGAAAACTGGACCTGTTGCACCATTCGTTATTTTATTTACGTTATCTTCATCACGTGCATAAACACCTTGATATCTCCAACCGTAAAATACTCCAATAGGTAAGCCTACTTTTAAAATATGGACATTCCCGTTGTTGATATAGCCATTCGTCAATAAATCTTCAGGTAAGGATGCTACTTTATTTCTATTTAAACTTACATTAAGACCTGTACTCCAAGTAAAAGGCCCTTGCAAATTCTTAGTCTGTAAACTGAATTCTAAACCCCTATTTTCAATATTTCCAATATTTTGCGTAATGAACTCAAAGCCTGTTGTATTAGGAATTGGAACATTATAAAGCAAATCACTAGTTTTTTTCAAATATGCTTCAGTGGTAAACAAGACGCGGTTATTCCAGAAACCCAATTCTAAACCAAGATTATATTGGTTCGTAGTTTCCCATGTTAAACTAGCATTCGGCATAACTGTCGGTGCTGCACCAGAAAAATCAAGATAATTAGTTCCTAATGTAAATTCTCCTTGCGATGTGTAATCACCTATAGCCTCATTACCAGTACTACCTAAACTGAATCTTATTTTACCGTCACTCAACACATTAGAGTCTTTCAGGAAATCTTCATCTTTAAATCTCCAGCCAGCTGATGCAGAAGGAAAGAATCCGAATCTTTTATTCTGTCCAAAACGAGATGAACCATCAGCTCTAAGATTGAATTCTAATAAATACTTGCCTAAATAATCATAGGTAGCTCGGCCGAAATAAGATAGCATAGCATGTTCTGATGCGACATTCACACCTTGATTGGAAATTACAGAAGCAGCATTTAAGGTTCTAATATCATCACTTGGAAAATACATTCCATCAAGTCCTGTTCGGTCGTAACGCCACTTCTGAAAACTCATCCCTAATACACCACCAAAATTATGGGCATCATTCAAACTCTTATTATAAGTGAAATAACTTTCATTTCCCCAAGTCAAACTTCCAGTTGATCGAACGCCTCCTGTGTTATATCCTTCGCGATAATCAAGAATAGAAGGCATAAACTCTTCCTCCTTCATCGCAATGTAATCTAAGTTCACGTTGGATCTAAACTTCAAATCCTTGAAGATGTCTACCTCTAGGTACTGACTACCTATGATACGATTACTTTTATTCAAGTTAGTAGCATAGAGTGCCATTCCTACTGGATTTCGCATCCCTATCATATAACCGTTGATAGAGCCATCAGGTAAATACATCGACATATTAGGCGGCCGAACCAATAGACTTCGGATAATACTTAGATTACCTGTTCCAGAAGCATTTGTTCGATTATTTACACCATTGGTATAAGAAATACTTTGTCCTATACGAATGTGATCAGTTAAGTTAAAATCTGTATTTAGACGGGTTGTAAACCTTTTGTAATTCGAATTTAATATAATCCCATCTTGATCAAGGTATGAAGTACTCCATGCATATTTGGTCCCTTCATTTCCACCACGAACTGACAAGTCGATTTTATATTGTTTGGCAGTTCGCATTAATTCATCCTGCCAATCAACATCTCCACTATTCATTGGGTTTAAAGAGTCAATAATGGTATAATAAGGTTCTTCTGGATTAGGAACAGCAAAATAGGAGTCTAATACAGCTTCACGATATTGTTGCGCGTTTAAGACACTTAGTTTACGGGTTAATTCACTCACGCCAGTAGTAGCATTTAACAAGATCTCTGGTTTACCCGAAGCCCCTCTTTTAGTGGTTATCATTACGACACCATTGGCTGCTCTCGACCCATAAATAGCTGTAGAAGCAGCATCCTTTAATACTTCGATAGAAGCAATGTCATTTGGATTGATGTCAGCTAATGGATTTAACCCAAAGTTTTCTGTACCATTTAATGAAGAGATCGAGTTGGATTCAATGGGTATACCATCAACAACAAAAAGTGGTGTGTTTCCTGAATTTAAGGATGAATTACCACGCACGCGTATAGACATCTCCCCTCCTGGCGCTCCAGAATTTGAAGTTATCTGTACACCGGCGGCCCTTCCTTGCAAAACCGATATTGGATCTTGCAAAGCTGTTTTTTCAATCTCAGAAGCCCCAACAGAAACAATTGAACCCGTCAAGTTCCGTTTCTTTTGGCGCCCATAACCTACAACAACTGTTTCTTCAATTGCCGTTGCTGAAGAAGTCAGTTCGATTGAATAAGTAGATTTTGAATCAATTTTAAACCGGGAACTGCTATAACCAATGAAACTAACCACTATTTCCTGACCGTTAGTGACATTTTCCAAGGTGAAATTCCCTTGTTCGTTGGTGCTCGTTGCATTAGTTGTCCCACTTACCTGTATGGTAACACCCGGAAGTGCTTTTTTACTACTCGCATCTAGAACTGTTCCATTAATTGTTCTTTGCTGTGCATATCCGTAGGAAAAATGAAACATTAATAAAATCAAAAAAAGTACAAACCTTTTATTAATTCTTAATGCACAAGACCATCGGAGCTGAAGGTTGGCTATTATCATAATTTCAGATTTAGAGTTTATAATCTGTTGTTTCGAATAACCAAATTAGAAAAATCATTTTATTTATGCAAACATTTGCATAAATAAAATTAAATTTTTCATAATTAATAGCTTTAATAATGTTTTGCACATATAAATTAATGCAAACAATTGCATTAACAATAACTTATAAAAAATTTGAATAACAAATAATTTACTTTAAATTCGAACTGTCTAGCTAAATTGATTTACATCATGAAGAATATAGATTCGTCGCGTGTCACTATTAAAGACATAGCTAAAGCCTTAAATGTATCCATATCAACAGTCTCAAGAGTACTATCCAATCACCCTGCGATCAGTGAGGCTACAAGGAAATTAGTCAATGATAAAGTGAAAGAAATGGGTTTTTCTATAGACCCAATTGCCTCGAGTTTTCGAAGTAAAAAGACGAAGTCTATCGGCGTGGTATGTCCTCGAATTGATATTGACTTCCATTCTAAGGTTATTAGCGGTATTGAAGAGTATGCATATCAACAGGGGTATCAGATAACTATTTTCCAGTCACAGGATAATTACCAAAAGGAGAAAGAGATTGTACAAATGATCGAATCAACATTAGCCGCCGGATTAATCATTTGCCCTGGATTAGAAACAAGAAAGTATGATCACCTAAAGAAAATTAAAAAAGCAAATATTCCCTTAGTAGTCTACGACCGCAGTACGGATGGATTAAAAACCAATAAAGTAATGATTAATGATTTAGAAGCCTCGTTTAAGGCCACAGAACATTTAATTAAAGCTGGCTGTAAATCCATAGCTCATATTTCAGGCGATCAGGAAGTCAGCATTTTTAAAGCTCGTCTTTTAGGTTACAAGAAGGCTTTAGAACAATACAACTTAGAAATCCGTGAAGAATTGATTAAGGAGGCCAAACATTTAAGTCATCAAGAAGGGCTAAATTTAGCTCAGGAACTTATTCAAGGAAAAACAAGCTTCGATGGTATAGTATGTGCAAACGACTATACTGCTGCAGCTGCTATTCAAACCTTGAAAAAAGTAAGGAGAATCCCTGAAGATCTTAAAATCATAGGTTTTAGTAATTACCCAATATCAACTATGATTGAACCTCAACTATCTACTATTGATGATAGTGCATACCATATGGGAAAAGTTGCTGCCAAATTATTAATCCAACAAATCGAAGACCGAGATCTTGATTTATTGGATTACCAAGAAGTTTTAATAAAGACTGAACTTATTGTTAGGGAATCTAGTAGTCACTAGGAATTGATTACAAGATACTTATTTCCACGATCGAATTCTAAAACCATAGAATGCATAAAATATCAAATAAGCATAACATGGGATCAATACCCAATACGCATCTTTTAATCCAATCTTATCAGCAAAGTAACCATAAACCATCGGCAATATAGCATTACCACAAAGCGCCATGACCAATAAGGATGCGCCAATTTTCAGAAACTTCCCTAAATCAGATAATGCCAAAGGCCAAACACCTGCCCAAATCATGGAATTTGCAAATCCCATCATCACCAGAAACCAAACAGAAATATCTGTATCATAACCAAACCATTTACTTTCTCCAGAAATAAAGATTAGCCCAAAAGACAACAGCAATCCTAACAAACAGCAAATCCTTAGAGCCATTAATTGACTAATGACCTTAGGAATAAATGTTATCCCCAATAAATAGCCGACAATAGTTGCCGACAAGGTATATGATGGAAAGGTTTTTGCTTCAAAGAAGGATAATCCCGTGCTCTGTGCATAATTGATAATGCTATCGACCGCAATTACCTGAGACCCAACATGAAAAAATATAGCAAATGCACCTAGTACCAAATGTGGGAATTCCAAAATTGAACGCTTTCCTCCTACTTGCTTATTATCAAAAGTTGCCCCCTCTTGATCATCCGTTCTTATTTCAGGTAAAGGAGAAAATTTGATCATCAAACCTAATCCAATTAGCACGATAGAAACCACTGTATAAGGCAGCATAACACGTTCCAGGAGACTACTTAAACCAGCTTCCTTTTCTTCACCAACCAAAGTCTTCAATGATTCTAAAAACACCTGATCTTCAGGCTTTAAAATCACGGCTGCAAATAATAATGGAGCAACAATTCCAGAAAACTTATTACATATGCCCATGATACTGAAACGCTGGGCAGCACGCTCCTTATCCCCTAGTATGGTTACATATGGATTTGCAGCTGTTTGCAATACGGACAAACCAACACCCAGCGTGAATAATCCCCCTAAAAATAATGGATAACTTCGAATGGCGCCAGCAGGAACAAATAAGGCAGCCCCAATAGACATGATGAAGAATCCAATCATCATTCCTTTTTTAAAGCCCACCTGCTTCAGTAAATACCCTGAAGGCAACGACATTAATAAATAAGCAATGTAAAAAGCAAATGCTACTAAATAAGATTCAAAATGATTTAGTTCAAAGGCTAGTTTAAAATATGGAATAAGTATGGCGTTTATCCAGGTTACAAAACCAAAGACAAAAAACATCATTGCAATTATGCCAATTGACAAGCGCATTTGTCCTTTGGTTAGACTTGATACTGAAACTTCCTCTTTTATAGTTGACATATTCTCGACTTAGTGTTTATGGAATAATTAATTGGCTAATCGAGTTAATCGATTGTATAAGAGTTGAATTTTGCTGTTTCGTAAAAAATCCTCTTGTGCAATCTCTTCTTCAAATAAAAAGTCTTTATTCAAAGCCATAAACCGTGCATTCAACTCTTTTTCTTGATCCAATAATCCCTTCAAGGTTTTGATTAATACGGGCAATCTAGTATTATCAAAGGTCTTGCTATTTAATTCTTCCTCCACATCCATGTAAACCAAATAACGAGCTCGAATATCAGACATCAATTGATAATGTTTAAATTCTTCTTTATTTTTAATAGGGTTAAAACGCTTCATTTCATTTTGAACCCAAATCGCTGAATCCTTTACCTCACGGATACTCAATTTAGGATCACTCACCACCCCTTGATTAATTTCATAAGGATTTGCCCCTAATACCTTCCAAAAACGAATGGACTCCTCTGATGACAAACCATAATTTTCTTGTGCGTATTTTCTTACAAAAGCATCCACTTCCAATGGTTTTTCTTGATTTGCAGCTTTAAAATATGCTTCTACTAATAAATTAAATCCGGACAATGGATAAACCCGTCTCACTGGATAAAGCTCAACGATATCCTTTGGACTTTCCCAATAACTAGAATATAAACCTGATGTGGACCAAGAGGTAATTACCATCCCTTGATATCCAAATCCTCTAGCCAACGGAATAAATTCCCGGATATTACGAAAATGCTTTTCCCATTGTGTTATAAAATAATTATCAGGATGGCTCCTTAGTGATGGAGCACCCCAAATTTCAAAACCTGAATTCAAGAGATTCTCATGCTTGCCAAACATATTGATATCCCATCCATAATTCCAATCCACAAATACAGTTTCTTTTGGTAGACCTTTCAAAGCATCAGGATATTTCAAAGCTATATCTGCCCATAACACCGGCTTCTTACCCAAGGATACTACCAATTCACACAGAAGCTTAATATAATCACCATACAGTCTCCCCTTTCCAACCTCAGCAACTTTCTTTTGCGACTCTTTGGAGTGTCCAAGTAAATAGGTTTCATCCCCACCAATATGAATGTATTCTGATTGATGCGTACTAATCATATCTTTAAACAAATCGGTAAAAAGTTCTTTTGCCAAATCCTCCTTCAACGGATTTATCTGTGAATAATCTTTTTGGTCCTCGCGTAAATCCTTATAACGGTAATGTCTTAAAATGTATTCCACGTGTCCAAAACTTTGCTGTAAAGGAATCACATCAACCCCCATACCTTCACAATAACCTACAAACTCTTTTACTTCTTCGCGAGAGTATGCAAATTGATTCGGGATTAAGGGATGATTTTGAAATGGATATGTTGCTTCCCATTCCATAATCAAGGTGTTCATGCCATTATCTTTCAATTGCTTGGCGAATTTCTTGAGCGCAGGCATTTTCATAACTTGCACCCTAAGGTCAAGGTGAAAGCCTTTAACCTTAAAATCTTTTGATTTGGATTGTCCTTGTGCGAACAAGTTTAAATTTCCAATAAGTAATACGGCTAGGAGAAAAAGTGTTCTTATCATAATGTTATAGGTTTAGATGAAAATCAATTGTCTTTAAACAAATCAATTTTCGTAATACATATAATTCTCTTTACAGATGACATCAATAGGCATGAAATTGATTTTTTCGAATGATTTATAAAGTACTTTTTTATGAAATAAAGCCATAACCGCATTAAAACCTTGTTCAATTGGCTTATGGCAAATCAGAAAATCAATTATCCCAGACTTTAAATAAGAAACATTCTCTGGTAAAAAATCAAATCCAATTAATTTGACATCGGTAATTTTATTATCCTGGATAAACTTAGCAACTGAAGAAACTCGCGAGTTTGTCACCAACCAATATTTTACAGGGTTGATTTTTAGAAAATCAGACAATTGCTTTGCAATAAGATCAATATTGGTATCATTTATATGCAGTACTTTGATGTCAGCATCTAAAGTTTTATCCGTAAAATAGGCTCTTAAACCTTCTTCTTTTCTAATTAGGTGATGGTTATTTTCCATTTCTTTAGAAATATGAATAATCAAGAATTCACAGTTTGAATTTCCATAATTATGCAATAATCTCCCCGCTAAATATCCAGTCTGAAACAAATCAGCACCAAAATATGCGATGTTATTGGTATCTGGTAAATCCGAATTTAAATAAGTATAAAGAATTCCTTTTTCATCACAATACTCACTTAACGCTAATGATTCCTTGAGAAAAGTTGGAGCTAACACCAGCCCATCTACTTCCATAGATTTGAAAGTTTCCACTTGCTCATCAAAACTTAATCGATTATTCTGATCAAACAGTAATATTTCAATTTTGACCTCATAATTTTTCAATTCATCCAGGGCCTGTATTATTCCTTTTTTAGGAGCATCCCAATAAGCTGATTCAGGTGAACTAATTGGAATGATAGCAACAAAGTGAATAGGTTTCTTTTTTGATAAGGCTCGACCAATCAAATTCGGCTCATATTGATGGTTTTCCAGTACAGCCAGTACCTTTTCCTTCGTCTTGGCAGCTACTCCAGGACGGTTATGCAAAACTCGATCAACCGTTCCAATTGAAACTCCAGATAATTTCGCAATTTCTTTAACTCCTAATGTTGAATTCTTTTCCAATGTGAAATATCTGAATTTAAACCTGATATCGAATTTCTCCCTCGACCATTGTCATTTCCACGAACAAATCCTTATTTAACAACAAAATATCTGCGTCCATTCCTTTTTGTAAACTTCCCTTTTGATTATGTATTCCAAGAATTCTTGCAGGAGTAGCACTCAGCATTTTAATCACCTCAGGCAATGACACCTCTGCTTTATAAACATAATTACGCAACAACCTGTCGCATGTAGCCACACTTCCGGCAAAGGCACTACGATCCATCAGTTTGGCCACTTCATCCTCAACGATTACTGGTAACCCATCACTTAGTCGACCTAAAACACTTGGACCTTCAGGCATGGCAGCAGCACGCATAGCATCAGTAACTAGGGCAATATGATCTGGACCTTTTATTTTATAAATAAGTTTCATAAGTGGCGCAGGTACATGTACAGCATCTGCTATTATTTCTACGTCCATGTCATCAAGTAAATAGCCTGCCTCTATAACACCAGCATATCGCTTGGCATCACGACGGGTAATCCCTGACATTGCCGAATAAAAATGTGTTGCAAGCTTGTACCCTCGTTCATACCCCAATACAGCTTCTTCAAATAACGCATCTGTATGTGCTAATGCAGGAATCTTTCCCAATTGCAATAAATAATCGGCAAATTCTAATGCCCCAGGTTATTCGGGCGCAGCACTCCAACGAACAATATGATCTGAATAAGCTAAAATGGCTTTATATTCTTCCGGATTTGGGTTTCGAATATATTTTGGATCTTGTGCCCCTCGTTGCCCCATAGCTAAATAGGGACCTTCCAAATGAACACCTAAAAATTTAGAACCTTGTTTGTTCTCTTTTAGTGCCGAATCATAAGCATCTAATACTCGATATATGTTTTCGGTTTCTGCTGTTAGACTAGTCGGACACATCCCAGTGGTTCCATACTGAACATGTGTGTTTGCTATTCCTAAAAATGCCTCTACTGTGGCATCCATAAAGTCATAACCCCCACCTCCATGTATATGAATATCAATAAAACCAGGAGAAAGATATTTTCCGCATGCGTCTATTTTTTTTACATCTTCTCCTACATTAATATCGCCTTCTCCTAGATCAGAAATCTTTGATCCTTGTACATAAACATATCCGGGATAAACAATCCGATCATTGCTTATTAAACGAGCATTATTGATGTAAATCGACTGCATTTTTATTATAATTGGAGATTAACACTTGAACTGTTATCGATAACAAATATAATAAACAAGGATAAAGCTACAAATCTATTGTTGTAACAATTTAACTAGGCAATAGTCTAATTTCCAAAATAGATGGCCAAAATAAACATGAAAATAATTGGAAATATTAGGGTAAATGTAAAGTAAAGCAGTACTTCATCTGTCCTGAATTTAATGGATAATGAAATGAAAAATCTTCTACCGTAATCAAATCCTTTGCTTAATACTAAATATCAACCTGTAAGAATATATTAAATCATTTACTCACCCTAAACCACCGTCATTCGCTCTTCCTCCAGATCTACCTGATACATTTGCTGCCTAATAAGTTCTTCGCTGTAATAAGAATCCTTATTTAATTCAGCGAGAAACTCTCGTTGAACTTGAAAGATCTCTTTTAGCAATCCTCTACTTGTATCATCTAACCAATTCGAATCCTGTAGATTTGCCTGTTCCTCCCAATGCTTAAGGATTCTTTCTGCTCCAAAATGTCCTTCTGCCGTGGATGCAACTCTAACTTTTAAAAACTCATACACATGATTTTTTAGAGCTGCCTTCATAATCTTTCTGGCTTCTTCATCTTTTGCTTCCTCATCTTCTTGCCCTTGCGCCAACTTGAACTTACCTATTAAATAAGGCAAGGTTAATCCTTGAATTAATAGCGTGAGTAAGATAACAATGAAGGTGATAAACAAGATCATATTACGATAAGGAAAGGCCTCCCCTGAAGGAAGAGTTAAAGGAATAGCCAGAGCTGCAGCGAGCGAAACTACCCCACGCATACCAGTCCAGCCTAATAGAATCGGAATGTACCACCGTCTTCTACTGAATTGATTTTGATGAGCTACCTGAGGCCTAAAAATGATGGTAGCCAACATGGCCGCATATGCACTGATAATACGAGCTAAAATCAACACGCCCGTTATAACTACCCCATATAATACTGCCGTATTAAGCGAAATTCCTTTCGAACGTATCCCTAAAACAATTTCAGGGAGGTCTAATCCAATAATTAAAAACACAATCCCATTCAGTAGAAACACAAAGCTTTCCCAAACATTAGTACTTGCAATTCTACTACTTCCTGATAAGTAGGTTAAGCGTCTGGAGGACATAAACAAACCTCCACTCACCACAGCCAAAACACCTGAACAATGAATTTGCTCAGCAATCCAATACATGAAAAATGGTTCGATTAGTGTTAAGGCAATATCCGATGGAGTATCCGTTGAAAGATGTCGATGAATCAAAATAAAGATATAGCCGACAAAAATACCTACAGCAACCCCACCAAGTAACATCCAAAGGAATTGCAAACCTGCCTCCTGCCAAATAAACTGTCCGGTACCAACTGCTACTAAAGCAAAGCGAAAAATGATTAAAGATGAAGCATCGTTCAATAAGCTCTCGCCTTCCAGAATAGCAGTAGTTGACCTCGGGATTTTGACAAATTTGGTTATGGCTCCTGTGCTAACAGCATCTGGGGGTGAAACTATACCGCCAAGGACAAAACCTAAAGCAATACTGAAGCCTGGTATGAGCTGATTAGAAACAAGAGCGACCAATAAAGCTGTAAAGAAAACCACCAGAAATGCAAAACTCCCAATGATTCTCCACCACTTTTTCATTTCCTTAAACGAAACCGTCCATGCTGCCTCAAATAATAAAGGCGGTAAAACTAAAAAGAAAATAACATCTGGATCTATCCGTATAACAGGTAAACCCGGAATAAAGCTGATTAATAAACCTGCTAAAACTAATAATATAGGATATGCAATTCTTAGTTTTTTGGCCCAAATAGTTAATAAAACGATCAATAAGATCAAGACCAAAATAATTGGCAACAAATGATGCAGCATACGTGTGTGATTTTTCTAAGAATAAATTTAGAGAAATCCATAATCTCTTTAATATATTCTTAGAAAAAAGTAGCTAATTCTTGCTCGCAAGTTATTCCAACAACAAAAAATGCTAAATTCCTATTTATAAAGCAGGTATTTTTTACGCATGGTTTTATACTTGCTTAAGCCTGGTTCCCATGATTTTCGGATCTGCTCTTCGGTCATCCCATTCTTGATTTGCTCTTTAAATTCCGAAACGCCAACCAAGAAATCGATATTTCCAATTTGTCGATGGGAACTTCGATCAAAAAACTTTGCCTTATTCGGATGTTTAGCATATAATTCAATCATCCACTGTAAATTGATTTTTTTAGATTTCACAAGTTTGTTAAGGTCGGTTTGCATTAAATCTAATCCATAACATACCTGATCTTGATATAGTGGATCTTCTGCTCTTCCGGGCATCGATAATGGTGTGAAATTAAAACTGTAGATACCTTTATACATTGGGCCTCCGACACGTGTAAATGGATAATTGGTTCCTCGACCATGATTTAAGGACACCCCTTCAAACAAACAAGTACTTGGATACAATAAGATACTTTCAGGAGTATTCAAATTTGGAGATGGATTTACAGGGAGATTATACAGCATATCGTGCTTATAGTTAGCATTCTTAACCACGCTCAGCTTACATATTAAATTATCAGCTAACCAACCTTCTCCATTCACCATTTGTGCAAACTCTGCAACGGTTAATCCATGTACAATGGGTATTGGAAACTGTCCTATTCCTGACTTATTCTTCATGTCCAATATAGGACCATCAATAAAATAGGCATTTGGATTTGGACGATCTAGAATCATTAACTCCTTACCATGCCGAGCAGCTGATTCCATCACATCACGTAAGACATTGATGTTTGTATAAAATCGACAGCCTACGTCTTGAATGTCATAAATTAGAATATCCACATCCGCCAAATCTTCCTTTGTTGGCTTACTCTTGTTTCCATATAAGGAAATAATCCTAACCCCCGTGTTTTTATCTACCTCATCGCCTACGCTAGTCCCATTACTTGCATTTCCTCGAAAACCATGCTCCGGACCAAAAACCTTCACAACTTGTACGCCTCTTTTGACTAGGCTATCCAATAAATGACTATCGCCAATAATACTTGTTTGATTAGCGATCAAAGCAACACGTTTCCCTTTTAGCTTAGGAATATATTTTTCAGTTTGTTCGGCCCCTGTCCTAATTGAAGCATTGGAATAATGGATTTGGGCAAATATTTCAGTTGGAAATAATAATACAAGAACAAGGATTAATAAGGTTTGATTTTTCATTGTTATGTTTGGTGATTTTAGATTTACAGGTCTAAGATACTGAAAGCTTATGTTTTATCAAAAGTCTTCATGCCTATATCATGCGATTTTATTGTGGAATATAATTATAAATCCAATTGCTTAAACTAAAGCTGAAATAGTATCTTTGCGCCAAAATAAAACCTCGCATATCGTGATAAATGTAAATAACATCTCTGTTTCGTTTGGTGGAACTACCCTATTCTCCGATGTATCCTTTTCCATCAATGAAAATGATAAAATAGCCCTTATGGGTAAAAATGGAGCAGGTAAATCTACCTTATTAAAAATTATTGCTGGAGTTGGAAAACCAACCACGGGAAATGTAACTGGACCTAAAGAGGCAGTTATAGCTTACCTTCCACAGCATTTATTGACAGAGGATCATTTAACCGTATTTGAAGAGACTGCGAAGGCTTTTGATGAAGCCCAGGGAATGCAAAAAGAACTGGAAGAATTAAATGAGCAATTGAATATACGTACGGATTATGAATCCGATGATTACATGAAACTCATTGAAAGAGTCTCCGAGTTGAGCGAAAAATTCTATTCCATCGAAGAGGTTAATTATGATGCTGAAATCGAGAAAGTCTTAAAAGGTTTAGGCTTTGAACGTTCAGACTTCAACAGAATGACTTCTGAATTTTCAGGAGGCTGGCGTATGCGCATTGAATTGGCGAAAATTCTATTGAAGAAACCTGATTTGATCTTATTGGATGAGCCTACGAACCACATGGACATAGAAAGTATTCAGTGGTTAGAGGATTTCTTGGTAAATCAAGCAAAAGCCGTAATCGTCATATCCCACGACCGTGCTTTTGTTGACAACATCACCAATAGAACCATAGAGGTCACTATGGGTAAGATTTATGATTACAGGGCCAAATACAGTCATTATTTAGAATTACGTAAGGAACGTCGTCAGCATCAGCTTAAAGCTTATGAGGAACAACAACGTTTTATTGCAGATAATCAAGAATTCATTGATCGCTTTAAAGGCACCTATTCAAAAACTTTACAGGTACAATCCCGAGTTAAGATGTTGGAGAAACTGGAAATTATCCAAATTGATGAGGTTGATACTTCTGCATTACGATTGAAATTCCCGCCTTCTCCTCGCTCCGGAACCTATCCTGTTATGGTGGAGGACTTATCAAAATCATATGGAGACCATGTTGTATTTAAGAATGCCAATATGGTAATTGAACGCGGACAAAAAGTCGCTTTCGTAGGTAAAAACGGCGAAGGTAAATCTACCATGATCAAAGCTATTATGGGTGAAATAGATTATGAAGGCTCCCTTAAAGTCGGTCACAATGCGAAGATTGGGTATTTCGCACAAAATCAAGCTTCTCTACTGGATGAAGACCTGACTGTTTTTGACACAATAGATCAAATTGCCTTTGGCGATGTACGCGTGAAAATAAAGGACCTCCTAGGAGCTTTTATGTTCAGTGGAGATGATACCACCAAAAAGGTGAAAGTTCTCTCAGGTGGAGAAAAAACACGTCTAGCAATGATCAAATTATTGCTAGAACCAGTAAATGTGCTTATCCTCGATGAGCCAACCAACCATTTGGATATGAAAACCAAAGATATTATCAAAGATGCTTTACAAGACTTTGATGGTACATTGATTTTGGTTTCTCACGATCGTGACTTCTTAGATGGTTTAGCAACAAAAGTATTTGAGTTTGGAAACAAACGCGTTAGAGAACACTTCGAAGACATTAAAGGCTTCTTGGAGTATAAGAAGATGAGTAGCTTGAAGGAAATTGAGAAGTGAGTGGGGAGATGAGATATGTTATGTGAGACGTGAGTTTTGAGATATTAAAAATTCTATACTCATGTACTTATGAATATACCAACAAACAAAGGGCTGTTAAACAATACAGCCCTTTGTTTGTAATAAGTTATTTTTTTAAAATTCTGGAGCTTTAATAATAACCAACCAATTTCCTTTTTCATCCATTAAACCATTGGTTTTTATGATTTTATTATCTACGAATTCACGAAGAGAAGCTAACATTTTTCCATTTGCATAGTCTTTTAATGCTGTATACTTAAAATCTAAAACCACATTTCCTTCCTTATCAACTAAACCATAACTATTACCATGCATGAAGATTCCTTTACCATAATCCACTAATTGTCTTAACGTTTCAGATCCATCATAGGTAACCTCAATGTTTTTATTTGAATAATTAGATTTATAAACACTATCATCGATAAAAACAATTTGTTTAGGAAACTTCACCAATTCCTTGCCAGTAGAATCAATTAATTGAACTGGAGTATAGTAATCTTTTTTTACTAAGGCATAACCCTTATAAAAGTCAGTAGCCCTTTCATAATCTGCAGGGATTACTAATTCACCAGATTTATTAATATAGCCAATTTTCCTATTACGGTTAATAACCAAACCTAATCCTGAATGAAAATCACGAGGTCTAATTGAATAGGTGAAATCAATAATTTGCTTCCCATGAGTATCTATAAATCCCCACAAATTATTTTCATTTGACACCGCTGCTAAGCCTTCAGAAAAACGGGAGACAGCAGTATATTTAGCTGGAATAACTAATTCTAATTTCTTATTCATAAAGCCATCAAGCTTATTTTCATAATCAGAAACTTTAGTTAACCCTTCAGCTGAATAAGGGGGGAAATCAGCATGTGACAAGAATACTGTACTGGCAATAAACATATCACTACTTGAAAATCCACCAGCCTTATCGGGTTTATTCGTGATTAGTTTATAACGTTTCTTATCAAACTTATTAATTACCTCTCCTTTTTCATTAATATAGCCAAACATCCCATCATCAAATTTCACAAAAGTATTATCAGTAATAAAAGACAAACCACTTTTATATTTTCCAGTTCCCAAAATTTTTCCATCAGTATTCATTAGGCTATTGGTCAAATCTTTATTTTTTATTAAAAAAACTGAATTTTTCAAACTGAGGTTTTTTCCTCCTAAAGAATTATTTGTGGAAATTCCATTTGCAAGTTGATCACCTTTAGAATTAAAGATTGCAAATCCTTGATCGGTTTCAATAAAAAATCGGTCATCAACAAATTCAGACTCGATAGCAATCCCTGGCGAAGGGAAATAACCTCTAATAATTTTAGCTTGCGAAAATGCAATTGAACTAAGTAATAAACCGGTAAAAGTTAAAGTAAATGCACGTAATTTCATGTTAATGGCAAATTAGGTTCGAATTAATATATATTATCATCTAATTTAGGAAAATTAAATAGCTAGACATATAACTTTCTCCCCCAATGTAGCTTGATGCTGATGTGTATCCTTTCCAATGATTTAGCTTGCTATTAACTTACTATTTACATGCTTTTTCGCACAACTTTCCTTTGATATTCACAGGGAATTTCCTTGGAACTGATAGGGATCTCTTTCGGATCTCGTACGCTTCTAACCGAACGAGTTCCGAAGGAGATCCGAACAAGTTCCGAAGGAGTTCCGAAAGCGTGTAAAAGGAAACCAGTAGGAAGACTTTTAGATAACAGACAAAAAGCAGTAGAAAATCCAACAAAAATAGAAGAGAAACAGCTAGCATATTCTTATATTCTATAGTTATAATTTTATGAATATTTGCCCACAACCTCAATCAAATAGCTGTATAATTACCCCATTTTACTACATCATTACTACACAATAATATTAGTGTAATTAAAACACTATACACTAAAAATGTATAGGTTAAAAACCTCCATAAATATCTGAACATCAGAGAAATAATTACACTCCACATACATAGTGAGATACCCACTATATACTGATGTAGTAATGTGTAAATAATAAATTTGTTTTAAAACATATACGTCATAATCTTTGTTTAGATAATTAACAAACTATTCTAGTACCAATATAAATCGAAATTACATGAAGCATTTATTTACTCTATTATGTTTCGTGCTTTCTGTACACTTACTTTTTGCACAGAACACGATAACAGGAACTGTAAAGGACGCGAGTACAATGGCGGTAATTGCGGGGGCGACAGTTTCGGTTAAAGGGACAGCAGAAGCTACCCAAACCGATGATGCTGGTAAGTTCAGCATTGAGGCAACAGCTACTGATGTCTTACAAATTGCCTACCTAGGTTACACCGCCCAATCTGTCACCGTTGGTTCCCAAAAAGATTTACAAATTTTCTTAGAAAGTACAGACCAGAAATTGGAAGAAGTGGTTGTCGTTGGTTATGGTACTCAACGTAAAGTAGATTTAACGGGAGCTATTGCTCAAGTTAAAGGGGAAGAGATTGCCAATATGCCTAACACAAACCCAATCAGTTCATTACAAGGTAAAGTGGCGGGCTTAACCATCAGTAACTCTGGTTCTCCTGGTGCAGCACCTACTGTACGGGTTCGTGGTGTTAATAGCACCAACAATTCAAATCCACTATACGTCGTTGATGGTGTTTTGCATGACAACATCGACTTTATCAGTCCTCAGGACATTGAAAGTATGGATGTTTTAAAAGATCCATCTTCCATTGCCATTTACGGACTTCGTGGTGCGAGTGGTGTTATAGCTATTACCTTAAAAAAGGCCGCAAGAGGACAAACTAATGTGAACTTCTCTGGATCTTATGGATTCAATCAAGTTCGAGACCGGATTTCTGTTACTGATGCGGAGGGTTTTAAGAAATTGTATAATATGCAATTGGCAAACCTTGGCTCAGCAGATTTTGATTACAGTGGCTATACGGCAAATACCAATTGGCAGGATTTAATCTTACGCACTGCTTTCAATACCAATAATAACTTAAGTATTAGCAATTCAAGTGAAAAGACCACTACTTACATTAGCCTTGGATACAGTAAACAAGAAGGTGTGGTTAGAAATGGAGATTATGAACGATTTGTAGCTCGCCTAAATGAAGAAATCAGAATTTCTGATCGCATAAAGGTTGGTGGTGATTTATCTGGATCTTACTGGAACATGACTCCTACTAATGTAAGCATTACCAATGCCTTATGGGCAGCACCTATAGTACCTATACAATTTGATGAGAATACCTACTACAGCATGCCTTCTTTCCAAAGAGCACAAGTGGGAAACCCAATGGCAACCTTAAATAGATTGGCAGGGACTTCCCTACCGCGTGGTTACCGTTTTGTAGGAAGCTTATTTGCTGAAATTAGCATTCTAGACAACTTAAAATGGAAATCCACTGTTTATGCTGATTTAGGTTTTAATAACTCTCGTGGTTATACACCTCTCCCATTCCATTATATGAATATTGGTGAAAATGGAGGACAAAACGTGGTAACATTTGATGAAAACCAAAAAACTTCTGTTTCTCAATCTTCAGAAGAATTCAGACGCTTTCAACAGGATCATACATTAACATTTGAGGAAACAATAGATGAGGACCATCGATTGACTGCTGTTGCCGGTATGACCACTGTTTATAATGATCAAACGGGAATGAATGGTTCTCGAAGAGATACTACATTAAATGTTCCGAACAACCCTGATCTATGGTATTGGAATATTATCAACCAAACCAGTAATCCACAGGGTTCATACAGTGGTTATGGTTCAAAGAGCAGTATCATTGGTGCATTTGCCCGTGTTAACTATGCTTTCCAAGATAAGTATTTAGTAAATGCCACTGTGCGTCGTGATGGTAGTTCTAAATTTGCTCCTAAAAATCGTTGGGGAACATTTGGTTCAATAGGTTTAGGATGGGTACTTTCTGAAGAAAACTTTTTCAAGAATGTGGAGAAGATTAATTTCATGAAACTACGCTTCGCTTGGGGGATGATTGGAAATCAGAATGGTGTACCAGATTTCATCTACCTACCAGGAGTACGAAACTCTGCGACCGCTATCTTTGGCGATAATGTCTATACATCAGTAGAGGCTAAATTAATCCCTGACCCTAATTTACACTGGGAAGTCGTTCGAGGAATGGATTTAGGTTTAGAAATCAAAGCATTTGAAAACAAACTAAGTGCTGAATTCAATCTATATGACCGTACAACGTCTGATATTTTAACTTCCTTTTTAGCACCTGGGCAATCTATTCCTTACTTTTCCAACTTAGGAAAGATTACCAATAAGGGTATTGAAACAACATTAGGTTGGAACAATAGCTTTGGCGACTGGAAATACAGTGTCAGTGCAAACTACAGTTTCAACAAAAACGTCGTGAATTCTATTGGAGAAAACATAGATTTCCAAATCTTAGGTAATAATGGAGCCAACGTAACGGAATCAGGTCAATCGATTGGATATTTTTACGGATACAAACAAGCAGGTATTTATCAAACGGCTAATGAGGTAGCCAATACTCCTTCCATGCCGAATTCATTGCCTGGAGACATCAAATACGAAGATATTAATAACGATGGCAAAATAGATCCAGAGGATCGTACTTACTTAGGAACCCCTTTCCCTCCACATATTTTTGGATTGAATTTCAATTTAAGTTATAAGGGAATTGACTTACAATTGGAAGGAAATGGTGTTGCTGGAAATAAAATCTATGCTATTCGTAGAACAAGTAATTTTGCTCCATTAAACTATGAAACCAATCGTTTAGATGCATGGACAGGTCCAGGCAGCAGTAATGTTGAACCTATCCTAGACAACAGCCGTGGAAACAATTACCTTTTCAGTAACTACTTTTTGGAGCCAGGTGATTATTTCCGAATCAGGACAGTTCAAATTGGTTATAACTTGCCGAATACCATCTTTGGTGATTCATTCGTCAAAAAAGCAAGGATATTCTTTAATGCCCAAAACTTAAAGACTTGGAGTAAGGTAACAGGATTCTCACCAGAGGCTTCTATTGGTAGCATCACAGCTGGTGGAGTGGACAATGGTTCATATCCAGTTCCTGCAACTTATACTTTCGGAGTAAATTTTGGTTTTTAATTATTAAATGAGATTAGTTATGTCAAATTATATAAAATTTACCCTCTTAGCAGCTGTATCTATGATACTGTGGAGTGGATGTTCCAAATTTCTTGATACGCAGCCTCAAGGAGAATATACAGAAGATAATTACCCCTATCCGGCTGGTGGAGGTCCCTTTGATAGCTACCTGTTCGGTGCATATAATGAATTAAGAAGTTATAATATCCATGTTGATGGATTCGTCAATGCATTTTCTATTCGTAGTGATGATGCCGACAAAGGTAGTACAGCTTCTGACGGTGGAGCAGATGTAATTTCTATGGATAATTTCCCGGTGTTACCAAGTTCTGGTCGTGCAAACGCTTTATGGACAGGACATTTTGGTCTTATCAATAAATGTAATACAGCTATTAGTTTTATCGATAGTGTTGGTGAAAGTGTAGGCACTGAGGAATTAAGATTACAAGGAATTGCAGAAATGCGTTTCTTAAGAGGATATGCATATTTCAATTTAGTGCGTTTATTTGGCCGTGTACCAAAAATGGACAAGAAAATTGAAAATGTAAGTTCACCAGTTAACATTCCTCAAAGTACCGCCGCTGAAATCTATACTTTTATTGAAGAAGATCTAAAGTATGCGATTCAATATTTACCTCCTTCTTGGGATGCTAAATTCAATGGTCGTGTTACCAAAGGAGCAGCTAATGGCATACTAGCAAAAGTTTACTTACAACAACATAAGTGGCAACAAGCTTATGATGCAGCGAACTTGGTCAGAAATTCAGGTCAATATGATCTTTCAGTGGATTATAACAAGATCTTTAGTGAAGAAGGAGAAAATACGAAAGAATCCGTTTTTGAAATTCAAGCTACAGCATCTCCTGCTGTTACGCAGGCAAATGGAATACAATACGCGAGCTTACAAGGTGTTCGTGGTTCGAATAACTGGAATTTAGGTTGGGGTTGGAATACACCAAGTGAATCATTAGAGGCAGCTTATGAAGCCGGAGATCCTAGAAAAGCAAGGACTATTCTATATTCAAGTACTTCGACAGTAAAGAATAAATCCATTTTTGGTGAGGATATGCCTATTTATCCAACGGATGTTCCAAATCCAAGGTATAATCATAAAGTATTGAGTAGTCCAAACCTTAGAAATACAATCAGTAGAGGATCTTGGTGGATGAATGTTAGAATATTACGTTACGCTGATGTTGTCCTAATGTTTGCAGAAGCAGCCAATGAATTAGGTAAATCTGAAGAAGCGCGTACAGCTGTGAATGAAATTCGTGAAAGAGCTAGAAGAGGTGCTGCAGCAGGTATTCTACCAGACATTACAGAAACTGATCAGGCAAGTCTAAGAACCAGAATAAGACAAGAGCGTCGAGTAGAATTAGGTATGGAACACGATCGTTTCTTTGATTTGGTTCGTTGGGGAACTGCGCAAACAGCTTTACATGCTGCAGGAAAAACAAACTTTCAAAATAGCCGAGATGTCTTGTTACCAATACCGCAGACACAAATCGACTTAAGTAAGAATTTATTGACTCAAAATCCAGGTTATTAAACCAGCGATTTAACTTAATACTTAAGAAATTATGAATACGATATATCATAAACTAAAATATGGATTAGCGGTCCTAATGGTCCTAACGCTTTTCTTCTCTTGTTCCAAGGATGGGAATCCAAATAAAATTGGACCTGCTGATCTGACTGGACAACAAGGTGGTTCTAATGATGGTGTGATCCGAATCTTAGCAATAGGAAATAGCTTCTCCGAAGATGCTATTGAAACCCATTTATACAACCTAGCAAAAGAAGCTGGCAAAACCGTTATTATAGGCAATCTTTATATTGGTGGGGCTTCATTAGAACAACATAAATTGAATGTTGAAAAGAATGCCTCTATTTACTCTTACCGCAAGATAGGAACTGATGGCGTTAAACGAACATTTGAAAAAACATCCATTAAAACAGCCCTAGCTGATGAACATTGGGATTATATTTCTTTTCAACAAGTCAGTCAGAATTCAGGACAATTAGAAACTGTTCAAGCTGCATTACCTACCGTATTTAATTTTGTCAAAGAAAATGTGTTGAATCAAAATGTTAAATACATTTATCATCAAACATGGGCATATGCTCAAAATTCGACACATTCTGGATTTGCCAATTACGATAAGGATCAAATGAAAATGTACCAAGCCATAGTTGATGTATCCCAAAAGGTAAAAAATATCGTACCTGTTGATATCATTATTCCTGCAGGAACAGCTATTCAAAATGGAAGAACTTCTGTTGTTGGAGATAATTTCACAAGAGACGGCTACCATTTGACCATTCCTATGGGACGTTTTACGGCTGCATGCACATGGTTTGAAACCTTATTTGGTCAATCTGCTGTTGGCATGGCTTATAAACCTGAAGGTTTATCTGCTTTTGAGATTAGTATTGCACAGAATGCAGCGCACATGGCGGTACTAAAACCATATGAAGTCACTACAATGACAGATTTCCAAGGAGGTGCAGGTGGACCATTGACAAGTGCCGTGTTAATTGATTTTGGAAATAATACACCTTCCGAAAGATGGAATCAAGTCAATTCATTCTTAGCAGGAACACAGATCAACATGAAAGATAGTTTGGGTTCTTATGTAGGCATCAAATTAAGTCTTATAGAGCGATTTAACGGAGTTAATGCAGATGGGCCCACAACTACTAACACTCCTTTAAATATGCCAGCTACCGTCTCCAAATACTCGTATTTTGGAAATTCCAAGGGTGCATTTGGAGGAATGACAATTAAACAATCTGTATTTGAGCTGACAGGTTTAGATAAAAACCTTACTTATAGCATTTCATTCTTTGGAGCTAGAGGTAATGTTTCGGATAATAGAGAAACAAAATACATTTGTACCGGAACCAATGAAGTTTCAGTAGCATTAAACACCTCAAGTAATACCAATAAAATTGTTGTTGCTAAAGGTGTTAAACCTGATGCTTCTGGAAAAATAAAGGTTACCGTAACTTCTGGAGAAAACAATAATAATGGAACAGGATTCTATTATATTTCTGCAGTTAGGCTGATGTCATCAAATTAAACAGTTAATATATAATTATAAAAGGACCGCCAATTGGTGGTCCTTTTAATTTTAATGAGGATATAAAAATTTAGAATCTATTGCTGGGCTTGATTTTCTACTTCCGTATGAAGGATACATTTCCATTCCTCATTCTTTTTAACCCAAGTAGAGGTACAAGAGCAAATAGATCGTTGTGTATTTCCTTCCATTCCAGTTTCCATCTCAATTTCATAAGCAATAACTGCTGTATCACTTGATAATTTCTTTTCCACAACATGATCGATATTCAAGATTTTAATCTTGTAATCCTTGCCTTGCTCAAATAGCTTTTTAAATGTTATTTCATCAACTTCACGAACACCATTTTTACTGGCAACAATACATGGAAATTCAGTTAGCTGACTTACAATTTCATAATCGTAAGATTCCATGCCTTTCCAATATGCCTTTTCTTTTTCTAATATTTCCATCAGGATTATTTATTTAGTTGTTCTTTAAATCGTTGCAATTCTTGGTCTATATATTCCGGCCACTGTTGCAAACCTTCGCGGATAACCTTCTCTCCTATTGTTGGATCTTCTGCATTGGACTTCTCTTTAGCTTCTACTTGTAGGCGATCCAAGTATATTTGATCAGGCTTCTTGGTTAACTCGTTCGAGTTTTTATTCATTTCCGGATTAATTTCCATATTCATATTCTTTTTGTTTATCTAAGAAACAATCTCAAGAAGGAACTTGTTTTTATTAAAATGGAATGTTCGGAAATATTAAAAAAATGATAAAAAAATTTTAAAAACATAAGAACTATTTTGAGCTTAGTTGATTCAATATTTAAATATACTACTACAAACAGTTTCGTATTGTCAGTAAAAGAAATTACAATCCGCTTTGTAATGGACTAACAATGCCCTAAGACAGGTTAGGGCATTGTTATTATTTAGAACCATACTAAGTATCATCAAATATCCAGAGATACTAAAAAGGCATTAAATTGATATATTTAATGCCTTTCCATTTTATATTAAATTATACTGCGACTTTTCGAGCTTTTTCTCTGTCCCAAATTCGGTGACCTTTCATGATATAAATAAAATCTTTAACCATATTTCCTTGAGATTCTAAGATTACTCCTTTATCCTTTTTCTCATTATTGAAAAGACTTTTATCGATCAACTCTTCTGCGCCTTTTGCAAACGCTAAAGCTTTGCAATGACGGAATGCTTCATTTATAAATTGAAAATAATCAGGTTCTTGAGAAAGAACAGCAATGGAATCACCATCAGGCGTATAACAAGCATCGTAGCATACAGAGGCTTCTGTTAAATATGAAAATTGTACTAATTCTTCCGAACCGTCATTATATTTGAGGTTACCGACATGGGTGGAAATCAAGACTGCATGTGCTCCTTCTTTCTGAAGGGCATTCCGCATAAGATCCACGCTTTTCTTATTTACTCCATCTGCAACTAAAATAGCTACCTTTCTAGATTTGATGGTTCCCTCTTCCGGATTAATCGCCATACTTAATGCTGAAGATTTAGTAATTTCTGGTTTAGGTGCCTTAATAGGATACTTTTCAAAGTTTTGTCGAGCAAACTGTAAAGTTAAAGGATCCAATTCTTTTGGCGGTTCTATACCTAGATTAACTCCGACCTGCTTAGCCAAGTTAGGATCAATTTGATTTAAAATAGCTAACTCACGTTTTCGAACATTAAGGTCCTTTACTTTGGATAATTCAAAACTATAGGCATTAATAATATGTTCTTTTTCATATTCAGACTGCGATTGAAAGAAAAGTCTTGCTTGTGTAAAGTGATCTGCAAAAGAAGGCGATCTACCTCTTATTTTTTTAGCATCAATCTTCTCAGAATGAGATTCAAATCCTTTTTCTCCCTTTAACATGGCATGATATGGGCAACCTTCTGCAAGACTATTTGGAAAATAAGAAACATTTCCTTTTAATATATCCTGTCTTCCAAAACCATCTTTTTGATTATTGAATTTACCATTGACTGGTCTATTGATTGGAAGTTCATGGAAGTTAGGACCTCCTAATCTGTAGTTTTGCGTATCAGCATAGGAAAATACCCTACCTTGTAAAAGTGGATCATTACTAAAATCTATCCCTGGAACCAGTCTTCCTGGATCAAAAGCTATTTGTTCTGTTTCTGCGAAGAAATTCTCAGGATTACGATTAAGAGTCATTGTACCAATTATTTTTAATGGTACTAATTCTTCAGGAATAATCTTAGTAGGATCTAATAGATCAAAGGAGAATTTCATTTCATCCTCCTCTGGAATTAATTGAACTGCTAAATCCCACTGTGGAAAATCACCTTTTTCAATAGCCTCCCATAGGTCACGTCTATGAAAGTCTGCATCGTATCCAGATATTTTTTGTGCTTCCTGCCAAGCAACAGAATGCACGCCTAAGCGAGGTTTCCAATGAAATTTTACAAAAGTTGCTTTTCCTTGATCATTTAAAAACTTAAAGGTGTGCACTCCAAAACCTTCCATCATTCGTAATGAACGTGGAATTGCACGATCAGACATCAACCATAATGACATGTGTGCTGATTCAGGCATTAAAGAAATAAAATCCCAAAAAGTATCATGTGCTGAGGCAGCTTGCGGCATTTCGTTATTAGGTTCAGGTTTTACAGCATGAACAACATCTGGAAATTGCATAGCATCCTGAATAAAAAATACTGGAATATTATTTCCCACTAAATCATAATTCCCTTCTTCCGTATAAAACTTAACAGAAAACCCACGAACATCTCTAGCCAAATCAGTAGATCCTTTAAATCCTGCAACAGTCGAGAAGCGAGCAAACAAAGGGGTTACAGTACCTTTCTGAAGAAATTTTGCTCTCGTTATACTGGAAATATCCGCGGTAGCTTCAAATATTCCATGTGCGCCAGATCCCCTAGCATGCACTACCCGTTCTGGAATTCGCTCTCGATCAAAATGGGCAAGTTTATCTTGGTAAATAAAATCCTCTAATAAAGAGGGTCCCCTATCACCTGCCTTCAATGTATTATTGTTATCATGAATCAGAACTCCATCATTGCTGGTCATTCCTTTATCGGCATTATTAACAAGATGCTGATCAATCTGCTTGGTTTTTTTGTTTTCCTTTGATTTCATGTCCTAAATACTTTTTAAAACTTTATTTGAATTTCGGTTGACTAATTGCCCTATAAACAGTATAACAATAGATTTAGTTTGACTATTTTTTTAGTTTCAAGAATATTTAATAACAATTCATGTTCAACCATATAGCTGATTACTTGTTAACCATAAAAGCAGAATTGGATAAATTAAAAAAATCACTACATGAGGATAAAAGAAAATGTACAAGTATTTATTACAGGTGGAACATCAGGAATTGGTAAAGCGATTTGCCTGTTCTTATTGGAAAAAGGTTATAAAGTTTTTATAATAGGTCGTAATCCTAACAAATTAAAAAAACTACAGGAGGAAGTGAAAGTTTTAGGTTTAGAAGATTCATTTAATGGTGAATTATTAGATCTTGAGAATTTAGAACATGTAAAGGAGCGTATGCCGAAGATCTGGAATCAATATGGTCCGTTTCATGTCCTAATAAACAATGCTGCTGTAGGTTTTGGTGGTATAAAAGGATGTGATTATATGCAACTATTTGAAATGATACGTATAAACCTAAATGCGTATTTATATTTAGCTGGATATTTCTCCCAACAAATGCAACAAGACTCCTTATCTGGTGATATCATAAATATAGGTTCTATGAGTGCCGATAGTAGAGAAGCGGGCAGTACAGGATATGTAGCTAGTAAAAGTGCTGTCCAGGGTTTTACAGAGTCCCTGCGCAAAGAAGTAAATCCTTTGGATATCCGAGTGTGTTTAATAGAACCGGCTGCTGTGAGTACCGGAATGCAGAACATGAGTGAAAAGAAAAAGATTGAAAAAATAAAACAACAAGAAATGCTTGCTGCTGAAGATTTGGCAAAGTTGGTATATTTTATTTTACAACAGGATCGGAGAATTACATTTCCAGAGATAAAAATAAAAGCGCTAAAGCAGATTATTTAATAGCGTTTTTAATTCAATTGCATGGTCATGAAAATTGGATTTTTATTTAGGAATGGACTTTCAATTTAAAATATCTTTAAGGTTTTTGCTCTCTTATTATCAAAACAATAGCCATAAATGCTCACAGAAATAAAGCATATTAAACTATTAATTATATAAAAAGATTAGCCACCCTCATGTCAACTTTATTTTTGCTTACCTTAATTTTAAGTTCTTATAATAAGGACGATAATAACAACGATCCACAAGGAGTACCTCATAAAGTTCAATACAAAATCATTGGTTCTAATGGTGTAAATATTACAACTATAGTTTATATGAAAGGTAAAATCGTTGGGCTTTTATTATGCTGTTTATATTTCAAGCGAAGGATTTATTCATAACCTCCGTTTAACATGAGGTGGACATTCATTTTGCCCTGATCATGCCATTTTACCCAATCATCCAGTAATTTATCACCCTCATAATGATACGGTTCATTACTGATTCTAGCCCAATCACCTTCCACAGACAAAACCCTAAAGTTTGTTTCCTGTTTTGCTAAAGCTATTTGTTTACCATTAGGCTGATCAAAAATTGGCAAATCTTTCGGTAAGGAAATTAAAAAGGCGCGCATTAATGCCTGTGGCCATGTTTCATAGAAAAACCAATTGTTATTCTTCGAATCAACAAAATTTGGGTCGAAAAAGGCAATACCATCCTTATCTTCCTCCCGAATATTATTGTTATCATCAATTTTAATGACGCTACTTTCTTTTGTCTCCTCATTGATTAACACAACGATAGCATTGTCCATTTTTTTGACGACACGAAAAATCAAATATGGACGAAAGCGAATCAAACCCATTTGCACATGACTTTCAGCCTCTTTATCAGAATCCCCCAAATTCATTTCATAAGGTTTCAAGCGATTACCTAAAGTATTGGTTTTAAAATCACCTTTTCCCATATTTGGACCTGATTTTATTTCGACAAATTTTAAGGTATCATAAGCTACTGTGTCATGCTCTGTTGCAAATAATGGTAAAGGATGATTCAGATTGAAATATATCAACCCCTCACCTATTATAGAATCTACACGAGGAAGTTCTACCTTACTTTTATTTACTTTTGTCATACCTTCAGAGCCTCCATAACAACTTATATTACAAAATATTACCACAGATAAACTAAATAAACAGAAAGCCTTAATAATCTTTTTCATAATCATTACTTATTTAAATAATAGCAATTTATCTTTAGCTAAATCATATTCATATAATTAACTATTTTCCGGATTAATATATAACTATTGCACTGTCGAAGCATTCTCTTCTAATTCTTCAAGGACTAATTGTAATCGGGAATAATTAATCTTGTTTTTTTAACGTCATCTATATGAAATACCCAGGTAATGTTCATGTCCTTTACGTTCTGTTTTATGAGGTCCTGATTACTGTATGCAAGGTAATATATCACCCAATACTTATGGTTTAAAAACGATAAAATTTAAAACTTGTTTCTATTTGATTTGTAGAAATGAATATCTGTGGCGAATAAGGGCTAAGTAGTGTAGCTTTTATCCATAATAGCATCATTCATCAGTATTATTTTAATTAACTTTGTCGATTCATATTCATCATAATTATTCAGCCGTGTCTTTAGATAAACTAAAACTTAGCAAGCGTCTACTTTCTAACATGAAGGAATTAGGGTTTTATAGTGCCAAGGAATTCCAATTAAAAACATTGTCTCGTATTATTGGAGGTCACAGTGTGCTTGGAATTGCGCCAGAGGGTGCAGGTAAAACCACGACTTATGTGTTGGGTGTTTTAAGTCGATTAAAATATACCGATGACGAAGCTCCAAAGGTTTTGGTATTGGCACCAAATGAGGAACGCATTAGCGAGATTATCGAGCGCTTTTATGCCGTAAGTCAAAACAAGGAACTTCATATCATGGGTCTCAAGCCTAGTGGTAGCATGGAAGAGGAAATTGAAGGTTTGGTACGCGGGGTTGATATTGTGGTTGCTACACCAAACCGTGCCCGTATGGTTTACCTTAAACTGGGCTTAAATTTGAACCGCATTCAAACCTTTGTTATTGATGATGCTGAAGAAATTGTAAAACAGGGTATGCAAACCAATGTGCGCGAATTGGCGCAAAGCTGCGGCGATGTGCAATACCTGTGCTTTAGTACAGTCGACCATGAGAAACTACACCTCATGATCGATCCATTTATGCCATTCGCGACCGTCATCGAAGTCGATGAACTGGCAGAAGAAGTGATTGAAACGCATGAACTAATGCTCTATCAAGTACCCAATTTCACCACCAAAATCAATTTATTCAATGATTTGATGGATGATAAGGAAGTATTTGACAAAGTAGTGGTGTTCGTTAATACAGAACATACAGCGCAAAAACTTTTAGAGCGATTACATGTACCAAAAGCTGAAGCTGCGGTATTAAATCCTAGCAATCCTCAAATCAAAGCCATTGAGGACATCAACATCTTCAAACAAATGCCTGATTGCCGTATCCTGATCGTTGCTAATGAAAATAACCGCGATTTGGATTTAGCGGGTATTCCTTTCCTGTTTCATTTTGAAATCCCAGAAATTAAGGAAGAATTTATCAGCCATGTGCTTAAAACCAATGAGGACGAATCTTTTGCGATAACCTTCGCTACAGACTTGGAATTACCTGCGTTACGAAAAATCGAACAGAATCTAGGTAAAAAAATCCCTGTTTCTCCCCTTCCTGACAATTTAATTATCTATAATCCAGCTGAAAACCCAAAAGAAAAAGTCGTAATCGAAGAATCTCAAGGCGGTGCTTTCCATAAAAAGAAGGATAGTAACAATAAGAATTACAATTATGGAAGTGGCTTAAAAGCTAAAATGACGAAAAAAAATAAAAGAAGATAGGTTCTAATCTACTTATTAAAGTCTTTACAATATTCCCATCCTAATACGTTTAGCCTCTCTGGTTAAACGTATTTTGTTTTTAGTATTCCTACTATTTTCCTCGTATTTAAGTAAATATTTGGCCGAATTTCCTTTTACACTCTAACGGATTAAGTACGGATTTGATAGGGATCTCGTTCGGATCTCGTTCGCTTCTAACCGAACGAGATCCGAAGGAGATCCGAACAAGTTCCGA
>NZ_BAAAZI010000010.1:0-1767 GCF_039536825.1 Sphingobacterium kyonggiense
GGCCTGCCGCTAGCGTTCATCCTGAGCCAGGATCAAACTCTCCATTGTAGAATGAAGTGTAAGATCGAGACTATTTATAAAAAATAGAATCGTCTTCTAATATTAAAATATCTGATTTCCCGGTTCCGATCTGGTTGAATTGATTTAAAAATCTTTTTGTTCAACTTTCGTCTTTCGACTACTCGCTGCGCTACATGATCATTATTTCTTAAAGAACTTTTCGCCTCCGCTTCACGCTTCGGCTGCTTTCTATGTTGTCGGGTTGACCGTCGGTCGCACCCTTTAACTCTTCTTGTTTTTTGCGGCTTCGAGCGTCGCGCTCTGTGCCGTTCCCCGTAGTTGGGACTGCAAAGGTAGGGAATTTATTTTAAGCTGCAAAATTTATTTTAAAATATTTTTAGAAGCTTCTTTTTTGATTGATAGAACAAAATGCATTTGATGCATTCTGAGCCATCCATTCCTTCCTTTATTTCAGTGGCCGTGTGGCCGTCCCTCCCTTGCGGAGTGGTGCAAAGATAGGGACTTTGGAACCGTATTTCCAAGACCCAGAGTGAACATTTTTCTCGGTAACGCCGTAACTCGCTAGACTATTGGGAGATAATTTTATCCAGCGGAACCGAAAATGTGCAGAAAATGCCGACATATGGTCGAAACCATGTCCAGGGGCAGCTTTTGGAAAGATTGGATCGGGAAGGGAATTCCCAAATCCGTCCGTACTGTCACCGTCCTATCGGGAATGTGCTTCTGGGCGGATTCCGAGGGGTTCTGTTCGACACTCCTTCGGATCTCCTTCGGAACTCGTTCGGAACTCCTTCGGATCTCGTTCGGTTAGAAGCGAACGAGATCCGAAAGAGATCCCTATCAGATCCGAGGAAATTCCTTGGGAGTTTCGAAGGAAAACGGGGGAAATTACGGGTTGCATATGAATTATTGTGGGGTCATTATATTATCTAAACCGAAAAAACAAAATGGAGATACTAATAAAGTAAGGAAAGTAGGATTGTAAATAATTATTGGAAAGACAAAGCTCTTCCTTTAACATATTAAATAGTATTCCGCAAAGGTATAGTCTATAATAATAGAAAGAAGATGCCCCAACAGCTAAATATACCTACCTAATCCTTCCACAGATAAAGAGTAAAGAATCCACCTTATCTATATAATGATTAAGTTCATCATCGTAAAAAGTGGGGTTTTGGATGAAATATACCCTATTTGAGGTATTTCAAAGCGAAAAAAAGGCGATTAACTTTATTAAAAAAATCAATTATGAAAACTAAAATAACCTTAAAGACAGTATTGTTGCTGCTATGGATCGGGATGGTCAATACGGCAATGGGGCAATACACCGCAGGTGCAGGATCATTTGATGGTGTTTGGGCAGGCGTATTAAAAAACAGTTCGGGCAGTAAATCCACTGTTTTATTAAAAATCAATGGGGGAAGTACGGTGAGGTATATGTACAATGAGGATACGGATAAATTTGAACCAAGCAGCTTTGAGAAGCAATCTTCTATGTTGCTTGGCAACAATTTTATTTTTACCTGGATGAATAAAGGAGGCGTATGGTCAGAAACCCAAACACACATGATATCCTACCTTAAGCCAAAAAGTTTGTATTGCCGATTAATTCGACAAGTTACCAATGCACAAGAGGATGAAGATAATCCGGGAATAAACAACGAATGGTCTACAACATTTGAAGGTTTATTGGAACATTTCAGCAGTATGGCTGAATTTGAGCGAGCCATGGCAAATTAACATAAA
>NZ_BAAAZI010000010.1:1807-296021 GCF_039536825.1 Sphingobacterium kyonggiense
ATATTTATTTAACCTTATTTGCGGAATACCCAATATTTTTGAAGTGTAAAATTAAATCCGAGGGAGACTACAATTTCGAGGATAAGTTTGGACAGCAGGAAATGCCAATGCCATATATCGACCAGCAAGTGAATTCCCAAAGATTTTAGGGTAATACTTCCAACCACCACAAGAATAAATTTCCAGAGTTGACTCGCCAGGGGTACTGCTGTATTGTTAAAAGACCAATACCGGTTTATGGTAAAATTCACGATCGCCCCTAGACTACCACTGACCACATTGGAAAATGGGGCAGTAAAAAGCAGAATTTTATAACAGAAAGTATAGATTCCAAAATCTGCCAGCCCACCTAAAAAGGCGGAGAATTGAGCTTTAAAAAATTCTTTCCACTTAAAGGACATTACTTATGGTTGCTCTTGATTGGATTCCTTCTGTAATTTAGCTGCTTTCTCTTCCTTATCTTTCAAATCCCCAACTGCCAACAATTTTTTGGTATCGCCAATATTAATAAAGAATAAGGCGATACAGATTAACAAGACGCTGTAGTTGATAGAACCCGGCACAATAACCTCCAGGATAAGTACCAAACAGATGATTACGCGAATTTCCGTAGGGCCTAATAAACCAGCATCGATGGTGTATTGATCGGTTATACGGTATCTCAATTGGGAAATAATCATTGCCCAACCGTATAGGGACACGAGGGTAAATCCAAGGTATTTAAAATCGCCAGTGGTATAGAAAACATATCCGAGACCGATAAAAACGGTGGACACCCAGTCCATTACAATATCAAGGGCGAAGCCGTACCATTTTCTTGATTTATTACGGTAATAAGCAATACGTCCATCCAAAGAGTCACCAAACCATTGAATAAAGAAGCCCAATACCGCCAGCAACAAGAAATAGATGCTGACATACTCGGCAAGCAAGAAACTTGCTAGGATCATCAAAGATCCAAAGAAACCGATCCCAGTCAATCCATCAGAAGTAATCCATTCTGGTATACGTGGTACCAAGTAAGAAATGAATTTCTGTTCTGGATTACTTAATATGTTTGTTCGCTTTCTGTCTTGAAAAAGCTTTTTATTTATTTTTTGTTCACTCATGATCTTGAAAAAATATTATAGCCATTTATTTTCCTTGTACCAAAGGAGGCTTTCCTTGAGGCCATCCTCAAGCAGGTATTTCGGGTCGAAACCCAATTGGGATTGGGCATGTGTGATATCCACACCCCAGTTTTCGGCAGTCAATTCACCGAGACGTTCGGGATAAATGACAGGCGTTTTGGGGGAATTTCTATACAGAAACTGTGATATTTGTGCAATTCCCTTCACTAAACCTAGGGGCACATGCATTCTCCATAGTTTCTTTTGGAATATATCCTTATATATTTCGGCCATGGCATATCTGGAATAGACTTGACCATCGCTGATATTATAAAATTGCATGCCTTCTTGAGGTGTCATGACACCTTTCAGAAGAACATCCACTAAATCCTTCACATAGATAAAGCTTAGTTTTTGCGGATTGGTACCGATATAAGGGTCCAAACCTCTGCGCATGGTATCGAAAAGAATAAAGATATCCTTTTCACGAGGACCATACACTGCTGTGGGGCGGAATATGGAAATTCGTTCGTCGGTGAAGTTGTTCTGAATCATTATTTCAGACTCTTTTTTACTTCGGCCATAAACGGTAAGCGGATGATATGGAAAAGATTCGTCAATTAAACCTTCATTAGCATACGGAATAGGTCCAATTGCTGCCAAGCTACTGACATAGGCAATTCTTTCCAAAGGCATATCTGCCTTGAATGCCGCATGCAACAAAGCTTCGGTATATCCTACGTTGACATTCTTCATCAATTCCTCGCTTTTTGTCTTGGTCATTGCGGCTGCATGAATGATGTAGCTGTATTTCTCTTGATCAAAAAGTTTTAGGAGGTCTTCAGTATTCCCTAGATTTGGGTACACGAATTTATCGACAAAGGGTTCAATATCAGTTGTCTTACTGGAATTTCGAACGGCGGCATGGACTTCCAGTCCTAATGATTGAGCAGCTTCAGTCAGGTGAGAACCTACAAATCCGCTAGCACCCGTAATGAAGATTTTCTTTTTCATACCGCTTTTTCGTACAGCCGATATCTTTTATAGAAATCAGCATTGATTTGTTCAATAGCGTGATTCATCATGTAATTATGATCCAACATCCAAGAGCATTCAGCCTCGACAATACCCGAAGGAAGTGCTTCTTTAATGATTCGACCATAAAGGCAAGCTTCAATGCCTAGTTTTCGATAATTCTCCAATACCCCTAACATTAATACACGAAGGGATTTGATTTTCTTTTTACCGAAAAGTAGTTTGAAAATACCAGTAGGGAATAATCTTCCCTTTTTAATATTAATTTGTATTTCGTTGACATTAGGAATACCCAGTGCAAAACCAATAACCTCATCCCCTTTTACAGCAAGAACGCAGTATCTAGGGTCGACGATCATTTTCAAGTCTTTTGCAACATGGTTGAATTCATCATCCGTCATCGGGACAAAACCGAGGTTTTTATCCCAAGCTTTATTATAAACCTTTTTAATTCTTTCGGCCTCGTTTTTAAAATCCTTCAGGTTTATATGGCGCAACTTGATACCAGAGCGTTCTAATCGAGCTTCAAGTTTATCGAGAAGCAGAACAGAACGGTGATTTGCATTAGCTTTATTGACTAAATAAGCGCGAAGATCTACTTTTTTAGCATATCCAGCGTTGGTCAATAGGTCCATATAATAAGGAGAATTGTAAGGCATCATAGCCATTGGTGGTCGGTCGAATCCTTCAACTAAAAGGCCAATTGTATCGTTTGTTGTTAAGTTGATGGGTCCAACAATTAAGTTAGCCCCTTTATCCTTTACCCAATCCTCAGCGGTTTTGAACAGCGTATCGGCCACTTCCTGATCATTAATGGAATCAAAAAAGCCGAATTGCCCTTCATTCACATTATTAAATGCGTTATGATTTCTGTTATAAATCGCAGCGATTCGCCCCACGATTTCTCCATTCCTATACGCTAAGAACGGTTGCGCGATAGAATGTTTGTAGAAAGGGTGTTTTTTCGGACTTAATAAATCCTCTTGTCCCAAAAAGAGTTCTGGAACATAATTCGGATCGTTCGCATATAAGTAATGAGGAAAGTCAATAAATGCAGCGAGCTGCTTTTTCGTCTCTACTGGAACAATCGTTATCACGTTTAATAGAATTTAGTTGAAGAATTAACTAATAAAACTTTCTACCTCTAGCGATTTAAATACTTTGGCCATTTTTTCGACAGCTTCATCGATTTGGTCAAAGGTATGCGTCGCCATTAGGGAGATGCGGATTAGAGATTCCTCTGTAGGGACAGCAGGGGCCACTACAGGGTTCACAAACACTCCGTCATCTTGCAACATTTTGGTCACGATATATGTTTTTTCGTTATTACGAACAAACACCGGTAGAATCGGGCTTTCGGTTGCACCTAAGTCGAATCCACTATCTAACAATAATTTCTTCGCATAGTTTGTATTTGCCCACAGTTTTTCAATGTGTTCTGGTTCGGTTTGGATAATTTCCAAAGCTTTTAAGGTAGAAGCAACAGAAGCAGGGGTCATAGAAGCACTGAACATTAAGGAGCGTGCTCTGTGTTTTAAGAATTCAATGGTGTCTTTATCGGCAGCCACGAAACCACCTAGTGAAGCTAGAGATTTGGAGAAAGTTCCCATAATCAGATCAACCTGATCAGTTAATCCGAAATGGCTAGCTGTTCCTGCGCCTTTTTCACCGATAACACCTAAACTGTGTGCATCATCACACAATATTGCTGCATCAAATTCGTTAGCTACTTGAACAAGTTCAGGTAATTTAACAATGTCCCCTTCCATAGAGAATATACCATCAGTAGCGATTAGCTTGAAGCTTTCTTCAGGCAAACGTGCCATTTTATCGCGTAGATCGTCTATGTTATTATGGGCATATTTGATGACTTTTGAGAAAGACAGTCGGCTACCATCGATGATGGAAGCATGGTCGCGTTCGTCCAAAAGGATGTAATCATGTCTACCAGTAAGACAAGATAACGGACCAAGGTTAGACTGGAATCCGGTTGAGAAAAGGATGGCTGCTTCTTTACCAACGTAATCAGCAAGTTTTTCCTCCAGTTCAACGTGAATATCTAAGGTTCCATTAAGGAATCTTGAACCGGCACATCCCGTCCCGTATTTTTCTAGCGCATCTTGGGAGGCTTTAATAATACGTGGGTCGGTGGTTAATCCTAAATAGGAGTTAGAACCAAACATCAAAACACGCTTACCGTCGATTTTCACTTCGGTATCTTGCTTGGATTGAATCGGCCTAAAAAAGGCATATAAGTTTTTAGATTTAATATCTCCTAACTCGCCATCTAAAAACCGCGCAGTTCTTTCATTTAATTTTCCCTTGCTCATTCGACAGGTATCTATAATCTCAACAATATTTACTTTTTGAACTTTTAACAAAAATCGTCAAAAATCCTACAAAGGTACAAAACTACTTCTATTCACGTCAATAAATAACGTAATAATTACCTTTATTTACAAAAAATCGATGCAAACATACAAAACTTAAAGTTCAAATTGTTTGTGCTTTGACATATAAATATCATAAAATTAAATTAATATTAACATAAAGTTTACGATAAAAACAGATATGATTTTGCTAAAAATCAGGAATTAGTACCTTTGTGGATTCAAAAGGGAATAAAACATGGCGATTTCATCATCGGTTAATATTAAAAATAAACGTGCAAGCTTTGAATACCAACTACTGGATAAGTATGTTGCGGGATTAGGGTTATTAGGTACCGAGATCAAATCTATCCGGGAAGGGAAGGCAAATATCAACGATAGTTTCTGTGCTTTTTTTGAGGACGGTCTTTACATTCGTAACATGCATATTGCGGAATATTCCTATGGTTCCTTTTATAACCACGAAGCTAAGCGCGATCGTAAACTGCTATTAACGAAGCGAGAGCTAAAGAAATTAAAGGAAAAAGGCGAAGAAAAAGGCTTTACGATTGTTCCTTTACGCATCTTCATAAATGAGCGAGGCTATGCAAAAGTAGAAATTGCATTAGCGCAAGGTAAAAAAGACTTTGACAAGCGTGATAGTATTAAGGAGCGCGACTCCAAGCGGGAGATGGATCGAGCTATGAAGCGTTAAATCGAACATCCTTTTGATATAGACCAGGTGTAATGCCTGTTCTACTTCGAAACAATCGCACAAAATAATTCACATCATTAAATCCACAAGCATAACATACCTCTTTCACGGAAAGGTTAGTTCTCAGCAGATCTTTTGCTTTTTCTAATCGTTCTTGAATCACCAATTCCATTGGACTGATTCCGTATTCCTCTTTAAACAATCGAAATAAGCCAGCCTTACTCATGTCCATTTGTTGACAAAGGACATCCACAGTTAATTTTTCCGTTAAATGTTCCTGGATATACTTTTTAATTGGGCCCATTGGACCAATTAAGTTATCTGATTCGGGCTCTTTCAGTCTTTCGAACTGCTGTTGTTGAATGATACGAATGAGCAATTCTTTGAATAGCAGATCAGAAAGCGCATCCTTAAAAGGATCGGTACTGATCATTGCAGCAAAGAGTTTATTGGTTATGGTTGCTAATTCGGAGGTGTTTGAGATATGGAATTTATCCCAACTAAAATCCCAACTTAATTTATGTTCTGTTTTAGGATAATTATCGTTCAGGAAATTTAAGCTCTCATTGATCTTTTCGGAGGAAATAACGAGGGCCGTACATTGTGTAGGGTCTTTCATTCTGGCCTCCGGGAAATCTATTTCCATGGGTTTAGAAGCAGGAAGTATTAATGTTTCACCGGGCATATAGTCAAAAGCGGGCACATCTTCCAGGTGCATTATCTTTTTGCCTTTCAGCATATTGATAATGACGATATCGTCGAACTTCAAAGGCACCATATTGCTTACCTCATAGGTTTCAAACACATTTAGTTCAAAATTATTGAGGGTATAAGCTTTACGATTTTCAACGAGGGTAGATAACTCCTTTCCAGCCGCATAAGGTAACTCGCGGATCAAATTTACTTTCTCCATATGCTTTTAATTTATAATCGGTGGCTTACCAAATATATGAAAAAGGCTGATTAAAAATAAATTCCTTGTGTGAAAATATTGTGCTACACAAAGAGACAATAGTGCTATATCTTCAACTTGTGCTTAATTAAATTTGGATAATAACGAATTCATAAATTCTAACGATCAAATTTTACAGACTATGAGTACAATTGCGAGACCGTCGTTCAACGAGCGATATGACAACTATATTAACGGTGCATTTGTGGCACCAAGCAAGGGAAATTATTTTGACAACATCTCTCCTATTGACGGGAAAGTATTTACAAAGGTTGCCCATTCTACCAAAGAAGACATTGATTTGGCGGTGGAGGCAGCAGCGAAAGCCTTTGAGACCTGGAGTAAGACTTCGGCGACAGAGCGAAGCAATATTTTATTTCGGATTGCTGACCGAATTGAGGAGAACTTGGAGAAGATTGCAGCTGTTGAAACTATCGATAATGGTAAAGCGGTTCGAGAAACTTTAAATGCGGATATTCCATTAGCGATTGACCATTTCCGTTATTTTGCGGGCGTGATTCGAGCAGAGGAAGGCTCTTTATCAGAACTGGACAGCAACACGGTATCCTTGATTGTCAATGAACCGATCGGTGTTGTGGCACAGATTATCCCATGGAATTTCCCGATTTTAATGGCCGTTTGGAAATTAGCACCTGCCCTAGCTGCAGGCTGTACGGTGGTTTTAAAACCAGCGGAGAGTACCCCTACATCTATTATGGTTCTTATGGAACTTATTGGTGACCTGATTCCGGCAGGTGTGATCAATGTGGTGAATGGATTTGGATCGGAATTAGGTCGCCATTTGGTAACCCATCCTAAAGTTTCCAAGGCAGCCTTTACAGGGTCGACCGCAACAGGAAGAATGGTGATGCAATATGCAACGGAAAATATTATTCCAGTTACTTTAGAGTTGGGCGGTAAATCACCAAATGTATTCTTCAGTTCTGTCATGGATGCCGATGATTCTTTCTTGGACAAGGCAGTCGAAGGTGCGGTTTTGTTTGCTTTAAATCAAGGTGAAATCTGTACATGTCCATCCCGTTTGCTAATACAAGAGGATATTTATGAAAAGTTTATTGAGCGTGTAATAGACCGTGTCAATAAAATAAAAGTAGGTAATCCATTAGACCCTAAGGTTATGATGGGTGCTCAAGCTTCAAAAATTCAGAAAGATAAGATCATGTCTTATATCAAACTGGGTAAAGAAGAAGGTGCCGAAGTATTAACTGGAGGAGATGAGAATGTTGTAGGTTCAGGATTAGAAGAAGGGTACTACATTAAACCAACTCTCTTTAAAGGTCATAACAAGATGCGTATTTTTCAGGAGGAGATCTTTGGTCCTGTACTAGCCGTAACCACGTTTAAGGATGAGGCTGAAGCAATTGCTATAGCCAATGACACCATATATGGATTAGGAGCAGGTGTGTGGACACGTGATGCACATCAATTATATCAAGTACCTCGAGCTATACAAGCTGGTCGTGTATGGGTAAATCAATACCATAGCTATCCTGCCGGAGCACCATTCGGTGGTTTCAAGCAATCAGGAATCGGACGCGAGAATCACAAAATGATGTTGGCTCATTACCGTCAAGCAAAGAATTTGCTGATATCGTATAGCAAGGAAAAATTAGGGTTCTTTTAAGGAACACGAATAAACAGAACAAAAGGGCATATTTCGGTATGCCCTTAATAAAACAAAACAGCTATGGTTTCAAGAATTGACGTAACAGATGCTGCCCGAGAATTAATTCGAGAATTGGTGGAAAAACATGGAGATCTGATGTTCTATCAAGCAGGTGGGTGCTGTGAAGGAACTCAACCGCAATGTTTTGAGAAGGGCGGGTTTTATCCAAGGATGAATGATGCCATGATCGGATTAGTGGAAGGGTTTGAATTTTGGGTTGACCGAGATTTATTTGAATATTGGCAGTACTCCCATTTTACGCTTGACGTTTTGGATGGATTTGGTCCAGGTGGATTTTCTTTAGAGACTCCATTAGGAAAAACCTTTAAGATTCATTATCGATTATTTACAGACGAAGAACGACAAGATCTAAGTCCAGTCATTCGAAACGAATAAAAAGCTATTTACTTACGGAGATAACAATTTTATCTTTTTACCAAATAAGCTTCATTTTAAAAATAAAGCAAATAAAACCAGTCTTTCCCATAGGCTGGTTTTTGTTATTTAAATCTACTTAGAGCACATCATCAACAGTTCTATTATCACGGGTCACGAATATGTCAGTATCTCTTGATGTTCGGGTAATTATTATCGAAATAACCTTAAATTTATAACATCAGTATATTTAATCGCCAACCATTTATACAGTTAAAGCGTTTGTAGATAAAGAAATAAAAAATCCATTATGTTATTTGAACCACTTCCTTTGAAGAACTTCGTTATTCCGAACCGCATTGTGGTTTCCCCTATGTGTCAATATACAGCAGAGCATGGCTATGCGAACAGCTGGCATTTGGCTCATTTGGGACAATTTGCTATAGGACGAGCAGGGGCTGTGATACAAGAAGCGACAGCCGTTCGTCCAGAGGGCAGAATAAGCTATGGCGACATGGGATTATGGGAAGATGGACAAATAGAACCATTGAGAGAAATCACTGCCTTTATTAAAAGCCAAGGCTCAATTCCGGGTATACAATTAGCACATGCTGGTCGAAAGGCAAGTACGGATAAACCATGGATTGGTAAGAATCAGTTTAAGCCGAATGAGGAGCATGGTTGGCAGACGGTCGCCCCTTCTCCTATTCCTTACTATCCGAATGAGCATGCACCGAAGGAATTAACGATTGCTGAAATCAAAGATTTGGTTCAAGCTTTTCAGGATGCGGCGCGACGAGCAGTATTAGCAGGTTTTCAAATTATTGAGTTGCATGCCGCCCATGGTTACCTCATTCATCAATTTCTATCGCCATTATGTAATTTCCGAACGGATGAATATGGTGGTTCCTTTGATAATCGAATTCGGTTTTTAGAAGAAATTGTTCGTTCGGTTAAAGCTGTTTTAGGGGACTCACATTCTTTGTGGGTTCGTATTTCAGCGACTGATTGGGCAGCTGGTGGATGGGATGAAAATCAAAGTATTGAGCTCGTAAAAAGGTTACAAAGCTTAGGAGTTGAAGTGATGGACATTTCCTCAGGAGGCGCTGTTCGGGAACAGCGGATAAATGTGGGTCCAGGATATCAAGTACCATTTGCTACAGCGATCAAGAAATCGACTGGTATTGTAACAGGCGCAGTAGGCCTTATTACAAATGCGGGTCAAGCGCAGGAGATCTTGGAACAAGGCGCTGCAGACTTTGTCCTTATTGGACGGAGTTTTTTAAGGAATCCACATCTGGTCTTGCAATGGGCAAAAGATTTAGATGTACCCATTGCATGGCCAGTTCAATATGAAAGAGCAAAGGCTCAATAGGAAAAAATCAAGGGATTAATTTACATCCAAACCTTCCAATACTGGAATAGGCTTCTTGTTGTCGTCCAATGCTACAAAGGTAAATCTACCCTGAATAGCCATTTCGCGACCATCTTTATACATGCTTTCTAAAAATATTTCTACGAATATTTTTAAGCTGGTACGGCCTACGCTTTCTACGCGTGCGACAGCTTCAACGATACTTCCTGAAGGGATAGCCTTATGGAAGTCGATTTTGTCGGTTGATACAGTTACTAATTGTTTTCTACAGAAGCGAGTACCACACATAAAGGAAACCTCATCCATCATCGCCATGGCTTTACCGCCAAATAGGGTATCGTGGTGATTGGTGAGGAAAGGAAACACAGTCATGGTAATACGAGTTTCGCTTTGATCGATGCGTTCTTGAATAGTCATTGTTGTAATAAAGGCGCAAAGTTAAGCATCTTTTTCGCTTTCAACGACTACTCCAATGCCCTTTAAGAGCATTGATGCATTAAAAATGGTACATGCTCCATCCTTTAGTTTATAATCAAAAAGCATTTCTGAAGCACGGACCTGAATATCAAAATGATAATTTCTAATGACTTGTGGATATTGTTGCGCCAAATCTGCCAGCTGTAAATCATGAGTTGCTAACATCCCACGACCGTCCAAACCAATTAATTTTTTTATGATTGCTTTAGACCCTAAGTATTTGTCTACCGAATTTGTTCCTCTTAGCATTTCATCAATCAAGAAAAAAGTATCTTTTTGATTGCTTACTTGATCCAGAATAAACTTCATACGGTCCAATTCAGCTTTAAAGGTCGATGTACTTTCATTGAGGGAATCTTTAATACGCATATAACTTACCAGGCAGTAAATGGGAAGCCTTAGGGATTTTGCACAAACCACGGCACCCGTATAAGCTAGAACAGCATTTATTCCAATTGTTCTGAGGAAGGTACTTTTACCAGCCATATTAGAACCTGTAATTAGAGCAATCTGGTGATCGGTAGCATTGTAATCATTGGCTACTGAACGATCCTTTTTAATCAAAGGGTGCTCAATTTCCTCTGTTATGATTTTATCTGTAGCATAGTTGTCCAGAATAACGGGAGTAGCCCACTCAGGATTGTTATAGCTGAGTACACTTAAGGAAATTAAACATTCATAGACAGAAACGGCTTCGAATCCATTGAGGATAGAATCTTCATATTGATCTTTCCATTTTGCAATGGCCATGACTTGTTTGAAATCCCATAGGAATAGCATATTCAAAATGGCTCCAACTAGCATATTATTACGAGCATCCAACTTGTCAATAAGCTTACCTAGTTCAGCAATAATGCTGGAGAGCTTTTTATCTTGCTTTTCGACTTTAATCTGTTGTTGTATATTCTTGGACAGTGTTGCCTGAAAGGTTTTATCCTCAATAAGTTTAATACCATCTGCAAATCCTAATAAGGAAGCACCTACTTTATCGATTTTATTGGAGAATTGAGAGATTTTACCCGCCATAGCGATGGTCCACAATAAATGTGCAATTGCAAGAAAAATCAAGTATGAACCGATATTGTGTACAAAAATGGAGAATAAGGTTCCGGCTAAGAAAATAAACGGTACGATAGTAACATAGGCTTTCAAGGCGGCATTGCCAAACTTGAAACTCTGATCGTGAAAATAACTTGCTATGTAGGAACTCAGGTTAATTTTAGACCCCAGGTTAAAGAGCATTTTTGTTTGAAATGCCTGTAGATGCTCTGGGTCTTTTTTTAATTCCTGAATAGCTTCTTGTCTTTCCAAGATGTCCTTTTTGCTGGCAGGAGAAGCAAACCAATTCTTCAATTGTAGCACAGCGTCTTTACTGGAGCAACGGTTTACTAAAGCAAATAAGGAGTTGCTACCAAAAATATCTAAATCGGAAACATAAGGATGTTTTCCATCATCAAACTCTGCACCATCGGCATACATATTCGCATGTCCTTCTTTGATGGCTAATTCGTTTTCATTTACCTGAAGATATATCTTGGCTTCTTGCAATTGTCTTTCTACTCTACTTTGGCGAAAAACCAAATACACGAATAGGAGCATAATCAACATCATGGTTCCGAGAACCACAAAAACATTGTTGATTTTAAACAATTGGAAAATGACGATTCCACCAATTAGAATAATGGCGAGACGAAGTAATGAATTACGATTAATGGTTTTTTCCAGTTTTTGGATATTTTCTTTAGCCTTTTTTACATTGGCTTGGTAAAATGCAGTACTCATGTCGCTAAAATAAATAAAAAAGCCCGGTGATGCCGAGCTATTTTTGTGGTATATGAAAAAGATGTTTTCTTATTTTTTAACCTTCGAAACTTTGAAAGGTTTTTTCACTGCTTTCCAAGCTGCTTCTTTTGCAATTTTCGCTTGTTCATCTGTTAGTTTCTCTGGTTTATAGGGGTTCTTTCTAGGATCTGCATTAAATAATTTGGCATACCACACACAAGCAGCAGTGAAACGGCCATAATCTAAGTTCAGGTGATAGCCGTCACGTGTCATATGGTCGCCAATGGAACTGGTTCTAGCATTTTGAACAGCTGTACCTGAAGGTACCACAAATTCAAAGTCACCAGTTTTATCTATATGTTTGGTGACATTCATGATACTATCATACATGGTCTGTTGGTTTTGACCATAGATTTTAAAACCTTCATGTTTTGAATCTTGCTGGTAAGCCCAAGTTTGGTGGTACACCATTTTAGAATCTGGGTTCATATGCGCGAAGACATAGGTCCATAAATCTGTCAGTGAAGCCATCACTACATTATACTGACCGGAAAAAGAGCTTGCTTGTTGTAAGCTGATAAAATCCCAGTTATCATCGGCTAGGGCTTTTTCAATGCTTACCTTTGGCGTCGTGTTTTTCACACCATCCTCTCCTACTTTTCTGTAGGAATATGCATCAACATTGTTATGAGCATTTTTTAAATGTAATTCCAATGGCGCTCCACCGATATATAAATTTCCGATGACCATTTTCTTACCATCTGCTTTTGCTAGGTCATATAAATAATTTTCAATAGCATCTTCTGAGAAGCTATTACCTATTGCCAATACTTTGGTTACATCATCATCCTTAGGGGATGCATGCTGCGCAAAGATCAATTGGAAATTTAAGGATATAAAGAAAAAAAGAAGGCTGATCTGTTTCATTTTTCGAATATTTTTTAATCTGTGATTATTTACATGGCTATTCTTCCAAATAAGAAGAAAGTAGAGTTATAGGCATTTTGCATTAACAGACTAAAAGTACGAAAAATTAAGTTAATATAGTTTAAAAAGGAATAATGGCTAAAGGCTAAAATTCGATTCTGATAGTTAAATAATGGGACATTTAAAAGCGTTAATGCGAATAAAAACGCAAGGATATTGAGACAGAATGAATTGCAAATTAGGCATACATATATGGCAAAATAAGGGTATTTTTGGAAGGTATGGCGTATAAATTCATTGATAATTATCGGGAACAAGGAGCGAGAAAGCAGTTGGTTCGACACTTGGAGAAGCGAGGTATAGAGGATAAGCGAGTGTTGGCTGCGATCGGGAAAGTGCCTAGGCATTTCTTTTTCGATGAGACTTTTTGGAATCAAGCTTATCGTGATATTGCATTTCCGATTGGCGATGGGCAAACCATTTCACAACCTTATACGGTAGCTTATCAAAGTCAATTACTCCATATTAATAAAGGTGATAAGGTATTGGAGATAGGCACAGGTTCAGGTTATCAGACTTGTATCTTATTAGAATTGGGCGCAGAGGTTTTCACCATCGAAAGGCAAGAGAATTTATATCAGCGTACTATTCAAGTCTTACCATACATGGGCTATAAGCCACATTTCTTTCTAGGTGATGGTTCAATGGGGATTCCGAAACATGCCCCATATGATCGGATCATCGTGACTGCTGGTGCCCCCTTTGTACCGGAAAAAATGCTCAAACAATTAAAACTTGGCGGATTAATGGTTATTCCAGTAGGAGATGAAAAATTCCAAAAGATGGTGACCATTTTACGCGTAGGTGAGAATGATTTTGAGCGAATAGAATTGGATACCTTTCGTTTTGTTCCTTTAGTAGGCGACCAAGCCTGGTAATATTCCAAGGAAACTAGGTTTAGCAGAAAATTGTATTTGTTATTGTTTATTAAGTTTTTGTGAACTTATTGGCTCATATTGCTTATCCCTAAAGAATTAAGCATATTTGGGTAGGGTTCAGATATTCAATCCGATCAAATACATAATTAAACAAAATGAGCATAATTCGTAAGAACCTGGTTGAACATTATACTTGGGGGGATCAATGTGATGGTTGGCATTTACTCAAAAGCATGGGTTTAAGTGTTATTGAGGAGCGAATGCCCGCCAAGACAGCCGAACGTCTTCACTATCATGATAAATCGGAACAATTTTTCTATATCCTAAAAGGTGAAGCCATATTCGAGAAAGAAGGCAAACACTATGAGGTGAAAGCCAAGCAGGGATTCCATGTAAAGCCTTTGGAAAAACACCGAATAAGTAATCTTTCCAATGAAGACTTGGAATTTATAGTGATTTCTCAGCCCATGGCACATGGGGACCGAATAGATTTATAATAGTATTTCTAAATATTACCAAGTCTTTAATAAGGGTCGACATCAATTTGAATCTTCACGCCTTTATTCTTCTTATCGAGATCGAAATGTAGGATGGATTGCCTTATGAGATCCTTGACTTTACTGATGGAGATATTTTTCCTCTCAATTTTAAGGGTAATGGTCTGAATAAAATTATTCCTTACTCGGGAAATCAATGGTGGTTCAGGTCCTAAAACGCGAGCACCTAACTGTTGACGAAGTAAGCTTGCTAATCGATTAGCCGCATCATTCACCAAATCCTGATCCGTATTTTTTACATCTAACTTTATTAGGCGATAAAATGGCGGGTACTGGTAGTTCTTTCTCTCCGTAACTTCTGTAATAAACATCCCATTATAATCGTGTTCTTTGACTTGCTCTAAGATACGGTGGTTAGGGGTATAGGTTTGAACGATTACGGTTCCAGGATTCTGTCTTCTACCTGCACGACCTGCTACTTGAGAAAATAAAGAAAAGGCACGTTCATATGCTCTAAAGTCAGGGAAATTAATCATACCATCGGCATTGATAATACCAATAAGGGTGACATTTCCGAAATCTAAGCCTTTGGTGACCATTTGGGTTCCAATGAGGACATCAAATTCCTGATTATCAAAAGCAGCAATTACGCGGTCGAAACCATGTTTTCCCTTTGTGGAATCAAGATCCAATCGACCGATACGAAGATCAGGTAGTTGAATTTCCAGTTCCTCTTCTACCCTTTCTGTTCCAAAGCCTTTGCTTTGGAGATTTGGCATACCGCATCCAGGACATGTTTGAGGCATCTCTTCGGAAAATCCACAATAATGGCAATGCAAAAGATTACTGGTTTTATGATATGTCATACTCACATCGCAGTTGACACATTTCGCCACATATCCGCAAGTACCACATTGCAGAAAAGGTGTATGCCCTCTTCTGTTCTGGAATAGGATTACTTGTTCCTTGTTCTTAACTGTTGTTGCTATAGCCTGCAGGAGTTCAGCCGAAAAGTAAGAGAACATTTCTTCCTTGCGGGCAGCCTCTGCGATATCAATAATTTTTATTTCGGGAAGTTTTGCATCACCATAGCGTTCCAAGAGTTCCACCAAGCCGTATTTACCAGCCTTAGCATTGTAATAGCTCTCTACAGAAGGGGTAGCAGAACCTAATAGCACCTTTGCATGATGTTGATGTCCTAGATAGATGGCTGTATCACGGGCATGATATCTTGGAGCTGGATCATATTGCTTGTAAGAATTTTCATGTTCTTCATCTACTATGATTAATCCAAGATCAAAGAAAGGCAAGAATACAGAAGACCTAGCACCAATAACGACTTGGAACTCTCCCTTTCTGACACGATGCCACACTTCAGCACGCTCATTATCATTGAATCGGGAATGATATACGCCTAATTTATCTCCGAAGTGTAGTTTTAGACGTTCTGTAATTTGCGCTGTTAAGGCAATTTCTGGTAAGAGGTATAAAGCAGACTTTCCTTGAGCTAATGCTTCCTCGATTAGTCGAATATACAATTGGGTCTTCCCTGAAGCAGTTACTCCATGAAAAAGTACAACATCCTTCAGTTCAAATTCTGCTTTAATCTGGTCGTATGCTGTTTGCTGAGCAGGGCTGAATTTAAAATCCGGTGATAATAATACATCGGTTCCTTCGAATCGGTTTACCACCTTCTCCTTGACATCAAATACACCTTTATCAATTAACGCCGTGATAGCAGCAGTACCACAACCAGATGCTTCCATCACATCCTGGCGACTGATATCAGATTTATTTTTCTGCAATTGCATATACGCCAATACTGCATCTTGTTGCTTTGGAGCACGGTTTAAGGAATCCAATAAATCTCGTTTACCATCTGAATCATTGAACATGGATGCCAATCGAAGAAATGCTTTGGTTTTCGGCTTATAACGCTCTTTGATTTCTTCGGAAATCAAGATATATCCTTTATCAAACAAGCTTCTTAATAAGGGGAATACAGTTTTTTGGCCTAGAATTTTGATGACATCATTGACGGTTAATTCACCTGCCAGGTCCAATGCCTCAAGAATCATATACCCTTTATCGGTCACTAATGAGCGATCAAGTGTAGGGTCATTGGCTGCCATTATTTTGGTTTCGGAAGCCATTTTCAGTGCAGCAGGTAATGCTGCCTGCATAACATCCCCCACAAAACACATGTAGTATTCGGATATCCAATTCCACATTTCCAATTGATTTGGAAATATGATGGGATCATCATCCACAATATCCAGGATATATTTAGCTTCATATTGCAGTGGGGCTTCCGTTCCAATACTGCTGATCAAGGCGGAGTAAATCTTGTTCTTACCAAATTGAACAATGACACGCTTTCCAATTCCTATTTTAGCATTCAGCTCTAATGGGATACGGTAGGTGTAGTTCTTAGCAATTGCTAATGGTAAGATTACCTCGACAAAATAAGTGTTACGATCAGTGGGCAATAATTCTGCTTGAGACATATAACAAAAGTAAGGAAATAAAGGGTAAGTTTTGAGATTTGAGATGTCAGATGTGAGACCGCTTCGCTGTTAGATATGAGATAGAAAGTGGGTTAGGTCATTTCCAGCTAGGAATAGAGAGAATATACTGAGCTTCCCGCACAGGACGCCATCAATGTGAGGCTTGCCGAAGAAACTATTCGTATGTAAATCAAAACTGTATTAATGGACCTGTGGGAAGAATATTGTAATGCGGGCGATGCATGCATCGCCCCTAACAATCGTGATTTTTATTGTTCCTTACCATCCAAAATGTAGGGTTGAAGCATGCTTCGACCGTTAATATTAAACTAAAAAACAGCTAACCTTTGAAATCTATTATCTATTATCTATTATCTATTATCTATTATCTATTATCTATTATCTATTATCTATTATATAATAATTAAAATCGGGCGGACATTCCGCTCGTTTTCGTCGGGGATTAATCCCCTTCCCTCAAACTCACTCAGTACCGCCCCTACCTAACGTGCTACCCATATAATGGGTTATTAGGCGATAATAATACGCCACACGTAGGGGCAGCACTTAGCGCAGCGGAATGTCTGCCCGATTTAAAATAGTAGTTATTAATGAGTAGTGAGTATAAAGACCTATGGATTACCAAATTCCTAATGTGTTAGAAATTCTATCTAACAGCGAAGCGGTCTCATATCTCACATCTAATATGAAGCGGTCTAAAAACCAAAAAACAGTGCTTTAGGGGAGCTATAAAAACAAAACAGCTCCAAAGTGAAGATTTGGAGCTGTTTTGTTTTTATATGGAGCCTTAGGCTCGATTTTTCATTGCTGCGATAAATAAAGCTATCCAACCTATAATGAAACAGACACCACCGAGTGGGGTAATTGGTCCAATGATGGATATATTTTCAATACCAAGTAGATTTCTGGTGCTTAACAGGTATAATGATCCGGAGAACAAAAGAATACCTAGGGTAAACATGATGTAGGATACTTTAATTGATTGGCTTTTTGCTCTTGAAAATGTTGAAAGGAACAATAAAGCTAGGGTATGATAAAATTGATATTGATTTGCTGTATGCCAAGTTTCCAACTGTTTGTCGGAAATCTTACCTTCCAATCCGTGTGCACCAAAAGCACCTAGAATGACGGCTAACAATCCGAAAAACGAGGCTGTTAGAATAATTTGTTTGTTCATTTTTGCCTTTAAAATAAGAATAGATTATTTTTCGATTATAAATGTATAAAATAACTTCTTAAAAAGCACTCCTATTTTTGCAAATTTGTATATATTGAGTTTTAAACTTTTAATCGGAAAGTTTTTCTAACATGAGAAATACAATAATTGTTTCCATCCTGCTATTAGTGGCGGTAATTGTGGCTTCGGTCTATTATTTTAGTGGATTGGATCAAGAAAAGAAAGAATCTGTAAAGCCTATAGCGTTTTTGCCGAAGGATACTTATCTGATCGCCTCCTTCGTGAATGATGAAACTACAGATAATATATTTAAGGATTTCGAGATATTTGAAGCGATGCTTGGTCATCAGGAAATCCATCAATTACGCAATCTGAAACAACAACTTCTAAGGAATAAAAACCTGAACAGCTATTTAGTTGGTTCGGATATTTTCATATCCTTACACCCGGGAAAAGAAGAAACACAATTGCTTTTCAGCATTCCATTAATGGAAAAGGTGAAAAATGAAGAGCTGGATCAAGTTCTAACCAGTCTTTCTTCTACCTTACAAGTACAGAAAACAGATACAGCTGGTACTGCCTTATATTCGTTTAAGGCTTTAAAAACTGATTCTTCTAATACAGAAACTAAGGATTCTATCTTTTACGTTGCTTATCAAGCGAATATATTCTTTGGTAGTTATTCTAAAAGTTTACTGTTCCATGTATTGGATAAGAAGCAGCCTAAGCTAGAAGAAAAACAGATCAGTTATTTTAACGACCATTCAAATCGGAACTCTCCATTTACGGTTTACTTACCGCAGCAGAACTTGAATGGCATGGTTTCCAATTATAAGAAAAACAAAGCTGGTGATTTCTTAAAGCAGTTTATCAACCTTAAGGGACAAACAGTTTGGAATATCAATTATAAGCAGGATGCTTTGATGCTTTCTGGGGAAAGTGAGTTGGAAGATGCTGATGGTGAGTACCTCTCCATCTTTGCTAAACAGCATAAGACCGTTCAGCGTTTGTACAATTATTTTCCATCAAGCAGTATGATGTTTGTGGAATATTCCTTTTCAGATAAAGCCTCCTGGGCAAGTGATTTGAAAACATGGCAGGCAAAACAAGATGGTGCAAAGCAATTAAGTGATCAGGAGCAAGTAATAAATAAAGAAAAGCCACAGTTGTTAACTGATATACAGGCTGCTTTAGGATCTGACTTTGCAGTTGTAGAACAGACAAATTCAGATTATTTAGGTTTTATTAGCATTCAAGACAGCAGCAAGTTTGATTCTGTTTTAAATTCCATGGCAGAATCTGCAGGAGATAGCATTTATAGATTTCGTTATGCTCAGATTCCATATCGTTTTTATGGTGAGGGGTTGAAAGCATTCTCTAGGCCTTATTTTGTCCGTGTAAATAATCTTATTGTCCTAGCGAATCAGCAATCCACTATTCAGGAGTATATTAGAAAATGGAAAAGAAAAGATTTATTAATTGGTGGAATTGGCTTTAAAAACTATGAACAAATACAAGGCAATGAAGCAAATGTTACTTTCTTCATCAACACCAAGAATGCAAGTAACTTTTTGATCAACTCACTGAACAATAGTTATAGCAAGAATTTCCGAAATAAGGATGAGTATGGTTATCAGGAATTTTATTCCTGGTCATTACAATTGGCAGGAAATTCTGGAAATTTCCTTAGTCGTTTTTATGCCATTTACAAGAGTAAAAATCGCTTAGGTGTCAATGCAGATTGGACTTATAGTATGGAAAGTCGATTGATTAATGGTCCCTATGTCTTTGAACATTCGGATACGGCACAATTTATTTTAGCCCAAGAGCAAGATCATACGGTACATGCCATTCATCCTAGTGGAAATAAGTTATGGTCTACTGTATTCTCTGGACGTATCGTTGGATCAGTGAAACAATTGCCGGACCGCAGTTTATTATTGGCTACTGACCGTAGACGTTTATATCGCTTCGATCCGCAAGGTAAGATGGTTCGGGGTTTTTCAACGGGATTGTCTGCAGAACCTATATATGAGCCAAGTTATATCGATTGGGGGAGTGAGCAATATATCCTAGTTCCTGGAAAGAATAAGCTGATGGCATTTACCATGGAGGGTGGAAAAGTTGACGGTTGGGACGATGTAAATCTCGAAGGAGAAATCACTGGTCCACTACAATTAGTAGATAATGAATTGGTTGTTGGCACTACATATGGTCGAGTATATTTCTTTGATCAGGGTGGTAATAAAACCAAGGAAATTGATATTCCTGGTGATGTAGTATTTGTAAGTCCTGTAGCAGTTGTAAAACGAGAAACAGAGACTGTATTCTATGCGACGGACGATACTGGAAAAGTTTATGAAATTAAAAAAGACGGTTCCAGTAAGGTGATTTATGAAGGTAAATGGGAAAAGAATTACCACGCTGACTTTGTCAATTTAGCAGGCACTAGCAGTCCAGAGCTAATTATCTTGGACGGTTCTTACCTTCAAGTATTGGAATTAGGTAATACGGTGAAACCTTTATTTGATTATACCTTTACCAAAAAGATAGAGAATAGTCCATATTATTTCCCTGCAGGTTCAGGTTTGAGTAAAATGGGAATAGCTCCTCAAGGCACCAACTTGATCTACTTGTTTACAGAGACTGGAGGCATAGTTGATGGTTATCCTGTGGAGGCCCAGCCATTATTTTATGATGGAAAAATCAATTACAATTCAGGAAATTTCTTGATTTGTACACGTAGAGACTTTAAACTTTATGCCTTTAGATATTAAGCATTTCATATTCAATCAGTTTAGCGAATAAATAAATGGAGAAATCATTGCTTATGAGGCTTTAAAAAAGTTTTCATTGCCGATTTTTTTTCATTAGGTTTGCAATCACAAAAGACGTATGTTGACAGGAGAAGAATATTTAGTAGAACTATCCAGACCTAAAAAGATAATCATTACCACGCACCATAAACCTGATGGCGATGCCTTAGGTTCATCTTTGGGTCTATATTATTGGCTCAAGAAGAAAGGTCATGATGTACATGTGATATTATCATCTGATTTTCCTACATTTTTAGATTGGATGCCAGGACGTGAAGAATTGTTATTCTATCCTCAAGATCCAAGTCAATGTCAAGGATTATTTGATACAGCAGATATCATCTTTTGTTTGGATTACAGCGCGCTTTCCAGAACCAACATATTAGAACCTGTTATCAGAAATGCTAAGGCGCCAAAATGGATGATCGATCATCACTTAGAGCCTGAAGATTTTGCACAGGTGTGTTATTGGGATTCCAATGCGGCAGCGACAGCACAGTTGGTATTCAAATTTATTGCCGAGGTCTTTGATGATAAAGAAGCAATTGATGAGAAGATAGCAACTTGTTTGTACACAGGTATCATGACAGATACTGGTTCTTTCCGATTTAAGTCAACAACTTCTGAGGTTCACCATATCATTGCGGCATTATTAGAAGCTGGAGCTCGAAACTGGGAAATCCATGAGCAGATATACAATAGCAGTACTGAAAATCGTTTAAAGTTTTTAGGTTACAGCTTATTAAACTGTTTAGAGGTTATTCCAGAGTATCATACGGCCTTATTCTCACTGAGTAAAGAGGATTTGGCGAAGTTTAATGTGACCACTGGCGATACAGAAGGCTTAGTAAATTATGCTTTATCGATAAAAGGTATTCGATTGGCAGGTTTATTTGTTGATAGAACTGAATTAATTAAATTATCTTTGCGTTCCATTGGAGATATTCCATGTAATGAGATCTGCAAGAAACACTTCAATGGTGGTGGGCATTTAAATGCTGCCGGTGGCAATTCTACGGAGGAATTGAGTGAAGTGGTCAACCGCTTTAAATCTATTCTTCCAGAATATAAAGCGTATTTAACATAGCATATTTTAAGCGTTATAAATAGAAAAATGAAAAAATCGATTTTAGTATTAACGGCATTAGCGAGTCTTGTATTTGCGTCTTGCCAAAACTTTAAAAAAGGTGACGGTGGCCTTGAATATAAATTCATCAAGGACGCTGGAACAGACAAAGCTGTTGGAGGTGATATCTTAGCAATGGATATGATCGTTGAAACAGATCGCGACTCATTATTAGCTAGTACTTATGATTTAGGTATGTCGCAAATTGCACCCGTAATTCCTGATTCTATGATGCAAGGTGGTTATGCTGGTGATAATAACTCCATTTTGAAAATGTTAGGAGAAGGTGATAGCGCCGTTTTCCGTTTGAACTTAGATACAATGGCAGCAAAAACTGGTCAACCAAAACCAGAGTTTGCTGATAAATACATCCAATTTACTATCAAAGTCAAAAAACACTTCAAAAAAGGTAATTTAACTGACTCAGCTCTTTACGACCAAGTAAACAAATACTACATGGCTGAAATGGAAGGCATGAAGAAAGCTGAAGATGGTAAAATTGCTACTTATGTAGAGAAAAACAAATTGACACCTAAGAAAACTGCTTCTGGCTTACAGTATGTAGTTAAAAACGAAGGTACAGGAAACAACCCAGTCGTTGGTGATACGGTAGTATTAAACTACACTGGTGCATTAACTAACGGAAAAGTATTTGATACTAACCTTCCTGAGGTGGCTAAGAAAAATAATGTTTTCAATCCAATGAGACCTTACGAAGCATTACGCGTACGTATTGGTCATACTCCAGTAATTCAAGGATGGACTGAAGGACTTCAATTATTGAAAAAAGGTTCTAAAGCTACTTTCATTATTCCTTCTTCATTAGGATATGGCGAGCGTCAGCAAGGAAACTTAATTCCAGCTTATGCACCTTTAGTATTTGATGTTGATGTTGTAGAAGTTATTGCGGGTCCTAAAGAGGAACCTACTCCAGCACAACCTACAATACCAGTTCCAACTCCATAATCTATTGGACAAAGAATAAAATTTTGCAATATTTATAATAAATCGCAGTTTTTGTTAAAAGAACTGCGATTTTTCATTCTATAGAGGTAGTTTAACTAACAATATATTAACTTTGGCACCATGCAAGCAGAAAATGTAATCGGTGGCTTTACTTTAACCGATACCCATACCCATATCTATTATCAAGCAGGAACACCAAATTTAGCGGAACAGATGAATCGTTGTTTTGAAAATTCTGTCAAACGACTTTTCCTACCTAATGTAGATTTAGAGTCCATTCCTCAAGTAATGGATACGGTTAAGGCTTATCCTGAAAACTGCTTTGCTATGCTTGGTTTACACCCTTGCAGTGTCGGTGAAGATTATAAGCAAGTCTTGGACACCATAGAACAAGAGATCCAAAAACATAAAATCTATGCCATTGGGGAAATTGGGATTGATTTATATTGGGATAAAAGTACGCTTGCTTGGCAACAAGAAGCATTCCGCAGGCAGATTAATTGGGCTAAGGATTTAGGTCTTCCAATTAGCATTCACTGTCGTGAGGCTTTTGATGAGGTATTTGAAATCTTGGATGCTGAACAAGATGGAAGGTTATTTGGCATCTTCCATTGCTTTACGGGCTCTTTAGAGCAAGCTAAACGAGCTATCGCCTTAAACTTTGTCTTAGGCATAGGTGGAGTCGTAACGTTCAAAAAGGCCGGCTTAGATGCTGTCGTAAAAGAGATCGCACTTGAACACTTAGTTTTAGAAACAGATGCGCCATATTTGGCTCCAGTTCCCTACCGTGGAAAAGAAAACGAGAGCAGTTACTTATTTCATGTTGCTCAAAAAGTAGCTGATTTACATGAGATTTCCATTGAGAAATTAGCAGAAATAACAACCAATAATTCCATTAAAGTATTTAATATATAATCCATGTATAACATCTTCATCATTTATACTGGTGGTACCATAGGCATGGTAAAAGACCCCGAGACGGGCACCTTTATTCCATTTGACTTTGAATTAATCGAAAAGAATTTACCTGATTTAAGTCGTTTAAATTACAAGTTAACCGTGCATTCCTTTGAGCCAATTATTGACTCATCCAATATGCGTCCAAGCATCTGGTTAGAGATGGCACAAATCATTAGGGATAACTATGCTCATTATGATGGATTTGTCATCTTGCATGGTTCGGATACGATGGCTTATTCAGCATCCATGTTAAGTTTTTTATTGGAAGGATTGCAGAAGCCTGTTGTGTTTTCAGGATCACAATTGCCAATTGGAGAAATACGTACCGATGCACGAGAAAATCTAATGACTGCATTAGAAATTGCATCCGGTAAGAAAGATGGTCGTTCATTAGTGCAGGAAGTATGTATTCTATTTGATAATAAGTTGTTCCGTGGAAACCGTTCCTTTAAATACAACTCCGATAAATTCGAAGCATTCCGCTCACCGAATTACCCGGTATTGGCAGAAGCAGGAATACATATCCGATATAACGAAGAAGTTTTATTAGACAATACCGATAAGGATTTTATTTGTCATTATCATATCGACAACCGTGTTGGAGTATTGAAGTTATTTCCAGGAATAAGTGCCGAAACCATTCAAGCGGTTCTAAACTCAGATGTACGCAGTATCGTTATGGAAACATTTGGTTCAGGAAATACCATGACCGATGCTTGGTTCTTGGATTTATTGGCAGATGCTATTAAATCTGGAAAGAATATCTTAGACATTTCCCAATGTAAGGTAGGCTCTGTAGAATTAGGCCGTTATGAGACTTCACAAGGCCTACAAGCCATTGGTATACTCAATGGTTATGACATGACCTTTGAGACCGCTGTAACAAAGCTAATGTACTTACAGGGAGAATTTGAAAGTCAACAGGAAGTTGCTTATTGGATTCAACAACCAATTCGTGGAGAGTTGACTAAAAACGATTAGTCAACAACTCCGCTACAACGAAAGTACTTCCCCCAACAAAGATGAGATCTCCATCCTTGTATAGATCTTGTGCCGCATCAAATGCAGCTTCTATGCTAGAATAATAGGTCCCTTTTAATCCATGGCTATTTGCTAGTTCTGTCAATTGGTCGGCAGGCATTGCTCTAGGCATATCAGGAGCAGCAAAATAGTAATGAGCATCCTTTGGTAGCAAAGGTAGAATATGTGATAAATCCTTATCACGCATAGCACCAAAGATGAAATGCAATTGATGATATTGTAGGCTTGCTAAGTTCTTTAGAACCTCTTTTATTCCATCCTCATTGTGTCCAGTATCACAGATCACCCAAGGATTTGCTTGTAAGGTTTGCCAACGTCCGCGTAAGCCAGTTAATTCTTGAACATGACTTAATGCATATTGTACTTTTTCCTTCGGAAGTTGGAAGCCCAATTTACGTAATTCGTCAATACAGGTTAGTACACCCAAGATATTCTTGGTTTGATAAGAACCTGTCAAATCACATAACCAAGTATTCTTGACATGATTAGCTTTTGATTCTACCGTTATTTTAAGCCCTTCTGCGAGCCTTTCTGAGGAAAGCACAGTATAGCGGTCCGTAGCATACATAAGCTCAGCATTTAAACTCTTTGCTTTGTCTTCAAACACATGCTGTATTTCTGTTTGTTTTTCAGATATGACGACAGGCGTATTTTGTTTAATAATCCCTGCCTTTTCACCGGCTATTTCAACCAAGGTATTACCAAGAATATTCATATGGTCCATGCCTATATTGGTAATAAGGCAAAGTTCAGGTGAGATGATATTGGTGCTATCCAATCTTCCGCCAAGTCCTACTTCAATAACGGCAATATCCACTTGCTGTTGTGCGAAATAATCAAAGGCCATTGCCACGGTTACTTCAAAAAAGGATGGCTTTAGATCTTCTATTAATTCCCGATGCGTATTAACAAATTCCACCACATGTTGCTCGGGCACCATGTTTCCTTCAATTCGAATACGCTCTCTGAAATCTACCAAATGTGGCGAAGTATATAATCCAGTCTTATAACCAGAATTGGCAAGTACAGAAGCCAACATATGGGAACTAGAGCCTTTACCATTGGTACCGGCAATATGAATAGACTTGAATTTTTTGTGGGGGTTTCCTAATGCTTCACAAAGCAGAAGTGTTTTATCGACATCAGGGTTAAAAGCCGAAGCGCCATCGCGGGTAAACATTGGTAATCGAGCAAATAAATACTCGATTACCGCTGTATATGTTTTCATATCTGAAAAAGATTATCTTACTCTAAATCTGAAGGTGATAAGTCCGGTTTGGGTGTCCGGAGCATTAGCCAAGGAATTTAATCGTGCTCGGCGAACGGCACTAAGGCACTTTTCAACAAGACGATAATCGGCAATAGTAGTACCTTTTGCCTGTCTTGCAGAGATAATTCGACCGCTCTTATCGACCGTAAATTCTACTTTTACAACGCCCGTTTGCTGACCATTATCTTCAACATTTGGACGAACTTCAAAACGACGATTCTTAAGGTCCAACATGGTATTACCAAAACCTGAACCACCTTCACCATAGTTTGAAGCCAAAGGATCACCTAATTCTGAACCTTGGTTACCAGGTGTACTTCCTGTACCATCACCGGTACCCTGTGCATTATTCTTCTTGCCCTTGTACAAAGCATTTGGATTAACAGCAGGAGTAGCATTTTTCTTTTCTGTCGTCGCTTCTACAGCATTGGCCTGTACAGGCTTCTCATTCTTTTTGACAACAGGTGCATCATCCATATCTTGGGTTTGCACCGATTGATCGGTTACTTGCTGAGAAGGCGTAGGAACCGGTGTTGAAGTAGGATCGATTTTATCAGGCTTCACATTATTGGCATTCTCATCCATCGAAGGCTCATCCACACTCATATAATCGTCACCCATACCTTCTGCTGAGGTACCATAATTGACAATAATCCCACCCATTCCGTATTCTGGAATATCTTGGGTAAAAACAATAAAGAATCCGATGGCTGCTAAAGCGGCCATTACTATTGAAGAGATTCCTAATGCCTTTGGGAGATTGTTTTCTTCCTGAATTTGATGATAATACATATCCTAATCCTCTTACTTACGACTATTTATTTTATCAATCGTTTAATTCTAACAATGATTAATCCTTTTTAGGCTCTGTAGCCAAGACTAATTTTATTTTCAATTTATTGGCAATATCCATGACCTGCAAGATGTTTTGAACAGGAACTGTACCATCAGAATATAACATAATGGTTAACTCCTCTCCTGTTGCCATATTGGACTGAATCATCGACTCTAAGCTTTCCAAAGGAACAGCTTGTTTGTCTACATGATAAGTCAAATCACTTGTTATGGAAATGGTCATTGTCTTTTTAGCCACAGACTGCTCTCCCGAAGAAGACTTCGGTAATAACAGCTTTACCACTTGTGGATTTGAAACCGCAGAAGCCAATAGGAAAAACAACATCAAGAAGAACATGATATCGTTCAACGCAGCGGTATGTACTTCAGCGGAGGGTTTATTTCTTCTATTACGTAAATTCATGTGTTTAAAATTTAAAGATTAGTGGAACACCTATTATAAGCTAGGCTCATCCAATAGATCGATAAACTCGATGGCATCAGTTTCGATACGAAGAATCAAACGCTCTACCATCATATTTAAAATATGGTAACCAATATATGCCAAGATACCAATGGTCAAACCAGAAGCCGATGCAATCATTTTTACATAAAGACCTCCAGATACCGAACCAATATCAATACCACCTGCAATTTCCACATCGCGGAAGATCTGGATTACCCCAAAGATCGTACCTACGAAACCAAGCATTGGTGCAATACCAGCGATAATACCCAAGATATTAATGTTTTTCTCTAAGCGAGAAACTTCTAATTTACCTTGATTTTCAATCGCACCTTCGATGTCTTTAATCGGACGTCCAACACGAGTCAATCCTTTCTGCAACATTCTTGATAAAGCGGAGTTACTAGAACGACAAACGGCCATTGCAGCATCCAATTTACCGGCTAATACATTGCTTTTAACCTGTGACAATAATCCACCCTCAGATTTACCAGCTTTAGAGATGGTAATGTATCTTTCAAAGAAGATTACTAAGCCTAAGAAAAACAATAAAATGATGGGGATCATGATCCATCCACCTTTCATTAAAAGTTGAAGTAAATTAAGATCTTCGTGAGTAGCTAAAGCTACGGTCTGTTGTTGAACTTGATTTAAAGAATCTGCTAGTCCTGGGTTCTGTACTAATGACATGATAGATATTAAAAGTTTATGCTGTTTTGATTGATTTAATTAATTTTCTGCACCCATGCATCGGATACATATCTTTTCTGTACTATGGCATTTGCTGAATCAGCTTGAGCCTTGGTAGCATAAGAATCCCAAATTACGGTTTTCTTATTTTTAGCTAGTTTACTAGGGATTACACGTACAGAAGGTATTCCATCCTTATTAAATGCTTCTGCTTGCTCATAAGCTTTAGCTAGTGTACTGTGCTTACCTATAATGATATAATAATGATGCCCCTCAGGGATCAATGGTTTTTTAACCGGAGCCTTTGCTACTGTATCTGCAACAGGAATACTGTCTTGAATTCTCAGGGTACTATCGGTTGCTGCAATGGAATCAGTCTTTATCTGATTCGAGTCCAGAGGAACCGTCTGTTGAATATTCTTATCGTTTGTTAGGTCTAGAACCTCACCTTGATCAGGACGATTAAAATAATATAAAGCTCCAACAATCAACAAACCAATCAATGCCGCAGCAATATACCATATTGCTTTACTCGACTTAGCCGGTTCTTCCTCCTCGTAATAATAAGGTTCTACTTGTTCTGTTGAGTTAGCTTCAGTTCTATTTTCTTCTTCCGGGTTACCCATTACTGGAGCAACATCATCCGTTTGAAGTGTTTCTTGAACGGGCTCCTCTTCTATTTCTGGACTTTCTTCCTCCGTCAATTCATCAATAGGTTCTTCCTCTAATGAAGGTTCAATAATCTCCTCAGGTTGAATTGGCTCTTCCTCTTGTTGAGTGAAAACAACTTCTTCATCTACCTTAGGACGAACTTCCCCTCCATCTACCGGTTGCAATTGAAATCCACTCAGATCTTCCGCTTTAAAGACTAAAGAGTTTCCGTGACGAATTAAGTGTCCTAAATGATGTAAGCTTGCTTGACCATGATCTCTTATCTGATCAAATAGATTGAGAACGGCCTCCTGTACCAATGCCTCAGCATCCGTACGCGAAACCTGATTAGCCTGTTGTATATAATCTGCAAGGTCAACCCCATCAACTGCTTTAGAGTCAAACTCCAAGTAAGTCAAAGGTGGCAGATATACAGCTTTTTGTTCATCATAAACTGAAGATGTATGAATTCGCTTGAAAACACCCAAACCTTTCACATATACTTCATTTCTATGCTTTAATACCTGAAAAATATATCTACCTAAATCCATGAATCCTATTTCCGTGCAAATTTAAAGTTTGTAGACCTTAAAATGAAAAATTAATACCACCTAATATATTGAAGCCTAATTTAGGATAATATAAGTAGCGTTGGTAATCTGTATTCAAAATGTTATTCGCTTTTACAAAGATTCCCAATTGTTTGGTCGCTTTGTATTCAGCACCACCACTCAAATCAAAGAATGAAGCAACATTAGCCTTATTATATGATGTTGGAGGGGTAGTAGCATCAGTATATTTATATTCTCTTGCATAACTTACTCCATGGAATAAAGCTTCTGCATCAATATATAATTTCTCTGAAATGTTGAATCGGGCATTTGCAGCTAATCGCATTTTAGGCATATGCCATGCTTCATCTTGATTCACCATGGTGTAGTTGTCAAGATTCAATCGACCACCTAAGTTAACTAAAGCTGAAAGACGCATATTGATTTCTCCCTCAATACCGACATGCTTAACTGCTTTGTCTCCATCACCATCGTATACCAAGTCAAAGGTAAAAGGTGTCTCCATGCTATTTACAAACAATGGTAATCCTTCAATTTTTCTATAGAAGCCTTTTACTTTGTAACCAAATGTAGCTCCAGCATTTCCTTTAATACCACCGTAGATGTTCATACGTTCAACGGTATTTTGGATATTAAAATCAGGACCTAAATAAGGATTTGTCTTCGTGAAATTACGGAATGATCCTTTATCAACTCCACCTTTAACACCCCCGAAAATATAGAAGTATTCAGGAACTAAAGCGAAATCAATCTCTGCTTCTGGGAAGATGTTAAAGCGTGAGCTATCACCAAATTCAGATACAATATTCGCACCTAAGGTAATATTGTAGTTTTCACCTTTAAAGCGAATGTAAGGATTTAGGTGAGCCAATGAATTGTTCATTTTCCCATCTGGCGTACTTGCACCTGCGATTGAATTAACGTCTACCGCTACATTTGCCCCAACATTGAACGCCTTAAGACGTTTATTTAAATAACCCGATAATGCTATAGAATTCTCTTTAGCATCGAATTTATCTTTATAGATATAGCCGTCTGCTTTTAAAGAGTAGCTAAATGCATCTTCATTATTTGGATCAAAATTACTGGTCAATTCTCCTGATAGGAAGATATCATTGAAGCGTTGTGCTTCACGAGTAGGGTTTAAAGTTTGTCCATTTACATCAGTTGGAATACCATAAAAGCGTGTTCCAAATCCGTTATAACCTACTAAACCATTCACCGTAAATCTTGGAAAAATACGTCTTCCAAATATTCCTACCTCTTGTCTTGAGAATTTCTGATCATCTAAGTTTCCCTTTTGACTTAAGTGTTTTGCATATCCACCGTAACGGATATCCTCATAATCTTCCACCGCAAAATAAGCTTCACCAAGGATGGTATTGAAATTACCGATACCCAATTTGGCATAATTACTCTTTAAGTCGAATATTTGAGAAAATGGGGTTTCCATGATTTTCAATTCCTTAAGACCAGTATTGATATCCAACTTCTTATCAGGAACATTGCCATAGTTTAGCTTCGGCATGTATGCCCTTTTATTGGTCATATCTGGACTACGGCGAATTTTCACTGCATCAGCAAGAATAGGACGGTAATCGCGAACGATATCAAAAGAATCTAAAGTTACTGGGCGGTCAGGCTCTTGTGCATGAGCTGCAAAGCCTAATCCCAATAAGCAGGTTAATATGGTAGATTGTTTAAAAATTGTATTCAACTTCATCTTTTCCTATTCTTATTTTAATTTCTCCAACATTTTATTCGCTGAGTCAAGGATACCATCATCCTTCGTCTCATAGTTTTCTATTATACTTTCCAAAGTAGATTTCGCTTGGAACTTATCGCCCTTACCTTCGTATGCTTGTGCCATCAAGATAAATCCTTTAGCAACCCAATAATCATAGGAAGAGAACGAGTTGGAAATATCTAACGCAGACTTAATTGCTCCGTCATAATTCTTATTCTTCACTTGTTGTTCAGCCACTAAATAGCGTGCTTCTGCACCAGTCTCTGTTTTCGACTTCAAAGCTGCTAGGTTCAACTCTTTCATACCCTCAGAACCTCTACTCGTTGATAAGTAAGCCTTAGCTGCGTATAAGTGTGCTTTTGCAATATCCTCTTCAGAAGCTTTTTCATACTTCTTAATGATATTAGCATAGGTTAAGGTTTCTGTATAATCGCCAATATTAAAATAACTTTCTAGCAAGTTGTTGATTGCCCAGCCATAGTTTTCTTTGTACTCAGAAGTCAATTCCAGTTTTTTCAAGACCTGTACTGCTTCGTTATAAGCTTTATTGCGGAGGTGCAATTTTGAAACGGAAATTAAAGTACGTTCAGTATAAGCTGAAGTCCAATCGTTCATGATGATATTGAAATCATGAAGAGCTTCTTTGTCTTTACCTAGATTAGCATTACTCTCTGCACGGATAAAACGAGCGTGTTTTTCTTGAATTGGTTTAGGGAATTTATCGAAGTAAGCATTCACAGCCTCTACCGTTGCTTGCCAGTTTCCACGATCAAATAAAGTTCGAGCAATCGCAAAGGTATGTGCATCTTGCTCTGCAGTACTTAAATCACCAATATTTGTGCTAGTTGCATAACGGATATACCCTGAAGCATCTCCTTTATCCAAATAAATATTCTCAATAGATCCTAATGCTTGTTTTGCTTCGTCTGTTGTTGGATATTGATTAACCACACGTTGGAATGTTTTCAAAGCAGCATCATTCTCATCTTTATTGTATTGAACCAAACCAATAGTCACCAATGCTCTAGGCACATAGGAACTTCGTGGGTATTGCTCCACCATTTTCTGTAATCCGGCAATCGCTTGATCATGTTGCCCCATTAAGAAATAGGTATAAGGTACTTCAAACGCCACATCATCTGCATAGTTCGATTTCGGATATTTCACCATTACCGATTGCAAAGTAGCGACTTTACCATTGTTATCACCTTGTAACCCTAATAGGATACCCTTTTGGAATAGCGCATAATCTTGACTCTGCGCACCAGAAGCAATTAATCTATCGTAATAGTTTGCTGCCTTACTGTAATTCTTAATTGCTAAATAGGAATCCGCTGCACGTGCCATAGCATCATTACGCGTATTCAAATCAATACCTTCTGAACCACCACCAGCTAAGAAACGCTCGAAGTAATTGGCAGAAGTACTGTAATTGTCATTACGGAATGCTGCATAAGCTAAAGCATAGTTCGCATAGTTGTAAACATCTGTTTTACGAGCTGCAGGTAAAGCTAAGAACTTGTTAAAGTTAGCAACAGCCTCTTTGAACTTTCGAACCTCGTACATTGCCTCTGCTTTCCAGTAAACGGATAAGGCATAGATTTCCTCATCATAACGATTACTTTCTGAACGCATAAACATAGAGATCGCATTCTCAAATGCACGTTCATTATAATATTCCAATCCTCGGTAATAAGTTACCTTTTGGTAAGCTGCATTTGCCTCTTTACCACGATTCTTTAAGTCTTCCAATACATCCACCGCAGCACGGTAGTTCTTGGTGCTTAATAATACCTCAGCTAGTAAAGTCTTCGCTTCTTCATTACGTTTCGTACGCGGATAAGTCTTGATATATTCCTGTACCGCATCCAATGCAACTTGGTGAAATTCTAAATCGTAAGATAATTTAGCGTAATTGAATAAACCTTCTTCTTTTAATTCTGGATCAAACTCCAATTTAGAAGCCTTAAAGAACGCATTACGAGCACCTTGTTTGTTGCCCGTTTTCAAATAAGCATCCCCTAAGCTAATCATCGCACTTTGATAATAAGCATCTGGTTCTTCCAGTTTACTGAATTCCTCAATAGCCTTTTCGTAGTTACCTAACTTATAGTTGATATAACCAATTTGGTAGCTATCTTGGTTATTTTGTGTCTTTCCTTGGTCTTGTGCTTGGAATTTATCGTAATATTCTTTCGATTTATTTAAATCCCCTTTGATGAAATATGTAGCTGCAACAATGCGGAACATATCCGTTTCGCTCTCTTGTTTTGTAGATGCTAATTTCGGAAGTGCATAGTTAAGAACATCGTCATAACGCTTATCTAAGAAATAAAGCGCGGTGATGTAATATGGGTAACTGTTTTCATAAGTTTTTGAACCTTCTAGGCGTTCAAACTCATTCAAAGCTGTCTTGTACTCTTGATCTAAGTAACTTAAGTAAGCATAATAGTAAATGGAAGCTTCCTGATAAGGACTACGTTGATCCTTAAGCTCTGTAAATACTGGCTTTGAGGCTTCATAATCACCAGTCATGAATTTAGCATATGCTAACTTAAAACGGTATTCTAAGTTCTCTGCACCTGCTAGGTTCTTGCTGTCAATTTTCTCAAACCATTCAATCGCTTTTGGATAATCCTTTTTTGCATAATAAGATTTTCCAATCTGAAAATAAGCTGCTTTAGAATTGGCACTTGCCGGATAATCACGTATAAATTTCAGAAACTGATTTTCTGCATCAGATTCACCTAACTCAATCGCACAAACCGCCTGATAATAACGTACATTCTCCTTTAATAAACTTAACTCTTCAGTCTCATCCAGTTGCAAGGTCGATTTGGTACGGATTTGCTCTGCTAAATCAAACTGCTTAGATGCAGAACTAAACTTCCCTCTTTCAAATAATTCTAAGCCCTCTTTATAAGCTTTATTTACCTCCTGCCAAGCTGAATGTTGTGCCAATGCTGGTGTACTCAATAAGCTCATCGCCACACCTACCTGGTAAATTTTTTTATACATACGATCGAATACTCCTTTTATTGATTGCTCTTCTATGATATGTGCATACCCCATTTTTTGGGAATAGAACACTACTTACTTCAACTTACGAAATTAATGGATAACTTCAATGTTTTCCGCAAAAGTTGTTAACACCTGTTAATAACCACCTGTTTTTAACGTAATTTAACAGTATGTACTCCTAAGACTGATTCGCTGAATTTAAAATCAAAAATTTCCGATTCTAAAACGCAATTATTATCGTCCTCGTATCTTCCTCTAGAAAACTCTTACACGAATCCATATAAGCAGAAAACGAGACTGTTTTTAGCAATCTCGTTTTCTTTATGATATTTTATTCATTTTTATCCTCTTTGTCCAGCTAGGAGATATAAAACAGCCATTCTCACAGCTACTCCATTTTCCACCTGATCTAAGATAATGGAATGATCACTATCCGCCACATCCGATGTAATTTCCACTCCACGATTTATCGGCCCTGGGTGCATGATCACAATTTCCTTATCCAAGGAATCTAAGATCTGCTTATTCAATCCATATAACATGGAATATTCTCGTAGAGAAGGGAAATATGCGATATCCTGACGCTCCAATTGAATACGAAGCATATTTGCTACATCACACCAATTTAAAGCCTTCATCAAATCATGTTCAATCTTCACTCCTAGGGAAGCAATGTATTTTGGAATCAAGGTTGTTGGTCCACAAACCATCACCTCTGCTCCTTGTTTTTGCAAACACAGGATATTGGATAAGGCAACACGAGAGTGCAAGATATCACCAATAATGGCCACCTTTTTTCCAGCTACATCACCCAATCTTTCACGAATGGAGAAAGAGTCCAACAAGGCTTGCGTAGGGTGCTCATGCGCTCCATCACCCGCATTGACAATTTGCGCATCGACATGACGGCTCAAGAAAACACCTGCGCCAGCATAAGGATGTCGCATAACGATCATATCCACTTTCATGGCTAAGATGTTGTTTACCGTGTCAATTAAGGTCTCTCCCTTACTTACTGATGAAGAAGATGCTGCAAAATTAACGATATCGGCAGACAGACGCTTCTCGGCTAATTCAAAAGAAAGTCTGGTTCGGGTAGAATTTTCAAAGAAAACGTTGGCAATGGTAATATCCCGAAGGGAAGGCACTTTCTTGATCGGTCTATTAAGGACCTCTTTAAAATTAGCTGCAGTATCCAAGATCAATTGGATATCGTTGCTATTTAAATCTTTTATGCCTAATAAATGACGGGTACTAAGTTGTTCAGATGCTGACATGTGTTAAACAAAATATAATCATTATTTTTTCTCGGTAATCAAAACAATACTGTCTTGATCATCCACTTCTTTCCAACTGACGATAACCTTTTGGGAATCGATGGAATCGACTTGAATACCGATATAATCCGGTTGAATAGGAATCTGTCTAGAGAATCGACGGTCCACTAAGACCATCAACTCGATGAGGTTTGGACGCCCAAATGCTTGGATAGCATCCATAGCAGAACGGATTGTCCTTCCTGTCCATAGAACATCATCCACTAGGATCACATCTTTGCCCTCAATGATAAAGTCGATTACCGTACTGTTCGCTGCCAAAGGGCTAGCTCCTTTCATCCGGAAATCATCGCGATAAAAAGTAATATCCAAAATACCTTTAGGTACATCTACCCCGGTCATGGATTTGATCTCTTCTACTAAACGTTCTGCTAAATAGGTCCCTCGAGGTTGAATACCAATGATAACGGCATTGCTGAAATCACCATGATTTTCAATTAATTGCTGAGACAATCGCTTCAGTGTTATCTGAAACTTAGGACCATCTAATAATATCGATTGTTTCATCTAAGGATTTATTTAGGCAAACTTAAGGCATTTTTTCCAAAAATCGTAATCCTTTCCCCCAATACTTGGACTTCTTAAGCTTGAAATTACCTCACCTTTTGCGCTAATTTCTACTAAACAAGAAGAGCTACAATGTTGTAGCTCTTCTTGTTTTAAATTATATTTTTAATTTCCTCCTTCAAATAATCCTTTATAGGAATTGAAGATTTGATTTGTTTCTGCTAACAGATCCTTCTGATTCGCATCTGTTAAGATGCGTTGATAGTTCTGTAAGGATGCCATCGCGAAACGCATGTTACGACTTTCCAGATTTGGCTTGGTCTCGGCAACAGCCATGTAGTAAGCCATGTTTTCACGAACAAACTTCAAGTTGCGCTTCACAATCTCATTTGCTTTCGTATTCTCACCTGTCTTGTACATCGCATCGATTAAGCTCGAGTAACCATATACTTCCGACATTAAATAGGTACGCTTAGGCAAGTTTTCGTAAGCATTATTTACTAATTTCTTAGCTTCAGCAGACTTACCAATACCAATTAAACCTTGTGCAGTTTCCCCAAAAATACTTCCAGCATACATACTGATGTAGCGGTAAGAATCTGGATCCAAATATTTAGCATGTGCAATATTACCCCATGTAAATTTGTTCATAATATTATTGTAGGTACCTTCCACATCAGCGATTGGTGTATTCACATCACCTTCCGAAGGAATAGCCACTGGCATTAGGCGAAGGGCAAAACCTTCTGACACCAAATATTTATCTAAACCAATATAGTTCTCTTCAGGTGTAGTTGTCGTGAAGTAAACAGGACGCTTCCAATTGTTATTTGCTAAAATAGCCATAATGGAAAGATCCGCACGACTGACAATGTTACCACCATAAGTCCATTGCATGGTATCTACGATCGCATCTTCCCATTCTTTTGGAACAACTTTATTCGCAAGAACAGCTTGTCTATCTACCTTGTATTGCATATTCTTAGTAGGTAGGAAGTTTGCTGATTCCCCACTTTGCAAAGGAATCTTTGCTTGAGGATCATCGGATAACATCAAACCCATCAAATCTTGAATATCAATATGTCCTGGAAGTTGTAAATCGTGGTAATAAATTACATCACGAACACCATCCTTAATCAACTCTGGATCAATATTAATTGGTAATGCATCGGCATTATTTACTTTCTGCATCATTTGTTTCATATACCAATCAGAGCTCAATAAGCTTAAGTTCACCACACGAACATCCGTACGGTAACCTTCTACTTCTTGAACATACCATAGCGGATAAGTATCATTATCACCGTATGTAAATAGGATCGCATTTGGAGCACATGACTCTAGATAATTCTTAGCCATATCACGTGCTAAGAATTTCTCCGAACGGTCATGATCATCCCAGTTTTGACTAGCTAATAATACCGGTCCACAAAGAAGTGAAATACCTGTACCTGCTAAAGCAGCATTCTTGGCATTGATTTTCTTACTTAAGAAATCAGCAATCCATAAAGCACCCATACCAACCCAAATACAGAAAGCATAGAATGATCCTGCAAATGCGTAATCACGCTCACGGGGTTGCATTGGTGTTTGGTTTAAGTAGATTACAATCGCCAATCCGGTGAAGAAGAATAACAATGCCACCACTGTAGCATCCTTCTGATCCTTTTTAAAGTGCCATACAGCACCAAGGATACCTAATATCAAAGGCAAGAAGAAATAAGTATTTCGACCAGCATTCTCTTTTTCAGAATCCGGTAATGCATATTGTCCACCTACTAATAAATTATCGATTGGTTTGATTCCTGAAATCCAGTTCCCTTCTACTAAAGAACCTTGACCTTGTGAATCATTTTGTCTTCCAACAAAGTTCCACATAAAGTATCGGCTATACATATGGCCAATTTGGTAACCAAAGAAGAACTTCAAGTTATCAGCCATCGTAGGCGAAGTTCCCGGAGGAAGTTTTAAATAGTCGCGATAAAATGACTCATGTTTCTCGGAATAAATACGAGGGAATAAAGTCGTTTTATCAAATGTATAATCATATTTCTTTCTAGCAACATTATAACGGTCTGCATCCTTACGGTACACTTTTCCGGTCTCGAACATATCCGTAGGCTTTGCATCAAAGTAACGTCCTTTAAACAAAGGCTCATCACCGTACTGCTCACGGTTCAGGTAACTTAAGAATGAAAATGCATTATCAGGATCCGAGTTATTTAAAGTCGGGTTAGCCTTTGCACGAATTAAAATCATCGAGAAAGAACTATAACCTAAAATGATGAAAGCAACACTTATGAACGCAATGTTCATCACTGGTTTCACCTTCTTATGTGAGTACCAAATACCCCAAACTAAAACGCCTAATACCAAAAGTGCAAAGAAAGCAACACCTGATCCAAACCCAAAACCTAAAGAGTTTACAAATAAGCGATCGAAATGCGCGGCGAATTTAATCAAGTATTGAATGATACCCCAAAGAACAAAGCCTAAAACAACCACACCTAACAGTAATGTTTTGAACACACCGGCGGTTGTTACTTTATTAGACTTGCGGAAATAGATTACTAATGCTAATGCTGGAATAGCCAATAAGTTCAATAAATGGACACCAATGGAAAGTCCCATGACGTAGGCGATTAACACCAACCATTTATTGGCATGAGGTTCATCCGCATGTGCATCCCATTTCAATATCGCCCAGAATACCACGGCTGTACATAAAGAAGACATGGCATAAACTTCAGATTCTACAGCAGAAAACCAAAATGTATCTGAAAAAGTATAAGCTAATGCTCCAACTGCAGCTGCACCCATAATATTGATGGTTGCTGTATTAGAAAGACCTTCATTATTTACAATTCGTCCATATACCTTCTTCGCCAAGGCGGAGATGGTCCAAAATAAAAAGGTAATTGTTAATCCACTACACACGGCCGATCCTACGTTCATCCAATAAGCTATTTTGGTATGATCACCCATGGCTAAATTGGAGAAAACATTTTGTAGCATCAGGAACAATGGAGCACCCGGTTGGTGCACAATTTGCATTTTATAAGCCGAAGCAATAAACTCACCTGTATCCCACCAGCTCGTTGTTTTTTCTAATGTCAGGAGATAAACGATGGTTGCTATAATACCACAGGCCCAACCCAACAGGTTATTAATCTTGTTATAGTTCATACTTGTAACAGAAGGTTATCTAATATTTCTGCTCGAAAATAAGGATTCCTATGAATAATTGGGTAATTACTTTAGAATTTAATCTACCTTTAATCCGTTTTTACTCTTCAATTGCCCTTAATGAGCCTTAAAAGCAAAAAATATCCACTTGAAAATCAGCATATCTAAAAAAATTACCCATATTTTATTTGCATAAACCAAAAGACGACGTATATTTGCATCGTCAAAAGGGGGAACGCCCCAGACATCATTGAAAGATTGCCCGATAGTATAATGGTAGTACGACAGATTTTGGTTCTGTTTGTCTAGGTTCGAATCCTGGTCGGGCAACATAAAAAAAGCTCAGCAAATAATTTGCTGAGCTTTTTTTGTAGTATTTAGTATAGAGTATTTAGTAGTTAGACCTATGGCGCAATATTAAATCCTTTAAAACTTAATACGACTTAGTGTAAAGTACTTAGTAGTTAGACCTATGGCGCCATATTAAGACTTTTAAATTTCAGCAACATACCGCTTATTATAAAGCAGTTATACACACTTCCCTATCTTTACAAGCTTTAAATCTTAGCCAAATTACGTCTAACTACTAAATACTAATTACTAAATACTACTACTCCGGCTTATGTATCCACAGCGGTGTTAGTAACCTATACTTCTCGGTATTATCACCTACAGCTTCAGGATTTCTATTTTGTTCATTTGTTTCATAGACCATTGCTTGAATCCATTGACTGTTGTTCGCTGGATCAAAAATCGTAGTATTCAAGTTTGCTGGTCTTTTAAGACTTGGACCATAGATATCTGCGCTGTAGTCCATTCTACGCATGTCCATCCATGTCTCTGGATTTAGACATAGCGAAATATGTTTCTGACGCATGATATGTGAAAGTCCTGTCTTTAACTGATCAAAGTGTCCTGATAAATTATCGGCTACCTGAGCTGCCCAATATGCATTGATGTCTGCACCTGTAACGCCCAATTTACGCATATTCGATTTCACCCCTTCTTCATAAGCGGCTAATGCTCCCGGCTTATCACCTTTTCTTAAACGCGCTTCAGCTTCGATCAATTTCACTTCAGAATACGTGATAAAACCAAATGGAGAAGTAGTATTGGTGTAAAAACCACTTTTACTAAAACGACCATAATCCTCCGGTTTAGTTTTCGTTGCATCTCCAGGACTTCCATTGGCTAAAACACCTTGTCCATTGCTAATGAATGCCCCTGAACCTGGCCCTCTATATTGACCATCAGATTCCGCTGGTTTCATGATTTTTGAAATCCTAGGATCCTCATATAGGTTGTTGGTCACCGGAAAGGAAGTCAACATATTCACAAAGAACTGTGTCCAAGCGAAATAACGTGGATTAGTAAGTGATTCAAATCCTCCCCAACTTGACCAAGGGTTTTGATCTACTAATAAGCCATCTGCAAGGTATGGGAACTCTGCATCCATTCCATCACCATTAAAAGCATTTTGACAAGCCGTGATTACTTTATCTGCATCATATAAACCTGTCTTTTTACTTAAATGGTTATAATACCGAGCCTTTAATGCCCAAGCAAACTTCTTCCACTTGGCAACATCTCCCTGATATAGGATATCACCATTCTTAACATTTAGATCACGTTTATTGTCCGTGCGCTCAAATGCAGCTATGGCTTCATCTAACATACTTTGAAGGCGTTCATACACCTCCTTTTGCGTATTGAACTTTGGCACTAGGGAAATCATCCCTTTTCCATCGTAAAAATCATCAACCACAATATCGCCATATTGCGCTGTTAATAACCCAAAGTTTAATGCCAATAAAGTCTTACCTACACCAACAAAATGTGGGTTTCCCTCCTCTTCGCCTAATACGATCAAATCTACCGCATTGGGCATTGTGATCACATAGGCATTTTGCCAAGCGAAATAACTAGCTGTAAATCGCCAATTGGCAGCTGCATAACCTCCAGAAGAGGCAGTTTGCAATCCACCATATTGCATGACTCCGGCGAGCTCACGAGTAGCACGCCATTGTGCAGCACCACTAGTCGTTGAAATAGCACCTGCAATACGGCTCGCTGCTTCCACCTTAGAAGGATTGTTTGGATCATCATTAACATCTAAAAACTTGTCACATGAGCTCATGCTAAGCCCTGCAACCGCTAGTGCTGTATATATACTGTTTCTTATAATCTTTTTCATGGCTCTTAAAATGAAAATTTTAAACCTAAATCAAATCCGCGAGTGGCTGGTACACCTAGGTTATCAAAACCAAAGGATCCTGAACCACCAACACCTGCTCCTGACCCTGAAACCTCTGGATCGACACCTGAATAATCTGTAAATAACAACAAGTTACGACCGGTCAATGTGAATTGCAGATTGGACAACCTCAATCGCTCCGTAAATGACGCTGGTGCCTTATAAGACAGACTCACATAGCGCAGGCGAATCCAACTTCCATCTTCCACAAAGTTTCTAGAATTATTGGCAAACTTAGTTTGGTAATAATCCTGTCCCATTGGAATAGCTTTATCATTAACAGCACCGGAAGACTCGATTACCCCTGGTATAACTGCTGTACCACGGTCTAAAGTCATTGGACTTAAACCAGACAGCACCAAAGTATAGGCAGTTGCATTGAATACATCTCCCCCTTGACGAACATCCCACATAAAGGATAAGCCTAAGTTTTTATATTGGAAGTTATTAGTAATACCGCCAATCCAGTCTGGATTACGATCACCAATCATTTCCAAATTAGCAGCTACTTGCGGGTTACCATTGTTATCCAATAGGTACTCCCCTTTATCGTTTGTTTTCCACACACGACCATTAATACCAAATAGCGTTGAATTCAAAAATGCTGCTCCTTGTGCTGCATCTCCTTTTACCCATGCATCGGATAGTTCAACCCGATCCAAGAACCCTGGTAAACTAATAACCTTCGATTTATTAGTGGAGAAATTCACATCAAATGTCCATGAGAAATCTTGCTTCTTCACAGGCTGAACATTTAATATACCTTCAAACCCTTTGTTTTCAATACTACCTCCATTCAGGAAGGCCAAGAAAGATCCAGATGATGGAGGCGTACGTGTCGCTAGAATTTGATCTGATGAACCGTTTTTATACCAAGTTACATCTAAACCTATTCGACTATTTAGGAAGCGAAGGTCTGCTCCTACTTCCCATGAGTTGTCAAATTGTGGCTTCAAAACCGGGTTACCATAGAAATCATTCATATTGACAATAAAACCACGAGGATTAATGGTGAAGTCGTTAATATAAGTTCCCAAGGTAGTCTGCAAACGGTGAGCTGGTGCATCCTTACCAACCTGTGCCCAGGCTGCACGTATTTTACCATAACTTAAGAATCCTGTATCCTCATTCCCTGACAATTCCTTCATTAAGTCAGTCAACACCACTGAGGTACTGATCGCTGGATAAAAGAAAGAATTGTTCGCTTTTGGAAGTGTAGAGGACCAGTCATTTCTAGCTTTGAAATTTAGGAACACGATGTTTTTCCAATCTGCGGTAAAATCACCAAATACACCAAATATTCTTCTTCTCGTAATGGTATTGGCAACTGTACGATCCTTAGGCGCGGTATTGTTAATACCCACAAAGTCCGGATCAACGAAATTACGTGCTGTTGCTGTCTCTGTTTCTCGGAAAGAAGACTCTAGGTTATTCCCCAAAAGTAGGGAGAAATTAAAATCACCAGCTGATTTCTTCGCCGAAGCCAAGAAGGTCGACGTCGTAATTTGGTTCTGTGTCTTTGCAGTTGCTAAATATCCTGTCAAACCTGTAATCGAAGTCGGTGTGGTTAAACTCTGGAAGGTATCCCCATAGAAATCCGTTCCTAAGCGATAAGTCAGGTTTAACCATTCTACTGGGTCATAGGAAATATCACCAACAACGATGGCTCTATTCACCTTACTAGTGATTGGTTTTTTGTTGATGGTCCAATAGGGGTTATCAATTGCCGTTTCAGAACCTTCAGAAATAACCAATTGTGTTCCATTGTCATTGAGGTAATTGGTCATATCCAGATTCTTTGGCCAATAAATTGCACCCATGACACCATTTTCAGAACCTTGCGGGAAATAGGTCCTTGCCGTATTCATATAGGTCATGTTAGCTCCGATCTTAAGGTTATCGAAAACTTTATGATCGGCATTCATGCGAAAAGAACGACGTCCAAATTCGGTATTCTTCGCTATACCCTCTTGTTGAAGGAGATTCCCTGATGCGTAAAAGGTGGTCCTATCTGATCCTCCACTAAAGGATACATCATGATTTTGACCAAATCCCGTTTGAAAGAATTGACCTAAGTTATCATAAATGGTTTCATTACTCGAAAATTCAGGTCCCCATGATTGATAACTATTGTCCTCATATACGCCCAAGCGCCCTTGCTTAAATTTAGACTGCAATTCAGGTAATTTATTGGCATTATCAAAGGAAAAGGTATTGCCATAAGTTACTCTACCTTTTCCAGCACCCTTTTTAGTGGTGATGATAATAACCCCACTTCCTGCGCGCAATCCATATAAGGCAGCTGCTGCTGGACCTTTCAAGACAGACATGCTGGCAATATCCTCCGGATTGATATCAATCCCGCGGTTTGATGCCGGTGCAGTTCCTGCAGTTAATCCCCCTTGAGATACCGGTGTTGTATTGTCGATAGGAATACCATCAACAACAATCAAGGGTTGGTTCTCTAAACTCAACGAACTTCCTCCACGAATTAAGATGTTAGATGATGCCCCTGGCGAACCCCCGGAATTCGTAACCTGAACCCCTGCTACCTTACCCTGTAAGGTATTCACTAAATTGGGCTGATTACTTTCTGTGATCTCTTTGGAGCTCACATTCTGAGCGGCATAGCCCAGACTTCTGGCCTGTTGCTTGATTCCCATCGCGGTGACAACGACTTCATCAATCTTCTCATCGGTAGTTTGCAGTACAATGTTGTAGACATTGCCTGTACCTACCACTTGGTCCTTCTCCCCAGAACCAAGCAGGCGAAAAATTAATGTTTCGCCTGGCGCAGCTTGAATGCTAAACGAACCATCGGCATTCGTTTGAACAACCCGATTGGTCCCCTTAACCATTACCGTAACATTCGAAAGAACTTCCCCATTGGCGGAAGTAACCTTTCCAGTTACCGCTTTTTGCTGTGCCATCAAACAGGATGCATACAATGCCACCCCGAAAAAAGTAAGTAAAAATCTTCTTTTCATTTGTTTGACTTTTTGTGAATAATACTGTGTTAGCTTATCTATTGGTTATCATAAAATAGACAACACAATTGTACAAAAAATTCACTCATTGCCATCTACAGCAACATTATGATCAAAAAAACGAATAGGAATCACATCTATTCCCAAGCTAATTTTGTAGACAGAAAATAATTTTTATGGATATTAGAATACTTACACGATATTCAAGAGATAATATTTTAATCGTAAAGACATTTTACAATAAACAAAAGAAATAAATTATATTTTTTGTTTTCATTTAGCATGAGAGGGATTATAAGGAATTGTAACAAGGAGAAAAATTCAAACAATTTTTATTGAATTAAAACAAAAGCTCATAAGGAACCTTTATTCGTTTATTTCATGGATGAAGCATTTATTCCTTGGATGAGTTTTCGATGTTGTTCAGGATCATGCTGATCGAGACGGAGTTTTCGGATAGGTTGTGATACGCAATTCTTCCGGATATTGTGAGCACAGCTTTGATATTGTTGTATAAGATCCTCAACTCGAATTAAGGTTCTTTGGTACTCTTGAAATAATTCTAAAATATTTTGATGTTGTAGCTTCAGTTTCTCCAGGTCATCTTTGACATCATGATCTATATAAATTGCTTCAACCTCCTGTATTAATCGAATTAATTCCGCATGTTTAATAGCATTGATCCCTCGCATTATTCCGAATTTAAACGTCAATTAATTTTTAACACAATCACCTACCACAACTAACTGATTATTATCAGCTTAAAAAGATATCCCATCAATAATTTGCCTTGACAATCAACCGTTTATTAATTTAGCTAGGTATATACATAGTCTTGATGAGGTATAAATTCTGACATCGGAATTTTCATGACGATATAGAAATTAAAAAACCATGACACCTTTACGAAATCAAATTTAAGGAGAAGAATAAGAATTTAAGGTTATCATTTTGTTAAGAAGAATTAAAGAAATGAGCACTTCAAAGCGGAATTCAAATTAAAGAACTACGGTTCAGCAAAGTAATTTTAAATTTTAAAACATTTACATAACTTTGCGGCTACAATTAGTTAACAGAGCTAATCGCGTTAACACATGATTAAGGACAGGAAACAATATCAAAACAAAAACTCCAAATAAATCATTTCACCATGCCTTTGCAATTCAACACCGTAAAATTATTCGCAGGTTCTGGAACTCAAGAACTTGCTGAAAAAATCTCTAAGTCTTACGGAAAGCCACTTGGCGATAAGACCTTGTCTAAATTCTCCGATGGCGAAATTCAACCATTCTACAACGAGTCTGTTCGTGGAAGTGACGTTTTCATTATTCAATCGACCAATCAACCTACCGACAACTTGTTGGAGCTATTATTGATGATCGATGCTGCAAAACGTGCTTCAGCACACTATATTACAGCTGTTGTTCCTTACTTCGGTTTTGCACGTCAAGATCGTAAGGATAAACCACGTGTTGCAATTGGCGCGAAACTAATCGCTAATTTAATTACTGCAGCTGGCGCACACCGTATCATGACCATGGATTTACACGCTGCTCAAATCCAAGGTTTCTTCGATATCCCGGTTGATCACTTAGACGGTGCTATCATTTTCGTTCCTTACATCAAATCTTTGAAATTAGAGAACTTAATGATTGCTTCTCCAGATATGGGTGGTTCTTACCGCGCTCGTACCTTCGCAAAATTCTTCAATGCGGAAGTTGTGATCTGTGATAAACGTAGAAAGCGTGCTAATGAAATCGAATCCATGTCCATCATTGGTGATGTTACTGGACAGGATGTTGTATTAATCGATGATATCTGTGATACTGCAGGTACGCTTTCTAAAGCTGCTGCCCTTATCATGGAAAATGGTGCTAAGTCTGTTCGTGCAGTATGTACGCATGCGGTACTTTCTGGTAAAGCCTATGAAACCATTGAAAACTCTGTATTATCTGAAATGATCGTTACAGATACTATTCAGTTAAACCCGGAAAAAGCAGCACAATCGACAAAAATCAAAGTGCTTTCTACTGCTGATTTATTCGCTAGTGCTATTAAAAACGTCAATGAGCACGGATCGATCTCCGACTTATTTGATGTAAAATAATATTTTAGGTTATTTCTTAACCTTAAAAGCCATCTTAACTAGATGGCTTTTTTTATGAATGGTTGTTAGGAAACAAGTTCTTATTGAATAATAAAATCAAGGAGTTATCTTATTGTTTTATTCTTTGCGTTCTTTTATCAATATCTCAAAAAAGTTAACCTTATAGTTTGGAGTTTCTGCATCTTTAATGTAGGTTGATGTAGTTAGGTGTATGGCGGTCGATGCATGCATCGACCCTACAAACAATTGTGAAAATATTGGCAATTCTTTCCAAAACTGTAGGGTCGAAGCATGCTTCGACCGTTATTCATAATTCAACAAATTCCAACCCGCCAATAGGTCTAAAATCTGGTGCCTATCGTCTGTTATCAAACCACCTATTGCCTCACATCTAATAGCGTAGCGGTCTCCTATCTCCCATCTATTTCTGATGTCTTTTGTCAGTAGTCTCATAGTCTCTTACAAGGGTTTTCTTTGACTCTTATTCGGATCTCCTTCGGAACTTGTTCGGATCTTGTTCGGATCTCGTTCGGTTCCGACCGAACGAGATCCGAACAAGATCCCTATCAGATCCTTAGAAATTCCCTTAGAGTCTCGAAGCAATATGTAGTCAATATTTAGTCAGTATAAAGCCAAATCTTTACTTCACACAGAATATATTTGGAAAGGGATTCAAGTATTACATGGGTTTCAGATTGTGACACTAGTTTGTTGGTGACTTTTCCACTTGACTTTGCTATAAATTCAACATTATCGTATAACAATGAAATAGCGTAATTTCTGTTTCGTTTAAGGTTTAAACTATGGTTGGGGTATGAAATTAAGGAAATAGCTGAGGGATAGGAATTAAGGGGAAACATTATTTACAAAAAATCCTTCAATTAATTAAAACAAATCAATATCTTTGCACCTCATATTTTTAAAATTCATAAACAATGAAATCAATTGCTATTAGCGGTTCTGCAAGACAGAACGTAGGGAAAAGAGAATCGAAGGAATTGCGCTACGAAGGACAAGTTCCTGCAGTTCTTTACGGAGGTAAAGAGCAAACGCATTTTTCGGTATCCGCAGCTGATTTGAAACCAGTTCTATACACTCCAGAAGTGATTTTCGTAGAATTGGAAATCGATGGCAAAAAAGCAAAAGCTATCGTTCAAGAAGCTCAATTCCACCCATTAACTGACGTAGTTACACACGTTGACTTCTTGGAGTTATTTGATGACAAAGAAGTTTCTGTAAACATTCCAGTAGCTTTAGTAGGTACTTCTCCAGGTGTTAAAATGGGGGGTAAACTAGTTCAGAAATTACGTAAGCTTCGTGTTAAAGCTTTACCTAACAACTTACCTCAAGAAATCGAAATTCCGATGGAAGGTCTAGAAGTTGGTAAATCTTACCGTGTAAGACAAGTAAGCTTAGAGAATGCAACAGTATTGAACAACAGCGATGATACGATCGTTTCTGTAGTTATGTCTCGTGCATTACGTCAAGCAGAGCAAGAAGCAGCGAAAGCAGCTAAAGGCGGTAAAAAATAAGGATAGATCAGCTTCTAGGAAAGTGCAAACTTTCCAAAAGTGGAATTCTAACCCAAAGATTAAAAGAGGTATTGTTAGCAATACCTCTTTTTTTGTGCTTTCTTCTAAAGATTCCAATAAAAAATGCAGACATCTCCCGACGCCTGCATCTCGATTAGAATATATAAACAAATGTTCAACGTTGATCGTTGTAAATCCCTGCACTGTACAGCAGGACTGGAACTTAATTATTCAGGGTTTCTTCCAGTTTAATGGATTTTGGAAACAGAATATTGTTTTCCAGGTGAATATGCTTGTGCAGATCGTTTTCAAAATCTTCCAACATTTCAAAGGCTACTTTATAGGTACTACAGCCATCAGCAGGTACAGTATAATTCGAGGTTAGTTCTCTTATTTTTTCGAAGCGATCACCTTCCGCTTCATGTTCATGAAGCATCATCTGGATCGGGTTCTTCACGGTACCAAAAGCTGGAGCAGCAGGAACCTCTTGTTCTGATTTTGATTCCTCCAAACGTTCAATAAAGGGGAATAATATCTGCTCTTCCTTTTGCAAGTGATGACCTAAGTCCACAGCCGACTCTTCAAAGAGTCTATTGATTTCATGTAATTCTGGATGACGATCACCATGCACGCGAGCCACTTTGTTCAGGTAGGCTAGTAATACTGGAGTTTTCTCGCGTACATAACGGTGGTGCGTCTTCACTATATAGGAAACCAGAAGATCCGATGGCCATGAGTTGAAATCAATCTGCTCAGAAGATGGCTCATTAAGCACTTGATTCAATTCGATGAGCAAAGGCTCCAGTTTAATGTTCTTCTTTGCTGCAGCATCTTCGATGCTTCGTTGACCACCACAACAAAAATCCAATCCATATTTAGAGAATACAGCGGCAGTCTTGAAGTTCTTCGCAACCACATCGCCAATCTTAATCTTTTCTAACGTTTCCATAATCTTTATTCTTAAATCTTATCCTTAATTCATTACCCATGTTGCGGCAAAAAGCCTACTTTATTCAGCAATGATCTTACCCTTCATAATACCAGAGTGACCAGGGAATGTACAGATGAAATCGTAGGTACCTGGCTCTAATGTAAATTCAATCTTATCCTCTTCTCCTCCACCGATTAATTTGGTGTGTGCAATAATATCTTGAGAGGTTGGAATGTATTCACTGTCTTTTGCTTTAAGTGCCAATTCGGTGAAGGCCGCTACATCTGTTCCGGTTTTTAAAATCACCAGATTATGACCCATCACTTCTTTTTTCATGGTACCAACATGTTTCAATGTCAAACTTACTGGCTCACCAGCTTTAACTTTTAGTTCGCTGACATTGTACTTCATCTGGTCATTACTTTCCACAGTTACGGTATTGGAAGTAGCAGATGCTGGAGCAGCTTCTGTAGTTGCACTCTCCATAGCTGGAGCTTCTGTATTGTGGTTGCTGTGATCTACAGTACTTTCACTTTTTTTATCTCCTGAACCGCAGGATACCATAATTAAACCTGCTAGAGCGATTGCTGAATACGAAAATATTTTTTTCATTGTTATGTTTCTATTTAAGACAAAATTGTCTTTTATTAAGGAATAAAAAAGTAACATTGGTCACTTTTTTAGATGAGATTGCAGATATTCGGAAAATAAGGCTTGCAGATAACTATTCTGTTCCGAAGGATTTATTAAAATATAGATTTTCAGGAGAAAGGATGGTTCAAAATGGCTTCAAATCCCTATTTTTGCAGACATGAATTATCTGATAGTAGGATTAGGAAATATCGGCAAAGAATATGCGGATACCCGTCATAATATTGGTTTTATGGTTGCCGATGAGTTAGCCAATCAAGCGGGTACATTTTGGTCTACCTTAAAACATGCTTATTATACAGAGTTTAAGCAACGTGGGCACAATGTGTTTGTGATTAAGCCAACGACTTATATGAACCTAAGCGGTAAAGCTGTCAACTATTGGATGAAGGAATTAAAGGTGCCTGTAGAAAATGTTTTAATCATCGTTGATGATTTGGCAATCCCTTTTGGTTCCTTACGCATTAAACCTAAGGGCTCGGCAGCAGGACATAATGGCTTACGTTCTATTGAAGCCAGTTTAGGATCTCAGGCCTATCCTAGGTTGCGTTTTGGAATAAGCGATAATTATGCAAAAGGTCGGCAGGTAGATTATGTGTTAGGTCCTTTTGACCCAGAGGAACAAAAAGAACTTCCAGCATTGATTGAACATTCTGTCAAAATGGTGCATAGTTTCATCAATATTGGAATAGAATTGACCATGACCAACTTGAATACTAAATAAAAAGGGCTAGATTCTATAAAAAACGTATTGAAGGAGGAAATTAAGGGTAATTTCCTCCTTTTACATAAGGGGAAAATGCTAAATTTTTCGTATATTTTCGAAACAATTCAAATAAACTACCCATGGGAAAAATCAATCCATATATTGCCATTCCTGTTGTCTTGTTTTTGTTGATTCTAGGATCGACAGAAGCTTTTCAATTGTTAAGTGAGCGATCGGATATTGGGGTATTCCTAGGTGTGATACTGGTTATCTTACTGATAGCAGTAGTGTATAAATTGTTTGAATATATCTTTAACAAACCAATTAAATGAAGAAAAACATGATTGCTTTAGGAGCGACCCTATTCGTCGCCCTATTGGTATGGATCTTTTGTACCGAACGCATCGATGCGGGATATGAAGGAATTAAGGTAAAATTATATGGTTCCGACAAAGGAGTTCAGGATGTAAGTTTGGTTACCGGACGGGTATGGTACAATCCAATTACTGAATCCATATATGAATTCCCGACCTATGTACAGACTGCTAACTACGATAAGTTTACGGTGAATGCCAAAGATGGATCTGTATTTACTGTTGACCCGACGATTTCTTTGCGAGTCTCTCCGGGAAGTACCCCAAAGATTTTCATCAAATACCGTAAGCAAATTGAGGAAATTCTATCAAACACATTGGTAAACCACATCAAAGATGTATATCGTATAGAGTTCAATAAATATACCACCGACTCCATCATCAGTAAAAGAGAAAAATTTGAAGAGGGTGTACAATCGAAAATGATTGCCTTTTTAGAGAAAGAAGGGTTTTATTTAGAACAGCTTACCAGTGGTATTCAATATCCGGAAGCTATTACGCTAGCTATAAACGCCAAGAATGCGGCCATTCAAAAGGCACAGCAGGCGGAAAATGAATTAAAAGTGGTGGAAGCCGATGCGAAAAAGATGATCGTTCAGGCCGAGGCAGAAGCCCGTGCCAATGAATTGAGACAGTCTACCCTATCTCCGCTTTTAATACAACAACAATTTATTGAAAAATGGGACGGTTCTACGCCGCTCTATGGCAATAGTCCCGTGATCTTTAAAGAATTGAAATAGTCATCCATTACATTTCGTATTTAGTGGAAAGACCGTCAGTTTAATAAGTCATAATTTCCACTAAATACGACATGAAAAAATCAGCAATTGTCTATTTTAAAAGAACGGATATCGCACCTAATTTTGCATCATCACCAAACATCTTCGTAGCTGAATCGTCCGGAAAATGAGCAATCTCCTTTATCTTATCAGGGCTTAAGCTGCTAATTTTACTTGCCTTTACAGCTTTGCCATTCAGGTAATAAACCGATACGCTAGGCATATCTTCTAAGAATTTCGAATACGCATCCGGATAGATGATTCTACGATTAATCTTAATCGGATCGCTTTTTCCTGATGCTCGATACCCTTTTACGACAACCTCTTCTACTAATTTATCCGTGACATTCGTATTTTTATTTTTAGACACAATTAAAACCACACCATCTTCAGCCTTCTCCCCATAAATACTTGTGGCCGCTTTATCCTTTAATACTGTAACACTTTCAATGTCATTTGGGTTGATTTTTGACATATCGACAACCTCTTTACCATCCAAAAGCATCAACGGTTTTCCTTTGGCCGGATGCCCACGAAGAATGACATTTTGAATGGTGCCTTTACCTTCAAATGCAGCTATAGAAAAACCAGATTTCGTATTTGGATCATTTGGCTTAATGATCGTGTCGCGGACTACTAAAATTCCAGTCCCCTTGATTACTTCCGCTTTGGGACTTGACGCCCTATTTCCACCTTCATCAATGGAACTAGTGTTTTTAGTTGCTACTATAACAACACTTTTGACTTCCTTTTCGGATGCTTGACCATGATTATTGCTAACGGCGGAATTGTTCCCCACAGTATCGACAACTACGATTGTCTTTTTCGTTTTGACTATTTTAATGCTATCTCGTACTGTATCAGCACTTCCCTTCAAGGACAAGTCAATAGGTGACACCTTTTGGACAAGTTGGGTTAGATCTGTTTTCTGGATGTTGTGGACAGCATCTTCGATTTTACCTTCCGCTTGGTTTACGGAAAGGGTGATGCCTGCCATGATCAATACAGGGAGTATAAATGCATACTTGCTCAACTCCAATTTGGATGACCTTTTCTTATTCATCATCATAATGCGCTTTTTTAGGGTTTTAAAATTAAACTGGTTACTGATACCAACATGCGCTCCTTGCTTGCTGACATGCAGTAGGGAATATTGATAAGTCTGTCGGTCCACCCCTTTATCCAGAACCTGTTGATCAGTCAGGAATTCTAGGTTTTGACGTACTGCTCTGCGCATGAGCCATACGAAAGGATTATACCAACAGGTTATCAATACCAACTCAAACAATAATACATCTACACTGTGTTGGCCTTTCACGTGGATGTATTCGTGTTTAAAGATATCGCTAAGCTCCAGCTCCTCATGTTGTTGCTGGTGCACATAGACTTTATTGAAAAAAGAAAAGGGCGTGATAGGAAATATCACGTTTCGGAATAAAAAATTGCGCCATTGGGCCGGCTTTGAATACCAATGGATGCGAAACAAACTGATTAATTGAAGGATCAGTTTCCCGGCAAAGATAACTGCTCCAATCATGGCTATAATCAACAACAAATCAGTCAGGGTAATGCTGCTTTGTTTCTCTTGGAAATCAAAAGGCAGATAGGTTAAGACTTCTGCTGTCGGAATAACCAATTGCTTGGAAAACCACTCCTTGATATCCAAGAATGGATAGACGAAGGCATAAAGCACACCGATAACAAAATAGGCTCTATTTAATTTATAAAAGGTCAAGCCCTTTAATAGCAATTGATAGCCTAGAAAGACTAAAGCAATAACGAGGTTTACTTGGAGTATATAGGTTAGTATCGCTTCCATAGTGTTAGCTTTTGTTTTTCTGGATCATATCCATTATCTCCTCTAATTCCGATGGACTAAGCTTTTCTTCTTTGACAAAGAAGGAAACCATCTCCTTATAAGAATTGCGGAAATAATCACCTACAAAGGAATTCATAAATTTAGCTTTGTATTCTTCAGAACTGATTAGTGGCTCATAACGTTTGGCATTGGCATACTTTACAGGCTTCACATAGCCTTTACGTTCCAAGTTGCGAATCGTTGATGCCAAAGTGGTATAAGGCATTTCAGAGCCTTTGATATTATCCAATATTTCACGGATAAAACCACCGTTTAATTGCCAAATGGAGAGCATAGCCTCCTCTTCCTGAATTGTTAATTTTTCCATAGCGCTACTTTCTTTTCACTAATTTACGATACTTTCGTAGATATATCATATTATTTAACATTTTTTTAATAATAAGGAAGAATTAACAGACTAAACATGTGTGGTTTAGTAAAAAAATAGGTTTAATAAGTGCAAAAATAGGATAAGTCCTTGTCTAAACGTTTAAAGTATAAAATGGGGATTAAAACTGTCTTAAAATGACGATTCCGTGTTATTTTTATTCGGAATTAGCATCTGAAAATAGAAATCAATTTTATACATTTGTAGAATACGAGTTTGTTATAAAACATTTAATACTAGAAATTTTATTATGTCTGAAACTGCATCTATTAACTTAAATGGATCTACCTTTGAGATGCCTGTTATCACAGGGACAGAGAATGAGAAAGCCCTAGATATTTCGAAATTAAGAGACCAATCTGGATATATTACATTGGACCCTGGCTTCAAGAATACAGGATCGACAAAGAGTGCGATTACTTTCCTTGATGGTGAAAAGGGCGTATTGACCTACCGAGGTTATGCGATCGAAGAATTAGCGGAAAAATCTACCTTTTTAGAAGTTGCTTATTTATTAATCTATGGTGATTTACCGACTAAAGAGGTCCTAGAGAAATTCCGTGCAGATATCCGTGCCCAGATGATGATCCACGAAGACATGAAGAATTTCTTTACTGGTTTTCCGTCCAAATCACATCCAATGGGTCAGCTTTCTTGTTTAGTTGGTGTATTGTCATCCTTCTATCCAGAATCCTTAAATCCAAATCAAACCGAAGAGGAAGAAAACAAAACGATTATCAATTTATTGGCTAAAATGCCTACAATCGTTTCATGGATCCAAAAGAAATCTTTAGGACATCCGGTAGTTTATCCTAAGAATAACTTTGGATACATCGAGAACTTCTTAAACATGATCTTTGGTGAAGTGAATCAAGAGAAAACTTTTGATCCATTGATTATCGATGCGATGCACAAGTTATTGATTCTTCATGCTGATCACGAGCAGAACTGTTCTACTTCTACTGTTCGTATGGTAGGATCTTCTAACGCCAACTTATATGCTTCGATCTCTGCTGGTATCAATGCCCTATGGGGACCATTACATGGTGGAGCTAATCAAGCGGTTATCGAGATGTTAGAAGCCATTAAAGATGATGGTGGTGATGCCGACAAATATTTAGCAAAAGCAAAAGATAAAAACGATCCTTTCCGCTTAATGGGATTTGGACACCGTGTATACAAAAACTTCGACCCACGTGCTAAGATCATTAAAAAAGCATGTGACGATGTTTTAGAAAAATTAGGTGTGAATGATCCAGTATTGGATATCGCAAAACGCTTAGAAGAAGCTGCTTTAAGCGATCAATACTTTATCGACCGTAAATTATACCCTAACGTGGATTTCTATTCCGGTATTATCTACCGTGCATTAGGATTCAATTCGGATATGTTTACCGTATTATTTGCATTGGGACGTCTTCCAGGATGGATCGCTCAATGGAAAGAAATGCGCGACAACAAAGAGCCAATCGGCCGTCCAAGACAAGTTTATATCGGCGAAACCTACAGACCTTATGTAGATATCTCCAAAAGATAAGTGAACACAAAAAAACCTGCTTTTAAAGAAGCAGGTTTTTTTGTGCGTATTTAGTATTTAGTAGAGAGTATTTAGACCTATTGGCGGGATAAAGAATCTGCTATTTACAACTCAGAGCAGAGCGAAGAGTCTCAGCTTCTCCCCCAAAAAATCGTGTCATCCTGAATCGAAGATGAAGGAACTTCAAACTACTCACATAAGAATAAGTAAATAGGTTGAAATGGCCTTAGGTAAAATGCGGTCGAAGCATGCTTCGACCCTACAGTTATGGCGGAATCATGTTATCCGTAGGGACGATGCTAGCATCGCCCGTGAAAAAAGCCATTGTCTCCCATCTTTTGTCTGTCGTCTGTTGTCTTTCAAATCAATAATCGGGCGGACATACCGTTCGTTCTCGTCAGGGATAAAACCCATTTCCTCAAACTCACTCAGTACCGCCCCTACCAGACGCACTACCTAGATAGTTGCTATTGATAGACCGATGCACTACTAGATGTGAGACATGTGATATGAGATAGAACAGGTTATGCGGTCGAAGCATGCTTCGGCCCAATAGTTATCTAGAACTAGTAATGAATTAAATTGTTATTAATTATGCAGATTTCCAATATAGTTCAAAGTTCCCAAACCTTCGATTTGGGATGACGGGTACTTAAGGGGGCAATAGAGACTCTTCGCTTCGCTCTGAGTTGTAAACAGCAATAACATTTAGCCGCCATACGTCTAAATACTAAATACTAATTACTAAATACTACCCATAAGGCTCAAGACTCTTCGCTTCGCTCTGAGTTATAAACAATAATAACATTTAGCCGCCATACGTCTAAATACTAAATACTAATTACTAAATACTAATTAAATTATCTGACAGAAATACGTTTAACGACAGATTCAGTACCTGCGCCTACACGTACGAAGTAGAAACCTTCGGAAAGTTTTTGTTGGGTATCGAAGTTCAAGTTTTGTAATCCAGCTTCTAGGTTAGCGTTGTGGAGGTTTAACACTTCATTTCCTAGGGCATCCATTACCTTGATCACTACGTTATACTCTTTGCTCAATTTAAAGTTTACAGAGATCTGTTCAGCGATCGGATTGTAATAAACTTTTACGTTATTGATAATTTTATCATTCTCCTCAGCCAATAAATTGGAAGTTCCAACGTTAATAGCTGTAGATGATACAATTTCAATATCCTTAATTGGAGAATTTTCGAGGATAAATTTAGAAGTGTTAGAAGCATAGGTATAGCTCAGCAATGTTGCCCCTAAGGCGATATTGACTAGAATATACTGTGCTAATTTTCTAAATCCTAATTTCATGGTATTACTTAGAGCCTCTTTTCTTTGATTTGGTTTAATCAAATGTAAACATTATTCATTTAAAACCTAAAACAAATGTAGTTATTTTTCGATTTTTTTATGGTAAATTCAATATCCTTTAACAATTTTTAACAGGAAATTACGTTGTCCCATAAATTTCTGTAATTTCGCACCGTTTTAACTATAAGAAACACTTAACTTTAGTATATGTCAACAGACCATAAACATAATCTTCAAAAGCTTAGTGCCGCGGGGTTATTAATTAGTTTGGGAATCATTTTTGGTGACATCGGGACTTCTCCACTTTATGTTTTCAAAGCCATTTTCAATAAAGGCGAAATCACAGAAATGGTCATCTTTGGTGGTCTATCCTGTATTTTTTGGACACTAACTTTACAGACCACAGTAAAGTACGTTTTAATCACCCTAAATGCAGATAACAAAGGTGAAGGGGGTATTTTATCGCTCTTTTCCCTCGTGCGAAAACGGGCGAAATGGCTCATCATCCCAGCCATTATAGGAGCCAGTACCTTGTTGGCAGATGGTATGATTACACCAGCCATCACGATCTCCTCAGCCGTTGAGGGTCTCGCCATTAAAACACCAAACTTCCCAACCATCCCTGTAGTTGTCCTCATTATCTCCCTCCTCTTTATTATTCAACGTTTCGGAACCAATATCGTAGGCCGTGTATTCGGTCCTTTGATGTTTATCTGGTTCTCAACAATTGGAATATTGGGGATGTCGTATTTGGGTCACTCTCCAGAAATTTGGAAAGCTTTAAACCCATATTACGCAGTTCAGCTATTAGCTAACTATCCTAATGCGTGGTTTATCGTTGGTGCAATCTTCCTGTGTACAACGGGTGCAGAGGCATTATACTCCGATATGGGGCACTGTGGAAAATCGAACATCCGCATCAGTTGGATCTTTGTGAAGTTAATGTTGATCTTCAATTACTTTGGTCAGGGTGCTTGGTTATTGGAGCATCAAGGCACTATCCTTGGTGAGGTCAATCCTTTTTATGCGATTATGCCAGATTGGTTTGTGATATGGGGAGTTACCATAGCGACTATGGCAGCTGTTATTGCCAGTCAGGCTATGATATCGGGTTCCTTTACATTAATTGCTGAAGCTGTTCGTTTGAACATTTGGCCTAAGGTAGCTATCCGTTATCCGAGTGATCATAAAGGGCAAATATATGTGCCTTCAGTGAACTTAATCCTCTATTTAGGCTGTATGTTGATCATTTTGATCTTCCGAGAATCCAGTAATATGGAGGCTGCTTATGGACTTGCCATCAACTTAACCTTCCTGGCAACAACCATATTAATGACGGTATTTATGTTGAGAAAGCGTATCAACATCATTCTGGTGGGATTATTTGCTTTAGTGTATTCCATAATTGAGGTTACCTTCTTAATTGGAAATATCAGTAAGATTGCGCATGGTGGTTGGTTGACTTTATTATTGGCTATTGCCTTATTTATAGTAATGTTCAGTTGGTTTGGAGCCAGGAAAATCAAAAACAGATTCGTTAAATTCGTCGATGTTCGAGATTACTACCCTATCCTATCCGAATTGAGTGAGGATAAAACTGTTCCTTTATTCTCTTCGCATTTGGTATACTTAACAAGTGCAAACAATGTACATGAGGTAGAATCTAAAATTACCTATTCCATCATCAATAAAAAGCCAAAACGAGCTGATGTGTATTGGCTGGCACACGTAGATGTCATGGATAATCCGCATACACGCGAATATAAAGTTACTCAGCTAGTACCTGGTAAGGTGATCCGAATTGATTTTCATTTAGGTTTCCGTGAGGAACAGAAAATCAGCTTATTATTCCGTAAAGTGGTAGAGGATATGGTTAAGAATGGTGAAATTGACATCACCAGTAATTACGATACCTTAAAGAAATATAATATTCCAGGTGATTTCAACTTCGTCGTATTAGAGAAGGTGATTTCTAAGACGCACTTCTTGAAAATGAATGAGAAGATTATCCTAGAAATCTATAAGATCTTGAAGAAATTCAGTCTTTCTGAAGAAAAGGGATTTGGATTGGATAGTAGTTTTGTGACTTTAGAACGAGTTCCATTAACCATCCCAAATACCGAAGAAGTTAAATTAAAACGCCTAGATTAGGTAAATCCATAAGGCTATAAAAAAAGCTTGCTGAATAAATTGTATTCAGCAAGCTTTTTTCTTTTTATGGTACGAAGAGGCTTACTCGCCTGCTTCTACATTTCTTAATTTCGAATGCTTATAGCCATAAGCAAAATAGATTACCAGTCCAATCAATAACCAGGCAATAAAGATAATCCAGTTACTTGCACCTAACTCGGACATCAAATAAAGATTGATCAGAACCCCTGTAACCGGCAATAAAGAGAAATTGTATTTAAAACTTAACACACTCATAACGGCCCATACCAACCAAAATATAATTAGTAAGGATTTATGCAATAAAATGGCTGTAGAACCCATACTCATCCATTCTTCTATGGATTCACCACCATACTTATACGTAAGGAAAAGCCCTATGAAAAAGCCTAATCCTACAATGTATTTTCCGTTAATGTAAGGAACCTTAAATTTTGATTTCTTGGATATACCGGTATGATCCATATAAAGCACACCGCAACACACCAAGATGAAAGCAAAGAAAGTACCTACGGAAGTAAGGTCAACAAAAAAATCCATCTTGAAGAATAAAGCTGGAATAGCTACTACAATCCCTGTTACGATCGTAGCAAAGGATGGTGTTTTGTATTTCGGGTGAATCTTAGAGAAGTTCTTCCAAAGAAGACCATCGCGACTCATAGTCATCCAGATTCTTGGTTGAGCTAATTGGAACACCAATAAAGCCGAAGTAATTGCAATAACTGAAGTCACCGAGATAATACCTGCCATATGATCAAAGCCGACATAGGAAAACACATAGGCCAAAGGATCTTTTACATTCAGTTCTTTGTAGTTCACCATACCTGTTAAAACTAAGGTTATAGCTACATAAAGCACAGCACAGATCAATAAACAATAGATCATGGCTTTTGGTAAATCGCGTTGCGGATTCTTACATTCTTCTGCCGTAGTGGATATAGAGTCAAAACCTATGAATGCAAAGAATACGGCGGCTACACCACTCATTACTCCTGCCATGCCATTCGGTGCAAAAGGCGTCCAGTTCTCAGGTTTCACAAAGAAAATACCACCAAGGATAACAGCTAATATAATTCCAATCTTGATGATAACCATGATATTAGAGGCTTTGCGGGATTCCTTGATACCGATATAAACTAACCATGTTACCAACACAGTGATTAATCCTGCTGGTATATCAAGGATAATAGGAATACCTGCAATTCGAGGTGCTGTTTCATAAGTTTGGAGTGCAATTTTATCAATGCCTTCCAGTTTATCAAGTCCGACTTCTAAAAACTTCTGGTGAGCCTCTATAGCATATCCTGGAGCCATAGTCATCCATCGGGGGACATTGATACCAAAACCGTCGAGCATGGATACGAAATACTGCGACCAAGATATGGCTACTACCATATTAGAAACAGCATATTCCAAGACCAATGCCCAACCAATTATCCAAGCGAAGAGCTCGCCAAAGGTGACATAAGCATAGGTATAGGCCGAACCAGAAACAGGAACCGTACTCGCAAACTGCGCATAAGATAATGCAGTGAACACACAGGCGAACGCAACAAATACAAAAAGTAAGGATACTGCAGGTCCACCGTTATAACTTGCCAAGCCGATGGTACTGAAGATTCCTGCTCCTACAATAGCTGCTATACCTAAGGATATTAAATCCCGAACTCCTAAGATTTTAGCTAATCCTGATCCGCCTTTCTCGGCGTCGGATAGAATCTGATCGACGCTTTTCTTTCGAAAAAGTCTATTTGCCATATTAAGTTAAATTATTGGGTCAAGGCTACAAAAGTGGAAAAAATTATGACAAATATGTCATATTATCCTGAATATATGTATAAATCTCCTTGAAATCCCTTAATTGATTATCACGATATTGAATCAGCACTTCAGTAAGTGCTTCCTGTTGTTCTTGATTGGTCTGGAATTCCCAAATACGCTTGGAAATATTGAACAGTGGTTTGGCTATACGGTCGATATCCTTGTAATCAAATATATACCTCCACTGTAAAAATTGATCATAAAAAGCTAGAAAACCATCAGTATCCTCTACACCTATGGTCTTTAGGTAACTCACCAATAATGGCCGATTGACTTGCTCTAAGTGTTCATACAATCTGGCCACATTGACCAAATCATACTCAATGAGTAAATGATCTAGCATTAACTCGACTGCTATATGCGCCATAAAAGAAGGGCGAATGGGCAAATCCTTGAGAACAGGTTCTAACTTTTTACGGAGAACATGGCAATGTTGTAGAAAAAATTCTGAGCTATGGAATAGTTTATCGACTTCAACATGTCGGTACCATCCTTCAGAAATTGCCATGCTTAAGGGATGTATGAATAGTTGATCTTCGAACTTCTGAGGATGAAAGACATAGCTCTTATCGACATTTTTGAGTAAGTCAGGCAACAGCGCGCCGAGCACACGTTCAGGTTGGGTTGCATAACGTTCAAAATAAAAATGTGAAAGGAAGTTCATAAACCAATAACCATACAAATTATCTGTAAGATACATTATAATCTCGTATCTTTGCAATTCTTTAAATAAAAATCTTAAAGGGTATACTATGAACTTTGTAGAAGAACTACGCTGGAGAGGCATGCTTCAAGACATCATGCCAGGAACAGAAGAATTGTTAAACAAAGAAAAGGTGGCGGGCTATATCGGCTTTGATCCTACAGGCGATTCGCTACATGTTGGTCATTTAACCCAAATCATGACATTAATCCACTTCCAACATGCTGGTCACAAGCCTGTTGCTTTAGTAGGTGGTGCTACAGGAATGATTGGGGACCCTTCATTTAAATCAGCTGAGAGAAACCTCTTGGATGAAGAAACACTTCAACGCAATGTGAATGCATTGAAGAGTCAACTTGCAAAATTCTTGAGCTTTGGCGACGGTGCTACCGATGCCAAAATGGTCAACAACTACGACTGGTTCAAGGACTTCAAGTTCTTAGATTTCATCCGTGATATAGGTAAGCTGATTACCGTGAATTACATGATGGCCAAAGATTCTGTAAAGAAACGCTTGGAAGGTGAAAGTGGACTTTCCTTCACTGAATTCTCCTATCAACTAATTCAAGGTTATGATTTCTATTATCTTTGGAAGAACCACAACTGCCAAGTACAAATGGGTGGATCCGATCAATGGGGTAACATCGTTACTGGTAGTGAATTGATCCGTCGTATTGACCAAGGCTCTGCCTTCGCTGTTACGACACAATTGATCAAGAAATCAGACGGTCAGAAATTCGGTAAAACCGAATCTGGCGCTGTATGGTTAGATCCAAAGAAAACTTCACCATATAAGTATTATCAATTCTGGTTAAATGCTACCGATGATGATAGTAAGAGCTGGATCAAGATCTTCACCTTAAAACCAAAAGAAGAAATTGATGCCATCATAGCAGAACATGATGCAGCACCACATTTACGTATTGTACAGAAAGCATTAGCGAAAGATATCACTATCCGCACGCACTCGGAACAAGATTATGAAACAGCGGTTAAAACATCCGAATTCCTTTTTGGAAATGGTGACCTAAGCTTCTTATCTAATCTTGACCATGAGGCGGTATTGGAAGTTTTTGATGGTGTTCCACAATTTAACCTAGCTAAGGAAAAATTAGCTTCTGGAATCAACATTCTTGATTTATTGGCTGTGGAAACACAAGTATTCCCTTCCAAAGGTGAAGCTCGTAAGATGTTGCAAGGTGGTGGTGTTTCTCTAAACCGTGAAAAGCTTACAGATATCGAAGCAAACATCAATGCTGATCAATTGATCAACGGCAAGTACCTTATTGCTCAACGTGGCAAGAAGAATTACTACTTGATTACTGTTGCATAATTGCTCAAAACAGCAGACATAATAATAAAGCCCTTCAAGAATTGAAGGGCTTTATTATTAAATGGAAAAAAAATAAATTAAAATTGAATAATCTTGTGTTTCCAAGTGCTGGTTTTAGAAGCTTCATCCATTACAGCATACAAACAAATGGTATATAGCTTTTTATCTGAAGGATCAAGTTCAAAGGATAAACTACCTCCATGAGTGCCTGTAATCTGAATATCGTATTTTATTTTCCCTAAAGGGATGTTCATGAAGTTGGTCACTTCCACTTTTGGTGTAAACCTAGATTGACTATTTCCTTGAACTGAATTAACAACAACAGGTTGATTCTCGATCAAATTAACTATACGAACCTTGGCCATACCAGGTCTCGGAACGGATAAATCATCCACTGAAACCAAGTATTTAAACTCCTTTAATCCATAAAAGAAATAGGAATAAAAGTTTTTTGATTTAAAGTCTACTTGTTCTTGAACAAGGTAAGATGAACCACCAGCAAAGCGTATTTCTACTTTTCTAGACCCAGGAAATACTGTTTTAAATCCAATATATCCTCCGGAGGTTAAACGTTCATCTCCAGAATTCACCATTTTTTGATCAATCATCATTTCTAATGGAGCACCATAACCCATTCCATTAAAAGCGGATACAGCAGCAAATCCGTCAGTTGGATTATCAAAGTTGTTCATATCCGATTTCGCACATGAACTGAATAGAAAAGTCAAGCTTAAGATACTTATGATGACAACCTTGAGTTGTGTAAATTTCATTGGGATTATTTTTTATTGTTAGTACAACGAGCTTGGTCGACTTATTGCTACAACTGATTCATCAAATCAATCGACATGAAGTTAAGTATAGCATTTGAATTCCAAAAATATCCTTAACTTACCATGCCTTCAACCTATAGTTACAATTGGATGCATGAAGGTTTTTTTTTAAGTTTGTAATACGAAAAATAGCGTCATTTGAATGGCAAAACTAAATACATTTAAGAATAGTGCTGGCACGGCTGCGGGAAAGAAGACTAAAAACACCACACTATCCTATCAAAAACGAGCCAAAACAACTAAATCCTTTGACCAGATTAACTTCTCCGAAGGGCAACGTAAAGCACTTAAAATCCTAGGGTTATTTTTATTACTCCTTGCAGGATTGTTTACAGTAGCTTTTGTATCCTATTTATTTACTTGGAAAGCTGATCAAAGTTATATTTCCAGCACCAATGGTGGCTGGTCTACCCTATTTAAGACTACCGAGGAAATTCATGATGAGCAAGTCGACCTTCCTATTGTAGAGAATAAGCTTGGTAAATTTGGTGCCCTATTGGCCAATCAATTTATCTATGAGTGGTTCGGTGTGGCGTCTTTTCTATTTATACTGATTCTTTTTGTTACAGGCTATAAATTTCTATATAAACGCTCCATTCTTCCCATGTGGAAGACTTGGGTATATTCGTTGATCGCTATTATTCTATTGTCCATAACTTTTGGATTTATTCAAGATTTCATTGCAGACACGCCACATATCTTAGAAGGTAAATTTGGTTTCTGGACAAATCAGATCTTGAAATCTCAAATTGGTCAAGTCGGAACAGCTGGTTTATTAATCTTTTTGGTGTTAACCGCATTAGTATTGATTTACAATTACGACTTAAGATTATCTTTCCGTTCGAATAAGAATGAAGACCTGGAAGATGATGAGCTTCTAGAAGAAGATGAGCCATCAATAGATGGTAATACCATCAACAAAATTCGTAGCAATAAACAGAATGAAGTTGCTAGCCATACTTATTCTTACCCAGAGGCTTCTGAAGAGGTTGAAGAAGAAGAGGAATTGACGGAAGAAGAAAAGGAACTTAGTATGAGTATGCCTTTACAGGTCAATACCCCAAAACCTACCAACAATAATGTTCAACATCAGGCAGGTCAGGAAATCGAATTTAGTATAGAACCGCCCACACCTCAACCTAAAGCAAGCGAAGTTGCTGAAGAACCTTCATTGATCGTTGAACAACCTATCGTAGAGAAACCCATTTCAGCAAACGATTTGGTAGAGAAATTCGGTGAATATGACCCTAAATTGGATCTTTCAGGATACCAATACCCGACCTTGGACTTGTTGAAAGAATATGGATCAGGTAAAATCACCATTAACCAACAAGAATTAGAAGGCAATAAAAATCGAATTGTAGAAACCTTACGTAACTACAGCATCGAGATTGAGCATATTAAAGCGACTATTGGTCCTACAGTTACTTTATATGAGATTATCCCTAAGCCAGGAGTTCGTATTTCTAAAATCAAGAACCTGGAGGATGATATCGCCTTAAGTTTAGCTGCTTTGGGTATACGTATTATTGCGCCAATGCCAGGTAAAGGAACTATTGGAATTGAAGTGCCAAGCAGTACCCCTGAGATGGTCTCTATGCGCTCTATATTGGCTACTGAGAAGTACCAAAAGACCGATATGGACTTACCAATTGCTTTAGGTAAGACGATTTCTAACGAGGTTTATATTGCAGACTTAGCGAAGATGCCTCACTTATTGGTAGCTGGTGCTACAGGACAGGGTAAATCGGTTGGTATTAATGCTATTCTGACTTCCCTTTTATACAAAAAACACCCAGCAGAACTGAAATTTGTCTTGGTTGACCCTAAGAAAGTAGAGCTTTCACTCTTCAAGAAGATTGAGCGTCATTTCTTAGCGAAACTTCCAAATGAAGATGAAGCTATTATTACCGACACTAAAAATGTAGTAAACACTTTAAATTCCCTTTGTATTGAGATGGATCAACGTTATGATCTATTAAAAAATGCGCAGGTTCGTAATTTAAAGGAATATAATGCAAAATTTATCAACCGTCGATTAAACCCTGAGGAGGGTCATCGATTCTTACCGTTTATAGTTCTTATTATTGATGAGTTTGCCGATTTGATTATGACGGCAGGCAAGGAAGTAGAAACACCGATCGCTCGTTTAGCGCAGTTAGCCCGTGCTATTGGTATTCACTTGGTGATTGCAACTCAGCGTCCATCCGTGAATATCATTACTGGTACCATTAAAGCTAACTTCCCGGCACGTTTAGCATTCCGCGTATTATCTAAGACCGATTCAAGGACAATCTTAGACAGCGGTGGTGCTGACCAGTTAATTGGTCGTGGGGATATGCTCTTATCGACAGGAAGTGACCTGATTCGTATCCAGTGTGCTTTTGTAGACACACCAGAGGTCGATCAGATATCTGACTTTATCGGTGGTCAACGTGGATATCCTTCAGCACATCTCCTACCGGAATATGTAGGTGAAAGCGGTGAAGGTGGTGCTTCATCAGACTTTGATATGGATTCACGTGATTCCATGTTCGAAGAAGCTGCTCGCCTGATTGTTATGCATCAACAAGGCTCAACATCTTTAATCCAGCGTAAGTTAAAATTAGGTTATAACCGCGCTGGAAGAATCATCGATCAATTGGAAGCTGCAGGTATTGTAGGTCCTTTTGAAGGTAGTAAAGCACGTGAAGTACTTTATCCAGATGAATATTCTTTGGAACAGTATTTGGAAACGTTAAGATAAGATGAAAAACATGAAGAAATTAGTGTATGCTGTATTTGCTGTTTTTATGGTCCAATTGGCATTTGCTCAAGACCCAGCAGCTAAAAAAACCCTTGAAAAGGTATCTAAGAAGTATGACTCCTATAAAACGATGGAAGCCAACTTTCAGGTATTGATTCAACCAAAATCTGGTAACCCTGGTACTGAAACCGGTAAAATCTACTTAAATAAACCGGAAAACAAATTCCGTATTGATATGCAACAACAAGATATTTTTGGAGATAACCAAAGTATCTGGAATGTCAATAAAGAGGTTAAGGAAATTCAAATATCTCCAGCGGATGATGATAATCAAGCCATCGGTCCAAGTAACTTATTTACTTTTTACAAATCTGGTTTCAATTACAAATCATTAGGATCTAAGGGATTAGAAAAAAACAAAATACAATCCATTGAGTTGACTCCTCAGAATAAAACTTCCAACTACTCGAAGATCACCTTACGAATTAATGGAAATGATCATATTCAGGATGTAACGATCTTAGATAAATCGGGAATGAAGTATACTTATAGCATCAATGCGCTATATGTAAATCAAAATATCCCAGGAAGTACTTTTCAATACCAGAAAAAGAACTATCCGAACTATGAAGAAGTTGATTTAAGATAAAATCATACCATTACAAAACACAAAAGAAAAGCACTTAGAATAGAAAATCTAAGTGCTTTTTTTATTAAAATCTATATAAAGAAATGTTTGGTCGACTTATAAGTTCGATTAATATAACAACTTCCCGGCAGTGCTTTGACGAACCATATCCAGAGACACCCCTTCATGCAGTTCCACAATTTTGAATCCGCCCTCTGGCAGAACATCAAACACACCTAATTCCGTTACGATTTTCTTGACACAGCGGACACCAGTTAATGGCAGAGTACATGAAGGCAATAACTTCGATTCTCCATGTTTATTTACATGCTGCATGGCTACGATGATATTCTCGGCACTTGCCACCAAATCCATTGCTCCACCCATACCCTTAACCATTTTACCTGGGATCTTCCAATTTGCGATATCGCCATTCTCTGAAACCTCCATGGCTCCAAGTATGGTAAGATCGATCTTTCTGGAACGTATCATCCCAAAGCTCATCGCGGAGTCAAAGAACGCGGAGCCAGGCAAGGTTGTGATGGTCTGTTTACCGGCATTGATATAATCCGCATCCTCCTCCCCTTCATAAGGAAAAGGCCCCATCCCCAACAGTCCATTCTCACTCTGAAGCACCACATTGATATCTTCGGGAATATAATTGGCAACCAATGTAGGGATACCAATCCCCAAATTCACATAATAACCATCTTTTATTTCTTTCGCTATCCGTTTAGCGATTCCAAATTTATCCAGCATAATTAGCATTTTTTGAGGATCATGGCACTGGCACCACCGCCACCATTACAGATAGCAGCCAAACCAAATGTTCCATTCTCCTGATGTAAAACTGAGTTTAAGGTCACGATTATTCTTGCACCCGAACAACCAAGTGGGTGTCCTAATGCCACCGCACCACCATAAACATTCATTTTATCCTGCGACAGATCCAATATTTGCGCATTTGCTAGGGCAACGACTGAAAATGCCTCATTAAATTCAAAATAATCAATCTCATCAACAGTCATTCCTGCCTTCTGAAGCACTTTCTGTGTGGCAATGGCAGGTGTAGTAGTAAACCATTCCGGAGCTTGCTCAGCGTCTGCATAGGCAATCACCTCTGCTAATGGAGTAAGTCCCAACTCTTGAACCTTCTGTGCACTCATTAAAACGACCGCAGCAGCACCATCACTTAAAGTGGAAGCATTGGCAGCCGTAATAGTTCCGTCGCTCTTAAAGGAAGGTCTCAATTGACCAATTTTCTCGAAATTAACCTGTTTGTATTCTTCATCCTCCGCTATCGTTACGGAACCTTTGCGACCAGCTACTTCTACTGGTACAACCTCCGTATTAAACTTACCCGATTCCCAGGCTATTTTGCTTCTGGTATAAGACTGAACAGCATATTCATCCTGATCAGCTCTGGAGATAGCATATTTTTCAGCACATGACTCCCCGCAATTACCCATTGCCTGATTGGAATACACATCCGTTAAGCCGTCCTTCATCAAACCATCGATTAGTTTTTGATCTCCAAATTTAGCACCCCAACGAGCTGCAGTATCATAGTAAGGCACTTGGCTCATACTTTCCATACCACCGGCAACAACGACATGCGCATCACCCAATAAAATCTGTTGTACGCCAATAGAAATAGCTTTCATACCACTCGCACAAACCTTGTTGATGGTCGTAGCAGGGATATGGTCTGGCAATCCGGCAAATTTTGCTGCTTGGCGAGCAGGTGCTTGACCCAAATTCGCTTGCAATACTGACCCCATATAAACCTCATCTACTTGATCTCCTTTAAGGCCGACCTCCTCTAAAACAGCTTTGATGGCTTTTGCACCTAATTCTGTGGCTGAAACACTGGCTAATCCTGTCCCAAAACTCCCCATAGGAGTTCGCTTGGCAGCTACGATATATACACTTTTATTCATGGTTTTCTCTTTGTCTTACGGTTCTTTGTTCGATACGCTTCTCATAGCGCTCGCCTTGAAAAATATGTTGTACGAATACCCCAGGGGTATGAATATGATTGGGATCCAATTCTCCCGGCTCCACTAATTCCTCTACCTCAGCAATGGTAATCTTTCCACACATGGCTACAGCATGATTAAAATTCTGTGCCGTACCACGATAAACCAAATTACCTTCGCGATCACCTTTCCACGCTTTCACCAATGCATAGTCAGGCTCAAAGGCATATTCCATCAGGTAATCCTTCTCTACGCCATGGAACGTAAAACGTCGAACTTCCTTTCCTTCTGCCACCTCTGTACCTACTCCCGCAGGGGTGTAGATAACAGGAAGCCCATAGCCTCCAGCCATTAAACGTGTCGCCAAGGTTCCCTGTGGAATCAACTCGACTTCCAATTCACCACTTAGCATCTGACGTTCAAACTCTGCATTCTCTCCGACATAGGAAGCAATCATCTTCTTGATCTGCTTCTTTTGCAGTAATAAGCCCAATCCAAAATCATCTACCCCCGCATTATTACTAATACAGGTCAGATCCATAACGCCTTTTTCAATCAAGGCAGCAATTAGATTCTCTGGAATACCACAAAGACCAAATCCACCGACGGAAACAATCATTCCATCTTGAATGTCTTTGACGGCCTCCAGCGCATTGGAAACTGTTTTATCTATCATGTATTGTGTAGTTTTTAAGATTAGCAGCTGAAAATTCCGATAATATGCTCAATTCTGCTATTCTTGCAACAGCATCTTCGAACCAAATATTATTTCAACATACACGTAAATAACTTATAATTTACGCTGAATTACCCGCTGTAATTTCTTAGTTTATAATTTATATAAATGTAAGGATTAAAAATTAAATTTCAGAAGCTGCTGAGGTTTTTCCATTCCTCAAATAGAATGTCAAATTATTTTGAGAGCTAGCAGAAAAAGCCACCACTTTTTAGTAAGGATGATAGCGAAATGGGAATTTATTGATAAGAATATCAATATTAATATTTTGTTACTTGTCATTTTTAGGACAAAAAATAGCAACATCTTACAAATTGAGGTCTACGACCTTAGCGATTTAATCTTATCTATTTCTATAATTTTTTTTACATTATCTAATTAAATTGCTAAACTTGATCTATTAAGTAAGAAAAACACCTTAAACTTATGCGATTATTATCAATTCTAATATTGGTTGTGCTACTTAGCCCAACAGTACATGGTCAGACACTGCAACAAAAACTACGCACTACTTCACTAGACAGTCAGTTTGTCGTTCTAAATTTGCAATCTAGAAATCAAGATGCTGATTTTAAGATCATTCGAAAAAGTAATCTTGATATTATCCGTCAAAACGTAAAAGATTCTTTAAGCAAGTACAAAAAGCAAATCAATGAATTGAATGGTACGGCAAATAACTCAGCAGGAAGTATTAAATCACTTCAGGATTCCGTTCAAACCTTATCAACAAGTCTTGCCGCAGAGCAAGAAAAAACAGATAGTATTTCCTTCTTAGGTATTCCTTTTTCTAAAGGATCTTACCACAGCATGGTTTGGGCAATTATCCTCGTTTTAGGTGCTGCCTTCTTTGGCACTTTGGTTGCCTTCCGTAAAGCGAAAGTAGACACGGTAGAATCTAAAAATACCGTAGATGAATTGCAAGAAGAATTACAAACCCTGCGTAAGAAAGCTATGGAAAGAGAACAACAGTTGAAGCGACAGCTACTCGACGAACAATTAAAAAGAAACTCCTAAATAAAAAAGCTGCCCAATGGCAGCTTTTTACTATATATATCCGTTCTTAAACATCAAGTCTAATAGGTAATCCAATTCAAATTTTCAAAATCTCTACAGATTCTAAGACTTGTTGTTTGCTTTTAGACTATGCTCCAAATAACCTCCTTTAGGACTATCTACAATAATTTTTGCGGAGCTAGGGTTTCCTTTGACAATCCATTTTACTTTTACTGCTGTCGTACCTTCAATGGTTGGCACTTCAATCTGCTCGGGTTTGAATCGTTGCTCCCTAGTTTCATTGAAATCGGCATTCATGACGCGCATACCAGCGATGACCTGTGCCCCTTCTAAACGAATATGATTTGGCCGCTCGATCTTATGGCGTACATCATGATCTGAATGTGTAGGAATGATTCGGCTATTCCAAATGCTGGCAGTTACCTCATATAAATTCCCACCTAATGATTTCACCTCGGTATCCAAAACCTCCAACTTTGGCATATGGTAAGCATGGTAGATCGTGAATGCAGCATTTCTATGCGCATCTTCCATCAATAAAAAGCCTGGGTGATTCCTTGTATAGTTCTTTTTAGCACCACCGATTTCAATCTTCCCAAACTGCGGATGGTCGTATTCTTTCCAAGGCACATAAGCATCCCCGAACATCAGCAATTTATCAAACTCATAATATTCATCACTCTGCCTTAATCCTTCTTCGCCTTTATTGTTGAACAATTTATAGTTCGTCATCAATTCATTGGAGAAGGTAAAAATACCTCTTGTTAAAGCCAAGAAATCAATCTCGCCACCAAATACGGTATACAAGCCTGAGTTAATCACAATGTAATTATATCCCGGAAGCATCTTTGACCCTACATTTCCAATCGCATCATATACACCCACATCCTTACGGGAGTAGAAACGCTCATCATCCGCAGCTCCAGGACCTCTTAATATCATACCACCATAATTATGGTAGGATTGTGCACCTGCAATATTTGGATGATCATAAATGAATTTCTTGACCGCTTGAGTCTCCGGCAATGTTCCTGGATAGTACAATGCCCCTCCCTGAACATAATTTGGCTGCCAGTTCCATCCCCAATCACGGTTCGGGTCATAAGTACCGGTTATATCCTCATTAACTAAACCATCCCCATCGTTATCAATGCCCTCATAGCCTAACAACTCGTATTCTCCAACCTCACCTGCCTTGGCCATAATCATCCGATTCGGATTATCCGGATCAATTTTATAGCGCCCGGTCTTCGACTTGCGACGCATCATCACAATCTGTCCATCCTTATCTAAATCATCGTACAAATCCTCAGCAACCAATCCATCCCCATCATTGTCAAACGGTCGACGACCAGTTCTTGATGAGTGCATGGTATTCGGCTCGTAGATGAAATACTCACGTGAGTCAGGATTAATAGTCGGTGCAATATAGAACACCTTATCCTTCAACAATTCTTTAATAAAGGGTACTGCATGATAGTTCTCCGCCAAATACCAAGCGGTGTACATAGAAATCTCAGACCCTTGCAGCTCATTGGCATGTATATTACCATCGATCCACATCGCTGGTTTCCGTTTTGCATCGCCTTCTTTAAAATCGGTCACAGTCAATACGAAAATATCTCTACCCTCATAGCTTTTCCCAATGGATTCATATTTCACCAGGTTGGGGTAAGCCTTTTGCAAGTCCTTGTAGAACTGCTCCATCTGTTTCAAATCGTGATACCTGGACCAGTTCATTTGAACTTTCGGATTGGAAGGGGATCCTACTGCCCGTAATCCAGCAATTTCTTTTGGGGCATCATCATTTTTCTGCTGTGCCATCGCAGTCCCTACACTAAAAGCTAAAGCTAGGGTAAGTATCTTATGTGAAAATCTCATAATTAGCGTCTACTTATAGGTTAATGGAAATGGTTTTCTCGCCTGCTGTTGGACATCCAACAGTCAGTTGCGCTTTCCCTTTTCCCTGAATCAACCATGAAAAGGTATTCGACTCACCCGCCTTTAAGGTAGGGTACAACTGCAAACGTTTACCGCTCAAAAATTTCTGCGATTTGTCCAAATCTAAAATGGACTTCATCTTCGAAACATGTTTGATTTTATCGGCAAACTCCGGATAGGTTGGCATCATACCGGTATTGAACAAACGAATTTCAACACGATAGATATTATCACCTACATGTGTAATCTTAGGTTCTGAGAATTCCAATACAGCCATAGCCTTGGCTAGTTTTACGATAAAGTCTGTATGCATTTTAGCCGATTGATCCAAATGCTGTACAGGAGGATTGTATCTGAAACGCTCCACTAGTCCACCAACTTCCACCTCTTGTCCTGGAAAGTCAGGGTGATTTATCTTTGCCCAAGGTAATACGGCCCCTTTTATCTGTTGTTGATTGATCCAATTTACAAAACGATCATCATCCTTATTATCTTTATTGGAAGCTGCTCTATTGTTGTTTTTACTCGTATCAGATGTCGCAGGAACCCACCATCCCGGACTTACAAAGCTAAATTTACCGGTATGGTAGTATACCGTAGAGGAGAAGTTACCCTTTCCAGCAGGCATTTTTGGTGCATCACCCAAGGCCTTTGTGCTTTGATTATAAAGTTGGCTCACCATTGACGATATCTTTGCATCTTCGTTTGTCCAAGATTTACTGATTCTTTCCATCGCCTTACGTTGATCGTATTGCTCAGGAACTGACAAATTGTTCTGCAATCCGAAATGCAAGACCGATGCTATCTGCGGATTGTCAAATATAAGATCGATAATGGCTCTGGTCTCTGATTCCGATGCTGCATAATCGCCTGTCTCTGGTTCAAAAAACGGATAATCATATGCAAAGTTACGGTCCAAATTCACCCCTCCTATTCCATCTTCACCATACTGACCATCTAAATCCGTATCTACCCCTTCCTTAAAGATTTCATAAGTACCTGATTCCGATTTCGTGCGATCAGCCAAAACCATGAAATCCATTAAATTCGGATGATTCTTGAAGGGACCAGTCGGAACCTTTACACGCATTTGTGAGATGATACCATCCCCGTTTAAATCTTTATTGGGATTTTCATCCACACGGCCATCACGATCATTATCTACCTGACGAGCATTGCCCGAAGCCCAATCTAATCCTTTGATGTTTCGTTTATAGGCATCAACATTTAAAACAGGAACGATCCAAATGGCCTTTTTTGCCAAAAGTTCATCCAACTCATTCCCCGAAAGAGCCAATAGATTTTGTACAACCGAAAGTGCTTGAATAGTACCCGAGACATGCTTTCCATCTACGCCGGCAACAATCAATAAGGTGGGCTTAGCCGTTTTTCCTTGTTGGATTTTAATTAATGGAATATCCTCACCGCCAAAACTCTTCCCTATGGACTGCTGTTGAACCAGCGCATGGGAGCTTATTTTTCCGATTTGGCTTTTCAGCGCATCGTAGGTTGGGTAATCCCACTGCGCATGGACTGTAAAAGGAATGCACGCAAGGCAAATCCTCAAGAACCAATATTTCATAAAAATAGGTGTTAGTTAGATTATAAACATAAGGATTAAATGAGTAATAAGTAACATATTCAGCAGGTAATTTATTTGTTATAATTCTCATTAATTTCCAATCCGGAGCTGCTAACAGAAATCAGATGATTTCAATCATAGTTTTAAAGCTGAAAGCACTCTCCTTTCCTATAAAAGTAGTATATGAAATACAGCCTTCGTATTTCATTAAGGTTAAGCTAAGTATTGGGTCTAGATAAGTTCGATACCCTTAGGGAATTTTCTCGGATCTGATATGGATCTTGTTCGGATCTCGTTCGGTCGGAACCGAACGAGATCCGAAGGAGTTCCGAACAAGTTCCGAAGGAGATCCGAAGGAGATCCGAAGGAGTACCAAAGAAAACAGCTTTGAATAGACGTCAGACGACAGACTACAGACATCAGAAAGTGGAATTGAAAAAGGGAAAAAGAAGAAAGGGAAAAGTGGAAAATATAGAGAGAAAAGTAAAAATGGAAAAGGTCAAATGGGAAAGGAAATTTGCCATTTACAACTCAGAGCGAAGCGAAGAGTCTCTCCTACCCCACATAAGGCCTCGTCATCCTCCATCGACGATGGAGGAACTTCAAACTATGCAAGAAGGTCATCAAAGTTTTAAAGTTTGTTGCCTTATTTTATGACGTTTTTGATTGTGTTTATTGGATGTAATTGGATGCGGGCGATGCATGCCTCGCCTACAAACAATCGTGATTTTAAAATTTATTATCACCATACCCTAGGAGGCAGGCCATAAAGGAAGGGTTGAGCAAAAGATTATTACGATGTATAGGTCTAGTTTTTGGACAATAATTTTCCAAAACGATTTTCCACACATCGCAATAAGCTTTGACTTATTAATACTATAAGTAAGAATATTTATTGGGGTTAATCTTTTAATCTTCTATAAATATCCGTACACTGTTCGTCACAATGTACATTACTCAAGTATAAATGATTATTATCCTCAAATCCAGCATAATATTCTGCTGTTGAAACAGGACAATCAAAATTTATGGTCATGTTGGGCTCGTGATTTTTACCTTCTTCATCCCAAGTAAAATTATATTTACCCTTACACTCAAAATTGGGATTAGTTGTGTTGCCTATAGAATCAAAAGTTATAATAAAATTTTCACTTCTTCTATCAACAACATTAACGTCACCGTTTCCAATTCCGTTTTCTGACCGAACCAGCTTCCATTTACCAACAATCCCCTTTTGACTATTGCCTGTCGCAAATTCATCCATATGATTCTTACCACATGACATGAAGAGTAAAATTATGGTATATAAAAAAAATCTTTTCATTTTACTTTTTTAATAAATTCACTACCATATACAAGAGTGTGTTTTGAAAGATTTCTACTATTTAACTTACTAAAATTATCGATTTGGTCTTCGATTAAAGGTTGTCTACTTCATCCTAAAAATAAATACAGGTATGCAACAACAGAGAAAATAAAATACTTCTTGTTTATAATATGAAGGTTTTTTTAAATAGTTAGCTGAATTAAATATACGATAATATTTTTATGAGTTTGCAAAAATGAAAAGATAGTCCGTAAATGAAGGGTTAGGGAAATAGTTTAATACTTTATAATAATTAAAGCACTAGAAAAGGAATTCATGAGGTACTCTCACATCTCATTTCCAATAGCGCAGCGGTCTCACTACTTTTACACCTTAAGCATTTTTCTCCTCTCTTCTTTCTTTTGCGGAATGATCTTCAGCTATTCCGGCCTTCCAATAGGAAAAGGCATAAAATTCTTCCTTTGTCCATTGCAATTCATCTTTAAAATAGCTTCGCAGTTCCTTTACGGTGCTGTATTCGCAAGCGATGTGTGCAAATCTTGACTTATTGGAAGGTATTGGGATTTGTTTTGTGATGGAAGCCAATTGGCTTCCCATTTCAGGCATGGAGTTTATGACCCAATGAACCTCAAAACCAGGATGTGTTACTTCTGGGTGAATATCGGCTTCACTAGGCACTTCCACTACCATATATCCTTTTGCCTCAAGTGGCAAACTCTCAAGGATACAGCATAGCACTGGAATAGCCGTCGCATCCGCAATTAAAAAATACCAGTCGGCTTCCGTGTATAGTTTAGTGGGACGGATTTTCATAGCCACGCCCAGTTGATCCTGTAACTCGGCATTTCTTGCCCAAGCTGAGGCAGGTCCGTTGTCGCCATGATTGACAAAGTCGATGCTGATTTCTTTACTTTGTGGATCAATGCCGCGGTGAGTATAGGTACGCACTAATGGTTTGACTGACTCATCTGGCATAACCCACTCTCCCTTTTCGCTATCGAAACTTGCAAATTGCACCTCAGTTTGCCCTGCCGGAGGAATAAAAATTTTATTGTTAGCACCTGGAGTACATTGATCGAAAGCAATATCATCCTCCGATTTCAGCTTTATGCGAATATAATGAGGCGTGATATAGGTCTTCTCCGTTACTTTAAATATATGTTTTGCTATAATAGGGTTTTCCATGAAACTAAGGGATTAATTTTAAAATATCGTCTAACATCAGATTTACAGAGGTCAATCCACCACCTGAAATGAACCAAACTTCGGGGTCCAGGTAAAAGATCTTTTTGTTTTTAAAAGCATTGGTTTCTTGAATCAAACGATTCTCCACATCTTGCTTATTGGCCTTTTTTCCTACCACCGCAGCATTACGATCCACGATGAATAAGTAATCCGGATTTCGCTCTGCTACTAGCTCATTTGACACACGTTGTCCATGTACTGATTCATCATCCAGATCCATTAGTGGTTTTATTTGCAAAACATCATGGATAAAACCAAAACGAGAGCCTTTACCAAAAGCCGAGAATTTCCCATTGTTATAAATAAGAAACAAGCCCTTGTTTGGATCTTGAGAATAACGGTCTTGTGCCGTTTTCACTTTCTGTTCGATGGTTTTTAATTTCTCTAAAGCAAGATCTTCTTTCTGAAAAATACGACCGATCAGTTTCACATTATTCTCAAAGGATTCGAAGTAATTTTTATTATCCGTTCCAACAAAAACAGTTGGTGCAATATCCTTGAGTTCATCATAGAACCGTTCTTGTCTGGTGGAGATTAAGATCAAGTTTGGATTTAATGCCGCGATTGCTTCAAAATCTGGCTCAACCACAGAGCCTACATCGGTAATGTCTGGATTATCCTTTAACGTGGATAGATAAGCAGGAATAAATTTACGCGGAGTTCCGACAGCTTTAACACCAAGTTCATGCATGGTTTCTAAAGCTCCAATGTCCATAGCTACCACACGATCGGGATTTAACTGCAGGGTTGTTTGTCCTAATTTATGATTTACCTGTATGGTATCTTGGCTACCTTCTATGCGGTTGGATTTATTTCCAGATTGACAAGCGTTCAGTAAGAACAGGAAACTTAACAACATTCCGGTATAGCGAGTTAATAATTTCGATTTCGTATTCATCATTTTATAAATTAAAATAGTTGCATATTTTTCTATTGTTTCTTTCGAGGATATCAAACTCGATATCGAAGATATCTTTCAACACCTCAGGTGAAATAACCTTATCAACATAATCATTATAACATATTTCACCATTTTTCAGGGCAATAATATGATCGGAATATTGGGCGGCAAAATTGATTTCATGTATAACCAGGATAACCGTCTTTCCAAGCTCATCCACCAAGCGACGCAAGGTCTTCATCACCTGCACGGAGTGTTTCATATCCAAATTGTTCAATGGCTCATCCAATAAAATGTAATCGGTATCCTGCGCAATAATCATAGCGATAAATGCTCTTTGTCTTTGTCCACCACTCAGTTCATCTAAGTAGGCATCTTGTAAATCGCCCAAGTCTGAGAATGCCAATGCAGCATTGATTTTTTTCCAATCATCTTCCTTTAATTTACCTTGACTGTATGGGAAGCGACCAAAGGACACCAAATCCTTTACGGTAAGTTTAATATCTAAATGATTCGATTGCTTAAGAATGGATAGTTTCTTTGCTAAATCAGCGGATTTATAGCTTAGAAGATCTCTTTCAATAAAGGATACCTGTCCCCCATCTTGTTTTATCAGTCGGCTCAATATGGCAAGGAGTGTGCTCTTCCCAGCACCATTTGGCCCTATAAGGGAAGTAATTTGCTGATTGGGAATGCTGCCACTTAAATCTTTCAGCACTTCTTTCTTTCCATAATGCTTGGAAATTGCCGTAAAACTTAACTGATTTTTTTCCTTGTTATCCATAATAAATACATAAAATAAGCTCCACCAATAAAATTAATTACGATACTCACGGTAGTGGAAAATTGGAGCACATGTTCCACTAAAAACTGTCCTAACAGCAAGCAACTACAGGAAATAAGAGCACAAATCCACAGCATTTGACGATGCTTTCGCGTTTTAAAGAGTTCATATGTCAGGTTACTAACCAGAATACCTAAAAAGGTAATCGGTCCAACCAATGCCGTGGATACGGATACTAACAAGGAGATGATCAGCATAAACCGTTTAATCATATGGTCATAGTTCACACCTAGATTGATCGCATGCTCCTTACCTAAGGCAGTAACGTCCAAATACCGAAAATAAAAACTGCTGTAAACAATAGTTCCAATGAGGGTTATCGCTGCTATACCCAATAAACTGGTATTCATTTTTGAGAATGAAACAAACATAAAGTTCTGAATAATGGAGAACTCATTCGGGTCAATCATGACATGCAGAAATTGACTCATGGTTTGGAATAAAGTCCCCATTACCATTCCCAGCAACAGTAATTGATACATTCCCTTTTTGTTTTTCCCGAACATGATCATGTACATCAGTACCGAGAAAAGCAACATCAGGATAATGGCGTAAAAGAAGTTTTCCTCTTGACTAATAACCTTAAATGCTTTATCGCCATAATAGAATACAATGACAGTTTGAAAGAGGATAAAAATAGATTCATAGCCCATGATGGAAGGGGTTAGAATCCTATTATTACTGATGGTTTGGAAAATCAATGAGGAGAAGGCCACACTAATTCCTACGACCAGCATCGTTCCTACGCGTATGGCACGTCGGCTTAAGACATACTCATTGTTCCAGCCGACTTGGTAGCTCATAAATAATACAATTAAGCCCAACAGCAAGAGAATCAGTGCAGAAAGTTTTAACGATGCCTTCATGAATCCCTCCTTACAATCAGTACTAGGAATAGAATCCCTCCAATAATACCAACGATCATCCCAATAGGAATTTCAAAAGGAAACACGAGCAGTCTTCCTATAATATCACAAATCAGAAGAAAAATAGCTCCTGCAAAGGCTGTAATAGGAAGAGTTCTTTTGAGATTATCCCCAAAATATATACTTATAAAATTGGGAATAATCAGTCCAATAAAGGGAATGGCTCCGACTGTTACCATAGAAGCACTAACCACCAAGGACACGGTAAATAAACCTATATAAAGCACTTGTTGATAAGACAGTCCTAAGTTTTTAGCAAAGGACTCCCCCATTCCGACAATGGTAATCTTTTCGGCATAAAAATAAATAAGTATTACTGCAGGCAAAATCAGGTATATGGCTTCATACTGCCCTGCAAGAACTGCAGAGAAGTCACCTAACAACCATTCTTGTGTGTTTTGAACAATGCCATGTTTATAGGCAAAAAATGTGGCTGCAGCACTCAGTATACTTCCGAACATCAAACCTATTAAGGGTATAAATACGGTAGATCTAAGTTTTACTTTTGAAATGAATAGGATAAAGAGTAAAGAAATCCCAAAACAAAAAATCATCGAAAACAGCATTCTAAGGAACAAAGACGCCGTAGGAAAAAATATCAATGCAACCAATACACCCATTTTTGCGGCCTCAAGAGAGCCAGAGGTGGTTGGAGATACAAACCGGTTTTGCGAAAGCTGCTGTAGGATAAATCCAGCTATACTCATCCCTGCCCCGACCAAGACCAAGGCCAATGTTCTAGGTACTCGACTGATTAAAAGAAATAAAAGTTGATCCGCATCAGATAATACTTCTGAAATGCGAATATCCTTGACACCTGTAATCAAGGACAACCAGCATAATATCAACAGAGCAACAATGGCGATGGACCAAAGGAAAAAATGCTTGTTTGTTTGAATCAAATTGTGTGTTCTTATTTAAAAGCAATTCTTGGATCCTTTAGAACCCAAGAATTATTTCATACTTAAAAAATAAATCCTTGTTAATAAATTACCATTGACTTAGGTCATTATGGAATTTTCAAAACAGACTTAGTTAATCTTACTGATGGTATCTCCGTTTTTATCGACTACTACCGGTTGACCTTCAACGGGTCTACCACCTTTAGCTTTATTGATCACGTATGCCGTTCCTGTATTCGGATCGATTTTAACATGGTTAGGAAAGGAACCTGTAGGCAATTCTTGTAATACCTCATAGGATTGCGCATCGATTACACTTGTTGTTCCAGTCTGTCTATTGGCTGAATAAATGCGTTTTTTGATGGAGTCATAAGCAATTCCTATGGCACCATTGCCTGTAGGGATGCTTTTCAATAATGCTCCATCTTCCGATAATACCGTAACAGTACCAGACTTTTGATTGGCAACGATCAGGTTTTTTCCGTCAGTCGTGATATTAACTGGCGCTTCGCCTCCAGAAGGGAATTTCTTTTCTACTGCTTTTGTCTTGGTATTGACAACATAAATGGCATTTTCACCAATCACCGTTAAATAAATCTTATCTGTTCCCTTTAAGAAAGTCATGCCAGTGGCTGTCTTTCCTAGGTTATCTATTTGATGTGAAAACTTATTGGTTTTTCCATCAATTACCCAAATGTTACTTGGATCACCCACATCAGATACATAAATCAGGTTATTTACCTCATCGACTAAAACCTCTCTGGTATGCGATTCTTTTGCTCCATTACTGATGGTAGCAATCAATTTTCCAGTTTGCAAGTCTACTGCGCTTACCGAATTTGTCCTGGTATTGCTGGTATACGCAATATGTGTTTTATTGTTGATGCCAATTCCAAATGGTGGATTCTCTTTCAACAAGATGCTATCGACAATTGCTAGATCCTTTGGATTGATTTTGTACAATGCCCCTCCTGGATTGGTTCTAGAACCGGCAGAAGTCACATAGATATGTCCATCCTTAGCACTGATCACAGCTTCATATATTCCTGTACCTGCCGGAGCTGATTTTTCTAACTTTTGAGCTTGAGCTTGGAAAGTGAAAACGAATAATCCAGCTAGCGTAAATAACATTTTGCCATTTACGAACTTGTGTTGGTTGGTTTCAAGTGTATTCATATAAATTATATTATTGTTTAGAAAAATGTCGTTCTTGCCAATACCCATAAAACTCTTTAAAAGCATATTGCCAGTAATGCGCACTATGCTTACCAGATGGATGGGTATGGAATGTAATTTCCCCTGAGTAGATGCTTGTTATATGTTGTATGTAATCCTTTAAATCTTGAAACATCTGTAACGATGAAGTCACACGATTTTCCTTTTCTCCGATATAGAAATAGATTTCTTGATTTTTATAATCGTCTTTTCTCATAGAATACTGCAAATCTGTCAAGGCATAAAGCGGTTCATTATCCAACCAGATGGAAGGAGAAAAGGAACCAATGGTACCGAATGTTTCGGGATAAAGTAATCCAGCGTAAGTGGCCATTAATCCTCCAAGTGAACTACCTACCATGGCTGTTAATTGTGGGTCTTTACTCGTCCGATAATGCTTATCTACATATGGCTTCAAGGTATTGACGATATCTTCCAGGTAGGCCTGACCTCGAGGATCAATTATCTCTGCCGTGGGGTGAATCATGTATTCCTGTTCCCGGCGATCATAATCTTGTGCATGGTCAATAGCTACAACTATACTTGCTAGATCTGCTTTATCTATAGTTTCATCAACCCGCCATTCCACAGGACCTGCACGGCCGACTGAGGTCGCCTCATCAAACAAATGTTGCCCATCATGCATATACAGCACCGGATATTCTGCTTGTGATTCGGCGTATCCTTTAGGCAAATAAATCCATACACGACGGTAAACTGCTAATTCTGGAAAATAAAAGTGCTTGTCCAAAACCTGAACTTGTGGACTTGCCGTAGAAGCTAGAAAATCATCACGCCATGCATCGATCTCCAAATCTATGATCAAATCTTGAGTAACCTCAAATGAAGCTGCATCCAATAAACTTCCTTCTTTACTAGCACGCAAAGTGGAAAAGGAACCTCTGGATAGTTTTAAATCCAATTCGCCTTCAGGGATTCCAAATAAGGTATAACTAATCCATTCCCCTTGAGCCGGAATCTGACCAACATGCAAATGCTCCGGATCCCAATTATTAAAAGTACCCGCTAAGTAAAGTGGCTCGCCTATATAGCGATCGCTATTATTTAGAATATTTATTTGAATCTGATACAAGATATTAACCTTAGTGCAATAATTATTTCAACTTAAATGACCCCGCTAATTTAGAGAGATTCTAAACAAATTGCAATAATTATTTAGAATAATTATAAATAACTCTATATTTGCTAGCGAACATGTAGAGAAAAAGGATCGTAAATGACATTTCGTGGAGTAATTGTTTTCATATTTATTAGTAGTATTTTTTTGTCAACCGCAATAGCACAAGAAACTGGTCAAGTGACAATTAAAGTTTCTGATGCTAGTTCTCATGAGGCTGTTTCATCGGCTACGATTCGTTTAGAATCTTATAAATCCAGTAGCAATAGTCTAGGTTTGGCACAGTTCAGTCAAGTAAAGCCGGGCGCTAATATTTTGGAGGTACAGGCTATTGGTTTTCGCACATACCGGGATACCATCAATAAAAACGCGGGTGAAAATTTAAACCTAGAGATAAGTCTATTTCGGGAAGCTGAGTTGATAGAGGGTATTGAGGTTGTTGGGAGAGGACGCTTAGAAAAATCCAAGAAAGAGCCTATCCGTTCGATTATTATTGATACACGGGCGATATCTGCTCAAGCAAGTTCATTAACGGATATCATGAATCACAGTCCTGGTATTCGAGTACGGCAAAATGGCAGTTTAGGAAGCAAACCAGAATTGTCCATCAATGGATTTCAAGGAAAAGCGATTAAATATTTCAAGGATGGAATTCCCATCGATTATTTGGGTGAAGGATATAATATGAGTGTTATTCCTCTAGAATTATTGGATCATATTCAAATCTATAAGGGGATATTGCCTGTAAATTTGGGAGCAGATGCCTTAGGTGGTGCTGTCAATTTGGTCAGCAATCAATCATCTGAAAATCAATTAAGGGCTTATTATGAGATTGGGTCATTTCAGACTCATCGTGCAGGTGTCACCAGTCATTTTTTTTCAAAGGATAGACGTTTGGGTTATGGTCTAGATTTAAACTATAATTATTCATCAAATAACTATATAGCGATGCTGGAGGTTCCTAATCCAGAGACTATGAACTTGGAAAAGCAACGCTTGCCTTTATTTCATAATGCGTATCGAAATGCTTTTGCGGAGGCCTACTTTAGTATTCGGGAACGGACTTGGGCTGATGAATTAAAATTCTCCATATTGGGTTTTGACCTGGAGAAAGAGCAACAACACCCAGCCCTAATGACGGATGCCTATGGTGCTGTTTTAGGAAAACAACGTACTGTTGCCCCATCTATTCGTTATCAAAAAACTTTCTTTGACGGAAAATTAAAAATTGATCAATACGGATCATATAATGATCTGATTTCGCAACGAATTGACACCTTACATGGTCGATACGATTGGTATGGCAACTTTAGCCCCAGAACAGAACCTGGAGAAAGCCGATTGGCGTCCAACTCAGAGATTCATGAAAAGCAATGGTTAAGCAGAAGTAACTTATCTTATCAACTGAATCCATTCAGTAAATTAGAATTCAATTATGTGTTTTCCAATGTGTCCCGTTCAGGGAAAGATCCTTTAGGTCCAAAAGTCCAAGGTACTGGAGAAGATGTCCTTAGTCTTCCTGCTAAATATCAAAAACATGTCTTTAACCTGGGACTGGAAAACTATTTCTTTGGTGAGAAACTCCAAAATCAGGTCATCGCCAAACATTATCGATATATCGCTTCCGGAATTAACAATACTTGGTACTTTACAGAAATCACCTTGGATAATTTCAGGGAGGTCAGCGGCAATTATTGGGGAGTAACAGAAGCCATAAAATATCAGATCAATCCTTTGTCTTTAGTCCGGGGATCTATAGAATACAGCTATCGCCTTCCCGAGCGAGAGGAACTCTTTGGAAACAACGTATTCATTGTCCCTAATTTTGAGATTAATCCAGAACGTAGTTTCAATGCTAGTATAGGATATCAAAGTCGATTTTTCGATAAACTACAATTCGAGTTTAATGGATTTTACCGCCGTACGAAAGATTTAATTCTTTTGGTTCCGATTCAAGCACCAAATGCACAATATCAAAATCAAGATCAAGTAAAAGGATTCGGGTTTGATTTAGATTTAGCCTACCAGCTAAACAAGAACTATAGCATAAGTGGAAATGCCACTTGGCAGGACTTACGCCTATTTGGTATCAGCAAACCAGTAGATAGTTGGAAAAACGAAGCAAGACTTCGTAATACACCTTATTTCTTCGCTAACCTCGCAGCACAGGCAAAATATGACAACCTGTTTTCCCAACAAGATGAGCTTAAACTTTTCCTGCATTATAATTTTATGCGTGAGTTCTATTTGGAGACTATTTCTAAAGATTTAGAACCAGGAGGCTTTCTGGGACTTCAAGGAAGTGCCAATCTCAACTCCAACTTAATCATCCCCAATCAACAAGTATGGAATGTAGGAGCACTCTATAAATTCGCTCCTTCGAAATTGCAATTGGGAGCAGAGGTCAGAAACCTATTAAATCAGGAATTATATGACTATTACCGGGTTCAAAGACCTGGAAGAAGCTTTCATCTTAAATTAAGTTATCAATTTTAATATCAAAAAAATATAAAACGTTATACTATGAATATGTTCACAAAAACAAAAGCCAGTTTACTTTTAGCTTTGGCCATCAGTTTATTTGTTAGTTGCTCTGAAGACTCACCTACTCCACCTGTTGAAACAGGAAAAGATAAATATGTTTTAATTACAATGAGTGAGAACAAGCTGGATAAGCCAGGATTCGCTACTGCCTTTGATCAGTTGCCAAGTGGGAACATTGACAATAAGGGTAGCAATAGTTTTCAAGGGTTAGGCTTTGGGGGATGGAGACCGCAGGAAAACCGTTTATTTAAAATGTTCAGCTCACAGACCAACGCGTTAGGTATTGAGGAATTAACGGTTGACGCCCAAGGAAAAATCAGTTCGGCAAAATTTATTGCTGGTGATAATAAGACTAATGGTACAGGTAATTTTGTGATCGAGAATGCCTCTTCAGGTTATTATTGGGATGGTGCAAAACCATTGGCTATACAAACGTTCAATCCAGCGACGATGGCCAGAACAGGTGAGTTGGATTTAACAGCAGTTGTCAATGAGCGTGGAAAGGATGTTCCAGAGATCTTATTCCGTTCAATTGGACAAAAGTTCTTGGCCATTAAAGGTGGTAAACTATATGCCAATGTGACCTACGCAAAGACTAATGCTGCACAAAAGGGATTTTTTGATGATTATTTTCCAGATGTTTATATCGCTGTCATTGATTTGGCAAGCAAGAAATATGAGAAAACCATCAAAATTGAAGAAACTGGTTCTATCGCATACATTAATGATAATAACATGTATGATTTTGACACCAATGGAGACCTCTACATCGTGACCCAAGGACGTTCAGCGATTGGGGGAAAATCTAAGATTGTTCGGATTAAGGCAGCGGAAACAGACATCGATAAAACCTGGAGTCTGAATATGGATGATATTCAAGCAGGAGGTAAGTTTGTTTCGGTATTTGCCAAAGATGGTAAGATCATCACCGTGATTCCAAATACCGCTTTGACCATTGGACCAACAGGTAACATCAATTTTGAAGATATATGGGATTTTTACAGCATTAATATTTCGGATAAGGTAAAAACCAAGATTTCTGGTATTCCTTCAGTTACAAATCCTGGAGCGGCCTTTTGTGCGATAGAAATTGACGGAAAAATATTATTGCGTGTAAACACGAAAGATGGCAGTCAGAATGGTTATTATGAATTAACAGGAACAACAGCGAAATCCTTGTTTAATGTAACAGCAGGAGGCTCTGTATCTGGATTATATAAGGTTACTATAAAGAATTAATAGTAGGATAAATTATAATAGAAAGCACCGTTTATGAGGTTGTCAGAGCCTTATAAATGGGCTTATAAAAAAAATTATTATTTATTATGCATATCCCTTTTGGTTTTAAGGAGATAAAACTTATTTTTGCATTCCGAAATGCAGGATGTAAAACGAGCTGTATTTAAATTGATTAATAAATTTTAGTCCCTATAATATGCCCAATATTGGTAAAATAGCGCAGATTATCGGCCCAGTGGTCGACGTCAACTTTGCCGACAATGAAAATCTTCCGAAGATTTACGATGCATTGTACATTGAAAAAGAAAATGGACAACGTATTGTATTAGAGGTTCAACAGCACTTAGGTGAAGAACGTGTTCGTACGATTGCGATGGATGCTACCGAAGGATTAGTTCGTGGTATGCAGGTTGTAGACACCGGAGCACCTATCAAGATGCCTGTTGGTGAAGAGATCAAAGGTCGAGTATTTAACGTTGTTGGAGATCCAATTGACGGTATTCCAGCATTAAACAAAGAGAACGGCCGTGCTATTCACAACGTACCTCCTAAGTTTGAGGATTTATCGACAGAATCGGAAGTACTTTTCACAGGTATCAAGGTAATCGATTTATTAGAGCCTTACGCAAAAGGTGGTAAGATTGGATTATTCGGTGGTGCCGGTGTAGGTAAGACCGTATTAATTCAGGAGTTGATTAATAACATTGCAAAAGGTCACGGTGGTCTTTCGGTATTTGCCGGAGTAGGCGAGCGTACTCGTGAGGGTAATGACTTATTGCGTGAGATGTTGGAATCAGGCATTATTAAATATGGTGATCATTTCATGGAAGGCATGGAAAAAGGCGAATGGCCTTTGGATACTGTTGACTTGGAATTGATGAAAGATTCAAAATGTACTTTCGTATTCGGACAGATGAATGAGCCTCCTGGTGCTCGTGCTCGTGTAGCTTTATCTGGTCTTACTGTAGCGGAATACTTCCGTGACGGTGATGGCGAAGGACAAGGACGTGACGTATTATTCTTTATCGATAATATCTTCCGTTTCACCCAAGCAGGTTCTGAGGTATCGGCTTTATTAGGTCGTATGCCATCAGCAGTAGGTTACCAACCTACATTAGCAACTGAAATGGGTTTAATGCAAGAGCGTATTACTTCCACTAAAAACGGTTCCATCACTTCAGTACAAGCAGTATATGTACCTGCGGATGACTTAACTGACCCTGCGCCAGCTACAACATTCGCCCACTTAGATGCAACTACTGTATTGTCTCGTAAAATCTCTGAGTTAGGTATCTACCCTGCGGTGGATCCATTGGATTCTACTTCACGTATCCTTTCTCCAGCAGTTTTAGGTGATGAGCACTACAACACAGCACAACGCGTAAAAGAAATTCTTCAACGTTATAAAGAACTTCAAGATATCATCGCCATCTTAGGTATGGACGAGTTATCTGAAGAAGATAAATTAACAGTACACCGCGCACGTCGTGTACAACGTTTCTTGTCACAACCATTCCACGTAGCTGAGCAGTTTACAGGTTTGAAAGGTTGTTTAGTAGACATCCAAGACACCATCAAAGGATTCAACATGATCATTGACGGTGAAGTTGATGAATACCCAGAAGCATCTTTCAACTTAGTAGGTACTATTGAAGACGCTATCGAAAAAGGTAAGAAACTATTAGCAGAAGCAGTGTAAATTAGTAGATAGTATTTAGTAGTTAGTAATTAGACCTAACTACTAAATACCTGGTTTAGGGTCTAAATACTTTATACTAACTACTAAATACAAATAAAAAATGAAATTAACAGTAATTACTCCAGACAAATTAGCTTACGAAGGTGATGTAACAGCAGTTACAGTTCCGGGATCGGCGGGTTCCTTTCAGATTCTGAAGGACCACGCGGCTATTGTGTCTACGCTAGAAGATGGCAAAGTCATTATTAAGAATATTAATGATGAGCTAGTCATTATTATTAAAGGTGGTGTGGTCGAAGTAAAGGACAACAATATCATCATTTTAGCGGAAGGAATCGTAGAGAATTAGATAGCTAAAATAAAAGATAAATAGCCCTTAAAACTTCAAAGTTCTAAGGGCTATTTTTTTGCACTTTTATCACGATTTTTCTCATTTCAGGAAGAATTTTCAAGATTTTTGAAATTTCTTCAAAAACAGACCACTATACCAATTTTAATTTTAGTCTACTAACATCAAAACTAAAATTGATAATTTACTATTATAAACAAAATAAAATTTTACAATAATTAAATATTCAAAATAATAAACTTTATCAAAATACTTTGTTCGGCTATTGTAAAGAATTTTTATTCAAGCTAACTTAACGAAGTAATAAATTCCAATGGTTTTTATGGGATTTTGCTAAGGTGTAATTATCAAAACAAAAGGTAGGTTTTATGCAGTATTACAATCAAGACACGATGATCTATTTAAACGGTGAATTTGTGAAAGCAAATAACGCCGGTGCAGATCTATTCGGACAATCCTTACATTATGGATATGGTGCATTTGAAGGCCTACGCGCTTATAGTACCCACAACGGTACACGCATCTTTAAAGCGGAAGAACATTTTGATCGATTAAAGCTTTCTTGTAAGGCTATCGGTCTTCCCTATTCTTGGGACAACCGCGAGTTGATCGAGAAGACCTACGAGCTCTTGGAAGTAAATAACCTTCGTGCAGCATATATCAGACCCTTGGTATATTCTGGATCCAATATGCACTTGACCGCATCCAGCTCTGCCAACGTGATGATAGCAGCATGGGAATGGGGTCCTTATTTAGGACAGAATTTATTACGCGTAAATATCTCACGTATTGAACGCCCTAATCCGAAGTCCTTTCCTATTAACGCAAAAGTGTCTGGTCAATACATCAATTCGATTTTGGCATCAAGTGATGCTATCCAAAAAGGTTTTGATGAAGCCTTATTGGTGGATCAAGAAGGGTTTGTAGCACAGGCTTCCAGCGAAAACTTATTCATTGAAAAAGACTTTAAAATCTACACCCCACCATTGGGAAACATCTTCCCTGGAATCACAAGGGAAACCGTAATCGATATCTGTAAAAGTTTAAATTTCGATATCATCGAAAAGCGCTTAACCATAAAAGATATCTATGAAGCCGACAGTGCATTTTTAAGCGGTACTGCAGCAGGCATCATCGGAATTAAACAAGTAGACGATGTGCATTTCCAGGAAGACTGGGAAGACAGCATCGGATCATCTATCCAACGAAAATATAAAAACTTAGTATTAGAGCAAGAGAATTATGAAGTCATCATCTGATAACCAAAAGGGAATCAACAAGTACAGTCGCATCTTCACACAGGATGAGACACAGCCAGCAGCCAAAGCCATGCTTTATGGTATTGGTCTTACTGATGCCGATATGGAGAAAGCTCAGGTAGGAATTGCTAGCATGGGTTATGATGGAAACACCTGTAACATGCACCTGAATGATTTGGCAGCAGTCGTCAAAAAGGGTATTTGGAACTCGGATCTAGTCGGATTAACCTTCGGTACTATTGGGGTGAGTGATGGAATGAGCAACGGTACGGACGGTATGCGTTATTCTTTAGTTTCTCGTGATGTTATTGCTGACAGTATAGAAACAATTTGTGGTGGTCAATACTATGATGGTGTTGTTGCCATCCCAGGATGTGATAAGAACATGCCAGGTGCTATTATTGCCATGGGTCGTTTAAATAGACCTGCTATCATGGTATATGGTGGTACAATCGCGCCAGGACATTATAAAGGTGAAGAACTGAACATTGTATCAGCCTTTGAAGCCTTAGGTAAGAAAATCGCTGGTACTATTTCCGATGAGGATTATGATGGGGTTATCCGTCATACTTGTCCAGGAGCTGGTGCTTGTGGTGGAATGTATACAGCTAACACCATGGCTTCTGCAATTGAGGCAATGGGAATGAGCTTACCTTACTCCTCTTCTAATCCTGCTGTCTCGGAAGATAAACAAAAAGAATGTTTAGAGGTTGGAAAATACATCCGCATCCTATTAGAAAACGACATTAAACCTTCTGACATCATGACACGCAAGGCATTTGAGAATGCGATGCGTATTATCGTCATCCTAGGAGGTTCTACCAATGCGGTTTTACACTTTATCGCTATGGGCCATGCTGTCGGCGTGGATATTAGTCCGGATGACTTCCAACGTATGTCTGATGAGACGCCAGTACTTGCAGACTTCAAACCATCAGGTAAATTCTTGATGCAAGATTTACACCAATATGGTGGTATCCCAGCAGTAATGAAATACTTATTGGACGAAGGCCTATTGCATGGTGACTGTATAACGGTTACAGGGAAAACGGTAGCAGAGAATTTAGCTTCTGTAAAATCCATCATCGATTATAATCAACCTATCATCCATAAATTGAATGATCCAATCAAAGCCACAGGCCACTTACAGATCTTATACGGCAATTTAGCTGAAGAAGGTTCTGTTGCAAAGATTTCTGGTAAAGAAGGCGAGCGTTTTACAGGTCCTGCACGCGTATTTGACGGGGAGCATGATTTGGTAAAAGGATTGGAAACCGGAAGAATCAAATCGGGAGATGTTGTTGTGATCAAGAATGAAGGTCCAAAAGGAGCTCCAGGAATGCCTGAAATGTTAAAACCTACATCCTTAATCATAGGAGCTGGCTTAGGAAGCTCAGTGGCTTTAATTACCGATGGTCGTTTCTCTGGAGGTACGCATGGATTTGTAGTGGGACACATTACCCCAGAGTCCTATGAAGGCGGATTAATTGGCTTAGTTCAAGATAATGACATCATCGAAATCGATGCAGTTAACAACAGTATCAATCTGAAAGTCTCTGATGAAGAGATCGCTGCCCGCAGAGCAGCTTGGCAACAACCAGCTTTAAAAGTTAGCAAAGGGGTATTATACAAATACGCTAAATCCGTAGCTAACGCATCGAAAGGTTGTGTGACAGATCTTTAAGGAGTATATAGTAGTTAGTATTTAGTAGTTAGACCTACTGGCAGGCTATTAAATTTCTAAACTACTAAAGGAGATTGTAGTGAGTAATTAGAGTTATTGTTGAACTAATAAAATCACTAAATAATTACTCCCATTATCGAACTAAAGGTCTTAATACTAAATACTCAATACTAAATACTATAAAATGAATACACTTGAAACAACGGAGACAAAGGACGCTAAGACAACAGCTGTGACGACCCAAATTAGTGGTTCTAAAGCAGTCTTAGAGGCCTTAATCCACGAGGGAGTGGATACCGTATTCGGGTATCCAGGCGGTGCTATTATGCCGATTTATGATGCATTGTATGATTACAATGATCAGTTGAAGCATATTTTGGTACGACATGAGCAGGGAGGAATTCATGCTGCACAAGGTTATGCGCGTACATCTGGACGTGTTGGTGTAGCATTTGCAACCAGTGGACCTGGTGCTACCAATCTGGTTACCGGATTGGCAGATGCCATGATTGACAGTAACCCTATTGTCTGCATTACAGGTCAGGTATTTGCTTCACTATTGGGAACTGATGCATTCCAGGAAACTGATGTCGTCAATATCACTACTCCTGTCACTAAATGGAACTATCAGGTAACTGATGCAACCGAGATTCCAAGTGTATTGGCTAAAGCATTCTATATTGCACGTACTGGACGTCCAGGACCTGTATTAATCGATATCACAAAAAATGCGCAGATTCAACTCTTCGATTACGAAGGTTATGAACCTTGCAACCATATCCGCAGTTACCGTCCTGCTCCAATAGTTCGAAAAGAATATGTGGAACAGGCTGCTAAGGTGATTAATGAAGCAAAGAAACCTTTCGTTTTATTTGGCCAGGGTATCATCCTAGGAAAAGCTGAGGAAGAATTTAGAGCATTCCTTGAAAAGAGTGGATTCCCTGCAGCTACTACCGTAATGGGCTTAAGTGCATTGGAAACAGACCACCCACAACATGTTGGTATGTTGGGTATGCATGGTAATTATGCACCAAACGTTATGACCAATGAATGTGATGTATTAATCGCTATAGGTATGCGTTTCGATGACCGTGTAACTGGTCGATTGGATAAATACGCGAAACAGGCAAAAGTAATCCATTTGGATATTGACCCTGCAGAAATCGATAAAAACGTTAAAACGACAGTTCCTGTTTGGGGTGACTGTAAAGAGACTCTTCCTTTATTAACAGAGTTATTGGAAGTTAAAGATCACTCGGCATGGTTGCAACAATTCCGTGAATTGGAAAAAGAAGAAATTAAGGAAGTCATCCACGATGAACTAAACCCTACTTCTGACATTATGACCATGGGTGAGGTTATCAAGGTCTTAAATGAGCTAACTGGGGGGGATGCAGTTATCGTTACGGATGTTGGTCAGCACCAAATGATCACTTGTAGATACGCAAAGTTCAACCAATCTAAATCCAACGTAACATCTGGTGGATTAGGAACTATGGGATTTGGATTACCAGCTGCTATTGGAGCTTGGTATGGTGCCCCTGAACGTGATGTAGTCGCTATCATCGGAGATGGTGGAATACAGATGACCATCCAAGAATTGGGTACTATCATGCAGTTTGGAGCGAAAGTGAAGATATTAATCCTGAACAATGAGTTCTTAGGTATGGTGAGACAATGGCAGCAATTGTTTAACGACAAGCGTTATTCCTTTGTCAATATCACCAGTCCTGACTTCGTAGCAGTGGCTAAAGGTTACTACATTGAAGGAAATAAAATCTCTGCACGTGAGGAATTAAGAGACGCCCTAAAGACCATGTTAGATCATGACAAATCCTATCTATTAGAAGTTATGGTAGGCAAGGAAAACAACGTTTTCCCAATGGTTGCTCAAGGAACAAGTGTTTCAGAAATAAGATTGAAATAAGAAATGGAAAAGCAAGAATATACTGTAACCCTATATACTGAAAACTCCATCGGGATGATTGGACGCATCTCAGGGATATTCTCCAGACGTAAGATCAACATCGAGAGCCTAAATACATCACCTTCTGAGGTGGAAGGTATTCACCGCTTTACGATTTTAATTACGGAGTCTGAGGAAGTGGTTCGTAAATTATGTCGTCAGATCGAGAAACAGGTTGAAGTTTTGAAAGCATACTACAACACCAATGATGAACTGATCTGGCAAGAGCAAGCACTTTATAAAGTTCCTGCTGATATCATTGCTGAAAAAGCATATGTTGAACGTTTATTGCGTCAATACGGTGCGAATGTAGTGGTGATTAGAAATGATTATATTGTATTCGAAACGGCTGGTCATAGAGAGGAGATTGATCGTTTAACAGAAGAATTAGGCAAATATAAGCTTATTGAATTTGTTCGCGGTGCCCGTATCGCTATCATTAAAGATAGCGCAGGTTTCCACTCGAAACTGAAACAGTTTGAGCAGGAAGAGCCTTCGGAAGAAGTGGTAGGCAATGAATACCTCGATCAGCAGGATAAGGTTTTCACCATGTAAGCTTTAAACAATAGAATTCCATGCAGATAACACAAGTCACTCCTATTTTCCGCATTTTTGATTATGCCAAAGCCATCGAGTTTTACGTCGATTGGCTAGGTTTCAAGATCGATTGGGAACACCGTTTTGAGGATCATTCGCCTATTTATATGCAAGTATCCAAAGATGGCATGACCTTGCATTTAAGTGAGCATCATGGTGATGCAACACCAGGAGCAAGAACCTATGTAATTTGCACGGATCTAAAAGCTTACCACGAAGAACTGAGTAGAAAAAACTATAAATACAATAGACCGGGCTACGAAAAGACATTCTATGGGACCTATGCAGTTCAGGTAACTGATCCCTTTGGAAACAACATCACCTTTAACGAGCCAATTCAACAAAAGGAGGATTAATATGGATCATGTTTTTAAATTCATTATTGACAGCCGTCAAGCATTCATCAAACTTCTGGATACTTTGACCTTAGATCAACTTAATGAGATACCAGTTGGTTTCAACAACAACATCATCTGGAACTTCGGACATATCGTTGTCAGTACACAGACACTTATTTACACGCGTACAGGGGTTCGCGAAGGAGTGAACTGGGTGAAATATGTGGACTCTTATGCTAAAGGAACTAAACCGGCATACTTCGTAAAACAAGAAGAAGTTGACGAGTTAAAAAAGATTGCTATTGAAAGTATCGAAGCTATCCAAGCAGACTATAAAGAGGGTGTTTTTGATATCATTACCCCTTATGAGACTGGCACATACTTCGCAACTTTAAATTCCATAGAAGACGTATTAGTGACCACAAGTGGACATGACAATATGCACTTCGGCTATGCTGTAGCTCAAAAACGTATAATCAACAATCAATAAATAACACAATTCTGAAAAGAAAATATTAAAAAGAAAGTATAACAATGGCAAATTATTTCAACACATTACCTCTTAGAGAGCAATTAGATCAATTAGGTGTAGCAGAATTTATGAACTCCACAGAATTTGCTGATGGCGTAGATGCTTTAAAAGGTAAAAAAATCGTAATCGTAGGTTGTGGTGCACAAGGCTTAAACCAAGGTTTGAACTTAAGAGACAGCGGGCTGGATGTATCTTACGCTTTACGTAAAGAAGCTATTGAACAAAAAAGAGATTCTTGGAAAAATGCAACGGACAATAACTTCAACGTAGGTACTTACGAGGAGTTAATTCCAACTGCAGACTTGGTGATCAACTTAACACCAGATAAACAACATACTTCAGTAATCAATGCAGTTATGCCATTGATGAAAGAAGGAGCTTCCCTATCCTACTCACATGGTTTCAACATCGTAGAGGAAGGTATGCAAATCCGTCCGGATATTACAGTAATCATGGTAGCTCCAAAATGTCCAGGTTCAGAAGTACGTGCTGAATACTTAAGAGGATTTGGTGTTCCGACCCTTATTGCTGTTCACCCGGAGAATGATCCTCAAGGTAAAGGATGGCCAGAAGCTAAAGCTTACTGTGTAGGAACAGGTGGTCACCGTGCTGGGGTATTGAAATCATCTTTTGTAGCAGAAGTAAAATCTGACTTAATGGGTGAGCAAACTATCCTATGTGGTTTATTGCAAACTGGTTCTATCCTTTCTTTTGACAAGATGGTAGAAAAAGGAATTGACGCAGGTTATGCTTCAAAACTAGTTCAATATGGTGTAGAAGTGATCACCGAAGCTTTAAAGCATGGTGGTGTAAGCGGTATGATGGATCGTTTAAGCAACCCAGCTAAAGTGAAAGCTTTTGAATTATCAGAAGAATTGAAAGATATCATGCGTCCATTGTTCCAAAAGCACCAAGATGATATCATGTCAGGACATTTCTCCAAGACAATGATGGAAGACTGGGCAAATGGTGACTCAAACCTATTGAAATGGCGTGCAGAAACTGGTGAAACTGCATTTGAGAAAACACCAGCAGGGGATGTTAAAATCTCAGAACAAGAGTATTTCGACAATTATGTTTTGATGTCTGCATTTATTCGTGCAGGTGTTGAATTAGCATTCGAGACGATGGTTGAGGCTGGTATTAAACCAGAATCAGCATACTACGAATCACTTCACGAAACACCATTAATCGCAAATACAATTGCTCGTAAAAAATTATTTGAAATGAACCGTGTTATTTCGGATACTGCAGAGTACGGATGTTACTTATTCGACCAGGCATGTAAACCATTATTAGCGGATTTCATGAAAAAGATCGATACTGATGTGGTAGGAAAAAATTACAATGAGGGAAAAGATGCTGCGGTAGACAACGTAAAATTGGTTCAGATTAACGAAAAACTACGTAATCACGAAGTTGAGGTAGTGGGTAGAAAGTTGCGTAAAGCAATGACTGCTATGAAGGCTATCAAAACTGTTTAATTTTTCGTAAATTAGAAGATGATTTCTAGGGTAAAATTATGATTCTCGTAATTTTACCCTTTTGAAATAACAAACCAAGTATCGTAAGAGAGAGAAATGGGAAAAACATTAGTAGAAAAAATTTGGGACGCACATGTCGTCAAGAGTCAAGAAGGGTTTCCAGATATGTTATATATCGACACCCATTTGATTCACGAAGTGACTTCCCCACAAGCCTTTGATGGACTACGCAAGCGTGGATTACCGGTATTCCGCCCACAACAAACCGTAGCCACTGCTGACCACAATGTCCCAACATTGAATCAGCATTTACCAATCAAAGAAGAGCTATCGCGCTATCAAGTGGATATGCTAACAAAAAACTGTAAAGAATTTGGCATTGAGCTCTATGGTTTGGGACACCCATACCAAGGGATAGTGCATGTCATCGGTCCTGAATTGGGCATTACCCAACCTGGTAAAACGATGGTATGTGGAGATAGCCATACCTCGACTCATGGAGCATTTGGAGCCATTGCCTTTGGTATTGGTACTTCCCAAGTGGAGCAGGTATTTGCTACCCAATGTTTATTATTGCAGAAACCTAAAACCATGAAGATTGAAGTCAATGGTGAATTGGGTAAAGGCGTTGGTGCAAAGGATATCATCCTTTACATCATTTCTAAGATTTCTGCAGCCGGAGGTACAGGTTACTTTGTGGAGTATGCTGGTTCTGCAATTCGTTCTTTAAGCATGGAAGGTCGTATGACCATCTGTAATATGAGTATTGAAATGGGTGCTCGTGGTGGCTTAATTGCTCCTGATGAGACTACTTTTGAATATGTAAAAGGACGCGAATTTGCTCCTAAAGATGAAGAATGGGACAAGGCATTGAGCTATTGGAAAACATTGTATTCAGATGATGATGCGCAATTTGATGCTGTATTGACATATGATGCAGCTGACATTCAGCCAATGATCACCTATGGTACCAACCCTGGAATGGGTATAGGTATTACGGAAGCAATTCCAACTACAGCATCACAACCGGAGAACGAAAAACCATCTTACCAAAAAGCTTTAGACTACATGGGCTTCCATGATGGAGACCAAGTAATTGGTAAACCAGTAGATTATGTATTCATCGGAAGTTGTACCAATTCACGTATTGAAGACCTTCGTCAGGTTGCTGAGTTTGTAAAAGGAAAACACAAGGCGGATAATGTAGAAGTATGGATAGTACCAGGCTCTAAACAAGTAGAGGCACAAGCTAAATCGGAAGGTATTGATAAAGTATTTGAAGAGGCTGGCTTTATGTTGCGCGAACCGGGATGTTCAGCTTGTCTTGGTATGAACGAAGATAAGATTCCGGCTGGTAAATACTGTGTATCCACCTCCAATAGAAACTTTGAAGGCAGACAAGGACCGAATGCCCGCACCATGTTGGTAAGTCCATTGACCGCCGCTGCAGCTGCAGTAACTGGTAAAATAGTGGATGTTAGGGAACTTGTATAAAAGATAAATTATCGTCCTTGTTGCTGATATCAATATGATTTTAGAAGTCGCTATCTTACATATCAAATCAGGATTATCTCTTGAATTTGAAAAAGCTTTCGACCATGCGAAATCTATTATTCAAGCACAAAAAGGCTTTATCGATCTTCAACTGAAAAAGTGTATCGAAGCAGAAGACAAGTATATCCTCTTGGTCAATTGGGAGACCATCGAAGACCATAACATTGGATTTAGGACCTCTTTAGCTTATCAAGATTGGAAGACTCTTCTACATCATTTTTATGATCCTTTTCCGGTTGTTGAGCATTATCAATAATCTTTAACTCCTACTGTTAACAATAAAAAGTAGCATGAAAAAATTTGAAAAAATAAGCTCTACGGTAGTACCATTACCAATAGAGAACATAGATACCGATCAAATCATTCCAGCACGTTTCTTGAAGGCAACGACACGTGAAGGATTTGGTGATAACTTATTTCGCGATTGGCGCTTTGACAGTGACAATCAGCCAAAGTCTGACTTCGTAATGAATAACCCAACATTCCATGGAAAAATCTTGGTAGCTGGGAAGAACTTTGGCTGTGGCTCCTCACGTGAACACGCTGCTTGGGCGATTCAAGATTATGGTTTTGATGTAGTGATCAGTTCATTCTTTGCAGATATCTTTAAAGGAAATGCTTTAAACAATGGGGTATTGCCAATTACAGTTCCTGAGGAATTCTTAGAAAAAATCTTTGAACAGGTTTATGAAGATCCCAATGCTGAAATTCTAGTGGATCTAGAAAAACAGACTGTTACGATTGCTAAGACTGGAGATTCCTACGAATTTGAGATCAATCCTTACAAGAAATCTTGCTTGATAAATGGTTATGATGATATCGACTTCATCCTAAGCCACAAAGCAGAGATTGAAACTTTTGAACAAAATAGAGCCAACTAAAATAACATGTCGATTCGAGTCCATATCGATCAATTGAACTTAGCATATGCTGGAAAAAGCATCTTGCAAGATCTTTCATGGACTATCCTACCTAGTGAAAACTACCTATTGGCAGGAAAAAGTGGATCAGGCAAAACATCATTGGCAAAAATTATTGCTGGACATTTGAAAACTGCTGGACAGGTACATATTCAATATGACCCATCCAGTAGTCTGCCAGCAAAAACCACCTACATCTCGAATTGGTATCAATTCACCAACCTAGAAGGAGATCGTAATTTCTATTACCAACAACGTTATAATCGCCATCAAGGTCAAGACACCCTCACTGTCCGTGCAGAGTTAGAACACTTTGCCAAACAGGAAAATCTTGATTTAGCTTCTATTCAACAGAAGTTAGTAGACTTTGGTTATGAGGGGGTATTGGATGCGCAATTGATAGAGCTTTCCAGTGGTGAACATAAGAAATTACAATTGGTCAAGGGCTTGTGGTTGAAACCACAATTCTTAATCATTGATGAGCCTTATACTGGCTTAGATAAGCAATCTAGACTTGTATTAAACCAATGGTTGGACGAATTAGCAAATGATGGTGTTCAATTATTGTTAATCAGTGATGATAAGCATTTGCCTAATTGCATTAACCGCTACGCACATATTGTAGATGGTAAGTTAGTGCAGGAAAGCAACCAAGATGACTTGAGCAAAGATGCTGTTCGAGCAAAAAAGAATCTACCAGAATTCCTTAAAGCCATACCTGAAACCGACTATGATACTATGGTGAAGATGAATCAGGTTCGTGTTCGATATGGTGAGAAAGAGGTATTAAAAGGAATTGACTGGGAAGTAAAGGTGGGCGAGAAATGGTTATTACAAGGGCCAAATGGTTCTGGAAAGTCGACCCTATTGAGTTTGATCAATGGAGATCATCCACAATCCTATGGATTGGACATTACGCTTTTCGGTAGTAAAAGAGGTTCGGGTGAGAGTATCTGGGATATTAAAGAAAAGATAGGTATGGTATCTCCTGAGATGCATTGGTATTTTGACCAACAAGCGACGGTGTGGCATACATTAGCATCTGGATTTTACGATAGTATCGGTTGGTTTATCGATGTAAAATTCCATGAAAAGAAACAGATTGAAGAGCTTATGGCATTCTTTGATCTAACGGAGCATAAAGATCAACTTCTTTATACCCTTCCACTGGGAAAACAACGCTTGGCTATGTTAGCTAGAAGCATTATCAAAAATCCTCCCCTATTGGTGTTGGATGAACCTTGCCAGGGCTTGGATAGCCAACAGGCAAGTTATTTTAATGATGTGCTGGATGAGCTTTGCCAACATGGCAAAACCCTCATTTATGTAGGTCATTATGAAAGTCAATTGCCAAGTTGCATTGACCATAGAATTGAATTATCGCATGGCGAAGTGAAAGCCATTGAACATAAAGTAGAAAACGTTTTATAATATATGAAGAAGAACATTCTTATAATTCCAGGAGATGGAATTGGACAAGAAGTGACCACCTGGGGTAAGCAGGTATTAAGCCGTATTGCTGAGAAATACAATCATGAGTTTGTATTTGACGAAGCTATTATGGGGCATACAGCCATTGAGGCAACCGGCAACCCTCTTCCTGATGAAACATTAGAAAAAGCAAAAGCATCTGATGCAATCCTTTTTGGTGCTATCGGCCATGCTAAATATGACAATGACCCTTCTGCAAAGGTACGCCCGGAGCAAGGTTTGTTGAAAATACGTAAAGAACTGGGCCTATATGCTAATTTACGCCCTATCCTTCTCTTCGATGAGCTATTAGACGCTTCCAGTTTAAAACCTGAAGTATTAAGAGGAACAGATATTCTTTTCTTCCGCGAACTTACTGGGGATGTTTATTTCGGTGAGAAAAACCGCAATGAAGACAACACATTTGCTTCCGATTTAATGAACTACCACCGTTACGAGGTAGAGCGAATCACTCGTAAAGCGTATGATGCCGCTAGAACCCGTAATAAGAAACTGTGTTCTGTAGATAAAGCCAATGTGTTAGAAACCTCAAGGCTATGGCGTGAAGTGGTGCAAGAGATCGCTAAAGAATTTCCAGATGTAGAAACAGAGCACATGTTCATTGACAATGCTGCTATGCAATTAGTGAAGAATCCAAAGAAATTTGATGTGGTTTTAACTGCCAATCTATTTGGTGACATCCTAACGGATGAGGCTTCTCAGATTGCAGGTTCTATGGGTATGTTGGCATCAGCTTCCATTGGTGATGGCACAGGTTTCTTTGAACCTATTCACGGTTCTGCACATGATATCGCAGGACAAAACAAAGCAAATCCTTTAGCATCAATTCTTTCAGCAGCATTAATGTTGGATATAGCCTTTGGCTTGCAAGACGAAGCCAAAGAGGTGACCAATGCTGTTGCAGAAACCCTAAAAGCAGGCTGGAGAACCGGCGATATTGCCAATGCGGATACAGCTAGTGATAAAATACTTGGAACCGAAGAAATGGGTGCCAAAGTATTAGAATTCTTAAAGTAAATTAACCAAGGTATAAACATAAAATAGATTGCCATGTTACACGATCCTAATCATTTATACATATTCGATACCACCCTACGCGATGGTGAACAAGTTCCCGGATGTCAATTAACGACTTCTGAGAAGGTAGAAATTGCTAAGGACTTAGAACGTCTAGGCGTAGATATTATTGAGGCTGGCTTTCCTGTATCTAGTCCAGGCGATTTCCAATCGGTTGTGGAGCTTTCTAAAGCTGTAAACGATGTCATGATTTGTGCATTAACCCGTGCAAACAAAAACGATATTGATGTAGCTGCTGAAGCCCTTAAATATGCTAAAAGACCACGTATTCACACTGGAATTGGCTCTTCAGATATGCATATCCAATACAAGTTCAATAGTACACGTGAAGAGATTCTAGAACGTGCTGTTGCAGCTGTAAAACATGCTAAATCTTATGTAGAAGATGTAGAATTCTATGCAGAAGATGCTGGCCGTGCTGACTTACAATTCTTAGCAAAGATGATTGAAGCGGTTATTGGTGCTGGTGCGACTGTCGTAAATATTCCTGATACTAATGGATACTGTCTTCCCGATCAATACGGTGCTAAGATCAAATACTTGAAAGAAAATGTGAAGAATATTGATCAAGCGATTATTTCTGCACATTGCCATAACGACTTGGGCTTAGCAACAGCAAATTCTATTGCAGCCATTCAGAATGGTGCTCGACAAGTAGAGTGTACCATCAATGGTATTGGCGAACGTGCTGGAAATACTTCCTTAGAAGAAGTAGCTATGATTTTAAAAGTACATAACCAAGCATTTGGAAATGTAAGCTCCAATATCGACAGCAAAATGTTCACTTACATTTCCCGTAAGGTAAGTGAAATGATGAACATGCCTGTACAGCCTAACAAAGCTATTGTTGGACGCAATGCTTTTGCACACAGTTCAGGAATCCACCAAGATGGTTTCCTTAAACACCGCGAAAACTACGAGATCATTCGTCCGGAAGATGTAGGCTTAGAAGAAGCAGATATTATCCTAACAGCACGCTCTGGTCGTCATGCCTTAAAACACCATTTAGAGCGCCTAGGTTATCATTTGGACAAGGACAGCTTAGCTGATACTTACCAACGCTTTTTAGTGCTTGCAGATGCTAAAAAAGACATCTGTGACGACGACCTATTGACCCTAGTTGAAAATAATTAAATTAAAAGGCTGGGTATCCAGCCTTTTTAATCTCTAAAATACTTGAAAAACAACAGATGAGTTTGGACCTATCTACCCTAACCATAGACTCTGTACAAGCGAAAGAGCGCATAAAGGACGTAATCACAAGAACGCCTTTACAATACAATATCCATCTCTCTGAGAAGTATAATGCGGAGATTTATCTCAAAAGAGAAGATCTTCAAGTCGTACGTTCTTACAAATTGCGTGGGGCATTTAATAAGATTAGCAGTCTATCGGAGGAAGAACTTTCCAGAGGTGTTGTCTGTGCGAGTGCTGGGAATCACGCTCAAGGAGTTGCGTTATCTTGCAAAAGATTAGACATTAAAGGTGTCATCTTTATGCCCGGTCCTACTCCAAGACAAAAAATCACACAGACAGAAATGTGGGGAAATGGCAATATTGAAATCATCTTAACCGGCGATACTTTTGATGATTGCCAACGTGCAGCATTGGAATACACTTCTCAGAACAACATGACTTTTATTCCACCATTTGACGATCTTAAGGTCATTGAAGGACAAGGTACAGTCGCTGTTGAGATCTTAGAGGATCTGCCAGAGGTTGATGTGGTTTTCATTCCAATTGGTGGAGGAGGATTATCTTCTGGAGTGAGCTATCACCTGAACAAACATGCTCCTAATGTAAAATGCATTGGTGTGGAACCTGAAGGAGCACCTTCTATGCAAGCTGCACTAGAAGCAGGTGGACCAATAGAATTGGCTCATATCAATAAATTTGTAGATGGTGCTGCTGTTAAGAAAGTGGGCAAACTCAATTATGATATTAGTTCGCAGTTATTGGACAGCGTAAAATCCATTCCTGAAGGGAAGATCTGTACCACGATCTTAGAACTTTATAACAAAGATGCTGTTGTTGCAGAACCTGCAGGTGCACTTTCCATAGCCGCTCTTGAATTCCATAAAGAAGAGATTAAGGGAAAGAAAGTCGTTTGTATTGTTTCCGGTGGAAACAATGATATTGACAGAATGAGTGAGATTAAGGAGATGTCTTTGTTATACGAAGGATTCAAACATTATTTCATTGTTCGCTTTCCTCAAAGACCAGGTGCATTACGTCTTTTAGTGACCGAAGTACTTGGCCCAAAAGATGATATCACCCGTTTTGAGTATATCAAAAAAACAGAAAGAGAAAGAGGTCCAGCGTTAATAGGTATTGAATTAAACAATCCAAATGATTATATTTCATTAATAGAACGCTTAAAAGCTTACAAATTTGACTTCATTGAAGTCAATAAAGACCAAACATTATTTGAATATTTGGTTTAAAAACGCAACTAACCCTCCACAATAAAGTAGATGCAATGGCTGACCAAATGGTCGGCCGTTGCTTTTTAAATCTTGAAATTCAAGGCATTCTTTGTTACATTTCAATAAAAAACCTCCCTTTTGTTACACGATAAACTGCTTGCACATCTAAGTACTTTCACCTTTATTTTCAGTGGATTTAACTATAATCATCAATAAGCTAACTTTTTAAGAAGAACATTGTTCATAACAAAGAGATCTGCCATGGAGAATCTTGAAATGCCTGACCTTCATTAAATTTTTTATTGGCTATTTCTTATTTTTAGTACGAAACAATGTAAACACAAATAAAGAACACATGAAAGCACAACTGATTCTCATTTGCTTTTTACTTATTGGCGGACTAGGCTTCGCACAAGAAAAAGCACCAACCCAAAAGGCAAGTCCACCGGACAGCAGCAAAGTAACCACCACAGATGGTGTAACCATCGAAATCAAATATTCTAGTCCCGCATTAAAAGGCCGCCAAATTGGTATTGACGTCGCGCAAGTAGGTCAAAGATGGCGTACCGGTGCGAATGAAACAACCACCATCTCCTTTGACAAAAATGTAACTATCAATGGGGAAAACCTAATGGCTGGAAAATACGGTCTTCATACCATCCCCGGAGAAAATCAAACAGTCATTATCTTCAATAAAACCTGGAAACAGTGGGGAACAAAATACGATGAAAAAGATGATGCTTTACGCTTTATAGTAGACAACGAAACGCGCACTACCTCTCAAGAACGCTTTAAAATAACCGCTGATAAATCCGGAAAGATTCAAATCATCTGGGGTACTTACGGCTTAAGCATGATGGTGAAGGCGGCGAAATAAAAAATAGTAGTTAGTATTTAGTAGTTAGTATTTGGACCTAAACTCAATTATTTAGGACATAGGTCTAAATACTAAATACTTTCTACTAAATACTACTCAGAAAGCGGTCTTATTTCAAATACTTCTCTAAGAACTGATCTTGTTCCCAAAGTACATGGAAAATATTTTCTTTGGCTGCATAACCATGCGATTCACGAGGCAGGATAACCATCCTAGCTGTTCCGCCAAGGTTCTTCAATGCTTGGAAATAACGCTCTGTTTGTAGTGTAAAAGTCCCTGGATTGTTATCCGCAGCACCATGTATCAATAAGATTGGTGTTTTAACACGATTCGCACTCATGAATGGAGACATCGTCATGTACAATTGTGGATCATCCCAGAAATTACGTTGTTCGGATTGAAAGCCAAATGGCGTTAATGTTCTGTTATAAGCACCAGAACGAGCAATACCAGCTGCAAATAAATTGGAATTAGCCAATAAGTGAGCCGTCATAAATGCACCATAAGAGTGCCCTCCTACCGCTACTTTCTTACGATCAATATAACCCAATTGATCTACCGCATCGATTGCAGCTTCTGCATTGGCTACAAGTTGAGGAATAAAGGTATCATTAGGCTCCTGCGTGCCCTCTCCTACGATTGGGAATGCCGCATTATCCAATACCGCATAACCTCGAGTTACCCAATAGATAAATGAACCATAACTTGGGAATGTAAATTCTTTCGGATTCGCCGTACTCTGTCCTGCTGTAGATTTATCCTTATACTCACGTGGATAAGCCCAAATTAACAAAGGCAATTTCTCTTTCTTCGTTTTATCGTATCCTGCCGGCAAATATAAAGTTCCAGATAGTTCAACACCGTCCTTACGTTTATAATTCAACACCTCTTTATGTACTTTATCCAAAGAAGAGAATGGATTTTCAATCTGCGTTACGGCCTTTTGCTTTCCAGATTTAATGTTCTTGGTATAGTAATTCGGAAACTGCGTAGCTGACTGAAGAGAAACTAAAATATCTCCCTTTTCTATATCCACAATCGAGCTTATACGCTCTTGCATATCAGATTCCTTTGCTGTATAAAGGCGTTTCTTCTTACCTGTTTTAAAGTCGTACTCCTCAATAAATGGAAACTCACCTTCCTTTGTAAATCCCGATCCTACCCAATAACTTTTACCATTTTTGATATACATATTGTAAGTTCCAAATTCATTCTTGTCGCGGTAAGGAGATCCCGGATCAGAATAAATATCCTGGTTATTACGATCATAGATTACTTTGTTTGCACCAGTTGTAGGATTTAATAAATAGGTTTTGCTATTACGGGTATCATACCATTGGCTGTTTACCAATGCATATTCATCATTTCCCCAATTCACACCGGCATAGCGATCCTTAATTTTCATAAGCGATTTAGGAGCTGCTTGGAATGGTGCCTCCCAAACGAATAACTCATCCCTATATTCAGCAGGTTTATTGGCATCTCCCCCATCTAATGCTTCCACAAAGGTCAGTGTCGCAGCTTTATCAGAGCGCCAGTTCATCGAGCGCTTTCCAGGTCTAGTTGATGAGAAGCCCTTAGGCATAATTTCCATTAGTGGAGTCTCATTTACTTTTTTCACTAAATTTCCTTGAAGGTCATAAACGTTTACCTCTTGCGGGAAACTATTGAAAGGAACCACATACGAGAATGGCTTTTTCAAGGTGCTGATCATCACATATTGACCATCCGGAGAAAAGGAAGAATTCAAATACATATCTTCATCCTTGAACTTGGTAATCTTTCCATTTAAATCTACCCAAGCTAAGGAAGAAGAAACCAATTCTTGGAACTGCTCTTCATCAGCAGGAGTCTTCAGTAAATCCTGATAGGTCCGTAACTGAGAGATCTGACCATCAGAACTTGAAATAATTGGCCCCTTAGGTATATCTTCCGAATCTTTTCTAACCTTAGTCGATGCTCTAAAGCTTACTAATAGACGATCGGATGTTTTGTACCAAGTAAAAGGTGCATGAAGCACAGCATTCAAATTCTCTTGTACTACTCTCGTCAATTGTTTAGTTATAACATCAAAAACATACAGTTCAACACCATAATTTTTGGTGTTTGTAAATGCTATTTTCTTGGAATCTGGTGAAAACTCGATATTGGAGATCAAAGCTTCTACGGGCAAATTGATCTTAAATGTTTCTTTACCATCAACGGATTGTATGCTTAACCCATCATAATAGGTTTCTGTACTGGAGATACCTGCTAGGGAATTAATTCGCAACCCTGCTAATTTGGTTTCTTCCACCCCTAATTCCGATAAGGTTTTATAAGTAGGTCTATATTGAAACAAAACCCATTTCTTATCCGGGCTGATACGGATGACAGGAGGTCTTTGAAAATCGGCAAGTTTCAAAATCTCCGCTGGCGGTTTTTGAAATGTCAGGTTTTCTTGAGCTTGGCCTGGCCTAAGCGTACAAAGAAATAAAAAGGGAATTAAAAATTTATACTTCATAATCAATTGCTTGTTCTCTCGGTATGGAATACCCTCATGTAGGATGATTTTTACTGTTAACTGGGCTGTTTTTACAAAACGCCTATGTTTGGCAATCCCAAATTTAACAATTTATTCATGGAAAAAATGAATAGCTTTATATATAACCAATTTGTTATAAATTAGCAAAAATTATAGCCTAATTTGACAATAAAAAGAGGATCAAATTGCTTGTCAATAAAGCGCTACAGAAGCGTAATTTAAAGTTATCCACATAGGCAGATTACTGAAAACGAATAGCTTAGCAATTAATCACCCTAACCAAGCGTGTTTTAACCAACTAATCCACATCAATGTGGAAAAGTATCATTACCTGCTCCACCGAAAAATGTGAGATATTTGTTCAACATGAGTGAAACACCCACTCATTTCAATCGTTTTTTTATTTAACAAAGAACCAAGGCTTAAAACAGCTCAACTTCTTTCTCAACTTAATATAACATGGCAAGAATCATTAAATTCGAAAAAAATGACTGTGCACCATGCGCACAGGTATCGGCTTACCTAGACAATAAAGGTATTGCCTACGAAACTATCAATCCTTTTGATGAGCCGGAATTAGCCGTTAAGTTTAAAGTTCGTACCGTGCCTACTGTCATCGTTGTTGACAACGATGAAATCAAAAATCGGATCATTGGGTTTAAACCTGAGGAATTAGACCAAATTGCATTGTAAAACTGCACTAAAACCGAAGACCATGATCAATTTATATTACGATTCTCGAACAGGTAATGTTGACCGCTTTATCACTAAAGTGACTCAAGTTACCGGATGGACTGCCATCCGCATTCAAGAAGACATGGAAATCACCGAGCCTGGTCATCTCATCACTTATACCACTAACTTTGGTAAAGTGCCGGAGAAAACAGCTCAATTCTTAACCATGCAAAGTCACCTGATTCATTCAGTGACCTCGAGTGGAAACCGCAATTGGGGAAGAAACTACGCGGTAGCAGCGGATAAAATCACGGAAGAATTTGAAATACCAACGGCCATGAAATTTGAACTTTCAGGCACTTTGGAAGACATCAATCAATTTATTGACATCATTAAAAACCAGTACTATGATAGCAAACGAGGTAGCGAAAAATTGGATATTGCTTAACAACGAAATCATGATCAAACATGATGACGAGTACAGCCTACATAAGGACAAAGAGGCTGTGCGCGCCTATTTCTTGGAATATGTGAACAAGAACACCGTGTTCTTCTACACATTGAAAGAGAAAATCGATTATTTGATCGAAAACAACTATTACATTGATTTCTACCAATGGTTCACTTTTGAGCAAATGGAAGAGGTGTACAACTTTGTATTCTCTAAAAAATTCCGTTTCCAATCGTTTATGGCTGCATTTAAATTCTTCCAGAGTTACGCTTTACGTGATGACTCCGGCGAGAAGTTCTTAGAGCGCTATGAGGACCGCGTTGTTGCTGTATCCCTATTCTTAGCTCGTGAAGAAGGTGTAGAAAAAGCTATCGAATATGCCGAAATCATGATCTCTCAGGAATACCAACCTGCTACTCCTACGTTTTTGAATGCTGGTAAAAAACGCTCCGGAGAATTAGTTTCCTGTTTCTTAGATGAAATCGGTGATAACCTGAACGGTATTGGTTATGCGGTTGATTCTGCTATGAAACTTTCATCTATCGGTGGTGGTGTATCTTTCAACATCTCGAAAATCCGTGCTCGTGGTGAAGCAATCAAAGGTGTCGATGGTCGTGCTGGTGGGGTATTGCCTATCATGAAGATCATGGAAGATACTTTCTCTTATGCTAACCAATTGGGTCAACGCCCAGGTGCTGGTGCTGTATATTTAAACATCTTCCACTCAGACATCGAGGAATTCTTAGACTGTAAGAAAATCAACGTGGATGAGAAAGTGCGTATCAAATCCCTTTCTATTGGTATCATCGTACCTGATAAATTCATGGAATTGGCTGAAAAAGACGAACCATGCTATTTAATCTACCCGCATACCGTGATGCAAGAGTATGGTAAATACTTGGATGAAATGGATATGGATGTGATGTATGATGAATTAATCACCAACCCTAACGTTAAAAAGAAAAAAATCAATGCCCGTCACCTATTGGTGAAAATTGCTCAAACGCAAAAAGAATCGGGATATCCATACATCTTCTTCAAGGAGAACACCAACCGTGCGCATGCATTAAATGGTCTAGGTCGTGTGAAATTCTCGAACCTATGTACAGAGATCATGCAGATCTCCGAAGTATCGGACATCAACATCTACGGTAAAGAAGATACTATCCGTTACGGAATATCTTGTAACTTGGGATCTTTAAACATTGCTACGGTGATGGACAACAAGCGTGTCAAAGAAGCTGTAAAAACTGCTATGCGTGCATTAACAGTAGTTACTGACGTAACGGACATCGAAATGGTTCCTTCCATTGCTAAAGCTAACCGCGAATTACACTCGGTAGGTCTTGGTGCCATGAACTTACACGGTTATCTGGCGAAGAGCTTTATCATGTATGAATCAACTGAAGCATTGGATTTCGCCAATACCTTCTTCATGATGATGAACTATTACTCCCTAGAAGCATCTATGGAGATCGCAAAAGAACGCCAGCGTACTTTCGTAGGATTCGAAAAATCAGCTTATGCAGATGGCACTTATTTCGATAAATACTTAGAGCGTGAGTATGCGCCTAAAACAGATAAAGTAAAAGAATTATTCGGTGATATTTATATCCCTACAAGTGCAGATTGGGCTAATCTTAAAGCGCAGGTAGCAGAACATGGAATTTACCACGCTTACCGTATGGCGATTGCTCCTAACCAATCCACTTCTTATATCATGAATGCTACTGCATCAGTGATGCCAATCGTGGATATCATCGAAGTAAGAGAGTATGGAGATAGTACAACCTACTACCCTATGCCTTACTTGACAAATGATAATTACTTCTACTTCAAGTCGGCTTACGACATGGATCAAATGAAAGTGTTGAAATTGATATCGGTTATCCAACGTCACATTGACCAAGGGGTATCTACTATTCTTCACACCAATTCCAAAGATTCTACACGTGATCTAGCGAAGTACTATATCTACGCGCATAAATTAGGATTGAAGTCATTGTACTATACCCGTACGCGTAAATCGACAATTGAAGAATGTATCTCCTGTTCGGCATAAGCCTAAGAACCTAAATACAGGATATACCTAAAGAAAAAAATATATAAAAATTAAAGGAGCTGAATTGGGGCATGATTGAATACCTTCCAATTCAGCTCTCTTTACCAAAAGACACTTAAAACTCATGAGTAAATTATTTACAGCCGTAAACTGGAATACACCAGACAATGATTATGCGCTGATGTTCTGGGAACAAAATATCCGCCAATTCTGGATCGATACAGAATATATCCCTTCAAAAGACATTGACAGCTGGAAAGGCCTTAGTTGGGACATGAAAGAATGCTATAAAAAAGCATTAGGTGGACTTACCTTATTGGATACCCTACAAAGCCATACCGGTATGCCTAAGATCATCGATCATATCGACTCTTTGCAAAACAAAGCCGTATTGTCGTACATGTGTATGATGGAGGCGATCCACGCGAAGTCTTATTCCACCATCTTTACGACTGTATCTACGACCAATGAGATCAATGACGTATTCGGATGGGTGTCACAAAACAAATTCTTACAATATAAGGCCGCAACTATCGATACGCATTACCGTGCCATCGATAAAGAAAATGTGTCTGATGAAGAATTATTCATGGCACTTGCAGCTTCCGTATTGTTAGAATCTTTCCTTTTCTATTCTGGATTCTTCCTGCCATTATGGTTATGTGGACAAGGTCAAATGGTTGCATCTGCTGATATCATCAAAAAGATTATCGCCGATGAATCTATCCACGGTGTATTCGTAGGATTAATCGGTCAAGAAGTATTTGCTCGTCTTAAAAACAAAGAAGAAGTGAAGCAACGTTTCTTGAACCTGTTAAATGACTTGTACGAGAATGAAATCAAATACACCGAAGAATTGTACACCGTAGTAGGATTAACGGCTGAGGTTAAAGAATACGTGCGTTATAACGGAAACAAAGCTCTGATGAACTTAGGCTTTGAACCGATCTTTGAAGTGAAGCAAGTAAATCCAATTGTATTAAACGGATTGAATACGGAAACTACGCAACATGACTTCTTCTCGAAAAAATCAACCAACTACGAAAAGGCAACTGAAATCGTGCATCTAATGAACGAAGATTTCAATATGGATGCCGTGGTGGATATTTAATAAAAAAACTCTTTGTTAATTAAAAGCCTGCTAGTGAATATTTCTAGCGGGCTTTTTCTTTCTACATCGCCATAAAAAAGGGGGATGCTCAACTCCAATTGGAATTTCTTGCCATTGTAAAATTAGAAACTATCGGAATTGTCATTGAAATACACCCAAGTTAAGGGTTCAAAAATTTTAGGTTCAAATATCAAGCATTGAAGAGTTCTAGATGTATCACTGGGCAACACTCATAAGAATAAAGGATATATCCGTCATGCCGAAAGATGACAAAAAACAGGTGTTCCTTAAGGGATTACAAGGCCAGGAAAACATATGCGCAATAAATAAAAAAGCCCAAGCTGTTAAGCCTGGGATTTTTTGTTATTGTTTATATATTCTAATCAAAATTTTGTACAAAACAAACCAAAACAAACAAAGTACGATGGTTTGTAGTATAATAATAGACGAAATAGAATTATCTACCATTACCAATCCAAACAACAATATGGTTACAGGAAAGGTTATTATAACAAGAGGTATCCACAAAGGGTGATTATGGTCAAATCCCATCATTTCATACTTGGGAAAACTAACCATTACAACAAAAGTCCCTATAAGTACATATACCAGGCTTATTATAAAGGATATAAGTTTAATCTTATTTTTCATACTAAAATCTCGGTATTGTTAAACCTGTTGGTGGCGTTATAGCGTGTTTAAAAGTATTCTTTAAATTTTGCATCATTTGTTTAGGTTGAGAAGCAGCATTAAGTCCATCTCTAACAATTATAGCTTTCATCATCATTTTGATTTCTCCGGACTCTTTGTATTTAGTAACCAATTTATCCATACTTCCTACAAACTTTCTATCTGCAGCGGCAGTTTTATTATCAAGGAAAAGACCGCCCGCGCCGACTGCTCCCAATTTATCGTAATCTTGGTCGTGCACAAAGGCCGGTTTTTCAAATTCAGTAGGCGGAACTGAATAATCAGATTTACCATTATATTTTCTTGGATTATCCGGCCCGGGATAATTGTACCCGAATAAGTTTTGGTTTAATGTTTCCGGATTTGGTTGGTCAATATTAACCTTGCCATCTTCCAGCGTTGCGTAAAGTGTATTGGCAGCAGATTTACTAACTTTCGCATTGTCGTAATTCTTATTTAAATACGTTTTTAGTGTTTTTGCATTATCCCCTTTTTCAGCTATTAAATTTCCATTCTTATCGGGTATCCACTCAGCCGCCATTCCGGTAGGATCGATCATATTAATAGGGTTATTATGAACGTAATGGTATGGTGACCACCCTTGGAACTTCTCGGCTAATGGGTCAACAACATTCCACCTCCCAATCACCGGGTCATAGAACCTAGCCCCGTAATCGTATTGAAAGCACAAAAAGCTCCTTCAGAGTCTATTTATCTTTTATTAATAATTTGAACAATCTTTCCATATTCATTAAATATTATTGTAATACAATCAAGAATAAATCTATTTCTCAAAACGTTACCTTCTCGCTGTCCCAGGCCTCCTATTGAGGATATTTTAGGTGTGGAGAAAATACTATCATAGTCAAAAATGAGAGGAATTTTGCGATTATCAATAAGCAGAAAACGATTGGTGTTACTCTTTAACTCGCTCTAGAAATTGTTTTCAGAATCCTTATTATACATATTATTACATATCACCAGTTTGAACCCTTCATTACATCTACCCAAATATCCCCAAAACATAATTTTACCATCACTTCTTTCTAAAGCTCTTAAATGCTGATCAACTTTAGTTTCCACACTATCAAAATGCAAAACATAAACTATACTATCCACATTTTGTGCTAAACTCCTGAACCATATGAAAATTAAAACTGCTAATAAAAACTGCTTCCTCATGTTGTTAATTTTTTGGTGTTCCACCTATGCCCCAGATCCTTAAAGCATCACTACCGAAATTGAATGGAGAATTATTCACTTTCTTACCTGTACCTATTGTTTTATCAATATTATTATTTATAGTTCCATCTGCATTCTTTCCATGCTGATAAACACTGTTGTCCCCATCATCGATAACTTTTTTTATTTATTATACTCTTTACCATTCTAAAAATAACAAATAATTCCGACTGTTAATATAGATCCTTTCTTCTCAAATAGCTAAGAGTCCTAGAACATTTCTAGCGGGCTTTTTCTTTTTGCATCATAGTAAAAAAGGGGATGTTCAACTCCAATTGGAATTTCTTGCCATTGTAAAATTAGAAACTATCGGAATTGTCATTGAAATACACCCAAGTTAAGGGTTCAAAAATTTTAGGTTCAAATATCAAGCATTGAAGAGTTCTAGAGGTATCACTGGGCAACACTCAGAAGAATAAAGGATATATCCGTCATGCCGAAAGATGACAAAAAACAGGTGTTCCTTGTACTCGATGCATTCATAAGGGAATACAAGGCCAGGAAAACGTATGCGCAATAAATAACAAAGCCCAATCCGATGAAAGATTGGGCTTTTCCCATTTTAATGATAGCTACACCCTATAAACAAGAGCTAGGGGGCCGTCCCTTTCAACGAGAGTGGACCATCCAGGAAGTGCTCCTACCTCAAGCCTCACCAATAAGGTATCAGAGGAATAGAGCTCTGCATAGATCTTACTATTGTTAACCCCCCACCGCACATCTACATGTGTAGATTCGTCAAATGGTGGGATATTTTTTTTAACAAACACTTTAGGGTTTACAAAAGGGAGATCTTCCTTATTGCTCCAATCTACCGATTCAGGGGTTTCTATGCTATTATAGAGCCAAACGTCACTTACGATCTGGTCACCTTCCAATAAATATGCATAACACACTTTATCATCATCCTCAATGACAACAGAAAACGCAGGTTCCTCCTCGTTGATGTACTGATCAAAATATCCCATTATTTATTGTTTACTCGTGCCTTTCATTAAATCATCTACAATTTTATCCCATCTTCCTGAATCCCATTCTTTTTTCCAATGGCTCTCTCTTTGTTTTTTAAAATCCCCTCTATCAATTTTTGATTTTTCCTGACCCGTATTTGAGTGGTTCTTCTTGTAGTTTTCACCCCCACGATGGTCCTTTCTGGTCATCTCATCAATTGGCCCTTCCGGTGTTTGATCCCTGTGATGGAGCTCGACAGGTTTCCCATCCTCACCAGTAGGCGCTTTACCTCTTTCTAATGGAGGAGATTTTATTTTGTCATTATCTATCCTATTTCCTCCATTTAATAAATCCCCATCTAATTTACCCTCATTTTTTAGAATCGGATTATTATACTCAAATGTAGGTATATTATCTCTTCTAACAGGAAGATGTATTTCAGGAATATTATCTGAATTAACAGCCACGATGCCAACGCCTGTCGCGGTTACCAAGGCAGTAAGAGCTATTTCTCTTCCTTTCTGAGTAGCAAGTGTCCGAAGAATCCAAGGAATGATAGGGTTTCGACCATCCGGATCGATGAATCGTATGGGATTATTGAATGCATAGTTGTACGGAGAGTGCCTGCGCATCTGCTCCGCCAGCGGATCCACGACATTCCATCTACCTATCTCCGCGTCGTAGAACCTCGCCCCGTAATCGCATTGAAAGGACAAAAAGCCCCTTCAGAGACTATTTATCTTTTATTAATAATTTGAACAATCTTTCCATATTCATTAAATACTATTGTAAAACAATCAAGAATAAATCTATTTCTCAAAACGTTACCTTCTCGCTGTCCCAGGCCTCCTATTGAGGATATTTTAGGTGTGGAGAAAATACTATCATAGTCAAAAATGAGAGGAATTTTGCGATTATCAATAAGCAGAAATCGATTGGTGTTACTTTTTAACTCGCTCAAGAAATTGTTTTCAGAATCCTTATTATACATATTATTACATATCACCAGTTTGAACCCTTCATTACATCTACCCAAATATCCCCAAAACATAATTTTACCATCACCTCTTTCTAAAGCTCTTAAATGCTGATCAACTTTAGTTTCCACACTATCAAAATGCAAAACATAAACTATACTATCCACATTTTGTCCTAAACTCCTGAAACATATGAAAATTAAAACTGCTAATAAAAACTGCTTCCTCATGTTGTTAAATTTTTGGTGTTCCACCTATGCCCCAGATCCTTAAAGCATCACTACCGAAATGGAATGGAGAATTATTCACTTTCTTAACTGTACCTATTGTTTTACCAATATTATTATTTATAGTTCCATCTGCATTCTTTCCATGCTGATAAACACTGTTGTCCCCATCATCGATAACTGTAATAACCTTACCATTTTCATCGATATGGGTAGACGGTGGCATTGCCCACATCCCGTCCGGATCAATAAACCGTATCGGATTGTTGAACGCATGGTTATATGGAGAGTATCTCCTCACCTGCTCCGCCAGCGGATCCACCACATTCCATCGTCCTATTTCCGCATCCCTTCGTTGGCACTCTGGACAAGCTTCAAACCTTGCCCCGTAATCCAAATAATCCCCCAGATCCTACTGAACTTCCTTGCCATTCTAAAAATAACAATTAATTCCAACTGTTAATATAGATCGAGTCTTTCCAAATAGATAATAGTCATGGAACATTTCTAGCGGGCTTTTTCCTTTTGCATCGCCATAAAAAAGGGGGATGCTCAACTCCAATTGGAATTTCTTGCCATTGTAAAATTAGAACCTATCGGCATTGTCATTGAAATACACCCAAATTATGGGTACAAAAACTTTATCTTCAAATATCAAGCATTGAAGAGTTCTAGAGGTATCACTGGGCAACACTCAGAAGAATAAAGGATATATCCGTCATGCCGGAAGAAGATAAAAAACAGGTTTTTCTTGTGCATGATGCACTCATAAGGGATTACAAGGCCAGGAAAACATATGCGCAATAAATAACAAAGCCCAATCCGATAAAGACTGGGCGTTGTTGTTATTTAACTTATAATCTTACTCCTTAACACGATGGTATGTCGGAAAAATCATTCCAGCCCAAATGTGAAAAAACAGATTCTATTGTACCTATTTTTGAAAATACCTGTTTTAGTATTCCGTCATTTAATAGTTTCTTAACAACAATAGATATACTCTCATAAGACAAATCTTTCAGAATAAGCATATCTGTCGACCAAAAATATATATCACTATCGCTCTCCATAAGATGCTTGATATTTTGCAAAGTAAACAGTGTTCCAAAAAAAACTTCACCGTTCTCTAGAACAATATTTAAATCAAGGTTGTCATTGTAGATATCACGCACTTGATATGGTGCTGGAAACATTATTTTAAATTGCATTTTTACTTTTTTAAACTTTTATTAACCTCTATTAGCCTATTAATTACAGCCTGTTGATTTGCCTTATTAGAGTATCCAACTATCTCTACAATAATGTTACTTGTATTTTTAAAATATACAAGTGCACCGCCTCTGGATCTAGCCTCATAAATATCATTAACAACCCAGAAGTTTTTTATCTTCTTAACTGTAGAAATTATTTTGAAGCCTTTTTTAAATTCTGAAACAAAAGGAATAACACCAGCAAATCTCCATCCCCAAGCCAACTGTTCTTCACTCATATCCTTTCCAGATATAGCTGCTTTGATGTCAAAGACAGTACCTATAGGCGTGAATCCGATATCCATTTCGTACGCATTATCAAGAAAATTGTCAGATGAACCGTCGCCGTTTTGAACTTGGCTCCTACTGGATCTCCTAATTATTGAACCAGGACCATTCGCTAGAATATTTCGTCTTTTCTTTGGAGGATCTTCCAGATCACTCCCTTGCATCTGCTGCATAAACTCAGCAATATCACTTGGGTCATTAGTAGACCAACCACCAGCAGTTTAAACCCACATAATAAAAATAACGATTGTTACCACTTACTTCAAGGGATTTTGTCTTCCCAAATGCATAGTAATCCTTTCTCTGGATGATTTCAGGAACGGTCAGACTTGTTCCCTTTTTCAATACCACTCTGCTGTTGCCTAGATAATTAGCGCGTGTTTAGTGAAGTTGTATCTGTATAAATTGACCAATGGTTTCTTTCATTTAACTTTATCCGATAATTACCAATCTGATAATAATCTACTTCCATAAAGGAAATAAAATTTTCTTTCGGAAAAATCAATTTTATTTCAAATCCATAAGAATGGCCTTTTTTTATTTCACCATTCACCCCTTCTACTAGTGGATAAATTATCGTGAATATAGAATCATTCCGGTTTGCTTCTATAACGTATACACTATTAAGCTTAGTAATTTTCGATACTTTTAGATTGCCCTTATTTACTACCTTGATATTGTCATTTTGTTTTATACTACCACACGCCGATAATATTATTAGAACAATTGGTATATTTATATTAATCTTCATATTGCTTCACAACCTTCTTTTCAGACATCTGTTCCTCTTTCCATAACACTAACTTATAATAATCATCTCCTGAATAATCAGAATCTACTGTTGAGAAATTTGCTGAATAGAATCTAACCCTATAATAGCCTAATGGTAATTTTATATCCTTGATAGTTTGAAAATTAGGGCAGTCTTTTATCTTCAAGTGACCCGATTTAATTTCAAGACTACATTCTACGATATGATCATACGAATCTTGATTTTCCAATTCTGGTTTTTTATCAACAACATCAACTGTAACCTTCATCAATCCACTTCTCTCTGTCAGAATTCCAATAATCCCACTTGATGGGTCAATTCTTGAAATAAAATCTTCCTCATCATACCAAAATTGTTCAGACGAGTATAAATCATCTCCATCAACTAAATAAAATTGAGAATAATCTGTTTCAAGATCTAACTCATAACTTCTATATAACATATTCATAAAACACGAATTTAGTGGAAGATCATTCATTATTACTACCACTTGAAATCAAGTAAAAACTGATAGATAACAATTACATATTTTTATTTATTATACTCTTTACCATTCTAAAAATAACAAATAATTCCGACTGTTAATATAGATCCTTACTTCTCAAATAGCTAAGAGTCCTAGAACATTTCTAGCGGGCTTTTTCTTTTTACATCGCCATAAAAAAGGGGGATGCCCAAATCAGACATCCCCCACTAAGGTATTATAACAAAGAATAAACCTATCCTCCAGGATACCCTGGATTTTGTTTTAAGTTCGGATTCATAGAGATCTGCTGTTGTGGAATAGCAAATAAAGAACGGAATTCCTCTGTTGGTTTATGATCCCACCAATTTGCTGTATGGAATTTTCCAAAACGAATCAAATCACGACGGCGGAAACCTTCGAATATAAACTCTCGGCCACGTTCTGCCAATAACTCATCCAAGGTTAAATTAGCAGTAGTATATTTCTCTGCTTCCCAATTTGCTGCTGTAAAGGCACGCTTCTTCACCGTATTAACCAGTTCAACAGCCTCGGCAGTCGCTGCACCACCATTCTTTCGCATCAAGGCTTCTGCCTTGGCAAAGTAAATCCAGCTTAAGCGGTAAATATTCCAATCGGTATTGTTGTAATTGTCGTTCGGACTTACCTTTTCACCATTCACAACTCCAGCAAGAGAATTACCAAGCTTATATTTATTGAATCGAATACCACTATTCTCTTCACCATCACTCATGGTCGAGCTGGTTTTACCTTCCGATTCCCGACGGATATAATCGACAAAAGTCAATTGCTTATCCTTATACTCTTCGGAACCCAAAACTGGTGTTGTTCCATCTGCAAACTTCACCATTGGTCCACTCCAAAACCATTCTTTCTTTCTTTGGTCAGCCTCCTTATAGGTCGTGAAAACACCAGGAATCATCACAATACCATTGTTTCCATTTCGTCCACCCCCATAAATCTCACGTTGTACGAAATGATAGAATTCTCCAGGAAAACCTGTAGCAAAGTCTGCTGTTTGATAATCATAAGCAACCGATAAAATCACTTCCTTTGAATTATCATTGGTCGGATTATACGAATCCGTAAGGTTGACATCAAGAGCTAATGCCCCATTTTGCCCACCAGTAGATCCTGTGATCAACTTATCCGCAGCGGCTATACAATCATCCCAACGCGCTTGGCCTGACCATTTCTCCGCATTCAAATACAGCTCCACCAACATGGCATAACCACCTGCTTGACTCATTCTTCCCATCATATTGCGACTCAGCTTAGGCGCCTTATCCACATTATCTAAAATCTCCTTCTCAATAAAAGCAAATACTTCCTTCTGGTCGGTGGATTCTGGCAATGGCTCACTCTCCGACTCCGGAACCGTAGTGGTAATCGGAATACTGCCGAACAAATCCATCAACTTCAAGTAATGAAAAGCACGCAGAAGCTTTAATTCTGCAATAAACTCCGTTTTCTCTGTTTCTGTAATGCCCATGCTCGCCACATCACGCTTCTCTAAGATATCAATTGGACTATTGCATAGACCGACACCCCAGTACATCAATACCCACGCATTATTCAATCCACCCTCATCTACTGTCCAAGTATGGTAGTGCATTCGTTTCCACTTACCACCATCTTCACCATGGCGACCTTTAGTTGGCCAAGCCAATTGATCTGCCGACAATTCCGAAGGTCCCCACCAACCATCTTGACCCGAAGGGCTGACCCAGGCATTCGCATGTGTATACGGCCGTAAAACTGCCGATACTACCTCATTCTTATTTTTATAAAAATCATCAGCTACGATGATGTCATAGGCATTCTCATCCAAGTTGGTACATGATCCAGTTGCAAGTGCGGAGCTGACCAACATTATTTTCAATATATTCTTCATCTTCACTGCGCTTAAAATCCAAAATTAACCCCAAACAAAAAGGATCTCGTATTCGGGTATGGTCCTCTACTATCAATACCCAAACGCTGTCCATTAATCTCATTTCCTAATCCCGTATCCAATACGAAATCTGGATCATTACCCGAATATCCCGTAATGGTCACCAGATTCTGTCCGGTAACATAAAGTCGAAGATTCTTGAAATAAGCACTGTTCTTTAGGTCAAAACGATATCCTAATGTCACCTCGTCAATTTTGAAATGACTACCGCTTTCCAGATAATAATCGGAATACATGTAGGTATCGTTTATTTCATTGTACTTGGTAAAGGCATCACGAAGCAAGTTCCCTGTCCATACCTTATTACCATAAGAAAGTGCGGTGGTATTGAGGATATCGTAATCAAATTTCCCGCGCATAAAGATTCTCAGGTCGAAATTCTTATAAGAGAAATCATTGGTCCAAGAAACATAGTATCTTGGAACGGCATGTCCCAGAACCTGCATATCGCTGTTCTCCATATCATCCCTCGAGTTATTGATGACATCATTACGAACAGCCTCTCCAGCACGATTGTAGAATAACCACTTTCCTTCTTCATCGAAACCAGCGAATTTCTTACCGAAGAATTCACCAACCTCACGTCCTTCATAGGTCGTAAAAGCATCGCCTAAATCTCCGGCACCACCGATCGCTCCAAAAGTTTTATATTTTACCGTGAACACATCATTGGAATAAGAATTCATGACGTTTCTTAAGGTCGAAGCCGTAAAGTCCATATTCCACTTGAAGTTCTCCTTATTGATCGCTTGGTAGCCTAATGCCAATTCAATACCCTTTGAAGACATGGTACCCACATTGGAGTAAATATTATTACGGATAAAAGGTGGCTGAGGAGTGATGTAGGTATCCAATAAATCCACCGTTTTACGTTGGAATACATCTAGGGAACCTGTCAACTTACTATTAAATAAGGTAAAATCTAATCCAATATTGGTTTCCTTCTTGGTTTCCCAGCGCAAGTTTGGGTTTGGGTTTCGGTCTGGTCCATAAGTTTCCCGATATGCTTCATCAGGAAATAAATATTTCCCGCCTCCACCTAAGGTCAAACGCGATGCATTGTTCGCAAATCCAGTATTACCAGTAACCCCATAACCGGCACGTAGTTTCAAGAAGTTAATCCAAGAAACATCCTGCATAAACTCCTCATTGGAAATGTTCCAACCAACAGAGATGGATGGGAAATTACCCCACTTATTATTCGCTCCAAATTTTGAAGACCCTTCATGACGGAGGATAGCTTGAATCATATACTTATCGTCAAGCGTATAATTCACCCGACCAAAAAAGGCAATTAGGGTATTGTCGTTTTTCCAACTATCCAAATTGGCGCGTCCATCCCGTAGAGCCTGACCTTCGGAAAGGTTGTCTTCATGGAAATTATCGTTAATAAATCCTCGGTTGTCAGCACTCTGCCCTTCTTCCATCTCATAGCGGTAACTATAACCTGCTAGAGCTGTTAAATTATGTCGCTCGGCAATGAGCTTTGTATAAGTCAATGTAGGCTCAAATGCATACCGTTGATTTAAAAAATTGGACTTCGAGGCATATCCACCTCCTGGATAATCCGAATCCTCCAGTGACGATTCGCTATTCAGCTGACGATAAGATCCATCGATATAATTGTTTCGTTGGATGGAACCAAATGCGCTAAATTTCAACCCATCATAGATGTCGAAATCCACCTTTCCATCGATAGATGATGTCTGTTGTTTTCGGTAAGAAGTCTCTGTAAATAACCGAGCAAACTCATTGGTACTCGTTTCTTCATAAAAATAGCTTCCATCCTCATTATAATTGGAAAAGGTCGGATTTTTTGTTGCCTCACTCTCCCATCCTCCACCGCCCAATAAATTAGCATGATTGGTATTGGTCGCCATGTTCAATTGAAAATCCAAACGATCATCAAATGCTTTTTGATTCAGGTTCATTCTTACCGTGTATTCCTTTCGCCCATTCTCCTTAGCTATCCCCTCTAGGTTTCTGTAATTGACACTACCGCGATAGGTGGTACCCTCAGAACCACCCGAAAGTGAGAGGTTATGGTTATGCGAAAAATTATCGTGATTCACCAACTCATCAAAGAAATCGGTAGAAAATCCTTTATCAGGACTCTTGATGGCACCTTCGGCGATCTTTTGACGGAATTCATCAGCAGTCAGAAAATCTGGACGATTGAACAGAAAATCCTTTCTGAAGTAACTGGAATAATTGACTTGAGGCTTTCCTGGTTTACCTTTTTTGGTGGTAATTAAAATTACCCCTGCATTTGCGGATGTACCATAGATAGCTGCACCTGAACCATCTTTCAGTACATCGATAGACTCTATATCATCCTGCTGCAGTAAATCCGGATTACCCCCAGGTATACCATCGATAACAAATAAGGGACTTGCACTTCCTGTAACGGAAATTGCACCACGAATTTGTGTCGCCACGCCTGTGTTTGGATTAGAACCACTACGGGATACTTGTAATCCGGCAACTTTACCTTGAATTAAATCCAAGGGGTTCCGGGCACCACTTTGGCGAAATTGCTCAGCATCCACGTGCGCAACGGAAGAGGTTACTTCTTTTAACTTTTGGGTACCATAGCCCACCACCACCACAGCTTCAATTTCTTCTTCATTGGAAACTAAGTTGATGTTTGCAAGGCTAGATTGAACGGTAATGCTTTGAGTTTTGTAACCCAGGTAAGTGACTTCAAGGACATCGCCATTATTAGCTGCGATGGTAAACTTTCCCGCTTCATCCGATTGTACGGCTGCTTCCTTTCCTTTGACTTTAATGGTTACTCCCTCTAAGGCTTCCCCAGTGGAACTGTTCTTAACAGTTCCTGTTACGGTTTGCTGTTCCTGTTGTTGCACTTGCTCCCGGGGAGGCTGGGCATGTGCATGAACCGCGCCGTAACTGCAGGCTAGTAATGCAAAGCACAAAATGCTCCCGCGTACAAAACCTGCTCGATTTGTTTGTTTGCTGTAATAGTTCGGCATGTTAATTAACGTTAATTAGTATATATTTAAAAGGTGTATTCGCAATAAGATTTCTTGATAAAACGGTTTAGTTTATAGACAAGAAGTGTATCATATTAGTTACAGTAAATAGTAAAACGTGAGGTAATTGACTTTTATTGTCTTAAAGAATGGAATTCAGTCTAAGAATTTGGAAATAATGACCTGAATTAAGGAAGATTTACCCTAAAAAAATAGCTTGAAAATGCTGTTTGAAGTAAAAGGGATTAGCAAGCTATTGAATATTATTTTAAGAAAAAAAACATAGGAAAGTTAAAAGAAATTAACAAAAAAAGCTAATCATAAAGCACCTTGAAACGTAAAAGACGCTATCAAAAAAATGCCGTAATGTTTATAGTTACTGCTACCTACCACCAATTTTGGAATTTTCGGAGCCTACAAACCAAAATTCGATCTAAAGACGTTCGATACTTTTGATGTTACACCGATTACATTCGGTATCAAATATAATTTCTAATCAAAAAAGGGGCTATTCAGCATTGCCCCTTCTTAATTTATTATATTAACGATTCTTCTCTTAAACCAGAAGCTGGAATATATTTTTTCTTTTTGGATTTTCTCATATTGATTTAACCCAAAAATCCAATCGCTTTTCTATCCTACAAATTGCCTTTTTTAATTTCTTGAATGGCGTGATCCACTGCACGTGCCGCAAATGCCATATAGGTTAAAGAAGGATTCTGCGTAGAAGTAGACGTCATACAGGCGCCATCGGTCACAAACACATTTGGACAAGCATGCAATTGGTGCCATTTGTTCAACATGGAAGTTTTTGGATCCAATCCCATGCGCACACCACCCATTTCATGGATATCAAGACCGGGAGCCTGGTAGGCATCATCACGACGTATATTTTGGAAACCTGCTTTCGTAAACATCTCCTCCATCACATCGAGATAATCCTTCACCATTTTCTTATCGTTATCATCATAGTCCACCGAAACTTTAAGTTGAGGAATGCCCCAGGCATCCTTCAATGTCGAATCCAGTGTTAAATAACTCGATTCTTTAGGAATCGTCTCCCCCATCATATGAGAACCTACGGCCCAATTTCCATAAATAGGATTTAAGATGGAATCTTTAAGTTCTTTTCCCATTCCAGACTCATCGGCATTTTGCATGCGGTATGCTCCAAATCCTGCAGCATAGCCACGAAGGAAATCCATCTCTTGCTTATGCAAGTTTCGGAAGCGAGGAATATATCCACCTCCTGCAGGGCTGCGCCCATCCGTTGTATAATCTAAAAAGCCTTCATACTCGGCATAGATGCGAGCGCTATAATTATGAAAAGCGAAATATTTACCCAAGGTACCACTATCATTTCCTAGTCCATTTGGAAAACGTTGCGACTTGGAATTCAGTAAAATCAAATTCGAATTGATGGCAGCAGCATTCAAGAAAATAACCTTCGCATAAAAGTCCATTTCTTCTTTGGTTTCATTGTCGATCACGCGAACACCTACCGCCTTTCCTTTCGTTTCATCATAAAGAATGGAATGAACCACTGAATGAGGGCGCAGGGTTAGATTACCCGTCTTTGCTGCCCAAGGGATGGTGGATGCATTCGAGCTAAAGTACCCCCCAAATGGACAGCCACGCTGGCATAAGGTACGATTCTGACATTTCACACGACCTTGATCTAAATGGATCTGCTTAGGTTCAGATAGGTGCGCACATCGTGCAGAAATTAATTTCCTGCCTGGAAAATTACCTTCCACATGCTCCTTAAAATACTTCTCAACAATATTTAGGGGATAGCCCGGCAAGAATTCACCATCCGGCAATTCCGGTAAACCATCCTTATCGCCCGCAATACCTGCAAAGCGCTCCACATGATCGTACCAAGGTTTTAAATCAGCATAACGAATCGGCCAATCTACGGCAAACCCATCTCGGGCAGGACCTTCAAAATCAAAGTCAGACCAGCGTTGGGTTTGTCTTGCCCAAAGCAAGGACTTCCCACCAACCTGATAACCACGAATCCAATCAAAAGGCTTCTCCTGTACGTAAGGGTGCTCCTTATCCTTCACAAAAAAGTGCGCGGCATCTTCATGAAAAGCATAACAGCGGTTCACAATCGGTGCTTCTTTCTTCACGGCATAAGGCATCTCATTTCGATGCTCAAATTCCCATGGATATAAATTGGTCGTCGGGTAATCCTTAATGTGTTTTACATCACGACCTCTTTCCAGCAACAATGTTTTCACCCCTTTCTCACAGAGCTCCTTTGCTGCCCAACCCCCAGAAATACCAGAACCAATAACAATGGCCTCATAAGTCCTATTCTTTTCCGAATCTACATTGATATTTGCCATTGCTTAAGCTTTTATTTTTAATGCCCCGTTGTAACGTCCAGGTACCAGTTCATAAATCAATTTATTCTTCATGACGTATTCTGAATTTTTATAGCCTTGTATGCAACGACTTTTCAAAATCTTAAAAAACACGTCATCCTTCGGCAAGGATTTCAGGTAAGCCCTGATTTCATCAGCCGATTTTCCTTTATATTTTTCTGCTTGTTTCAATCCGGCAAGAAATGCTTCTTGATCCTCAGAGGAGGTACAATCATCCAGCATTTTCATCACAAAGAGATGAAGATTGAGTTCCTTAGCACCGGGGCTATCGGTTTTCGGGATTAAGGCTTCCACCAGTTCAGCAAGCAAGTCCTCATCAGACTTGTTTAATTTCACCTGGTTGAGCTGTATGGAGGGGGCTTCGGCCCTGAAGTCACAGGAGGATGCTATCCACATCCCTCCTGCTAAAAGGGCAAACTGTTTTAGTGCTGTCCGTCTATTCATAAGATTCATAATCTAGAAACCTAAAGTACAAATAAAATGAAAAAACTCGAGGCTTTTTAACTTATAGCAATGAATTTTTTACTTCTGCTAAATCGTTTAATATAACATCTGCATGGGATAAACGTTTCCGCTCCACTTCCTGCTTCGTTACAGCAATACAATACAATCCGGCATTCTTCGCCGACGTACATCCAGTACTGGTATCCTCAATCACAACAATCTCTTCTTTTGGGATATTGAGCTTGTTAACAGCTAACAAATAAGGCTCCGGATTTGGCTTTGGTTGCTCCACCAATTCACGAGTAACGAAAAAGGAAAAGTAATCCAATAACTGATGCTCTCCCAGAACGGTTTGCACGGTGGTATTGTAACTAGAAGTCACCAAACCCATGGTAATGCCACGCTCTTTGACCATCTCCAATAAATCTTTCGCATGAGGCATCAGACGAATCGTCTTCATATTAGCTCGGGCATAACTTGCGCGAGTCGAAAACCATAAATCCTCCGCATCCACTTGTAGGTTATACCGTTCTTTTAACATCTCCACATTGTCCTGCAAGGTATGTCCAGCAAAATCTCGGATCCAATCTTCAAACGTAATATCCAGACCATAATCTGACAACAAAATTGGCGCCCAGTTACTGAAATAAAAGTATTCTGAGTCGATTAGTGTTCCATCCATGTCGAACAAAACGGCATTAATATTTTTCATGACGCAAAATTAACCAAAACAATATTAACAAACGGTTAATTAAACCTGACTTAACATGGATTTTATGTTAAGTTTCAACTACTTACTTAACATGAATAAACAATAACACCGGCATACAACCTCGTGTATTGGTATATATAAGTTTGGGTTTGATTCGAGAACCCTACGGAATTTCTAAGGATTTGATAGGGATCTTGTTCGGATCTCGTTCGGTCGGAACCGAACGAGATCCGAAGGAGTTCCGAACAAGTTCCGAAGGAGATCCGAATAAATGTCGAATAAAACCCCTTTGAGAGACGTGGAGACAACAGACAAAAGACACCAGATTTTAGACTTTTTGGAGGGATAGAATTTATTGAATTTTGGATAGCGGTCGAAGCATGCTTCGACCCTACGGTTATTGTGGTTTGGAACAGTAAAACCAAGATTGTTTGTAGGGTCGATGCATGCATCGCCCGCCAATTAAATTTATAAACACCATTTCCAACTCAGAGCGAAGCGATCTCACTCTCACATCTAATAACGCAGCGGTCTATCTACTGCTTTTTTAAAACGGGCAGACATTCCGCTGCGCTTAGTGCTGCCCCTACCTTGGCGGCTATTAAAACGCTAGTAACAAACTATCTAGGTAGCGCCTTAGGTAGGGGCGGTACTGAGCGAGTTTGAGGAAGGGGTGTAACCCCGACGAAAACGAACGGAATGTCCGCCCGTTTATATGAAATGATTAATTTAAACCACGATTGTTTGTAGGGGCGATGCATGCATCGCCCGCCAATTAAATTTATAACCACCATTTCTAATTTAACACGAATTCTATCTAACAGCGGAGCGGTCTCATATCTCATATCTAACAGCGAAGCGGTCTCACCCTCACATCTAATAGCGTAGCTATCTAATTCCAGTCAAATACTGTCAAAAACACAATTCCTAAGGCTATGATTTGCCATAAAAGTTCACATTTAGTATGTTTGTTTATCGGGAATCCATTGTGGATTTTGCCGATTAGATTATTCTAAACGATTCTATATGAAAGTAATTGCAGTTGGTAGAAATTATGTTGATCATGCGAAGGAGCTTCACAATCCGGTACCTGAGAGCCCGGTAATTTTCATGAAGCCTGATACAGCCATACTGAAAGATAATAAAGATTTTTATTTCCCTGATTTTTCGAAAGACATACATTACGAGGTAGAATTAGTCCTTCGGATTTGTAATGAGGGGAAACATGTTTCCAAGAAATTTGCACACAAGTATTACGATGCGATCGGTTTAGGGATCGACTTTACAGCTAGGGATATTCAATCTGCCCAAAAAGCAAAGGGACTACCATGGGAACTAGCGAAAGCTTTTGACCACTCCGCCGTTATCAGTCCGCTTATTCCGAAAGGAGAATTTGAAGATCCAACGAACTTAAATTTCTCCTTGACTAAGAATGGCGAAACCGTTCAACGGGGTAATACCAAGGATATGATTTTCGATTATGACAGCTTAATCAGTTTTATATCCCAGTACGTCACGCTTCGTAAAGGAGATTTAATTTACACGGGTACACCGGCAGGAGTTGGGCCAGTAAACATTGGCGATAAGTTGGAAGGATTTTTGGAGGAAAAGAGCATGTTTACCTGTCAGATAAAATAATATGATGAAGAGAGCCGGAATTTTATTACTTGCACTAGCTTTAGGGTCTTCCCTACATGCGCAGAACAGTGAGATTATAACATCTAGAAATTACCCACAAGGATATTTTCGAAATCCATTAAATATTGCTATGGATGCTTCCGGTACATTTGGGGAGTTACGTTCCACACACTTTCATGCGGGAGATGACTATCGTACGCAACAACGGATAGGTTTACCCCTTCATGCTGCTGCTGAAGGCTATGTTTCCCGAGTTCGGGTACAGATAGGTGGTGGAGGCAATTCGGTTTACATCAACCATCCAAATGGTTTTACAACGGTTTACCTGCATATGGACAGTTTCAATGATGCCTTGACAAACATCGTTCGTGCCGAGCAATATAAGCAACAACGATTTGATGTCGATATGGAGCTTAAGGAAGGACAAGTAAAACTGAGCAAAGGTCAATTTTTTGGGAATGCCGGTAATACAGGAGGTTCAGCAGGTCCGCACTTGCACTTTGAAATTCGAGACACCAAAACCCAACGCCCATTAAATACCCAACTGTTCGGATTAAAATTTACGGATAATTTTAAGCCGACCATCAATGGCATTATGGTTTATGATCTCCAAGACAACCTATTCAATGAAAATACACCAAGAAGAGGACAAACCGTGAAAGCATTGGGTTCAGGTCGTTATTCCCTAGCGACTGCAGCACCAATTTCCGTAAACGGAAAGTTTGGTCTCGGCATCAATACCATTGACAGGCATCGTGCCGGAGGATTCCAGAATGGTGTCTATTCCATTGAGTTATTTTTGGATGGAAAATCCATATCCATCGTCTTGTTTGAAGAATTGGATTTTAGTACTTCAAGTGCTATACATGGTTACTTGGACTTTGCGACCTTTAAGCGTAGCAAAGCCAAAGTGCAGAAAAGTTTTAAAGAACCTGGAAATCCAATTAATATTTTCAAGCATTTGGACAATGCAGGGATCATGGAACTCAAGGATAATGCAGTACACGATGTGAAATATGTGGTAAAGGATGTTCGTGGTAATTGCAGTGAGTTGAATTTTAAGATTCAGAATAATCCATCCTATACACCAAAAGCCAATCCTGTACAGGGTGAATTGTTTGCTTACAACAAGGATAATAAGTTTACGGCAGATTATATTCAAGTGGATATTCCAGAAGGTGCCTTGTATTCGGATTTGGATTTCAATTACAAACAAAGTCCAGGTACAGCAAAAGCCTATTCGCATACGCATCATGTAGGCAGCACCCTTGTTCCCTTATTTTCGACTTATAAATTGAGCATTAAGCCCACTAATCTTCCTATACATTTAGAAAGCAAAGCCTTGATTGCATCGATAGAAAACGGAGCTGTTGGTGGAAAATTTGAGAAGGATTGGGTAACCGTTAATACTAAAAATTTCGGTTCATTTTATGTTGCTGTGGATACCATTGCGCCAATTATTACACCGAGAAATTTCAGTCCGGGTAAGAATGTCAGAAGTCAATCCAAGATCGATTTTACCATTTCCGATAATTTCTCGGGAATCCAGTCTTTCAATGCCTATATCGATGACAAATGGGTATTAATGGAATACGATTCCAAAAACCGCCATATCTGGCATCGTTTCGATCCTAGTTTAGCGGCTGGAAGCCATAAGTTCCGTTTGGTCGTAAAGGATTGGAAGGATAATGAAAGAGTTTACGAAGCGAATTTTACACGTTAGTCCGACTTAGTTCGAGCTATAAAGAAAGGAAAAGAAGATGAGTACATTAGAAGTAGGTGCTAAAGCCCCAGCAATAAAAGCCAAGAATCAGCATGGTGAAACCGTTCAATTAGCTGACTTTAAAGGTAAAAAAGTGATCCTTTATTTTTACCCAAAGGACAATACGCCAGGTTGTACCACGGAAGCCTGTAATTTCAGGGATAATTATCAAGCCCTATTAAAAGATGGTTTTGAGGTTATTGGTGTGAGTATCGACAGTGAACAGAGCCATCAGAAATTCATTAACAAGTTTGAACTGCCTTTTACCCTATTAGCCGATGAAGATCAGAAGATCGTCAATGATTACGGGGTATGGGTAGAAAAGAACATGTACGGAAAGAAGTATATGGGTACCCATAGGACAACATTTGTCATTGATGAAAAGGGCATTATCCAACATATTATTAAAAAAGTAGATAACAAAAACGCCACCCAACAAATTAGGGACTTAATGGCGAAATAAGTCATACGAATACATTATATTTGCCCCTTATGAGCAAGCAAACAGACGATTTTTTCAAGAATATCATTTCGCATGCGAAGGAATATGGTTTTGTTTTTCCTTCTAGCGAGATCTATGACGGCCTAAGTGCTGTGTATGATTATGGTCAATTGGGTTCGGAGTTAAAGAACAACCTAAAGACGTATTGGTGGAAATCCATGGTACAGTTGAATGAGAACATTGTGGGCATTGATGCTGCAATTTTCATGCATCCAACGACATGGAAAGCATCGGGGCACGTGGATGGGTTTAACGATCCGATGATTGACAATAAGGATTCTAAAAAACGTTATCGTGCTGATCAGTTGATCGAGGATAAAATCGATCGTTATGAAAAAGATGGTAAAACAGATAAGGCAACACAATTACAAAAAGCATTGGATGATGCTTTGAATGCGGACGACTTAGCTGGATTAAAAGTTATCATTGAGGAGCATAACATTGTATGTCCGATTTCAGGAACTAAAAACTGGACTGATGTACGTCAATTCAATTTGATGTTTGCTACCCAGATGGGTGCAATGGCAGATGGAGCTGAACAAGTTTACCTACGTCCGGAAACGGCACAAGGTATTTTTGTTAACTTCTTGAATGTACAGAAAACAGGCCGTATGAAGATTCCTTTCGGTATTGCACAGATCGGTAAAGCCTTCCGTAATGAAGTAATTGCTCGTCAGTTCATCATGCGTATGCGTGAGTTTGAACAGATGGAATTGCAGTTTTTCGTTCGCCCAGGCACTGAAATAGACTGGTACAATAAATGGAAAGAAACCCGTTTAAAATGGCATTTAGCCTTGGGTTCTGACGCTGCAAAATACCGCTACCATGACCATGTGAAATTAGCACATTATGCCAATGCCGCTGTGGATATTGAATACGATTTCCCTTTTGGTTTCAAAGAAGTAGAAGGTATTCACTCCAGAACTGATTTTGATTTAAAACAACATCAGGAATTCTCAGGTAAGAAATTACAGTATTTCGACCCGGAGATTAACCAAAGCTATATCCCTTATGTCGTAGAGACCTCTATCGGATTGGATCGTTTATTCTTAACGGTACTTGCAAATTGTTTAGTTCAAGAAGATTTATCTACAGAAGAGAAACAAGATGCACGCGTCGTATTGAAATTCCACCCTGCGATTGCTCCTGTGAAAGCCGCTGTACTTCCATTGACGAAGAAAGATGGTTTACCAGAAAAAGCAAGAGAGATCATGGCGAAATTGAAATTGGATTATAACATCCAATACGATGAAAAGGATTCTATCGGTAAACGCTATCGTCGTCAAGATGCTATTGGTACACCGTTCTGTATCACTGTAGATCATCAGACTTTAGAAGATAATACCGTAACTATTCGTCACCGTGACAGCATGGAACAAGAACGTGTAGCGATCGCTGATCTGGAAAATATCGTTGCAGAACGAGTTAGCATGAGTAACCTATTGAAGCAATTATTATAGGCTTCAAATAATATTAATATTAAAAGCACCTGTTTGGAATGACCAAACAGGTGCTTTTTTATTTGGGTTGAATCAATTAAATATAAGTTTTATCGTTTCATTAGCTTCCAAAGCTGAGCTAATGACCCTTTAGACTTAAAAACTGTTCTCGTTTTTCACGTAAATGAATGTATGGGCTTCTTCCGACTTCTTTTTTAAAGGCTTGAACAAAACTGCTGAGGTTCTTAAATCCTAAGTCTAAAGCTAGGCTATGAATGGATTGTCCTTCCTCCAAATAATGCCTTAAATGGGCAAGACAATAACGAATACGCCTGCGTTTTAGGTAATCACTGAAACTGCATTCAAAATTGCTTTTAAAGATCTGTTGTATTTCTTTCTTATTCAATTTCGTTATTCGAACCAAGTCATTCATACCAAAATCAGTACGCAGGAAGTTTTGATCTTTTTCTATGATCTGTTCTAATTTCTCCAAATAGAAACGTTCCTTTTCTTCTTGTTCCAAGGCCTCTCTTTCGGCAAGGTAAAGCCGAATGTACTGCGCATGTTTTACTTGCATAAAGAGCATCTTTAATCGCTTACCATAACGGAAATAAAAAATGATCATGATATTCAACATGATGAAAATCCCTAAGGGGAATTTAAACATCATTCCGAAATGAGATGTTAACCCTGATGCAATCGCCAATCCCAAAATAAGGACCTTGAGAAGCACCATCAGCAATCCTAGTTTGGCATCTACTGACTTTACTATTTCAGGTAATTCCTTCCTTGCAATCCTTAGCATAAAAAAATCATAAGCTATACTTCCTGCCAATAAAATACTTTGAAAGTTTTGATAGAAGAAATCCAGCATATGGTAAACTTCCCCATAAAGCAGCTTTTCGGAAAAACTGACAAACAGGAAATAGTAAACATAAAAAAGGATAAATGGGAAAAATGCTAATAGAAGCAAGTAAATAGATGTCCTTTGTTCAAACAAAATATTCCTGAGATAGAGGGAGGATAAGGAGGCTATAGAAAGGGCTAATGCACTATTTAAGAATTGTTGATCTGTTCCAATAAAGAACAAGAATATAAATTGATTCAAGAATACAACAAAAGCTGCGGAGAAAATCATCCTTAAGAAAAAACCACGCTCTTCTCGAAGGCTGCTAATGTTAACATAATATATCCCGATCAAAAGTAGGATTACAGTAAGTATAATCAATATTGACATATAACAAGTATAGCTTTATACTATTAAGTCAATAAAAACGGGAGGTTAATTTATATGCATTTTTTGGGAAATTTGTCGTTTAGAAGTACTTTTTTTACGGTTTTCCATAAAATTTCCGGATTGGTTATTCCCGATTATCCACAAGATCCTTTAGAAATTTGGAAAATGAGTATTCTTTTTATTATTTCTTAATAATTTCAGACCCTTAGGATTACTGCTCCTTAAAAAGTGATTTTTCTATTTTCAAAAACTCTCATTTTTCGTTTTTCATTCTCTGGGGGGACTAATAAGACAATTTTTGTTTTCTCGTGCTCTAATTTTGCTGATTAGAAATAATCAAACCAAAACGCATGAAACATTTACCTATTTATCTAAGTATGCTTACGCTAAGCATACTCTTTAATTCTTGTAATAAAGTCGAACCTGAGGAGGTTGAACCAATAAAAGAAGAACAAGCAACACTTGATGAAAACGTTAAAGCTATCATTCCTCATATCTATATTCAAATAGCGAATGACGAAGAAGTTGTTGTTAAGGATGTGTACTTATCCGGCGAGGTAGAAATTAAAGGACAGGATATCTACCCGAGCTTGCAAAAGGTCACTACGCGTATTAAAGGTCGTGGGAACAGTACTTGGGGTAAGCCTAAAAAACCTTATCGCTTAAAGCTGGACAAAGCAGCCAGTGTATTGGGGTTAACCGCAGCAAAGGATTGGGTATTATTAGCAAACTACCAAGATTACACTTTGATGTGTAATGCGATCGCGATGAAAATGGGACAGCAATTAGGCATGCCTTTTACCAACACCATAATACCCGTAGATGTAACCATCAATGGAAAGTACAGGGGAAGTTATATGTTGACCCAACAAATTGAGGCAAAAGAAGGACGCGTGAATGTGGGTCCTGATGGACAATTATTGGAGTTAGATACGAACTTTGATGAGGACTTTCAGTTCAAATCTTCTGGCTGGAATCTTCCTGTGATGATTAAATTTCCGGACATTACTTCAGACGAACAATTTAACAGCATTAAGAATGGTTTTGAGAATTTGGAGCAAATGTTCATTTCAACTAAATTCCCGAACAACGATTATGGAAAGATATTCGATAAGCAACAGTTTGTAAACTATATCTTGGTGAATAATTTAACTGCAAATTATGAGATCAATCACCCTAAAAGTGTATACATGCATAAATTAAAGGATGGCAAATATACCATGGGGCCACTTTGGGATTTTGACTGGGGTTTTGGTTTGGAAGAAGAAGGAAGGAAATATTTCAACTTTGAGACCTTGCCATTATTTAAGCCTACAGATGCTCGCTTGGGTCATCGTTTCTTTACCCATATCCTTAAAGATCCTGAGATTAAGCAATTGTACAAACAAACTTGGGAAAACTATAAGGCTAATCATTTTGAAGCACTGATGAGCTATATTGAAGAGTATGCGGCAAAAATTCGTGAATCGCAAAAGAAGGATTTTGAGATATGGAAAGTTGGTCCAAACAATCATGCGGAGACCAAGAAAAACATGAAAGTATATTTGCGTAAAAGAGCGCAATATTTAGATAGCTATATTAAACAATTATAACATAACAAACGCGGTTCTCCAATATTGGAAACCGCGTTTCTTTTTATCGCAAATAGAGAATCTTCTAAAAATCAATAAGCTGTGATTCTCCCCACTTTTCATTCAGGATGGTTTCAAAATTTATTGCTTCCTCAGCTGGAGGATCTAATCGACCACGGAAAGTTATTTGCATATTGTTCTTGACCATTGCCTTGACATGAAAAGTTCGGGAAACAATGTTTTTCTTAAAAACTTCAATTTTATATTGAATTAAGGTTTCCTTATTAGGCATTCCTACGAAATGGTTGTAAGCCAATTTTCTATTCGCTTCAAAATTGCGGTTGAAAACAATCGGTTTTACCGTTTGATCCATATTCACAAAGGAACCTTGTTGATATAAAGGTTGCCAAGATAGGTAACTTTTCTCCGGGGTAATTTGAATCTTCTCTATATCATTTAAATCATCCAAATCAGTAAACTCAAAATTCACCTGATTAAATAAACGATCCAATTTAACCTTTCTTTCCATGGGTTTTTCAAGATTAAAGGAATCGACCAAACCATAAATTTCTCCTTTATAATCTGAAAAATCATGGGATAATTGGAGGTCTTGAAGACTATTGATCTTTGCAGGCAGAATAAGATCCTTTTCAACATTGGCATAAATTAAAGCCACCTTATACTCTCCCTTAGTCAAAGACACTGCGAACTTCTTCAGGTTATCTTCAGTCAAATCTCCTAGCAATTCAAATTTTTGAGTTTCAAGGTTATAAAAATAATATTTCAGGAACTTCTTCCGGAGTTTATCCTGCTTAAGTACACGGCCATAGAGTCGTACATTATCAGCTCGAGCGGTACTTTGTTCAAAATAAGGATCTAATTGCACCCTAGTATCATTGAGTTGAAAATCGAAAAGAATATAAGTTTCTGGACCTTTTAAGATTACGTTAGGGAATTCAAAAAACACGTTTTGTTTATCGAAATCTTTCATATTGGGTTTTAGCATAACCTTAAAACTTTCAAAGTAATTGGATGCTGCATGATTCCGGATATAGATTCTGAAGAAATCAGGTGCATTTTTATCAACAGCAAAATCAAAAGAAATAGCATTAATTAAAATGGGATCTGGAGTATTAAAATATAATTCAAAAATAGCCGGTTTAGTAAATTGCTGAGCATAATCCTTGGGGTTCTTATTAGTATTGAATCCCGGAACATAACTTAGTACACCTTCTAATCTTTTAAATTGTGCATAATTGTCTTGATCAACAGCAATGTTAGCTTTGACACTTTTATTATTGAAATCCCAGTAATAGATAATGTCATTTAAAACTGGGTTCCCACTAGTTGACAAAGTAGTAGGACTGGATTGTCTATACTGGGGATTATTTGATTTGAAATCTGACATGGGTTTGATGCTAGTTTCAAACCCTTCCAATTCATAGGTTAAGTTGTGCTTAACATCAGGGAATACATCTTCTGGTTTAATTAATTTTTTACATTGCATACATAAGGAAAGGGTTGCAATGCCAAGGAGGAAAACGGCATTTCTAAAAATTGAACGCTTCATAATAAAAATAGTTAATTATCAAATATGAAAATAAATCTAATCTTATTAATTAAATTTATTTCTATATTTTGAATTCTTAACACAAAAATAACCCCATATTAATATACTTCTCTGTAATTAGTATGGGGTTATATATTATTCCTAGGAAAGTCTTAAATTCTTATTTCTTTCTCTTCTTGTAGAATACGAACTTTCACTTTCTCGCCTTTTTTGCCTCGAATTTTATAATCGATTACTTGACCGTTCTTCCAGGTAATATCGACAGTATAGTTTCCACGGGCTTTCAAGCCTTTCACTTGTCCATCTTTCCAAGCAGTTGGCAATGCAGGTAGCAGGTGTATAAAACCATCATGACTTTGGATAAGCATTTCGGCAATACCTGCTGATCCACCAAAATTACCATCAATTTGGAATGGTGGGTGTGCGCAGAATAAATTAGGATAAGTTCCTGCTCCTACTCCTGAATAGGTAGTTCCTGTTTTGGTATAGGCAGGGCGCAATAATTGACGTAAGATTTCCAAAGAATGATCTCCATCATGTAGTCTTGCCCAGAATAGGATCTTCCAAGCTCTGGACCAGCCGGTACCTTCATCACCACGCACCTCTAATGTTTTCTTGGCGGCATCAGCCCAAGCAGGACTGGTAACCGGAGAGATGAAATTCGCAGGATATAACCCATACAAATGCGACACATGTCTATGGCGAGGTTCTGTTTCTTCATAGTCCTCCAACCATTCCATAACTCGACCAGATTTGCTTACTACGACTGCTGGAGGTAATTTATTCAAGTCTGCGCGAAGATCAGATGCAAAGGAATCTTTATTAGATAAAATACTATCTGCTTTGATTACGGAAAGATACAGTTCTCGTACAATTTGATTATCAATTGTAGGTCCCATTACTACAGAAGCGTGTTTTCCATTGGACATCTTGAAACCATTCTCTGGTGAAACAGATGGTGAGGTTACTAACCAACCTGTTTTTGGATCTTTCACCAATGTGGCACGATAGAACACCGCAGCTTCTTTTAAGACAGGATAAATATCTTTCAAATAAGCCTTGTCTTGAGTAAACAGGTAGTGATCCCAAAGGTGATTACACAACCAGCCCGAGGCAGTGCTACTTCCCCAAGAGGCATTTTCTCCCGGTGCAGTGTATCCCCAAATATTGGTCATCATATACACAACCCATCCTGGAGAACCATAATAGGCTTGAGCTGTTTTCCGCCCTTCCACAGCTAGATTCTTGATCATATTGATGAAGGGTTCATGATACTCGGAAAGGTTGCTTACCTCGACTCCCCAGTGGTTCATTTGCGCATTTATATTCAAATGGTAATCCCCATTCCAAGGAGTCTGGATTTGATGTGCCCATAAACCTTGCAGATTTGGAGGTAATGCCTTTTTCAGTTTTGGAGCCGTACTTGAAATACTTAAGTATCGACCAAATTGATAATATAGTGCTGCCAAGCCATTATCTTGTGCAGGGTTCTTGTAGAATGCTGCTAAGCGATCGGTAGTTTGCACCTGGTCTTTAGGCTGAAGGTCATCCAACTTTAAAGACACTCTATTAAATAAAGGTTGATACTTTTTTAAATGTGCTTGATACAGTTTTGCATAGGAACTTTTCTCTACTTTTGCTATTTCCTTTTGCACATAGGTCAAAGGATCATGATCATAATAGCTGGTCGAGGCAGATATTAGAACTAAGGCTTCATCTGCTTCTTTTAAGATAATTTGATTGTCGTGATTGCTGATCTTCCCACCTTTTTGGATGACTTTGATCTTTGCTGCAAAGTGAAGTCCCTTGCCTCCCTTACCATCGGGTAAAACACCGGTAATCTCAATCTCATTATCTTTAATTTTATAATCCGTGATGTTCTCATCACGATAGAAATGCAGTGCAAATCCAATGGATTTCTTTTTATCTGCTGATAATTTAATAACGCCTACATTTTTATCAAAAGAAGTCAGGTATTCTCGTAGGTATTGTATGCCCTTACTTTTAAAAGAAGTTACTGCCTTTGCCTCATGGAGATCTAACCAGCGTTTGTATTCTGTTGCTTCTTGTTGATCGAAATGCAAGAAGTTTATCCAACCAAAATTTTGATAACATCCATAAGGAGCTTTTGCTCCATTACCAAAACCTGAGCCTGCACCTACGCAGACAAAGTTTTTGTTCACCAATGCCTCAGCAAGATTGTTCTTGCCCTGAAACAGCAATTCTTGAATTTCAGGCAGTGCATTTTTTGCTTGATAATTATTAGGGTCTTGCGGACCACCAGACCACAGCGAGATTTCATTGAGCACAATACTCTCGTCATGTATTTTCCCATTGGGCATAAGTCCAATGGTTCCATTGCCTAATGGCAAAGATTCTTCCCACTTCTCAGCGGGTTGCTCATACTTAAGCTTCATCTCCTGTGCGTGCACAGCAGAGTATATCAGGCATAAGCTGATAAGGATTTTTTTCATGGGTTAGGTTTAAGTTTATTTAAGTAAAAAATCGAATTCAGCTACAGAAAATTGCTTATCTCCACTTAGATTTTCGCTAGGTTTAAAGCGAATGTAATGGACTTCTTTTGGCGAGCCAAAACCGATGGATTGGGTGATGGCATTTGCCTTTATATTGGCAAATTCTCCTTGTGCCACAGGACGCCATGTCTTACCATCTATACTAACTTCTACCCAATATTTTGTTGGGATACCAGAAGTCTTACCATCCTGTCTTGGGGTATATTCCATGCCAGATAATGTATAGGTTTTATCCAAACGCATCTCCACATATCCTGGAGAAATCAGGGTAGTTTCCCAGAAGGTATGAGGATCATCATCCAATGCTTCAGGGATATGTTTATCGGCATGAATGATGGTAATGGCTTTCTTATCTAATTTATTAGTAGCTGTGCCCCCAAAAGTAAATGGAGTTTTGTCTTCTAAGAATAAGGCAAAATCACTTAAAGTAGGCGCCACTGGTGCAAATAATTGAACGCGTAACTTATTAGCTTTTACAGGTTGTTTTAATTTTATAAGTCGATTAGCACCAATGCTTGTTGCTTTGGCTAAAGGTTTCCATTTAGATTCCTCCCATACTTCAATCAATACACTGTCCAATCGTTGTCCAAGTTTAATATTCTCTCGCAATCGAATCAAGTCAAATTCTTGCGCTTGTGGGAGTGTAATTTCCAAGGAAGGTTGAAGAACTTGATCATCCGAGGCGTAATAGCTGTAGCGATCTTGATCGAATAAGTTTTGTGTACCAAATTCCTGATGGTTTTGACGGATATTGCTCGCTTTTGCAGAAGCACCTTCGGCTAGGTTTTTAGCAAATGTCTTTTGTATTTTATTGCCAAATGCTTTCAATGATCGAACATCGTTTTCATGTAACACCCCATCTGGCATAGGCGCCAGACCTAAATTCATTCCTCCACCTCTACCCACAGATTTCAAATAGATTTCGAATAATTGATCAGGAGTTTTCACTTTGCTGTCTTGGTCAGCATGATAAAACCATCCTGGTCTTTGAGGGACATCACATTCAGCTGGGATCCAAAATTCCCCATTTCTATCTCCTGTTGGCAGGTTAGATCCATCAACTTCTCCCGGTACTGGAGTCTTTCCAGTGGTACTTTTAGGTGTGATGGTAGCCCAAGAAGTTTCAGCAGCAAAGCCATGTTCATTCCCTACCCATCGCATATCTGGACCAACATCGGAAAAGATCATCGCCATAGGTTGCAATTTGCGTACAATAGGCCAGGTTTTCTCTGTCCATTCATAATAAGTGGTCCGATCAATGGTTCGTTTTTCATTCTTTCCTCCATAGTAGCCATCGCCCCCATTGGCTCCATCGTGCCAAGAGGTAAATAGATTACCATAGTTGCTCATCAACTCGGTTAGCTGCTCACGATATGCTTCCGCATAAGCCGGACTGCCATATCGTGTATCATTACGATCCCAAGCAGAAAGATAGACACCAAACTCAAGGCTATTGGCATGAGCAGCTTGCATAAACTCCTTCACCATATCGCCCTTACCTTCTTTCCAAGGTGAACTAGCGATGGAATATTTGGTTGTTCTTGTAGGCCAAAGGCAGAAACCATCATGGTGTTTAGCCACAGAGATGAGTCCTTTAAATCCACCTGCAGCAGCTGCAGCAGCAATCTGATTGGCATTAAAATGCTGCGGATTAAATATCGCAGGGTCAGCATCGCCAAATCCCCATTCTTTATTCTGAAATGTCGTTGGTGTATAATGAATCAATGTATACATTTCCATTTCATGCCAACGCAATTGTCGCTCACTAGGCAGGGCACCATAAGGGGCAGGTGCAGTTTGCGAAATAGCCAATAATGGACTTAATAGAAACAAGGAGAATAAGGTTGATCTGCTCATAAACAATGAAATAAACGGCATTAAGATACATAATATTGAGCTGAATGGGAAAAATTGCACAGCTTTAAAACCCATCCAACAGAATTATTACGTTGAAAATGACCAGTATCAAAATGATAATATAGACCATGCCGTAGGTACAGCATGACTTCTAATGCGCAGTGAAACAGAACTAATATTAAATATAATATTTAAAATAATTTTGGAAAATAAGGGATATAATCATTTACTTTGTATCTCAAAGTACTTTTAAACGTTTAACAATTATTAAAGAAAAGAGATATGACCATACAAAACCAACGCATCAACCCTGCATACTTCATCGCAGGTACCCTATTGCTAATTCCAGCAATAGCTATGCAATTTACATCGGAAGTTAACTGGAGTGCATTTGATTTTTTAGTGGCGGGAGTTTTATTATTCGGAACAGCCTTAGGGGTTGATCTGATAAGCAAGCATGTAAAACCCAAAGGAAAAGCTTGGATATTTATTGGGGTTCTATTGTTACTTATAGCCATTCTTTGGATTGAACTTGCGGTAGGCCTATTTGGAAGTCCGATAGCTGGAAGTTAAGAGATTATTTTCTACCCATAAAACCCAACTATTACTTAAGTGGTAAAATTGGGTTTTATCTTTTTACGAGTTTCTCAAAGATTACTGACAATCGATTAATTTCAGATAAAAAACAGATTAATGCCTACTAAATAGGTAGTTAAACAGCAGATTGGAATTAATAAGTCGCTATTCAATTGGCTATCAAGAGACTTAAGCAACGGTTTGCGTAATAAAAACTTTGGTTTAGCTCGAAAATTATTCTCTTTACTGTTCCGATTTTTATGGAAAAGTAAATACATTTGTTCATCATGAACAACGAACAATCTAAAATTATCCGAGAACAAGCTCCACGTTCCAATACCAGAGAGCACTCGGTTCCTTTATACTTAACTTCCAGTTTTATATTTGATAGTGCAGAACAAGGACGCGCAGTGTTTGCAGAAGAAGAAGAGGCTATGGTCTACTCTCGCTATGCCAACCCGAACACGACGGAGTTTATCAATAAGGTTTGTTTACTTGAAGGTGCAGAAGCAGGTCTAGCCTTTGCATCAGGAATGGGTGCTGTATTTGCAAGCTTTGCTGGTTTCATCGAGCAGGGCGATCATATTGTATCCTCTCGTGCCATCTTCGGCTCTACACATCAACTCTTCACTCAATTATTTCCTCGTTGGGGAGTAACCACGACTTATGTGGATGCGATTAATCCTGAGGAATGGGAGAAAGCAATTCAACCTAACACAAAATTTATCTATTTAGAATCACCATCCAATCCTGGTTTAGAATTGGTGGACCTGGAATGGTTAGGAAGCTTAAAGCAGAAATACCCAAATATCATCTTTGCTATCGATAATTGCTTTGCTACACCATACTTACAGAAGCCTTTAAAATATGGATTCGATTTATCGATACACTCCGCTACCAAATACATGGATGGACAAGGTCGTGTATTGGGAGGAGTTGTAGTTGGCAAGAAAGAGTTGATGGATAAATTGATGTTCTTCATTCGACACACTGGACCAGCCATGTCTCCATTTAATGCTTGGGTATTATCTAAAAGTGTGGAGACTTTAGGGTTGCGTATGGATAGACATTGTTCCAATGCGCTGGCTTTAGCAGAGACTTTGGAAAAACATTCCGAAATTGCTGATGTAAAATATCCATTCTTACCTTCTCACCCACAGTATGAACTTGCAAAGAAACAAATGAAAGCTGGAGGAGGAATTGTAACCATCGAAGTCAAAGGTGGAAAAGAACGCGCATTCAAATTCTTGGATGCCCTAAAAATGATTTTGTACACTTCTAATCTTGGAGATTCGCGCTCTATTGCTACCCACCCTGGTACTACAACACATTCCAAATTAAAAGAAGAAGAACGCGAGAAATTAGGAATTCGTCCTGGTACTATTCGGTTATCTATAGGAATTGAAGATCAAGAAGATATTATTCAAGATATCTTACAAGCTTTGGAAGCTAGTAAATAACAATATGCTCAATTGGGCTAAAACACATAAAAAAAGCTGCTTTATCTTAAAAATAAAGCAGCTTTTCCTTTTGTTTTCAGAGCTTACAAAGCAGCAAGTGCTGCATCATAATTTGGCTCTTCTACAGTTTCAGCAACTTGCTCGGTATATTTTACTTTACCATCGGTATCTACAACAACAACCGAACGGCTCAACAATCCTTCTAAAGGACCATCCGTAAATTTAACACCATAAGCATCTGCAAAACCATTGTCTTTAAAATCGGACAAAGTAACTACATTCTCCAATCCTTCTGCTGCACAGAAGCGACTTTGAGCAAAAGGAAGGTCTTTGGAGATACACAATACTACTGTGTTGTCTAATCCAGAAGCCTTCTCATTAAACTGTCTTACCGATGTCGCACAAACACCCGTATCGATACTTGGGAAAATATTTAGGATTACTTGTTTTCCTTTAAAATCATTTAGCGATTTCTGTGATAAATCACCGGTTGTTAATGTGAAATCCGGAGCTACATCACCAACTTTTGGGAGATTTCCACTGGTATGCACCGCATTACCTTTAAATGATACTTCAGACATAATGAACTATTTTTTTAAGTTTCTATAAATCTAAACCAATATACCCTAAAATATGTTTTATAAAAAATGGAATGCTTGAAGATTTAGTAATTTTGACAAAACATATAAATTTTTAACAAAAATTTATTATGTTAGCATACTATTTAACAATTAGAAACGCTAATCAATAATTATATGAAACGATTATTACTCTGTTTACTAGCGGCATCGCCTGTACTAGCCTTTGCACAGGGCTCTCAGGTGAATACGCAAAGTCAAAAAGCGGTTGGAATGGCAGGTGCTGGTTCGGCCCTTTTCATTGACGAAACATCCATTGTTTATAACCCTGGAGCTTTAGCGAAAATGGAAGGTAACGCCATTTCAGTTGGAGCTTCTGCGATTATGTATCGATCGGCATTCCAAGAAGCAGGAAGTCAGGATGTACACCATACGCGCTTTCAAATATCCCCTCCTGTCAGTGTATTTGCAGCCTTTGGTCCTCGTGACTCTTGGTGGAAAGCAGGTATCGGTGTTTACACCCCTTATGGTGGTGGTGTTGACTGGGGAAAAGAATGGCCAGGACGCTTTTCTTTGACAAGCCTGTCTATGCGTTCCTTCTACATTCAACCAACTTTAAGTATTCGATTAAATGATAAATTCAGTGTAGGTGGTGGTTTTGTTTACAATGTTGGTATTGTAGATTTAGGTCGATCCCTTCCAGTTTATGGACCTGATGGAAGAGAAGGTCACGCAGAATTAAAAGGTACTGGTACTGGTATGGGTTATAATGTGGGTGTTCACTATAACCTGGACGATCAATTTGCCATTTCCTTGAACTACCGCTCTAAAGTAATCACAAAATTAGAAGGTGGAGATGTTACTTTCGATGTTCCTCAAGCTTTAGCAGCGAATTTCCCGAATGGTAAATTTGATGCTGAATTACCTTTGCCATCATCTTTCAACGTAGGTATTGCTTTCCCATTATCAGAAAGAGTTAAAACAGCTATTGATGCATCTTTCATCAATTACAGCATCTACAAAGAATTAGCTTTTGATTATGAGAACAACACACCTGCATTACAAGACACTAGATCAGCTAAAAAGTATGAAAATGCTTTTTCAGCAAAAGCAGGTATCAATTATGAAGTTTCTGATAAATTGGAATTACGTGTAGGAGGTGGATATGTTCACACACCAGTAAGAGCAAGTTATGTTTATCCAGAAACACCGGACAACAACCGTTTAATGGCAGCAGGTGGTGTGACTTATAAATTCAACCCGAACTGGCAATTATCAGCAGCATATGTGTTCCAAAAAATCTTAAAGAGAACAACAACCAATGCTGAAACGCTATTGAGAGGTGCATACGAGACCAATATTCATGCTCCCGGAATTTCTATTAGCTACGCTTGGTAAGACCTATTAAAATTATGAACATCATGAAAAAGAAATTTAACTTATATATCGGGCTGGCAATTTTAGGATTGGCCAGTTCATGTGCGCCTAGTTTAGATGAATTCGAGCCAAGCAAAGGAACTGCTGACTTTTCTAAGTTTATCGCTGTCGGTAACTCCTTAACTTCTGGATATGCCAATAATGGTCTATATTTAGAAGGACAAAAAGTAGCATTCCCGAACCTAATTGCCGAGCAAATGAAAGCTGTAGGCGGAGGCGAATTTACTTCTCCGTTCTTCAGTGCTGAACAAGCAAACGGAACGGGCTATATCAAATTAAAAGGTTTGGTAGACGGAAACCCAGTTACTGAACAAGTACCAGCTCAGGCAGTTCGTACGACAACACCACAACCATTGTTCACCAAGTATTTAGACCCTATTCAAAACTTAGGTGTTCCCGGCATGCGTTTGGATCTATCTCTAGTAGCTGAAATGAGTGGTACAGCGGGAAACCCCTATTTTGAGCGTTTATTGCCGGATGCAGCTGTAGGAAAGACTAAATACATTGAATATGCTGCTTCTCATGAGCATAGTTTCTTTTCCTTTTGGTTAGGGAATAACGATGTGCTAGGCTATGCAACTAATGGAGCTGTGACAACAAATCCAACAAACGCATTGATTAACACAACTACTTTCCAATTTGCATATTCTACTTTTATTGATGCTTTGACTAAAGGTGGCCAAAAAGGCGTAGTAGCGACCATCCCTGATGTGACAACCATCCCTTTTTTGAACACAGTAACTACTGCACGAATCAATGCAGGTGTTGAAGCAAAAACCAATGGACAAGTTAAGAACGTAGTAATAGCGACTAAAACAACTCCTCGAGTTGCTACAGCTGAAGATCGTTTCGTTTTGACCTTCCCTACTGAAAAATTAGGTGTTCCAGATAATTTGGGAAGACCTTATGGTGTTCACCCAGGAAATCCAATTGAAGACAAATATGTATTGGATAAGGATGAAGCTGCTCAGGTTGTGAGTCGTGTCAATGAGATCAATGCCATCATTAAGAACATTGCAAAGTCAAAAGACCTAGCAGTTGCTGATGTACATGCTTTCTTGAACAAAGTAAAAGGTGGATACATCTACAATGGGGTTGCTATCAGCTCGGCATACATTACAGGGAATGCCTTTTCATTGGATGGTGTTCACTTAACGCCAATGGGTAATGCTATTGTAGCAAACCTATTCATTGAAGCCATCAACAAACAATATAAATCAACGATTCCTACTGTAGATATCAGTAACTATCCAGGAGTAAAATTCCCTGGTGAATAATCAGAATCAATAAAAAAGAAAAGGCGTTGTGAATAAGATCACAACGCCTTTTTTATGTTCTATTTTTTAGTCTTAATGTTTGTTTTTCAAACTATCTAAATGCATTTCTTGTTCTTGTTCGCGCGCATCTATCTGATGTTGTTTGTAGTTTTCCATAGCTAATTTACTAGCGGTTTGAGAGACAAGTACCCCAGCAAGAGCAATAACTGTCACTACAACAATTCCCCACATGTGTTTTTTCTTGTCTTGTTTCACTAACCAGTACATGAAATAAACGTAAGGAATAACAAAAAGTATATAAAAAATAATGCTTGGACCTACCATGATGTATTTAAAATTTAGGCAAAACTAAGGATTTATTATGGTAAAGAAGCAAAAGTGCCTAATTGAACTAAAAACTTACAAAACAATGAAAGATTTTAAACGTTTCAATAAAGTGGAGGTCTAATTGAAAGGATTGCAAATAAGTTGAATAGATAAAGATTTTTATATAAAAAAACTACAATGATATTGCATAAAAGAAAAAAATAATTGTTTACTTTTGCGCTGTCTGTTCACAGGATATAAAACGAGATAATAGATGATTTGTAACAAGTTGTTTTTGAGTTCATTCGAACAAGCTTCACAGAAGCTTGTCAGGAAGGCTTATTACAGTATTCGCTCGTTTAATTGTCCTGTACTTCGATTCCGACGACCTATTCTGCCTCGAGCTTGATTTACGAGGCAGGCAAATTTCCATGTTGGTTTTCCATCAAGCTCGATGGATGATTTTTTAAGTTAATTAGGTAATCCAAATACTTCGGTATTTCAATTTTTAGGTCGACAATATTAATGACACTTTCAGATTTTTTGATTATTCCCGCAACAGCTTCTCATGTTGACTATGCTGATGTGATTTGTAGTGAGATGTTCGAGTCCGCAAAGGCTCGAGGAACAGGCATTGCACGTCGTAAGCCAGAGTATGTGGCACGCAAAATGGAGGAGGGTAAAGCGGTTATAGCCTTACACAAGGATGGTACTTGGGCTGGTTTCTGTTACATAGAAACTTGGGGCCACGGAGACTATGTTGCCAATTCCGGATTGATCGTCAACCCTACTTTCCGTAAGGTAGGCTTAGCAAAAGCCATTAAGAAGCGTGTATTTGAATTATCAAGAGAGAAATATCCCAAATCAAAAATATTTGGTCTTACCACTGGTTTAGCCGTGATGAAGATCAATTCAGATTTAGGATATGAACCTGTAACCTATTCCGAGTTAACTCAAGATGAGGAATTCTGGAAAGGATGCCAGTCTTGTGTGAACTACGACATCTTAATGTCCAAGGAACGCAAGAACTGCATGTGTACAGCGATGTTGTGGGATCCTGAAGAAAAGGAAAAAGAATTGAAAGAGAAGATTCAACGTCGAGCAGAAGCGAAAGAACGTTTGGATCGGATCTCTAAGAAACAGTCTCTTTTGAAACGTATCGAGGCAAAGCTATGGAAGTCTACTAAGAAGTTCGTAGCGACCATATTACCGGTGGGCATTAAACCGGTAAAAGGATTTTAAATTGTTATTTTTGTAATTATCAGCATATTAATCGTTATAAGATGAAAAAAGTAGTTTTAGCATTTAGTGGTGGTTTGGATACCTCATTTTGTTGTATCTATCTATCACGTGACTTAGGTTTAGAAGTTCATTCCGTAATTGTCAATACAGGCGGATTCTCCGAAGAAGAATTAGTAGCTGTTGAAAAACGAGCTTATGAACTTGGCGTAAAGTCGCATACTACAATCGATGAGACAGAAGATTATTACAAGGATACCATCAAGTATTTAATCTTCGGTAATGTGCTAAAAAATGCTACCTATCCGTTATCTGTATCGGCAGAGCGCGTTTGCCAAGCAACTGCAATTGCTAATTACTGCAAGAAGATCGGTGCTGAATGCGTGGCACACGGTTCTACAGGAGCAGGTAATGACCAGGTACGTTTTGATATGATCTTCCAGACTCTTATTCCTGGTATTGAGATCATCACGCCTATCCGCGATTTGAAATTATCTCGTGAGGCTGAAATTGACTATTTAAACAGTCATGGTGTTGAGTATTCTGCAGAAAAAGCAAAATATTCTATCAATAAGGGACTTTGGGGTACTTCTGTAGGAGGTGCTGAAACCTTAACGTCCAACCAATACCTACCAGAGTCAGCATGGCCTACTCCTATCACTTCAACAGAGCCACAACAAGTGACTATTGACTTCGAAAAAGGTGAACCAGTAGCTTTAAACGGTAACCGCATCGGTGCTGTTCGTGTGATTCAAGAGCTTCAAGCCTTGGCTCAGCCTTATGGCATTGGACGTGATATTCACGTTGGAGATACCATCATAGGTATTAAAGGCCGTGTAGGATTTGAAGCTGCAGGTCCACTTATCATTATCAAAGCGCACCATACCTTGGAGAAACATACTTTGACTAAATGGCAATTATCGTGGAAAGACCAATTATCAGCTTTCTACGGAAACTATATGCACGAAGGTCAAATGCATGACCCAGTCATGCGTGATATGGAGGCTTTCTTACAAAGCGCTCAAGAAACTGTTTCAGGACGTGTATTCGTGGAATTACACCCTCACCGCTTTATTATCTTAGGTATCGAATCAGAACACGATTTAATGTCTAATAAATTTGGTAGCTATGGTGAAATGAACGAAGGTTATACTGGTGATGATGTAAAAGGCTTCTCTAAAATCTTCGGAAACCAAACAATTATCTGGCACAAAGTAAACGGCAAAGGCTAAGATGATCTGCAGAGCCACATTGGAACAGTTGGATGATCTGGGGACATTATTTGATGCGTATCGGGTTTTCTATAAACAAGAATCAGATTTAATTCGCTCCAAAGCATTTATTCTAGATCGGTTACAGAATAAAGAATCCATTGTTTTTATGGCTTTTGAAGAGGATAAAGCTGTGGGCTTTACCCAACTCTATCCGAAGTATTCTTCAGCGAGAGCGGTTAAGAATTGGATTTTAAACGATCTATATGTTCACCCTGAATATCGGAAGACTGGATATGGTGAACAATTAATCGAAGCAGCTATGAGCTTTGCAAAATCAGAAGGTGCTGTATTTGTGCAATTGGAAACACAGGTTGATAATTCCACTGCCCAATCCCTGTATCAGAAATTAGGGTTCCAATTACAAGAACCCGATACGGAGTTTTTATTATATAAACGATTAACATAATAAGATGGGCGCAATAGGGATATTGTGCCCATTTTAGTAAATAAATGACTATGCAAAAGATTAAGGTAGGCATCGTAGGTTCCGCCGGGTACACCGGAGGGGAGCTGCTACGGGTCTTAATTTACCATCCGAATGTAGAGATCGTATTTGCGAATTCAGCATCTAATGCAGGCAATAAACTATCGGATGTTCACAACGATTTATTTGGGGATACCGAAATGACTTTCAGTTCGGATTTTCACAGCGATATTGATGTTTTATTCCTTTGTGTTGGACATGGTGATGCCCGCAAATTCTTAGAGGCAAATCCAGTGGACGCGAAGGTTAAAATTATCGATCTTTCTCAAGACTTTCGGTTGAAATCCAATACAGCATACCAAGGGAAGGATTTTGTATATGGCTTACCGGAACTGAACAAAAAGGAAATAATAACTGCGCAATACATCGCTAATCCAGGTTGTTTCGCTACGAACATCCAATTGGCCTTGCTACCATTGGCTAGCAAAGGATTATTGCCAGACCAAATCCACGTCAATGCAACGACAGGCTCTACGGGTGCTGGTCAAAAACCAACATTAACAACTCATTTCTCTTGGAGAAACAATAATTTATCGGCCTACAAATCATTCGATCACCAACATCTTCAAGAGATTTCGGAGTCTTTGAATCAGCTACAACCGGGCTTCCTTGCTGATGATGAAGCTGGTTCTTTAATGCAACGTGCAGCAGATAAAATCAACTTTATACCGCAGCGTGGTGACTTCCCAAGGGGAATATTCTCTGCTATCTATGTGGATTCAGACTTGTCCGAAGGAGAAGCTTATGATTTGTATAATAATTATTATGCAGAGCACCCTTTTACACATGTTTCCAAAGCAAACATTGATCTTAAACAAGTCGTAAATACCAATAAGAGCATTATCCACATCGAGAAGCACGGCAATAAACTGTTGATCTTGAATGCAACGGATAACTTATTAAAAGGAGCTTCGGGACAGGCAGTGCAGAACATGAATCTGTTGTTTGGATTGGATGAACGTGCCGGCTTAAACTTGAAGTCTGTAGGGTTTTAATTGACCAATAATCAGCATAAAGAAAGCCCGATGAATTTTGATATTCATCGGGCTTTTATTTGAAATTAATCTTATCCGCTTACTGCTCCATCAGATTAACTGTTCTTTCTACAGAAACATTATCGCCTGTAACTGCATTTCCATCCTTATCCACCAACACCAATTTAACCGTTGCCTCACCTTTAGGAAGGTTTAATATCTCATAAGGAACCCACTGATCTAACGTAAACTCTTGACCATTGATGGTTGCCTTTATTTTGTTCGCATCAGCCCCTAAGGTCGTGTTTGCCACAAAGAAATCTAGCAACAGTACATTTGTTTCATCTCCTTTATAATCGCCTTTAGGACGGCTATAGAAGATGGAAGGTTCTGTTGGCTTAGGAAGTTCTGCAATCTTTCCATCAGCTTCTACCTTGAACTTAATTAATTTTGAAGCATCAGCCGTCTTGATCGACTCATGGAATGAGCGCGATAAGAAGGACATTAAGTAATGCTCTGAATTCAAAGGCACAGTAAATGTATGCTCAGGTTTGTACAAAGCGACATAAGGCTTATTATCCAAAATGAAGTGGATATGCTGACCATCATGTGAATTTGCCATGTGGTGAGTATGCTCTGTTTGCTCTGTTAACTTAAAGTTCGAAACATCATATTTTACCGTAATCTTCGCAGAGTCCGTTCCTAACTTTTCTGAAGTAAGGGAAGCAATCTTTAAGGTCGCTCCAGGAAACTCTTTAGCGTGCGGCAATGGATTTACAGCAATGGCTCCAACCGAATCAGAAAGCGCTGTAGAGTCCTTTACTTCACCATCTTTATTCTTGGTCGGTGTATTGCACGATGCCAAAACTAGTGTAGCAGCTGCTACTGCTAATGCCGATTTAATTGTTTTCATGTTAAAGTTTTTTGTCAAAATTGTTTTTAGTAGAACAAATAAACCTCAATTTGGTTTTACCTTTTATTGAAACACAAGATCCAACGCTGCTTTTATAGCTGTCAAAGTAGTTTTTAAATCCTCTTCGGTATGTGCTGCAGAGATAAATCCAACCTCATAACCTGAAGGGCCAAAATAAATCCCACGATTTAATAATTCACGGTGCATCACCTTATATTTCTCCATGGAAGTAGGATCAATTTCATCCGCTCGCTGAATATTAGCATTACTTGAGAAAGCAAACCAGAAAATAGAACCAATGGTACTGATGTTCAATTCGTAGTTTTTCTCCGCAATATAAGCACGTAATTCTTCTACGAATGCCTGTGTCGTTTTCTCCAATCCTTCATAGAAACCAGGTCTAGCCAAAATGGATAATGCAGCAATACCAGCAGCCATCGCAACTGGATTTCCAGACAATGTCCCTGCTTGGTAAACAGCTCCGTCTGGGGAAATACTACCCATGATTTCATGCGAAGCTCCGTAAGCACCCACAGGCATACCCCCACCGATAATCTTACCATAAGTAAGAATATCTGGTTGTATATCGTAATATTTAGATGCTCCTTCAAATCCTAAGCGGAATCCAGTGATCACCTCATCAAAAATCAATAAGGAACCATTGGTTTTTGTAATATCACGTAGAAAATGAATGTAATCTTTATCTTGAATTAACAAGCCATTATTCGCTGGTACACCTTCAATGATAACCGCAGCAATTTGACCTGGGAAATCAGCAAATACTTGCTCTAATGCTTTCTTATCGTTCAATGCAATAACGATCGTCTCATCAGCAAAAGCCTGAGGAACTCCAGCAGAAGAAGTCTCTCCAAAGGTTACTAAACCCGATCCAGCCTTTACCAATAAAGAATCCGAGTGACCATGGTAACAGCCTTCAAATTTAACGATCTTATCACGTTTGGTATATCCTCTAGCTAAACGAATAGCTGACATGACAGCTTCGGTACCAGAACTTACGAAACGTATTTTCTCAATTTTCTTGTTATTATTTAAAATCAATTCTGCCAATTGATTCTCTAATGCAGTAGGTGCTCCAAAGCTTAGGCCTTTACCCAGTTGGGCTTGAACAGCCTCGCGAATTTCTTCATTGTTATGACCTAAGATTAAAGGTCCCCAAGAACAACAATAGTCAATAAACTCATTGCCATCCGCATCCCATAAATGAGCTTTATCGCCACGCTCAATAAATAATGGCGTTCCATATACAGATTTAAAGGCACGCACCGGAGAATTTACTCCACCAGGAAAATAAGCCTTTGCCTTCTCAAATAATTCAGCTGATTTCTTACGTGAAATATCCGAAGTAGATGTTGTCATGATGTAATTCATTTTGTTTGCACAAAGGTACAGTTTAGTACTGAGGAATAGGAAGCTGCGTAGCGGAAATAGCCCATTTGATGTTAAAATTATGTCAAAACAAAAAGGCCCCCAATACTGGAGGCCTCTTATATTTAAAGAAGAAGGAGATTATTTACCTTCGTTCAATACTTTAGTTACTAATTCAGCAGCTTCTTTTAATAAGATTGCTGAGTAAACTTTTAATCCTGACTCATCGATCAATTCTTTAGCTTCTTTAGCATTCGTACCTTGAAGACGAACGATAATTGGCACTGGAATATCACCGATTTCGTTGTAAGCATCGATTACACCTTGAGCAACACGGTCACAACGAACGATACCACCAAAGATGTTGATTAAGATAGCTTTTACATTAGGGTCTTTAAGGATAATGTTGAAACCAGCTTTTACAGTTTCAGCATTAGCAGTACCACCTACGTCTAAGAAGTTTGCAGGTTCACCACCAGCTAATTTAATGATGTCCATAGTAGCCATCGCTAGACCAGCACCATTCACCATACAACCCACGTTACCATCTAATTTAACGTAGTTTAAGTTAGACTCACCAGCCTCAACTTCTGTAGGATCCTCTTCAGCGATATCACGCATTGCTGCGATATCCTTATGACGGTATAAAGCATTCTCATCCAAGTTTACTTTCGCATCTACTGCTAAGATCTTGTCATCAGAAGTTTTTAATACAGGGTTAATTTCGAACATAGAAGCATCGATAGAATCGTAAGCTTTGTATAATGCAGCTACGAACTTAACCATGTCTTTGTGCGCTGCACCTGTAAGGCCTAAGTTGAATGCGATTTTACGAGCTTGGAATCCTTGTAAACCTACTTTAGGATCGATCTCTTCTTTGAAGATTAAATGAGGAGTTTTTTCAGCTACCTCTTCGATGTCCATACCACCTTCTGTAGAGTACATAATGATGTTACGACCTGTTGCACGGTCTAACAATACAGACATGTAGAATTCTTTAGTTTCACTTTCACCAGGGTAGTAAACATCCTGAGCGATTAAAACCTTGTTAACTTTTTTACCTTCTGGACCAGTCTGCGGAGTTACAAGCTGCATACCGATGATGTCGTTTGCACGTTGCAATACTTCATCATGGTTTTTTGCCAACTTCACACCACCACCTTTACCACGGCCACCCGCATGGATCTGTGCTTTTACCACAACCCAATCCGAGTTGAATTCTTCCTTCATTCGCTTAGCAGCCTCTACAGCCTGCTCTGGGGTCTCGGCAACAATACCTTCTTGTACGCTTACTCCGAAACTCTTAAGTATTTCTTTTCCTTGATATTCGTGAATGTTCATTGATAAAAAAATTTGATGTAAAAATAGCGTATTTATTCCGAAGGGGCAAGTTATTATTTGGATTAATTTCTTTGCTAAACCCATATTTTCTTTTCCACTACTCCCTTGCTCATAAAATGATTTTCCACGTACATTCAATACCCGCTTATGTGACTTTTGACACCAACAGCGCCGTATTTTTTCGTAAATTTGTGTTCATCTTAAATAGCTAGATCATGAAAGTAGAATTAAAACGTTTAAATCAAGGCGTTCATTTTGAAGCCTCTAGTGAATTATCATCCGTAAAAGTGAATATCGATGGTCCAGACTCCATCGGCGGTGAAGGTAAAGGTGTTCGTCCAATGGAATTGGTACTTATGGCATTAGGTTCTTGCAGTGTCTTCGATTTGACAACCATCTTGCAAAAACAACGTCAAGACCTACAAGATATACAAGTGGAAGTTCAAGGCGATCGTCGTGAGGAAATCCCGAATATTTTCACCAAGATCCATATCGCTTTTAAATTAAAAGGTGATATTGATGAAGCCAAAGCACAAAAAGCAGCTGAATTAGCTGTCAAGAAATACTGTTCTGTACACGATATGCTAGCCAATGGTGGCATTGATATCACTTACAGCATTCAAATAAACTAATTAGGATTATTTCAATACTAATTTTGATGGGAATACAACATGTTGCGGCGTAGCAACATGTTCTTTCTTATCGATACAGTCAAAAAGTATCTCCGCAGCCTTCTGTGCTTGCACATCCGGATACTGCTCAATACTCCCCATAGGTGGATTATCCATGTATTTCCAAAGCGGATAATTCGCATAGCTGATGAAAAACATATCCTGATTAAGGATAATACCACGTTGCTTCGCATAGCGAATTAAGTCTAAGGTTACAAAGTCATTGAAGGATACTACTGCCGATGGTCTATCTGCCAAGGAACATAACTTCTCCATGGCCTCTTCATTTCCTTGCTCCGTCAAGTCTGTATGAACAATATAACTCTCTTCAGCTGAAATACCTTGTTTTGCTAAAGCATTCAAGAAAGCTTCTGAACGTTCTTTAGATGCCAACAAAGCCTCCGGCCCATTGATTAAAGCGATCTTACGGTGACCACGATCTACAAATGCATCGATTGCCTCCACCATTCCAGAGGATAGATCGGAATACACCTTATGCACATTGTCTAAATCAGGAACACAGTCAAAGAAAACCACTGGAATTTCCGTTTTGGAAAGAATATCTTCAAAGTCGGTATCACCAGTATTTTTACCCATGGAAATCAATATTCCATCAACTCGGTGTTTTTTAAAGGTCTGTATGATTTGAGCTTCACGGTTTTCATTGTCCAGGGATTGTCCTAGGAGTACCGTATATTTCTTATCTTCAGCGACTGTTTCAATGGCACTGATCGCTTCGGAGAAAAATGGCTCCGATAATTTGGGAAGGATTACCCCAATAGTAAAAGTTTTACGCTGTTTAAAAAAGATAGCTGTCTGATTTGGCTCATATGCCATCTCTTCAGCCATTTTCTTTACACGCATGGTCGTCACCAAGCCTATGCTGGGGTGATCGTTCAAAGCGCGTGAAACCGTGGAAGGCGATATTTTCAACTTCCGCGCAATTTCTTTAATCGTTGTTGGTTTATTTCCTGCCATGCAGTAAAGTTAATAATTAAATAACGATTTTTTAATCCTTTATCATGTTCCGCATCGGTATTTTGTTAACCATCACCGATCGGCTACTTGGAGATGCTCCAACACGTGTACTAGCCTTCGCACTTGCTCCTGTTAAAGTGTATGAACCTGTCTTGATATGAGCCAAGGCCGTTGCTAACATCGTCTCTCGGGTATCACCAAAATCAAAGCGTACATTATCCAATACCCCAGCCTTATCTGCTGGAATACCATCCCAATAGTCTGAATAATTAGCGGCATTGGCAATTTTAAATGAAGCGGCCCATAATCCTACGGTATTCATAATATCCTGACGGAAAAATCCTACAGGCTTACCATAAGTACTTCCATGCTCGCCAATGATATAAACTTTTGCGTAAGGCTTTAATACCGAGATCACAATCTCTGCTGCTGAGGCAGTGTAGTCTGAAACTAAGAAATAAACATCCGTGATTTCTGTATTATTCCTTTTGTTGAATAGAACATCAGCGAAGTCTCCACCAGGGTTCGTTTGATCTTTTAAATTCTTATTGACGTCATAGCGAAACATCAACTTGCCGGCTCCAGAACTATTGACAATCTTGTTGGCTAAGTAAATAGTCGTACTCACATAGCCGCCTGTATTATAACGTAGGTCAACTACAATTTTCTTAATTCCCGCAGATCCAAAACTATTAAAAGCTTCTTCCATGGCAGTGTACATGGTGGTATAATTGCCTGAATCATCTGTCATTTCCTCAAATGAAGAAAATGCAAAATAACCAACTTTATTATTATCAACCGTATAGACAGAGTCTTTTACTACTGGAAAAATACTGTAAGTTTTATTTTGAATAGTATGTTCGATTTCTACTCCATTACGAAGAACTTTCATCGTAAGCATGGACTTATTCAGCTCATTATTAACAGAATTGTAGTTTGCATAGGTGACAGTGGTCAAATCATTCATTTTAATCACCTTGTCCCCACGTTTAAATCCGGCGACAGCTGCAGGAGATCCTCCTTCTACCATTCCGATGTAAAGAGGTGCTGTAGGTGCATTGCTTTCAAAAACCACGAAAAGACCAAATCCATCGTAGGTATCCGCACGGCTGCTTGCACCAAAATTAGAACTCAGGTTCTCGATCCAGGAAAAACGATCTAGAGGGCCCGTATAATCCTCCAAGGGACTATTGGGGCCATGAAATACATAGTTGTTTTTAACCGGAGTCTGATTCATCAGGAAAGTCAACAAACTATTATTATTGGTATACTTATCCGAGATATCCGAAATGGGTTTATAGGTTGGGATTGAAGATTCCCAGTAAGAATATAATTTATAATAGTAATAGATGCTGTCTCTTACCTTTTGCTCCTTGGTCCTTGCACTAGGCTCAGGCCCTGGTTTTGGCGGCGAAGGTACATTTTGGGGATCCTTTTTACAGGCTATAAATGTAAAAAATATGACAGCGATAATAAATCTATTCAGCATGTGCTCAATCTTTAATTTACGTAATTATATATATTGCTTTCATGAAAGCAAGTTCAGAGTAATAGACTCAGCACATACTGAATGGATTAACTTAAAATGCTGCTGGAAGTGATTTTATTTCATCAGCAAATTTATACATACCAATTCCGTGCGGATTCAATGGCTGTTTATTACTTGGCTCCATTTCCGCTTTACCAGAACGACTGGTTTTACGTAAGCTTGCGCTAGCAGAAGATGAACGATAGCTACCGTTTGCAATATGATATAAAGCTTCTGATAACATTCCCTCTGTTGGATCACCAAGTTGTTTGGTAAATCCTTCATAAGCATCTTTTTTCGTACCTATTAATCCTGAAAAATAATCACCCTCTCCTTTTGAGTTCAACATCTGGAAAGAGGTAATATAATATGATGCGTATCCTTTTAAAACTTTAGACTCAAAAAATCCTACCGGCTTACCATATGAACCAACATTTCCTGTACTGATAATTTGAACATCCATATATGGTTTCAAATTATTAATAACCAACTCACTTGCAGAAGCAGTAGATTTGGTAACCAAGAAATAAACTCGTTTTAAATTTAAAGTATTGGTCTTGTCAAAATTAACCGGGCCAAATGGCATACCCTCATTATTGAAACCTTCCGCAATTAAGTGTCTATTGATCTTATACTTGTACATTTCGCTTTTAGCATTAGCCGTTGGAACCAAGAAATTGGACAATTCTTCAGCAGATAGAGTAGATCCACCTCCATTGTAGCGTAAATCGACAACTAACTCATCTACTCCAGCAAACCCATCAAATGCAGCTTTCATCTTGTTATAGTGCTCGTTAGGCTTGCCACCGGTATAAACATTAATAAAAGAGGTATAGGCAAAATAACCCACTTTCTTACCATTCAGATCCAACACTTTGTTGGTTAAAATAGGATCCATTTTATAGGATGTGCCTGTTACGGTAATGGTACTAGCTTTTCCATCCGTGTTTACTACTTCTAAAACCAACTTATCGCCTGTGAAAAATTTCTGGTACAATTGAATAGCCTTTTGACTATTTGATCCATTAGGATCCAATAATACGTCTTTATCACCATTCACACTGACAATTTTCATCCCGCGCATTAAACCCGCATCAGCTGCTGGCGATCCTTTTTGTACTAAACGAATATACATTTGTGCCTTTGTGGCACCAGCTGTTTCCAATAAGAAGATTGGGACCGCTCCTGTTTCTTTATAAACACCTTGTTGAATCTCTGAGCTTACATCACCTGTGCGATCTACAAAACTGAAACGATCTAATGTAGCATACTTTCTCAAATCATTCAATACGGCCTCTGCATCTGCAAATTTCCCAGTATATGCCTGCAAATCAATTTGATCATTCTTAATTGTAGGGGAAGGCAGTTTATCTTCCCATAAGGATAATGCGAGCGAATAATAATAGGCTGAATCTCTAAATAAAGTTTCTTTATCGGGGTCTTTACCTTCTCCATCCTCTCCTTTAACAGGATCCTTTTCACAGCTGCTAGCAAAAAACATTGCGATCAGGGCGCCGAATAATATACTTTTCTTAATCATAATTTGGTTAGTTTTTCTTTTAGATATAAAATGTCTTTTGGATTAACTCCATTTTCAGCAGCAATATAAGGAATAGGATCAATATTTCTAAACAAGAGTTCATCAGAAAAGTAAACTCGGATTCCCTTATCCAGACCTTGCCAGTCCATATGTTTCAGCTTGTTTAATTGCAAAGCCGGATTTCCAGCTGTTAATACAGCGATGGTTTTCCCTTGTTCGATCAAACTGGCGAAAAGTAATTTAATTTCATTAAACAACAGTAATTTGAGGGGCAAATGTCCGTTTACTTGCAGTCGTTCAAAGTTTTCAGTATAATCTTCCTTAAAGATAAAGTGCTTCTTTACTTCTTCAAAAACGGCATTTTCACCTTTTTCTATTAAGATTTTTTTCATGAATTCAGTAAGCTCGGTTGCCAAGCTTTTACCCTCTTTAAATTCTACAAATTGACCAAATAAATAGTAAATCTGTAACAAAAAATCTTGCTTTGGATAGAGGACATCATCTAGCTCAAAAACGTAAAGCTTTTTGTCCATAGGCAATTCATTCCACTTCATCTACTTATACCGTTATAATGGCTAATTCTTCTTGATTATCCGACAATAACAACAAACCAGTAGCCGGTAAAGAAAGGCTTTGCTCGTCGGTTAAAGACTGTCCTTTAGAATAAACCTGAATAGGCACATCGGAACCTGGATTTTCAATCACAAAATATAAGGGAAGATCGGCCAAATTTGGGACTAAGGGCTGAATATTGTATTCTTCAAAAAGAAGTTTAGATTCCGCTAGACTCTCCAGCTCTGAATAACCCAATGGAAGGATAAAATCGATTTGATTATCCAAACAATATTTTAGGATTTCATGAGCAAATGTTGGATTGACTCCTGTTGGAATCTGCGGATAAGTATTTCTCAAAAATGAAGGCACTTCTTCTGAACTTGCGAAGAGTACCTCAAATTTATTCTTTAACAAATTGGCAACACGTTGTGCTAGCGGACGTGTTCCGTAAGTAATTAAAATCTTCTGCATATTAATAAATCAATCCATCACGCATATGAATCGTGCGGTCGGATATACGAGCCAAATCCTCGTTGTGGGTTACAATAATAAATGTTTGTTGCATCTTGTCCCGTAGGTCAAAAAACAGCTGGTGTAATGCTGTAGCATTTTCAGAATCTAAATTACCCGAAGGTTCATCTGCCAATACCAGGGTTGGATTGTTAATCAATGCACGAGCTACAGAAACACGTTGTTGCTCTCCACCCGACATGGCCGAAGGCTTATGCCCTGCCCGGTGTTTTACGCCTAGGATATCCAACAACTCCATTCCACGTGCTTCTACTGCTTGACGATCTTGACCGGCAATATATCCCGGAATACAGACATTTTCCAATGCTGTAAATTCTGGTAACAAATGATGAAACTGAAATACAAAGCCAATATGTTTGTTTCGAAACTCACTCAATTGCTTTTCATTAAGAGAAAAGACATCCTGACCTTCGATCAATATCGTACCACGATCGGGTTTATCCAGCGTTCCAATAATATGCAATAGCGTACTTTTTCCAGCACCCGATGCCCCAACGATGGAAACAATCTCGCCTTTCTTAACCGTCACACTGACACCTTTAAGAATTTCCAATTTCCCGTAGGACTTAAATATATTGTTGGCTTGTAAGATCATATTGCGAAAATAAGAAAAGGAATCCGAAAATTAGACTTAGCTAATGTAATGCTAAATACTGGCACTATACAAAGTTTAATCAAGCTATAGTTTGCTTCGATACACTTAAGGAATTTGTTCGGATTTTAGTCGGATCTTGTTCGGATCTCGTTCGGTCGGAACCGAACGAGATCCGAACAAGATCCGAAGGAGTTCCGAAGGAGATCCGAATAAGTGTCGAAGGAAACCCCTTTTTTTTAGTAGTTAGTATTGAGTAGTTAGTAGTTAGACCTATGGCGAACTAATTCATTAAAAGTTAAGTCTTTTAAAATAGATTCGGTACAAGTTTTGACAGCAGTTTACCAATCTTTCGGTCATTTATTCTAATGAGTTCTTGCATCTTAATCTCTTGTCAAAAAAAAGACCCCTAAAGACTGCAAAGCAATCTTTAAGGGTCTAAATACTAAATACTTACTACTAAATACTATTCAAAAATTCCTTCCAGCTTAAACAAGAAAGCATAATTAAGCGCTACATCTTTAAGGTAGTCAAACCTACCGGATGCGCCGCCATGTCCATAGTCCATATCGGTTTTCAGGAGGATAACATTCTTACCTTGTTGTTTGGTTCTCAATTTTGCTACCCATTTTGCGGGTTCAAAGTATTGTACTTGTGAATCGTGGAGTCCAGTAGTCACCAATAGATTTGGATAGACTTTCGCTTCGATATTCTCGTATGGTGAGTAGGACTTCATATAGTCGTACGCTTCTTTGTTATTTGGATTGCCCCATTCGTCGTATTCATTGGTGGTCAATGGAATGCTTTCGTCCAACATGGTGTTGACTACATCTACAAATGGAACTTGGGCAATAACACCGTTCCATAGCTCTGGAGCCATGTTGATGACTGCACCAACTAGTAGACCTCCGGCGCTTCCTCCTTGAGCATATAAATGCTGTGAAGATGTATATTTTTGATCAATTAAGAACTTGCCACAGTCGATAAAGTCAGTAAACGTATTGATCTTCTTCATCATTTTACCGTCCTCATACCATTGTCTTCCCATTTCTTCACCACCACGTATATGTGCAATAGCGTAGATAAATCCTCTATCCAATAAGGATAATCTAGTTGAACTGAAGGTTGGATCCATTGAGCTTCCGTAAGAACCATAAGCATAGAGCAGCAATGGTGCTTGTCCATCTTTTTTCGTTCCTTTTTTATAGACAATAGAGATCGGCACCTCTACCCCATCACGAACTTTAGCCATTACACGCTCGGTTACATATTCCTCTTGGTTATAGCCTCCCAATACTTCCTGTTGTTTCAACAAGGTCTTCTCTTTGGACTTCATGTTATAATCATAGGTGGAGGATGGTGTAACCATGGATGTATAACCATAGCGAACAATGTCAGTATGGTATTCTGGATTGGCACTAGAATAAACGGTATAAGCCGCTTCACCGAAATCTAAATAATGTTGGCTGTTGTCCTTTAAATTACGGACAGCCAGGTTGGTTAACCCATTCTTGCGCTCTGAAATGACTAAGTAGTTCTCGAATTCGTCTAATCCTTCGATCAGGACATCCTTACGGTGAGGGATATATTCTTTCCAGTTCTCTTTACCTGTTTTATCCAAAGGGGTTTCCATGACCTTGAAGTTCTGTGCTTGGTCATTGGTAACAATCAAGAAACGATCAGCTAATGGTGTCACATTATAAAGAACATCCTTCATACGAGCTTGAAAAACTTTAAATGTTCCATTTGGATCATCCGCTTTCAGGTACAAGGTTTCAGAGCTTAATGTTCCCCCTGATTGGATGAAAATATATTGTTGGTTCTTAGATTTCCAGACACCGATATAATTGGTATTGTCTTTTTCTTCATAAACAACCACATCGGATTCACTATTTGTTCCAAGTGTATGACGTTTGATTTTTTCCGTTAGCAGGGTAACAGGATTCTTGGCGGTATAGAATACCGTTTTATTATCTGCTGCCCATGTGGCAGAACCTGTTGTTCTGGTGATTCGGTCCTTCAGGATTTCTCCGGTTTCTAAGTTCTTGAAATGAATAACATATTCACGACGGGATACGGTATCTACACCATAGGCGATCATTTTGTTATCAGGACTCACTGCAACACCTCCTACGGCATAATAAGGAAAACCTTCGGCCATCTTATCCACATCTAGCAAAACTTCCTCAGGAGCATTTAAACTACCTTTTTTACGGCAGACTTTATAGTATTGTTTTCCTTCCTCCGTTCGCTGGTAATAATAATAACCGTTCATCAAATAAGGCACACTCTCGTCTGTTTCTTTGATTCTTGCTTTCATTTCCTTAAACAAATCATCTTGAAACTTTTCAGTGGCTTTCATCATGGCCGAGGTGTATTGATTTTCGGCCTCTAAATATGTAACAACTTTGCTAGAATCAGGTCCTTTTTTAAAGTAGTCATTCATCCAATAATAGGGATCTTGAACAGTATCACCATGGATAATTCGCTGATAAGCTTTTAATTCCGCAATTGGCGGAGTGGCTTCTGGCCAGTTTATAGGGTCTTTTTTCACGTTATTTTGTTGGGAACAAGAAGACAGCGCTAAGGCTGATATTAAACCAAAAACAATTTTATGTCTCATATATTTAAATTAAAAATGGTTGAATAATGCGTTAAAAATAATATTTATTATCTGGTATTTTAGATTAATTAACAGATTCGTACGTTGTAAAATCTTATTTTTGGAAAATTATAATTCTAATCTATATGTTTAAAACAAATAAATTGTTGTGTTACTTGGCTTTTGGCCTTATTCCGAGTTTAGGTTTAGCACAACAAAAGGATACCCCGCCAGCTAATTGGTTCAATTTAGATTACAAAAAGGATGGTGTAATGGGCATTAGTACTGAGCGTGCTTATGAATTGTTGAATGGTCGCAAGGCTAAACCAGTAATTGTAGCTGTTCTAGATGGTGGAGTTGATGTTAAACACGAGGACTTAAAAGATGTCTTGTGGACCAATCCAAAAGAGATTCCTGGAAATGGAAAGGATGATGATGGGAACGGTTATATCGATGACATCCACGGTTGGAACTTCATCGGGAATGCAAAAGGTGAAAATGTGAATCAGGACAACTTAGAAGTTACCCGTTTGATTCGTATTTATGAGCCGAAATATCTTTCTGTATTGCCTTCTACCCCACTCTCTGAAAAAGAACGTCGTGAGTTTGTAGCATACCAAAAGATGATTACCGACTACACCAAGAAAATGGATGAGGCTGCTTCTGGTAAAATGACCTATAGCCGCATTAAAATGGAAATGGATGCTTTAGTCAAGAAGATCGGTAAAGAGCCGAAAGACATTAAACAGGCGGATTTAGATAATGCACAAAATTTGACATCTGTACAAAAAAACATCCTTCGCAATGCTAAAAGTGAGATCGAAAAAAATGGTTTCCTATCCATTTATGATGATTTGCAAGAAGGAGCTAAATATTTCAGCGATCAGGTAGATTATCACTTGAACAAAGATTTCAACCCTAGACCATTGGTTGGTGATAATTACGAAGATCCAAATGACCGCAACTATGGTAATCCAGATGTAAAAGGACCGGATGCTGATCACGGAACACACGTTGCAGGTATTATCGGTGCAAAACGTGACAATAAGCTTGGTATTAATGGTGTTTCCGATAAAGTTCAGATCATGGCAGTACGTTTAGTTCCTAATGGTGACGAGCGTGATAAAGATGTCGCTAATGGAATCCGCTATGCAGTTGACAATGGTGCAAAGGTTATCAACATGAGCTTTGGTAAAGGATATGCATACAATAAAAAGGCAGTAGATGATGCAGTGAAATATGCGGAATCAAAAGACGTATTGTTAATCCATGCTGCTGGTAATGACGCAAGTGATAATGATGTGGTGAAGAATTTCCCAATGAAGTATTTTACGGATAGTGTAGATGCAGTAATTGGAGAAGCGAAAAACTGGATCACCGTAGGTGCTACTGGATGGAACTTAGATTCTGACCTATTGGCTGAATTCTCTAACTATGGATACCGTAGTGTGGATGTATTTGCGCCAGGGGTTAAGATTTACTCCACCATGCCTGAAAACAAATACAAAGACCAACAAGGAACGAGTATGGCAGCGCCTGTAGTAGCTGGTTTAGCAGGTTTAATCCGTGCTTACTACCCTACGCTTACTGCTGAACAAGTGAAACAGGTTATCATGAAAAGCGTAACGAAAGTAGACCAAAAAGTAAAAGTTAAAGGAGAATCAGGAAGTAAACGCGTTTACTTAGATGAGATCTCTGTAAGTGGTGGAATTGTGAATGCCTACCAAGCAATTGTAGAAGCCAATAAGATGGTTTCGAACAAAAAGTAAAAAAATGTTAAATCTTTCACAATATTGCTAAGTATCTTGCGTTTAGATAAATAAAAACACAGATGCTTATGGTTGAAAATTCTACTAAAACAAATGAATTAAACTACGAAGACCAATTCTCAGGAATTATACAAAACAATGAAGTTGAGGTTTCATTCGAAGATAAAATTAGAAGTTGCATTTCGCAATTATCGAAAGATCCAGAAGAAAGAACAATAGCAAACATACTCAACTACTCCAAGAGTCTTCGTACTTTATAAGACAAAGCCATCCAGACAGCGGGATGGCTTTGTTAGTTTTGCCCTGCGGGCAGTATTTAGTATTAAGTAGTTAGTAGTTAGACCTATTGGCGGGGAAAATAGATTCTCCATTTACAACTCAGAGCAACGCGAATGGTCTGAGCCTTTGGGGCTAGTATTTAGTAGTAAATATTTAGTATTTAGACCTATGGCGTCAAAAGATCCTACGTCATTTACAACTCAGAGCAACGCGAAGAGTCTTAGCCCTTCGGGCTAGTATTTAGTAGTAAGTATTTAGTATTTAGACCTATGGCGTCAAAAGATCCTACGTCATTTACAACTCAGAGCAACGCGAAGAGTCTCTGTTCCTCCCCCTCTAAAGACAACGTCATCGTGAATCGAAGATGAACGAACTTTAAACTATGCACATCAGAATAAGTAAATAGATTGAAATATATCTAGTTATAGGGTGGTCGAAGCATGCTTCGACCCTACAGTTTTGGGTAATAAAAAACAATATTTTCACGATTGTTTGTAGGGGCGATGCATGCATCGCCCGCCATTAATTTCTGTTGTCTTTTGTCTAAAATCTGATGTCTTTTGTCTGTTGTCTCCCCCAACCCATCTACCAAAACTGTCAATTCTTTATAAATTATGATTAGCATCATAACAAAATATGTTAATAATATGGCTTTATATGTTTCAATAAAAAGCTGAATATTGCGTAACTTCGAAGAAATAATTTTTTACCCAATAGCTTGAATGTTATTTGGTTTATAGCTTAACCAATGAGCTTTTGGGAATTAATAAACGTAAAAAATAAATAAAACGATATTGAATTATGTTAAAAGGATTCTTTAATGTACCAACGCCTACTAACGAGCCCGTATATTCATACGCTCCAGGAAGCAAAGAAAGAAGTTTATTGAAAGAAGCAATTGCTGCGGCTCGTGCTACTGAAATTGATATTCCGATGTACATCGGATCGGAAGAGGTAACTACTGCTAAAAAAGTAAAAATTGCACCTCCTCACGATCACCAACATGTTTTAGGTTATTACAATCAAGGAACAAAAGAGCATGTTACCCAAGCTATCAATGCTGCATTAGCAGCTAAAGATGCATGGGAAAACCTTCCATGGGAACAACGTGCAGCTATTTTCTTGAAAGCAGCAGAATTGATTTCTAGCAAATACCGTTATAAATTAAATGCAGCAACCATGTTAGGTCAATCGAAAAATGCTTACCAAGCTGAAATTGACTCTGCCTGTGAGATTGCTGACTTCTTACGTTTCAACGTAAAATACATGACGGAGATTTATCAACAACAACCTCCTATCAGCCCTAAGAATGTATGGAACCGTGTTGAACAACGTCCTCTAGAGGGTTTTGTTTTCGCATTAACACCATTCAACTTTACAGCGATTGCAGGAAACTTACCTACTTCCGCTGCTATGATGGGTAATGTGGTGGTTTGGAAACCTTCTAACGCACAGATTTACTCAGCAAACGTATTGATGGAAATCTTCAGAGAAGCAGGTGTACCAGCTGGTGTTATCAACCTGGTTTATGTATCTGGTCCTGATGCTGGTGATGTTATCTTCAAACACCCTGACTTTGCAGGTATTCACTTTACAGGTTCTACAGGTGTATTCCAAGATATCTGGAAAACAATTGGTGAAAACATTCATGTTTACAAAACATACCCTCGTATCGTAGGTGAAACTGGTGGTAAAGATTTTATCTTAGCTCACCCATCTGCTGACTTAGAGGTATTAAATACAGCTTTAGTTCGTGGTGCTTTCGAATACCAAGGACAGAAATGTTCTGCAGCTTCTCGTGCATACGTTCCTAAATCTTTATGGAAAGATTTAAAAGGAATGATGGAAAGAGATATCAAGACCTTCCAAATCGGTGGAACTGAAGATTTCTCTAATTTCATCAATGCAGTTATCGACGAGAAAGCATTCGACAAAATCACAAAATACATCGATCGTGCTAAAGAATCTAAAGATGCTGAGGTCGTGATCGGTGGTGAGTACGATAAATCCAAAGGTTACTACATCAACCCTACGGTTATCGAAGCTAAAAAAGGTGATTACGAAACTTTAAGCGAAGAGCTATTCGGCCCTGTATTGACTGTGTATGTTTATGATGACAATAAATGGGAAGAGACCTTAAAATTAGTAGATACTACTTCCATCTACGCTTTAACAGGTTCTATCATTGCACAGGATCGTTATGCTATTGATGAGGCTACTCATTACTTACGTAATGCAGCTGGTAACTTCTACATCAACGATAAATGTACTGGTGCCGTAGTTGGTCAACAACCATTTGGTGGTGCTAGAGGTTCTGGAACAAACGATAAAGCTGGTTCTATGATCAACTTACTGCGTTGGGTTTCCCCAAGAACAATCAAGGAAACTTTCAATCCAGACACCAACTACCGTTATCCATTTTTATTAGAAGATTAATTAGCAATAATTTAAGATAAAATGAAAGCCAAGGGAATTTTCTCTTGGCTTTTTTATTTTTTATTGTAACAAATTCCTCCTTCCATAAACTAACCTAGAAAAGACATTATTTCTTGAAGCTCATAGATCAAAATAAAATAAATGAGCAGTTCAAAAAATAATTGTATTTTAAACATTGAAAACCGAAAAGTCTAACAACTTGACAAAAGACCCAAAATCAAAGATTTAAAATCTGTTGTCTGACGTCTTTGAGTCTATCGTCTGTTGTCTTTAATCTATTATCTATATAAATAAACCTATGTTTCGACGCTTATTATCCTTAGAATGGAAATCATTTTTCCGATCAGCGAGTTTTGGCAAAAGCTTGGGTGTTAAAATCCTGATGGGTTTTATGGCTGTCTATTTTTTATTAAGCTTTATAGGACTTGGCTTTGGACTCTATTTCTTAATGGAAGAATTAAATCCGCAAGGAGAACCACTATTGCTTGTTAATGATTTTCTATTGTTTTGGTTTTTAGGTGAATTTATCCTTCGGTTTTTGATGCAAAATCTTCCAGTTACCGAGATTAAACCACTATTGACAAAGAGAATATCCAGAAACAGCATTGTCCATTTCTTAATGGCAAAGTCGAGCTATTCCTTTTTCAATGTACTTACTCCAGCAGCAGCCATTCCTTTCACTCTGGTATGTTTAAGCAAAACAGATTATAGTGCAACATCCTTAATTGCTTGGTTAATTGCTGTTATTGCGATGATTTATTCGATCAATTACCTAAACATTTGGATACAGAAGCGATACTCCTCTAATCTAAAGGCCATTATTCCATTCATTGTTGTTTGTATTGCTTTAATTGCATTGGAATACTTTAAGGTCTTTTCCATTTCCAATCTTTTTGGTCAATTCTTCGACTATATTCTAGTTTACCCTGTTTTAGCTATTATACCTATTGGACTCGCTGTCTTTAGTTACTTCCTTACGTATAAGAGTATCAAAGACAATCTTTATCTGGATGCCTTCTTGGAGGCCAAAGAATCTAAAGTGCAAACGGCGGATTTAAGTTGGACTAGCCGGTTCGGAGATTTATCTCCTTTTCTACAATTGGACTTGAAGCTTATTTGGCGAAATAAAAGAACAAAAAATGCGGTTTTACTATGTCTAGCTTTTTTAGCATATGGTCTATTTTTCTATTTCACGCCAAAATACAATGGAACAGGTATGTTGGTATTAGTGGGAATCTTTATTACTGGCATTTTCATTATCAATTTTGGTCAGTATATCCCTGCTTGGGACAGCTCCTACTTCGCATTTTTTAAAACCCGTCCAATAAGTATGGTTAGGTATCTGCAATCCAAAGCATTGCTCATGTATCTTTCTGTTGTCATACTCACCATCCTAAGTACCTTTTATGTTTATTTTGGCTGGGATAAATTATATGTAAATGTGGCATGTGCCATTTACAATATGGGAGTAAATGTTCCTATTATTTTATTATTTGGCGCATACAACCGCAAGCGCATCGATCTTTCAGAAGGAAATATGATGAACTATCAAGGAATGGGTATAGCGCAATGGTTGGTGGGGATTCCCTTAATTGGTTTACCGATGATTATATGGTATGCAATGAAATTTCTCTTCGACCAAGGCACAGCCAATTTGGTATTGATAGGCATAGGTGTGATCGGTTTATTATTACATCAGGTTATCATCAAAGGTTTGGCGGAGTTATACAATGAGAAGCACTACGCCATGCTAGAGGGATTTAAACAAAAAGACTAACAATTAGAAAAAAAAGACATGATAAGCATAAAAAATCTGACAAAAGAATATAATGGTGTTCAGGTATTACATATTGCCGACTTAGAAATTAAAGCTGGGGAAAGCGTTGGGCTTGTGGGTAACAATGGGGCTGGAAAAACCACCTTATTTAGTTTGATGTTGAATTTAATACAGGCGAACACAGGTGAAATTAGCATCAATGGTGTTAAGGTGAATGAGAGTGAAAAATGGAAGGATTTCACAGGATCATTTGTAGATGAGAGTTTCCTTATTAGCTACTTAACAGCAGAGGAATATTTTTATTTTATTGGGGAATTAGCGGGAGTAAACAAAGTGGATGTAGATCAATTTGTAGGTCAGTTTACGGAGTTCTTCAATGGTGAAGTCTTGGCAAAAAACAAATACATCCGTGATCTCTCCAAAGGTAACCAGAAGAAGGTAGGTATTGTTGGGGCACTGATTGGTGAGCCTGAATTGATCATATTAGATGAACCATTTGCGAATTTAGATCCAAGTTCACAATTCCGCTTGAAAAACCTTATTCGTCAATTAATGGAAAAGGGTGAAATGACCATCTTAATCTCCAGTCATGACCTTTCTCATACCGTAGAAATTTCAGATCGCATTATTGCCTTACAGAAAGGCGAAGTGGTGAAGGATCTGATGACATCTACAGAAACCCTGGAAGAATTGACGACCTTCTTTTCGGTTTAACGAATATTTCCTTTTAATGGGGTGATGAATGCTTCGCCCCATAGGCAAATTCCTTATATTTGTATATGCTTAAGAAAGATCGGTACAAGGCATTTGTAGACTACTTTTCTACCCATAATCCGGATGCAGAGACGGAATTAAATTATGGGAATCCTTATGAATTATTGGTGGCTGTCATTTTATCGGCACAATGCACTGATAAGCGCATTAATCAAGTTACCCCTGCTTTATTCGAACGCTTCCCAGATCCGGAAAGTCTAGCAGCAAGTACCTCTGATGAGGTGTTCACATTCATTCGTTCCGTAAGCTATCCGAACAATAAGGCTAAGCATTTGGTGGGCATGGGCAAAAAGCTAGTCGAAGAATTCAACTCGGTAGTTCCTGAGAAGGTAGAAGACTTAGTCAAGCTTCCTGGCGTAGGCAGAAAGACCGCCAATGTTATTTCCTCCGTAGTGTATCATAACCCGGCTATGGCTGTAGATACACATGTATTTCGTGTGAGTAATCGATTAGGACTAACAAGCCGAGCAACTACCCCATTGGCTGCAGAAAAACAGTTGGTAAAGAACTTGCCGAAAGATACCATCGCTATGGCTCATCATTGGCTAATCTTGCATGGCAGGTATATCTGTGTGGCTAGGAAACCCAAATGTGAGATCTGTCCGATAACTTATTTCTGTAAATATTTTGAACAAAAATACAAGGTAAAAGCTGTTTTACCTGCCTCAGAGGCTAAAAAAGAGGAATGAGAATAAACTGCTACATAAATAAACTAATTTTTTTAGCATAAAATTTGCAACTTACTAAACTATACCTTACTTTTGATAATAATATACTAAAAATATGAGCAATAACGACAAATTAAAGGCATTACAGCTTACTTTAGATAAATTAGAGAAATCCTACGGTAAAGGAACAATCATGAAGCTTGGAGATTCAGCGGTAGAACCGATTGAATCTATTTCTACAGGTTCATTAGGGTTGGATATTGCTTTAGGTATTGGCGGAGTTCCAAAAGGACGCATCATTGAAATCTATGGCCCAGAGTCTTCCGGTAAGACAACTTTGGCTACTCATATTGTTGCGGAGGCGCAGAAAAAAGGTGGTATTGCAGCCATTATTGATGCAGAGCATGCCTTTGATAAATATTACGCACAGAAATTAGGTGTTGATATTGAAAACTTATTGATTTCCCAACCGGATCATGGAGAGCAGGCATTAGAAATTGCCGATAATTTGATTCGTTCTGGAGCGATTGACGTTATTGTGATTGACTCTGTAGCAGCGTTAGTTCCTAAAGGTGAGATCGAAGGTGAGATGGGTGAATCTAAAATGGGTTTACAAGCTCGTTTGATGTCACAGGCACTACGTAAGTTAACAGGTACAATCGCTAAAACCAACTGTTGTTGTATTTTCATCAACCAATTACGTGAAAAAATTGGGGTGATGTTCGGGAACCCTGAAACAACAACCGGTGGTAATGCTTTGAAATTCTATGCTTCCGTTCGTTTGGATATTCGTAGAACTTCGCAGATTAAAGATGCTGATGAAGTAGCTGGTAACCGCGTAAAAGTTAAGATCGTAAAAAATAAAGTAGCTCCTCCATTCCGTATCGCTGAATTTGACATTATGTTTGGTGAAGGTATCTCTAAGGTAGGTGAAATCATTGACCTGGGAGTAGAATATAACATCATTAAGAAATCAGGCTCTTGGTTCAGCTATGGTGATACTAAATTAGGTCAAGGTCGTGATGCAGTTAAGACCTTGTTATTGGATAATCCAGATTTAATGGATGAATTGGAAACTAAAATCCGTGCAGAAGTTACTGGTCAAGATTTAGATCAATCGATAAATAAAGAAGAAGAATAGTTCAACTCGACTTTATAATACAATGGGCAGCTGATCACAGCTGCCCATTTTTCGTTTCAGCTTTTTTACAGCTAACAATTTAATACGCAAAAGAAAAACAGTAATTTTACCTAAATCAATCTTTTAAAAGAACCGCATCATCATGAGCTTTAACAGAAGGAACTTCCTAAAGGGAATGGGTTTATTAGGTCTTGGAGCCAGTATTCCTACTCAAGCCAAATCAACTGATCAACATAAAATTGCCGGAAATGAATCGACAGTACAGTCGGAAATATTCGACTTTGCTGCTGCTCCATACCTACAGAATCTACAAGCGGACCATGTAACCATCTGTAGCATATTTACGAAGCCGTGCTTTGCTTGGGTAGAACGCTTAGATGCGAATGGAAAAGTATTGGAAACCATTTACCAAGTAGAAGATGGTATGCGCAATGCCAATGTTGAACATTTTAAATTTAAAGTCCGTCGAAATGGCTCTGAAATAAAGTACCGAGTAGTGGCTAAAGAAGTGACCAAGTTTGACCCATATAAAATCGAATATGGTAAGCAGATTCAATCGGCAGATTTTACGGCTCAATTAGCACAGCCAGATCAAGATCAGATTAGCTGTTTGATTTTAAATGATATACACGAAACTAAAGAAAGCTATGGCTTACTTTATAACCAAAGTAAATTGGCGAAGAAAGACCTGGTCTTTTTAAATGGGGATTCTTTTCATTATGTGTCCACAGCAAAGGACTTAACAAATAAACTTCTTCAGCCAGTAACCACTAGTTTTGCGAGTATATCGCCATTTGTTATGGTTAGAGGAAATCATGAGACAAGAGGTAAATTTGCCCGAGATTTTAAACAATACTTTGATTACCCGGAGAATAAATTCTACCATTCCTTCAAAATGGGCCCTATCTATTGGATCGTATTGGATAGTGGTGAGGATAAACCTGATGAGCATGAAGTATATGGTGGTACTGTAGATTATGATCACTATCGTTTGGAACAAAAAGCTTGGTTAGAGAAGGTACTGAAATCCAAAGAACGCAAATCTGCAAAACATACCATTGTCGTGACGCATATTCCTTTCCATCATTCGGATGATTGGCATGGTACCCAACATAATAAATTATGCTTCCATGAAGTCTTACAGAATAATAAGGTTGATGCCGTAATCTCTGGCCATACTCATGAACACTCTTTTCATGCGCCAGATAATGAACACAACTATTATGTTCTCATTGGCGGAGGACCTAAAGCTGATAACCGCACATACATCGAGGTTAAAGCACAAGGCAAACAACTTCAAGTTGATCTAATCAAAGAAAACGGAGAGCAGATACAAGGATTTAGGAAAGGTTGAGACCGCTGCGCTGTTAGATATGTGATTTGAGATAATATGAAATAAAAAAAGATTTTGAACTGTTGGTTATGGAAAAACGATATTTCAGAACAACAAAAAATCGGGTTAATTTCTTAACCCGATTTCTTTTATAAAAACTTAGCTAGACTAAGCTTATTTAGCTTGTGCATAACGTTCAGCTACTGCATCCCAATTGATGACATTGAAGATTTCTTCTAAGTATGCTGGGCGTTTGTTTTGGAATTTTAAGTAATAAGCATGTTCCCAAACATCAATACCTAAGATTGGAGTACCTTTAACTTCAGCAACGTCCATTAATGGGTTATCTTGATTAGGAGTTGAAGTAACTGCTAATTTACCATCTTCACCTACGATTAACCAAGACCATCCAGAACCAAAGCGAGTAGCTCCTGCTTCTTGAAGTTTCTTTTTCAATTCATCAAATGAACCGAAAGTATCATTGATTGCTTGTGCTAATTCACCAGTAAGTTCACCACCTGCATTCGGACCTAAGATTGTCCAAAACAATTTATGGTTGAAGTGACCACCACCGTTATTACGAACAGCAGCACTATATTTGCTTACGTTTTTCAATATATCTTCTAGGGAAGCATTCTCTGCTTCTGTACCTGCGATCGCTTTGTTCAAGTTATCTACATACGCTTGGTGGTGACGGTCATGGTGGATTTCCATGGTCAATGCATCAATATGTGGTTCTAATGCGTTGTTTGCGTAGGGTAACGCTTCTAATTGAAATGCCATAATATTTTATTTTATGTTGTTTTTAATGATTGTACGAATATAACAAATTTAGAGGGCTAAAGTTTGGAGGAACTGCCATATTAAGGTAATATCACCTCTTATTTTTGAAAAATGAAGTCATCAATTCTTTGCATTGCTCTTCCAAAACGCCAGAAATTACGGTAGTCTTTGGGTGTAGTATTTTATCGTGAATTGTTGAATAGCCACGCTTAGGTTCTTTGGCGCCATATACGATTTTAGAAATCTGAGTCCAATAACTTGCTCCAGCACACATGACACATGGTTCAATGGTCACATATAATGTGCAATCTTTAAGGTATTTGCCACCAAGGAAATTTGCAGCAGCCGTAAAAGCCTGCATTTCTGCATGAGCAGTTACATCATTTAATTTCTCGGTAAGGTTGTAGCCCTTACCTATGATTTTCCCATTGGCTACAACGATTGCCCCGATTGGTATCTCATCTTCAGCTAGTGCTCGCTTAGCCAGCTTTAGAGCTTCCTGCATATATTGCTCATCAATGTTGGGTACAGCAGCTAATGGATCGTCTTCGAAATTATAAATCTTCATTATTTTAATTTTGAGCCATTTGGGACTTTTCTTTCAACTGATGTCAAAATAATATCTCCGTTTTCATCTTCAAATCCAGTTACTAGACACTCGGACATGAAATTGGCTATTTGTTTCTTTGGGAAGTTTACCACAGCAACAACTTGTCTACCGATAAGGACTTCTTTGGAATAGTGAACTGTGATTTGAGCTGAGGATTTTAGAATTCCAATTTCAGCTCCAAAATCAATGATCAATTGAAAGGCAGGTTTTCTAGCTTTTGGGAAATCTTCTACTTCTAATATAGTACCGACACGTAAATCTACCTGCTCAAAATCTGACCAAGAAATTAAATTAGTATCCATTATAAACGGTTGGAATCTAAGTCAACTAACTCTTTGGATAATGTGAAAATCACATAATCTTTACTACGGTGAAGGCGCTTTGCTAACCGGGTTAATAATTCCTCTTCTTGACCTTCCTGAAATTGCAAATCTTCATCTGATAACGTGTTATACTTACGTTTCAATTTGATTTTTAATATCTCCCAGTCTGAGGCTTGAATCTTAAAATTATACATGCTCATTTACGCTTATTTGATAAAATCTTATTACTTTAGTGATTGGAAATAGTAAATATATAAATTTTTAATATGAAAAAAATTATACTTGGATTTGCTGCTATGCTATTTTGTGTGCAGTTCAGTCAAGCTCAATTGTTACCGAGCTTAAAATTAGGTATCAAAGGTGCTTTGAATTTTTCCAGCCTTAAATCAGATGGCAAATGGTTGAACTCGGACACGAAGACTGGTTACCAGATTGGTGTTTGGGGTCGTGTAGGAGCTGCTGGCTTCCACGTACAACCGGAATTATATTATTCTCAGAAAAAAGCAGGATTTAAAGATGAAGATGGCGAGAATGGAGAAGCCGTATTAAAGAGTATGGACTTACCTATTTTATTAGGTACAAAGATTGGATTAGGGCCTTTGGGCGTTCGTATCCAAGCGGGTCCAGTATTCTCTTTTGCTCAAGATGGTAAAGTAGATTTTAAATCTGCTACAGACATTGACAATTACAAAAAATCATCTACTGGTATTATCGGCGGTATTGGAGCTGACATCAGAAACTTCACTGTTGACTTACGTTATGAGCACGGTTTGAGTAATATCAGCCAAAATAGCGACAGATCACAGAAAGTTAGTATGTGGTCAGTAGGTATTGGATATGCCTTCTTATAAAAGAAACTTAAAAGACAAAGTATTTGGCCTGATTTATTAAAATCAGGCCTTATTTTTTACATTGAAATTAGAACCATTCTAAATTAGGGCAATTTTGAACATATAATCGTGTTATGTGTCGTCAAATAGATAGATTTGCGAAACTAAATTAAATTCATAGTAATAATGAGTAAATCAAAGCCAGTATTAACATCTTCACTAGGGAAGAAACTAATCATGAGCTTGACAGGATTGTTCTTATGTACGTTCTTAATAGTTCACTTGATTGGTAACTTACAACTCTTTAAAGATGATGCGGGGTATGCGTTCAACAAATACGCATTTTTTATGACCCACTTTACCCCGATTAAAGTAGTTTCCTACCTACTTTATCTATCCATTATCGTTCATGCCGTATACGCATTGATCTTAACTACTAAGAATAAAGCTGCAAGACCAATTGGATACAACCAATACGACGGCAAAGCAAACAGCGCATGGAATTCTCGTAACATGGGGATTTTAGGGACGGTATTGTTAGTTTTCATTGTTACACACATGCAAAACTTCTGGTTCCAATACAAATTTGGTACTACACCTTACGTAGAATACCAAACGGAATTGGCTACAGGTGCTAGACAGATTAACAATCAAGACGCACTTCCAGCAGATTACACGGAGTATCGTGAGTATGTGGATGCAGGTTTCGAAGTTATTAAGACGAAAGACTTGTACAAGCAAGTAGAAGTAACTTTCCAAAATCCACTTTTGGTAGGACTTTATGTATTGGGTATGGCAGCATTGTCATTCCACTTGATCCACGGTTTCCAATCAGCGTTTCAGACGGTTGGTTTTAACCACAGACGTTACAATGGAATCATCAGAGCAATTGGTGTTTGGGTGTTTGGTATCATCATCCCTATCCTATTTGCGGCGATGCCATTGTATTTTTATTTTGTAAAATAGATTATTTAAAGGCCAAGTAAAAACGAGGTCTACTAAATAAATATAGAGAATATGTTAGATTCAAAAGTACCTGCAGGCCCATTGGCCGAAAAATGGTCAAAACATAAATTTGAGATGAAACTGGTTAACCCAGCCAACAAACGTAAGTTTACCATTATCGTTGTTGGAACTGGATTAGCGGGTGCATCTGCTGCGGCTTCATTAGCTGAATTAGGCTATAATGTAAAAACTTTCTGTTATCAAGATTCTCCAAGACGTGCTCACTCTATCGCAGCACAAGGAGGTATCAACGCCGCGAAAGATTATCAAAATGACGGTGACTCTGTTTTCCGTTTATTCTATGACACCATCAAAGGTGGTGACTACCGCGCTCGTGAAGCAAACGTATACCGTTTAGCGGAAGTTTCTGTAAATATTATTGACCAATGTGTGGCGCAAGGTGTTCCTTTCGCTCGTGAATATGGTGGTCTTTTAGATAACCGTTCTTTTGGTGGTGCGCAAGTATCCCGTACATTCTATGCACGTGGTCAAACAGGACAACAATTATTATTAGGTGCTTACTCGGCTTTAAACCGTCAAATTCAAAAAGGAAAAGTTAAATCTTATACTCGACATGAGATGTTGGATTTAGTGAAAATCGATGGTGAAGCTCGTGGTATCATTACCCGTGATTTAGTTACTGGTAAAGTAGAAGCACATGAAGGACATGCAGTATTGCTTTGTACAGGTGGTTATGGAAACGTATTTTTCTTGTCTACAAATGCAATGGGCTGTAATGTAACAGCTGCTTGGAGAGCTCACAAACGTGGTGCTTTCTTTGCGAATCCATGTTACACGCAGATCCACCCTACTTGTATTCCTGTAACTGGTGATCACCAGTCAAAATTAACCTTGATGTCTGAGTCATTACGTAATGACGGACGTGTATGGGTTCCTAAGACAATTGAGATGGCGGAGAAACTTCGTAAAGGAGAATTGAAGCCTAAAGATATTAAAGAGGATGATCGTGATTACTTCTTGGAAAGAAAATATCCTTCATTCGGTAACTTAGTTCCTCGTGACGTAGCATCACGTAATGCGAAGGAAATGGTTGACGAAGGACGTGGTGTTGGTAAATCGGGAGTAGCAGTATTCTTAGATTTCGCTGAAGCTATCCAACGTTTGGGTAAAGATGTGGTAGAAGCCAAATACGGTAACTTATTTGACATGTACTACCAGATCACTGATGAAAATCCTTATGAGCAGCCAATGCGTATCTACCCAGCGGTTCACTATACCATGGGTGGTGTATGGGTTGATTACAATTTAATGACTACAGTACCTGGTTTATACTGTTTAGGAGAAGCTAACTTCTCGGATCACGGTGCTAACCGTCTTGGTGCATCAGCATTAATGCAAGGACTTTCTGATGGTTACTTTGTAATTCCTTACACTGTGGGAGATTACTTAGCTAAGATTGGAAACTTCAATCCAGTAGACAAAAACAATCCTGCTTTTGAGCAAACACGTAAAGAAGTAGAAGAGCGTATCAATAAATTGTTAGCCCTTAAAGGAAGCAAAACAGTTGATGATATCCATAAGAAATTAGGACATATCATGTGGGAATACTGTGGTATGGCTCGTACTGCTGAAGGATTAACTAAAGCAAAAGGTTTAATCCAGGAATTGCGTAAAGAGTTTTGGTCTGATGCATGTGTATTAGGTGAGAACGAGGAGTTAAACATGTCTCTTGAAAAAGCAGGTCGTGTAGCTGATTTCTTGGAATTAGGAGAGCTAATGGTTGTTGATGCCTTAAACCGTAATGAATCGTGTGGTGGTCACTTCCGTTTAGAGTCACAGACTGAAGAAGGAGAAGCAAAACGTGATGACGAGCACTATGCTTATGTTTCAGCTTGGGAATATAAAGGTGATGAACAACCTGAGGTATTGCATAAAGAGGATTTAGTATTCGAAAACGTTAAGTTAACACAAAGAAGTTATAAATAAGCAATTGGCTTATGGGCCTTTTGTTACTCAATAGTATTATCATGAGTGGACATTTGAATTTAACGCTAAAAATTTGGCGTCAAAAAAACATAAACGACAAGGGTCAATTCGTAACTATCCAAGCTAAAGATATCGCTGATGATATGTCTTTCTTGGAAATGTTAGACGTGGTAAATGAAGATTTAACACGTAAAGGAGAGGATCCTATTTATTTCGACCACGACTGTCGTGAAGGTATTTGTGGTATGTGTTCCTTAGTGATCAACGGTCGTCCGCATGGTCCTAAATACGGAATCACAACTTGTCAGTTACACATGCGTTCATTCCACGATGGCCAGACCATCGTCATTGAACCTTGGCGTGCTGCAGCATTCCCAGTATTAAAAGATTTAGCTGTAGATAGAACATCATTTGACCGTATTCAACAAGCGGGTGGATATGTCAATGTGAATACAGGTGGCCCTCAAGATGCCAACAACATCTTGATCCCTAAGCGTGTTGCTGATGAAGCATTCGAATCTGCAACTTGTATTGGTTGTGGAGCTTGTGTGGCAGCATGTAAAAATGCATCTGCTATGTTGTTCGTATCAGCTAAGATTTCTCAATTTGCTTTATTACCACAAGGACAGACCGAGCGTTATGAGCGTGCTCAAGCTATGGTTGACCAAATGGATGCTGAAGGATTTGGTAACTGTACCAACACTGGAGCATGTGAAGCTGAGTGTCCGAAAGGAATTAAACTTACTAACATCGCAAGAATGAATCGTGAATACTTCACTGCGAAATTCTTCCGTCAAGAAGATGTACACGCGTAGTTAAAAGTGTATTTCTTTTATAAAGTCCTCGCAATTATTGTTGCGAGGACTTTTTTATTATTTATATTTACTGTTCAGATAAAATGAAGAATGGGTAATAATATACGGTTTCTGCTGCTAATACTCACGGTCTCCTTTCTTGTAACGGCCATAACCATCAATAATATCGTCACAAAGGACGATATGTTGGAATTAGACACCAGAACCATTTCAAATAACCTCCACGATTATGAGGATAAGTTAGACGAGATCTTCGCAGACTCCGCTATCATGAAAGCATTTTCAAATGTGGAGCTCTATCCAAGTCAAGTCTTAGAGATAACTCAAAAGCAAGTCGACAAAAACAGACTTTACTTCTACATCTACAAAGACAACCAACCTATCTTTTGGAGTAATAACACCTATGTCCCCGTCAATCTAGATGGTCTAAAAACCGATGTAAATTTTCATAAATCGGATAACCGATATTATGTCCTTAAGCGAAAGGTCCTAAACAATCGGACAACTGTCATCGCGCTAATACCCGTTATTACCAATTTCCCATTCAACAACGAGTATCTAGTTAATATCTTCTCCAGTAAGCTCATCAAGACAGATAATTTAACAATTGCCGAGTACAATGACTCTGGAACTGTTAAGAACATTTACAGCAAGGATGGCTCTTACTTGTTCTCAGTCAAACTAAAAGAAGGTAAGCAGGATAACGTGTACATGAATATTCAATTCATGTGTTGGATTTTCGCATCTATATTCTTCATCATCTTAGTCAATAACATCTGTTTAATGGTCGCAAAGGATGGTCGGCCTTGGTTCTCCATTCTATTTTTTGCTGTTATATTGGCACTAACACGATATGTCGATTTAAACACGAACTGGTTGAGTTCCAAATCCAGCTTAGGACTATTCGACCCTAAATATTATGCTTATAGCCCCATACTACCAAATCTTTGGTCTTTCTTTATGACCACTATTTCTGTAGTTTGGTTAGTATTTTATATTCGTTCCATTCAGCAATACCTTAAAATACCGCTAAAAAAACTCAACTACCCGGCTATAAACATTATTGCATTAATTGGAATTCTGAGTATTTACATCATCAGTAATCTCTTGTTTTTTCACTTATCGACTTTAATTACCAATAGCTCAGCAGTCGGACTTGATTTAACGAATCTTTTGTCGTTTACATCATATAGCTGGTTGAACATATTGATCATCTGTATCAATATGGTAATTTTATTGTATTTTATTGATTCCATAGTTGGAATACTGAAATCCATACTCCCAAATACGACATCCTTCCTTAACATACAATTGATCGCTCTAGTATCTGCCATCATATTAAATGCATTGATTATTGGAGACAATACCTTTTTCAACATATTCTTAGCAGCTGTTATCATGCTAAGGGCCTATAGTAAGGTTAGGGTGAGTCTGACCATGTCCACCTTTATTTTGACTTTGGTGTTCCTTGCATTTATGACCACCTCGGTCTATATGCGTAGCATACATAACAAGGTAGAGCGTGAAATGAAGATTACCCTGAATCAATTGGAGGCTGAGGATGATTTGAATGCCACAGCTCTTTTTGTGGATATGGAAAACCGCATTCTTAATGATGAACAGTTGAAGAAATCCTTCTCTTACATGTTCCAACGAAATCAGACGGATCACATCAACACCAATTCCATTAACAATTATATCAAAGCGAATTACTTTAGTGGATACCTCTCCAAATTTGAGTTCAATGGATATTACTATTTCAATGGACAAGCCTTAGGTATTTATCCAAATGATAAAATTGAAGAATACAGGGAAAAGGTAATTAACAAATCAACCAAAGTACCACAGACGGAGCATTTCTATAGATTACGTTCAGAGCTTGGCACACACGAATACTTCCTACAATTCGACATTCCATTAGAGGGAGAAGAAGATAAGGTCGTACAGGTCTTCCTAAACCTTAAAAACAGAGCATTCGGTACAGCCTTGCCTTATCCGGAAATTCTAGTGGATAGTAAGATTGAATTCATCCGAAATTACCATATCAATGCATCAAGCTTTGCCCTGTACCGCGATGAAAACCTATTAACGCAAAATGGCTCATTCACATACCCGAATAAGGATAAGCAATTCGGTGGAAAGATACAGCAGTATATCAATGTAGAAGACTTCAATGGTTATTTTCATGTAGTTTACAAACCAGATGAGCATTCTACTTTAGTGGTGAGTACCCCTCGTCTTACATTCTGGCAATCCGTAGCGATATTCTCCTTCTTGTTTTTATCACTATACATCTTCTTCTTGATATTTAATGCAATCCGTTATGTGATCATGACAGTTGCGCAGAAGTCTTTTAACGTCTCCAGCATTAAATACCATTTCAAGATTATCATTAACAGAATTCAGTACAGTACCAGGATTCAAACCATGATTGTAGGTGTTGTAATATTTGCCGTTGTGGTATCGGGATTGATATCCTTCATCAGTATTAACCAACAATTTGAAAAGTCTAAGGTACAGCAAAGACAGAATTACATCCTCGATGTTGTTAAAAAGATCGAGAATAGGCTTCAGACCTCCCCTATTGACTCCGAATCTCAAATCCGGGAGATTGTAAGCCAGCTATCGGAAACGACCGTAACGGACTTTAATCTATATGATAAGAACGGAAAATTAAATTTTACAACACAGCCCCGTATCTATGATAGCAAGTTAGTATCGAAGTTTATCAACCCATTAGCCTTCAATGCCCTGAATGTTGTCAAGAAAACCGACGCTTACATCAATGAGCGAATTGTTCTTTTTAATTACAACTCTTCTTACGCAGCTATCAAGAACACGGATTTCAACACCTTAGTTTTTCTAAGCATCCCTTATTTTACCTCTCAGGAAGAGGAAAATGAGAGTCAGAACCTTTTATTGAACACCCTCCTAAACATTTACACCATCATTGTATTAGGTATGGGTTTCATTACGGTATTAGTTGCCAATTCGATCACCAAACCATTGAACCTTATCGGGCGCAAATTATCCGAGACCATGTTCAGCAACAAACCAAATGAGCCCTTATATTGGGAGCGTGATGATGAAATTGGCGCCTTAGTGAAGGAATACAATTTTATGATCGTTAAGCTGGAAGAAAATGCCAAGCAACTGAAGAGTACAGAGCGTGAGTATGCATGGCGTGAAATGGCTAAACAGATTGCTCATGAAATTAAGAATCCATTGACTCCAATGAAGCTGGGGATCCAAATGCTTTCCAGAAGTTACAGTGAAAATGACCCTCGATTTGAAGAACGATTCTATAAGTTCTCCAATTCTTTTATTGAGCAAATCAATAGTCTATCCAGGATTGCAACAGAATTCTCCAATTTTGCCAAATTGCCAGACACCAATCTCGCTAAGATTAACATCATTGAGAAGATTAATAAATCGGCAAATACTTTCCACAACAGTCAAAACACCTACATCAAGGTGATTAACAATACAGACAATGAAAAGGTATTTGTATTTGGTGACCGAGATCAACTCCTGCGTACCTTCAATAACTTAATCAAGAACTCCATCGAGGCATCCATTGGTCGCAAGAAACACCTGATCAGTATTATCCTAGAAAATGCTGAAGAAGGCAAAGTAAAGATTATTGTCAAGGACAATGGTATGGGTATTCCAGCAGACGTTATTCCAAAGATCTTCCAACCGAACTTCACCACAAAAAGTTCAGGGACAGGACTAGGTCTTGCATTCGTTAAAAAAACCGTAGAATCCATGTCTGGTGAGATAACATTCAGCACCTTCCAAGGAATCGGAACAACCTTTACCATCGTGCTTCCTCTCTATAAGGAGTCGGATATTATGGCTTGATGAGATGTGAACCCTGCGGAGCCCTAAGGGTAGTAGATAGTATTAAGTATTTAGTAATTAGACCTATTGGCGGGAAACAAGTTCGCTATTTACAACTCAGAGCGAAGCGAAGAGTCTCATTCCCCCCCCGCAAGATCGAGACATCGTGAGGCTAGCCGAACGAACTTCAAACTTTATAGCAAAGAATTTTATATAGATAAGTAAGCGGGCGATGCATGCATCGCTCCTACTAACAATCGTAAAATTACTTACGTCAATACCTCCAAATGTAGGGTCGAAGCATGCTTCGACCGCATAACAGCACAACAAAAATCACAAAAACCTTAAGATCCATTAATATCTAACAGCAGAGCGATCTCACATCTCATTTCTAACAGCGTAGCGGTCTCATATCTCACATCTAATCTCCACCCAACAAAAAAGGCCGATGTAAACATCGACCTTCTGTATCTGGTTAATCCCCTTTATATATCTTAAAAAAGAAATAAAAGGCAATATCTTTATTCTAATTCTCTTATTTCAACACAATTGAAGACCTACCCATTATAGCATTGTCTGCATACAACAATACCGTATAAGCGCCCTTTTGGAATTTATGTCCTTCATCGGACCAGGTCATTTGATATTCTTGACCGTTGTTCGAGAAGTTGATTGATTCTTTAAATGTATATTGAAGTTTTTCACCATGCACATAAAACAAATCCTCTGAATCAGCAATCAGATTGCCTTTTGGATTGATGATACGCACATAAATATCTTTTTTACCTACCGCAGCTAAAGGGTTATCTGCTAAGGTGAAGTTGATTTGCATTTTGTCGATTCGCTTAGCCTTAGTTTCCAATTCAACATCGCCACTTTTTTTCAATTCTACACCCGCAATATGAATATTAGATACTTTTAAGTTAGAGGCCTTACTAATCTTATCATTCAAGCTTCTACGCTCTGAATTCAAAGCCTCAACCTTATTATTGCTAGAATTAACTTCCTCCTTTAATTGACTATTGGTCTCAGCAAGCAGTTCATTCTTAATACGCAATCCAGTAATCTCATCCTTAATTTTTGCCACCTGATCTTTCAATCGTGCTACATCTTGCTTGGCTGCTTCTACGTCTTTGTCCGAAACCTCTCCTTTTTCTAAGCCTTTACGGAGTTCCTCAATCTTACCACGAGCATCTTGCTCAGCAGCATTTAATTCTTCAGTTGGCACTACATTTTGAGCCTTCAGGTTATCCAATTCTGCTTCTATACGGTCAATTTCTGTCTGTAAGTTCTCCTTCTGCAAAGTAACTGTATAAAGCTTCTCTCCCGAAGATTTAAACTTGACGTAGAAATATATGTTTGTCGCTAAAAGCGCGGCAATGGCTATAATGAAAAAGTAGATCTTTGAGTTATCTCGTTTACCTACCGGTTCATCTACTGATTTGGGACTGCCTACTTTATGTTCCTCAATCTTCATGATAATATAAACGTAACCTTTATGTTGATCCTCATAACATGATTATGAGGTCGCAACATTTTTTTAATAATAATTTAACTTAAGTAGCAAATACTGTTCCAACTTGCTGTTACTCAAAATAATTTAAGGTGTCAAAGCCTCCAGCCTTCAGGTATTCCTCCTTCTTCATCAGCTTTAGATCCGACAAAACCATTTCGTTTACCAGCATATCAAGGCTGTATTTAGGTTTCCAGCCTAATTTCTCATTAGCCTTCCTTGGATCTCCAATTAAAAGATCAACTTCGGTAGGTCTATAATATCTTGAATCAACTTTAACAACTGTTTGACCAAGTTTAATATTTTCAGGATTCAAACCTAGCTCTGCTAAGCGATCATCCTCACGATCTATAATCACTCCTTTTTCGGCTTCCCCTTTACCAGAAAACTCAATGACTATACCTAATTCAGCAAAGGCCAATCGAACAAAGTCACGAACAGTAGTGGTCACACCAGTCGCTATCACAAAATCTTCTGCTTTTTCCTGTTGAAGGATAAGCCACATAGCTTCGACATAATCCTTAGCATGTCCCCAATCGCGTTGTGCGGAAAGATTTCCTAAAAACAACTTATCTTGTAGTCCCAAAGCAATCTTTGCAGCAGCACGTGTAATCTTACGAGTAACAAAAGTCTCCCCTCTTACCGGGCTTTCATGATTAAATAAAATACCATTACAAGCATACATCGCATAAGCCTCTTTGTAGTTCACTGTTATCCAGTAAGCATACATTTTGGCTACCGCATAAGGGCTTCTAGGGTAAAATGGAGTAGTTTCACTTTGCGGAACTTGCTGTACCAAGCCATATAATTCTGACGTAGATGCTTGATAGATTCGTGTCTTTTCGATTAATCCCAACAGGCGAACAGCCTCCAAAATACGTAAAGTCCCTAAGCCATCGGCATTTGCAGTATACTCCGGTGTATCAAAACTTACCTTAACATGCGATTGTGCCGCCAGATTATAAATTTCATCAGGCTGCGTCTCTTGAATAATTCGAATAAGGTTTGTGGAGTCAGTTAAATCACCATAGTGGAGCACAAAGTTTCTACCTAGTTCATGGGGGTCTTGATAAAGGTGGTCAATGCGATCGGTATTAAAAGAAGAGCTTCTTCTTTTCAATCCATGCACGAGATAACCTTTTTTCAATAAAAATTCGGCTAAATAGGCACCGTCTTGACCTGTAATCCCTGTAATAAGAGCAACCTTTTGTACTTCTGAACTCATTGTTTGTGGTAATATCCGGATAATATAGCGCAAATTAACTGCAATCGATTGAGAATACAAAATAATAAAGCCGTAGTTTCTAGCTACGGCTTCAATTTTTTTACAATTTTAATTCAGATTAGTTCGCTACGCGGCTAAATTTGAACAATAAAGTACCTTGACCATTATCCAATGGTATTGGCATACGCATTTCAAGAGCAGACTCATCAGCATACGAAAGGTCTAAGCGGTATCCGCTAGTCACATTGGTAGCTTTGTCTCCAGCATATAACTTTTTGAATTGGAAAGATGGCTGTCCTCCAGTTTTACCTGGGTTAAAGATGGACCATACAATAGTACGTACTGCACCGTTGGCACAAAGGTTACCCTCAGCATTGAATGTAATGCTACCACGTTGGTTTCCACCTGGAAGATCCCATACAGAACCAATGAAACAATCCACCGGAGCCTCATCAAAAATATTCTTAATGGTGTAAGAACTTGGGATATTCTCTCTAGTAACAGAATTTAAAACCCATTTTCCTTTTACACCTGTACGCCACTGTGAAGCAGACGGACCTTGAGCAGAAGTTTCAGTTCCTGAACTTCCGCTAGTACCTCCCTTTTTAGGGGCACCACAACTTCCCAATATTAACACACAGGTTAACAGGGTTAAAAACGAAAAAATACGTTTATGCATATTACAAAGTTTAAAATAGTATATTAAATGTATATTAGTAAACAAAAATTGCCGCTAATTTTGATGAACAACACATCCAAAAATCATACCATAAGCAAAATCGTTGCCAAGGCGATCCTCCGATTTATACTTGTCATCCTTATCCTAGGAATCGCATTCACTTTCAGCAAAGATGCTAATTTACTGAACAAAATATCCCTATTTTTCCCACATAAATGGGCTATATTTGCGCCCATAACTTTATTTTTAATTTTTCTAGTGCTGATGGTCCTCATGCTCAGAGAGAAGTATAAAAAAACCGACATCAACTGGCTTTTCAGTCTCAGCGGTGCTTTTTTGCTCTTTTATTTAATCATGTTGTATTCCAGAATCTATCCAGTACTTTAATTTGACAAGCCCAATCCATGAACAAGAAAAAATTAATGGATATACTCAAAACCTTGCTGAAGGTAGCCATTACCGCAGGGGCAATCTATTGGGTAAGTGCAAAAATTACTCCTGAGCAACTCCAAGAACTTAAAGTAGGTATACTCAACAGTAACCCTTGGTACCTCTTGTTGGCTCTAATATTATATAGCTGTTCTATTTTAATGGCCTCATCTCGATTAAATTCTTTCTTTAAAGCGATTGGTATTAACCTCCCGGAACGATATAACCTCCGACTGTATCAATTAGGATTACTCTATAACTTCTTCCTTCCAGGTGGAATTGGTGGAGATGGCTATAAGATCTTTTTCCTAAAAAAGAATTTCAATATTTCACGCCGGAAGGTACTCGGAGCCGTATTCTTTGACCGATTAAGTGGTCTTTGGGCATTAGCGATGGTGATTGGCGCTTTGATAATTTTCATGCCTCGATTAGCAATCCCCAATTACTTGACGATTTCTGTACTTCTAATCGGCACACTGAGTTACCTCTATGTTTTACGCTTGTATTTTAAGGAGTTCTTACACAACTTCCTAACAACACATATTAAAGCCTTATTTGTACAAGGATTTCAGGCAGCAGCTGCTATCGCTATCCTATACTCCATAGGTTTTGATGGGAAATTCTCTCCCTACATATTCATATTTATGATTTCCTCCCTTACAGCAATTATTCCTTCTGTAGGTGGAGCAATTGGTGTTCGGGACAATGCCATGGTCGAGTTAGCGAAGTATCTTCAGTTAACCAAGGAAATATCCTTGACCATGTCCATTGTTTTCTACATCATTTCCCTAATTGTTGCTTCTAGCGGATTATATTACCTCTTCAGACCGCAACGCCTAGGAACCGATAAATTACCTTCGGCAAAAGAAGTCGAAGAAGAACTTGAAAAAGATTAATATGGCAAATATCATTATAACTGGTGCCAGCTCAGGTATTGGCTTTGAGGCGGTGCTAGATCTAACAGCAAATAAGAATAATACCGTCATCGCATTAGCACGTTCAGCGGATAAACTACGGAAGCTTCATGAAATCGCAAGTTCCCTAAACCATGATGGCGGAAAATTATATCCGGCACAATTTGATATCGTTTATGACGACTATCCAAACTCATTGGTGCCATTCATCCAATCAAAAATGGAGCATGTGGATATTCTGATTAATAATGCAGGGGCTTTAATCTATAAGCCATTCCTGGAATCCAGTACTGAGGATTTCGCACAAATGTTTCAATCGAATTTATTGGGTCATGTGAACATGATAAAACATGTAGCACCCTTAATGACGAAAGGCGGCCATATTGTTAACATCAGCAGTATGGGCGGCTTCCAAGGGTCTGCAAAGTTTCCAGGACTAGCAGCCTATTCCAGCAGTAAAGGCGCATTAGCAATTCTTACAGAGTGTTTAGCGGAAGAGTTTAAGGATAAAAATATTCAAGTGAATTGTTTAGCATTAGGCTCATCTCAAACCGAAATGTTTGAAGCCGCTTTTCCTGACTTACAAGCAGGGACATTAGCATTCGAAATGGGAAGGTATGTAGCAGAATTTGCACAAAATGCCAATAAATTCTATAACGGTAAAGTGTTGCCCGTAGCTAATACTACGCCATAAACCAAAAGGATTTTAAATAAAAAATTATTCAATAAGGCTCTTCTTATTCAGTTAAAAAGCTTAAAAGAACGCTATTTCTTTTTTAGGTTTCAACTTTCGTGGAAACAATTTTCCTGTTGTTAAAAGAGGTTTTTTTAAGAACCTTTAATTGTCACCCTGTAAGATTAAATCTCCTTTTGAAAACAATTAAGATGAAGTTTCACTCCAACCACTCTCCCTAAACCTTATGTTATACATTGGCACAGAAATTGAACAAAAGGATATAAAATTAGCCTAGTGTGAAAAACAGAAAGCCAACAAATCAACAATAAAAAAATAATAACATAAGAATTTGTTCAATGATCTAGAAAAATGCGAACTGCAGTTTTCTGATTATTCTTTAGCAAATTCAGGGGCATGTATTTGCCCTATTATCATGTAATACATTCACCCTATCAAATACCTTTGAAAAACGAAACGGCTTCTCCTTTTGGAGAGCCGTTTCTTATTTTTTATACCTTAAAATGCTTTAATCCCAATTGGCCTATAGTTTTTTAATCCAATTACTGATATCCGACAATAATGTTGGATCCAGAGTAACCGGAATCTCTGGGTATTCTGCTACAGCACCGGTTTTTGCTGGTTGAAATAAGTGGTTATCCTCTGGATAGATCTTTATAACCGATTTACTATTCTTAGGCAGGTTATCTGTTAAGCTTTCAGCATTTTCTGGCGCCGTAACCTGAATATCTTTTCCACCAAAAGCAGCATATACTGGGATCTTTATTTTACGAATAAAAGGCACCGGATCGATCTTTAAGAAATAACGATACCAAGGTGTAATAAGCACACCGATTTGATCAGCAAACTCCGGAGTCTGAGAACCCGGAATATCTTTCAAGTTGGCCATAATTTCTGCAAAAGCTTTTTCAGTTGACATATCACTCTTGGCAATCTTATAATTCCGCTTAATCCGTTGGATTTCTTGTTGACTGACCTTTTGATTAACTGACTTGGCAACTGCCTCATTTTGTAGAATCATTAGTGAATCGATTTTCAACGCTGGACCAGCTAAGGAAACGATAAAGTCCAATCCTGCCACACGTTGTCCGGCCAATAACAGGGAAATTAATCCTCCTTCGCTATGACCAATTATTCCGACTTTCTTTGGGTCAACATTTGCCTGTTTGCGAAGGTATTTCAGCCCCGCTAAGGCATCCTTGCTCAAATCACCAGTTGTAGCCAATTTATAATCGCCCGTCGACTCACCAATTCCTCGATCATCATAGCGCAATACTACTATTCCTTGACGAGTTAAGTAATCCGCCAACACCTTAAATGGTTCATGACCATAGAAACTAGAATTCCGATCAGAAGGGCCTGAACCTGATATTAAAATAACCGCCGGATAACGACCTTTTTCTTTTGGACTGGTCAATGTACCAGACAAGGTTACCTTATCCACTGTGTTTTCAAAATTAACATTTAAGGCATCATATGGATAAGGAGCATTCACCGTTTGTGTTCTTACGAGTTCTATTGACTTCACAGCATTGCTTGCGGTCTGTCTAACCATTTTCATTGGGGCATTTAATCCTCCTTGCTTAATTTGACCGTCGATAAAGCTTTTATCGGCACTCAATTTCCCAGCATACGATAGGCCTATTGGATCTACCGTTATATAAATGGAGTCGGCAGATGCTTTAATTTTGGATATGGGCATCTTAGCATTAGACTGCTTTGGACTCTGCATGTTGCCTGTCCATCCCCCATCATATTTCAAATTGAATACCAAGGGCAGCTCCATACCCTGAATGGTTAAACTTCCTTGCCAAGTTCCTTCAAAAGACTGAGCAAAGCCAACACTGCATCCAAACAGTGTAAATAAAAACAGTAAATATTTCTTCATTTCTATCCTAAATAAGGTCTTACGATCCATAATATTATATCCAGTAAAAGCGTAAATACGATAATAAATACCGCATGATAGCCTTTCTTTGAATTCATGGCAATTTTCATACCTTGAATTAAGAGCACAAAAAAGTAAAAGATAAAAACCAAGGCTAAAATCCCCAATATGGTCATCCAAACAAACTGATTGACTTGAATTTCGTTCAGTGTGAAATCGCCCTTAAGAATGATGGGAATCAAGTCTTTTTGCGCTGCTTGTTGCGCCGGGTTAAACAATAACAGCCCATTAATAAGCAAACAGAGCTGACTGATTAACACCACCGTCAATACATCGATATAGCGTGTTTTGCTGTAAACTAATCGTGCTAGCAAGAATAACAGCACACTTAAGCTTAAACTATTGATCGCATTATTGATAAGGACTTGCCATAGTACTCTTGGTTTACTACTGTGCATCTGTATAATGCCATCAGAAATAAAATCCCATTGACTCCCCAATAGACTTAAGCCTAAATACCCCAGGATGCCCACAACCAATAAAGCATTACTGGTATTGTTTTCAAAGGGATAAAAAATTCGCTTCCAGAGCTTAGCTTTCATTTTCAATTGGTAAATAATGGTTTATAATTCGTTGTATTTCTTCTGGATGTTGCGTCCCTATCAAAAGGAATTTCCCGGACATCAAGGCTATCTTCATACCGTATTTCCCCTTTGCTGTAATGGCAGTTCCCGATTTTCCCATACGGTATCCCCAACCACCGTAATCAAATAGTCCATAGGTCTCCAATCGTGCATACTGAATCTCTTTCCAACTAATCCGCTTATTCCAAACCAATGGAATAAAATTGATGTAAATACCTTCTTCATCATATCGTGTAGTTAGATTCATCAAAAATAAAAGACCAAATACCACAAATAAGATATAAAAACCCGGATCTTTCCAAATGCTTTCTAAATCATTTATATGCGGATAAATAATGCTCCCAAATACCACAGCCATGATGATTAATATCCAGGGGCTGATCATATTTTGCTTTTCTTCGAAACGCATAACTTATACTTGTAAACTTTTAACTTTTTCGATTAATTCATCAAGCTTATTCCGTACTGTAGGATAGCTTTTCCCCATTTTATTTGCCATCTCCTTTAGACTCCCGGAATCCAATAAAAATTGAAGAATAAAATCTTGTTCATCGGCATCCAACTGCATGAACAAGGGTAAGGCAAAACGTCCTGTAACTTCAGTTTGACAGCTCTCGCAATGTAGCTTAACAACGGTCATTTCCTGATTACAGGCTGGACAATGCAATGGAAACTTCATTTTATAAATATATTTTTTAATAAATTTAAACATCATTTTAATAATATTCAAATTTTAATCAATATTATTTCATCAATTGAGACACATTGAATTCATATAACCTCTTCATGCTAAGAAAATCTTGTTTTCCAAAAAATCTCTTCCTCTTAACTTTGTGATTCCTTTACCAAGCTTTAATTGAAAAAAGATTGTCTTCCTAATTTCATTTAACAGAAACTCGGAAATGAACTGATATTGCTCCGTGAATCAGACGGAATTTCTAGGGATCTGACAAGGATCTCCTTCGGATCTCGTTCGGTCGGAACCGAACGAGATCCGAAGGAGATCCGAACAAGTTCCGAAGGAGATCCGTTAGAGTAGCGAATAAAACCCCTTGAAATAGTATTTAGTACAAAGTATATAGTATAAGGACCCAAGTCTTAAAAAACCTAAAAATTTACTATCTTCAAGATGCAAATTTTACCCATGCGAAGGTGGATAAAAGTGGTTTTGTTTCAGGATCTAATTGATTACTTTGTATATGGAAACAAAAAATTCCCAACCGTTTTCAAATATGTATATTTGCACAATTTTAATTGAACATGAGAAAAGTACTTGGATATTTCCTAACCCCTATATTTTACCTTTGTTTTGGCTTATCGCTTATCATTTTTCATCCCATTCAATGGTTATGCTTGAAATTGGGTGGATATTCAGCGCATAAAAAAAGTGTGGATATTCTAAATGGCTTATTGGTGGCTTGTAACTATACCTTATTCAATCGTACGCAATTCATCGACAACAAAAACTTACCCTTGGGAAGACCTATTGTTTTTGTTGCGAATCACCAAAGTACGTATGATATCCCGCCGATGATTTACTTTTTGAGAAGATTTCATGCTAAGTTCATAAGTAAAGTTGAATTGTTGACTGCTGGTATTCCGAGTATCTCTTTCAACCTGAAACATGGTGGAGCGGCAAATATTGATCGTAAAGATCCGAAACAATCTATTGCAGAGATTTTGAAATTGGCCAATAACATGAAGCAGCATAATTGGTCAGCTTTTATTTTTCCTGAAGGAACGAGGACCAAGACTGGTAAAATGAAATCTTTTTCGGTAGGAGGAATTGCTACCTTGTTAAAGAAAAACCCTAATGCTTTAGTGGTTCCCGTAGCTATTAATGGCTCCTATAAAATGGTCGAATATGGTTCCTTTCCTTTGAGGCCATTTACGCATATGACCTGGGAAGTGTTGGATCCAATCGATATACAAGGGTTAAATCCAGAGGAAATCGTGAAAAAGGCAGAAGACGCTATTCGATTACGAGTGAAAGAAGAAAATTAGATCAACTATTTCACCGTTCTACCTTTCCAATCATATTTTCCTATATTTCCAATTATGCCGATATAAACCAAATATATTGGGTGGATTATAGTCAATAATGGTAGGTTGAACAGTAATTCTCTACGGTTTGCAAATTTCATCACAGGATATAAAAACACCAGTTCGATTAGGAACTTAAAGAGAAGTGATAAAAGGACAAGGGTTCTTCCGTCCTCACCTTGCATTCCAAACAACAGGAGACTTAACAAAAAAGCCAGGTTAAAAAGCCAGATCGCAATTCCTAAAACCACCACTTTCTTATCCTTATACTTGGTACTTTTAGAGGCCCAACGTTTTCGCTGACTAAGGAAGGACTTTAAATTTTCCTTTGCTTCCGTATAAACGATAGCTGCTTTAGATTTACAAAAACCGATAATATGCGGCTTGGATTCTGCTACCTTATGTAGCAAGAGCTCATCATCTCCAGAAGCCAAATCATCTATTCCCTTAAAACCACCCATTTCTAGAAACAAGTCCTTTCTATAGGCAAGGTTAGCTCCATTACATGTTGTTGGGTTGCCATTACCTATACCTGCGGCTCCTAAGCCAATCAGGTAAAGAAATTCTAAGGTTTGCAAGCGTTCAAAATAGGACTTTTCCTCATGGTAGCAGACAGGTGAGGAAAGCATATCCTTTCCCTGCGTTTCCATGCATTCTATGATGGTACTGATCCATTGTGGACCCATTCTACAGTCTGCATCCGTGGTAATAATGATATCTCCCTTTGAGGCAACAATAGCTTTGTTGATGGCAAATTTCTTATAGGAATTCAGCTTATTCCCTTCATTCAAGGTGATGAGGTCAACACCGCGATTAGCATAGCCACGAACGATATTTCCAGTTAGATCATTGGAATGATCATCAACCACGATGATCTCCAGCAGGTCTTTAGGGTAATCTTGTGCCATTAAGCAATCTAAGGTTCTACCTATATTTTCCTCTTCATTTCGAGCCGCAATTATCACCGTAACCTTGCTGTTGAAGGTTATTGGTTTAAGATGAAAATAAGGAATTTTCATCCATCCATTACGCATATAAAGTACCAAAACCACGTAGACCATGGTCATGATAAATAAAAAATAACTAAGATTTATTATCACCAATGTAATTCACATTTAAGACAAAAAAAGCACCGATAATGGCGGGAAAGATCAAGTTTACAAACCAAACAAAGGATACAATTGCCATGACCGCGATTTCTTGGGTTGTAATATACGCATACAAATTACTTGCTACAAAACTACGGACACTAAAATCAAAAATATCCAGAGTTGGAAGAGCAGATTGGACAAAAAACATGATAAAGATCATAAGAACCATGGATACCAAAGGCAAGTCTGGCAAAATGATCAACATGAGAATGATGTATTGGGAAGTAAATATGGCAAACCGGAAAGCGGATAACCCTAAAACATAGGCTAACTCTTTCGTTGTGTAATCTTCCAAGACAGCGAAAAAGGGTTTGATCTTCTTGAGGAATCTAACCTTACCTACGAGGTAATCAATCCAAGAAACATTGAAATACAGGATGACAAATGCTAGCGCATAAATAATGGCTAGAATCCAGATTCCAAAATCTACCGAAGCAGGTACATCGATAAAAGTAGTGACAAACCAGGCTATACTTAATGCTCCAAAAACGGAGGTAAGAACCAATTGACCGAATAAGCCCACACCCATGGATACTGCACCTACTGCTCTATTTTCAGGTTTAAGCAACATGATCCGTCCGCCATACTCCCCTATTCGGTTTGGGGTAAAGATAGCCCATGTTAATCCACAAAATACCGATTTAGTGGCTTTCCAGACACTTAACTTTTCAATTTTACGAATCAAATATTGCCATTTTACAACTTCTAAAAACCAATTAAAAAACATCAAAAGGACCACCACTACAATAATAATACGCATGGTCGTTGGATCGATTTTATTAATCAATTGCTGAAATTCGTGTAAACTTTTTTGATTGCTAACCTTAGATATGACAAACCACATGGCAAGTGCCACGATGGCCAATTTTATCAGAATATTGAGATATTTACGCTGAGTCTTTGTCAATTTGGAATTAGAAAGCACAATTTTAGTGAATTTTTAATTAATAACTGTTTTTAATGTGCAATGTTTAGAAAATCGTAATATTGTAGCATGCAAAAAGAGAAGGCGAAGGAACGGATCATATTGGGTATAGACCCGGGCACAGTAGTGCTAGGATATGGTATTGTTAAGGAAGTAGGCAAAAAGATCAGTTTGGTGACTTTGGGTGTCATTAAAATGGGGCATTTGGATGATCATGGTCTAAAACTACAACGCATCTTCAAGAAGACTTCAGCTTTAATCGAACAATACAACCCGGACTGTGTGGCTTTAGAAGCACCTTTCTATGGGAAGAATATCCAAGTGATGCTCAAATTGGGACGAGCACAAGGTGTTGCGATGGCTGCAGCATTAAATTCAGATATCCCCATCTTTGAGTACTCACCTCGGAAAATAAAACAATCTGTAACTGGAAATGGTAACGCCAGCAAGGAACAGGTAGCTGCGATGTTGCAAACCTTATTAGGTTTTAAAGAGACACCTGAATTCTTAGATGCTACCGACGGCTTGGCTGTTGCTGTATGTCATTCTTTCCAACAAAACAGCAGTGCAGCTGGTAAATCCTATTCGGGCTGGGAAGCCTTTGTCAAGGATAATCAAAAGCGTGTAAAATAAAAGAACACCTACAGCTGTACTTGGCGAATCACGTTCTTGACATTTAACTCAATGATATCCGTCATGGATTTACATTGTTGGTAATGCTCATTGTTGTAATATTTCGCGTAGCTCTCTTTTAAACGTTGTATGTTTTCTGGGGTTGACAGTTGTTGAGTCTTGGAAGCATCACGAAGGTCTTTAATCCGATGCCTTTCACTTCGAACACGATGCACGATGGATGATCGCTCTTCTTGTTGGTATTGCAAAACGGTTTTTTCATTGAGGTGCTCCATGGACATTTTTACGTAGGGCAAATTCTCTTTGAAAAACTGCGGCATATAGACTTTAATATTTCCCTCATAAAATTGCTGATCAAAGTCGATAGCGCGAATTCTAAACTGAAAATCATCAAAGTCTGGTGTTATCTGCATGACGAAATTATAAGCGCGCATATCGCCCAACATGGAGATGATGCAACGTTCATTAAACTTGACAAACTCCTTAGCAATCCTGGTTTGATTATAGTCAGGTGAAAAGATACGATCCTTACTAAACACATCCCCCGGAATACCGACAATATGTTCTTCAACAAGGGTGTCTAAATCGTAGATATAGTTCACCTGATTAGGAGAGAGGATTTCCTCCAGTTCCAGACCATAAATACGGGATGCATCGGCCTGTTTGATGTAGAAATAATCGTAGACATCATTGAGGCGATTAACGATTTTGATTCGAAACGGATGGGTATTGCCAAAGGCACAAAATTCAATTTTTTCGATTACCTTATGTTGTACGATTCGAGTATTGCCAGATGCCTTCAGTTGCGCATAGACAATTTTCAATTGATCATAGAGTTGATCTTGCACATGAGGTGGATATAATGGAATTTCCCAAAGGGTATCAACACCATTTTTATCAACAGAGGGGATGGTCTCATGAAAATTGAGAAGATCCCGATAGGCCAACGGTAACTTGGCATCTCTTTGATATGCCTTCAGATATTTATGAAGACCAGGGCCTACTGGAAAAATGGGTTTTTTACGGGAAATCTTTACATCATCTTCTGTCATAGCGCATTGCTTAGGGTAATCCGAAAGTACAAAATTAATGAGGAAAATTTTGTTGGAAAAAGATAATGTAAAAATGTCAAAAAAAATGACAATATTTTATCAATTGATTATTAATATACCAAAGAATGTTATTATTTTTGAAAAATTACGAATAACCTATGAATACCGGTTGCGAATAATTTGAAGGAAGCCCCTCGGGCGAGGAGCTTCAATTCATTTCCAATTATAATTCTATGTTATTTTGAAGGGATAAAGATGAAGAATCAATAATAAATTCCTCATTTTATTAAAACAAATTTATAATTTTAGACAAAATATTTAAAATACCTCTTTATTTTTTAGATATTTTTAAAAATAGACCATTTTAATTACAAGTAAACACCATTTTTATGGAGAAAAACTATTCAAATTACGATTTAGATAACCTAGATGTCCAAATTTTATCCATCCTGATGGAAGATGCAAGCATCCCATATACCGAGATTGCGAAGAAATTGATTGTTTCCGGCGGAACCATCCATGTTCGCATGAAAAAGATGGAAGAATTAGGCATTATCAAAGGATCTAATCTAATTATCAACCCGCAGAAGGTTGGTTTTGATATTACTGCCTTTTTAGGTATTTATTTGGAGAAAGGATCACAATATGCAGATGCTGTAGAACAGTTAAAACAAGTTAAAGAAGTAGTAGAGCTTCATTATTGTACTGGTCAGTACAGTGCATTTGCAAAAATCGTATGCCGTGACACCTCTCACTTAAGAAAAGTTCTGAACGAAGATATACAAGGATTAAAAGGTATTCAACGTACAGAAACCATCATCTCCTTGGAGGAAAGTATAAAAAGACAAATTACCTTATAAAAAAAAGCGCCTAGGCGCTTTTTTTTATGTTATTCTATTTCTTTTATTCCGATTAGTAAGGCAATATAAAAACGAATACCTGCATCTATCTCCTCCAGGTAAATGAATTCATTGGCTGTATGTGATCTTGCGGAATCGCCAGGTCCTACTTTAATGGAAGGAATGGGTAATAAAGCTTGATCACTCATCGTAGGACTACCATAGGTTTTCTTGCCTAAGGCAATTCCAGATTGAACAACTGGATGGTTCAGAGGAATGGAAGATGGATTCAAACGTGTAGACCGTGCCTGTACATTTGATTTCACATGTGATTGAATGATTTCCAATACTTCTAGATTGCTGTAGACATCCGTCGTACGAACATCGACCACATATTTGCAAGACGCTGGTACTACATTATGTTGTGACCCTGACTCTATCATGGTAACACTCATTTTAACAGGCCCTAAGAATTCAGACTGCTTTGGAAATTGATACGTACGAAACCATTGTATATCATCCATAGTTTGATAAATCGCATTCACACCTTCATTTCTTGCGGCATGACCAGATTCACCTATTGCCTCGCAATCCAAGACCATTAGTCCTTTCTCAGCTATCGCCAGTTCCAACAAGGTAGGTTCTCCAACGATGGCAAATGAACAAGCTGGAATATGTTTATAAGCCTCCTCTATTCCTTGTTTGCCAGACACCTCTTCTTCTGCAGATGCAATAAGACAAAGATTAAATGGTAATTCCTCTTCGTTATAAAAATAACAGAAGCAGGCAATTAAGGACACCAAACATCCACCAGCATCATTACTGCCTAATCCATATAACTTTCCATCACTAATACTTGCTGTAAAAGGATCATTGGTATAACCTGGATTTGGTTTTACCGTGTCGTGATGGGAGTTTAGTAGAATGCTAGGCTTATTGGCGGTATAGTGTTTATTGTAAGCAATAACATTATTGCCAATTCGCTCACTGGGAATATGCTTGTCGTTTAAGAATTGTTGAATTAAATCAGCCGTCTTATCCTCTTCCCTACTAAAGGATGGGATTTGGATGAGTGCCTCCAATAATTTGGTGCTATCTGAAACGAGCTGGTTAATATTAGTCATTATATAATCCTCCAGCCTTTTTAGCTGATAATTTAATTCCTTTGATGAAAGCGGAGCTGAAACCATTGTGCTCCATCTCATTTAAGCCTGCAATTGTACAGCCTTTTGGGGAAGTAACTTTATCGATTTCACTTTCCGGATGTGTCTGCAACTGTAAAAGCAGGTCTGCTGCACCTTTAGCGGTCTGTATAGCCATCTTTAAGGCATCATGAGCATGGAAACCTATTTCTACCCCACCTTGGGATGCGGCGCGAATACTGCGCAGGAAAAAGGCGATTCCGCAAGCACACAGCGCTGTAGCAGAAGTCATAAGATCCTCATTGATGACAACCACAGAACCTACCGATTCAAAAATACGGCTCACTTCATCCAATTTATCTTGTGGAGCTTCATCGGTCGCAATACAGGTCATGGATTGTCCAATGGCAATTGCCGTATTGGGCATTGCACGAATAACCACCTTATCCGTTCCTAACACTTCTTTCATGTCCATACAGGTAACACCTGAGGCTACTGAAATAATGGTTTGATTGGGTTTAAGTACGGGGTAGATCTCCTCCATCACCTTCTTGATCTGTTGGGGCAAAATTGCTAACACAACGAAATCAGCCTTGGCAATGGCGAGTTTGTTCTGATCACTGACTTGAAATCCCATAGCCTTTTCCTCTTCCAAGGAAGCTAGATTTCGACGTGTAATGCAGATGGATTGGGCGTCACAATACCCAGATTTCACTAGACCTTTGGCTAATGATAATCCAATGTTTCCACCTCCGATAATGGTTATTCTATTCATGGTTTGTAGGATTTAGGCAATCAAACAAGTTCCGAATTTCCGTTGCTGGAAGAGATGAAGGTTATTAGCATGTCCAATGTATACATTGCTTACCCCTCTTGATATGGCTTCAAAAGCATTGTATAATTTAGGAATCATACCATCGTGAATCACTTTGTTCTCTTTCAATCGTTCGAATTCGGATGATCGTATGGTTTCAATAACCGATTGATCATCTGAAACATCTCTTAAAACCCCATTTTTATCAAAACAGTATATTAAGGATACTTCATAGAAATTGGAAAGGGTTACGGCTAAAGAAGATGCAATGGTATCGGCATTGGTATTCAACAATTGACCATGTCCATTATGGGTAATGGCGGAGAAAACAGGAATAAATTCTGCTTCCAACAGCTTCTTGATTGCAAGACCATCGATGGAGTCTGCCAGGATATCCCCAACAAATCCATAGTCGATCTCGCGTACAGGTCTTTTAACGGCTTTGATGACATTGGCATCTGCTCCGCAAAGACCAATAGCATTGCAATCGTTCTTCTGCAATTCAGCTACGATATTCTTGCTGGTAAGCCCAGCATAGACCATGGTTACCACATCGAGCATGGCAGCATCGGTAATTCTTCTACCTTCAACCATCTTAGCTTCAATGCCCATATCTTGGGCAATACGCGTAGCAATCTTTCCACCGCCGTGTACTAAGATCTTTCTTCCGGGTAATGCTGAGAATTTCTCCAAAAACAGGGATAACTGCTCAGGATCATCAATAACATTCCCTCCAATTTTTATAATATTTAATACAGACATGAATTACTTACTTTTCAAGGATTCCAACATTCTTTTCAACACCACCTGTGCAGCCCACACCCGATTGCTGGCTTCTTTAATTACCAAGGAATTTGGTCCGTCTAAAATCTCAGATGACAATTCCAGATCACGACGTACCGGAAGGCAATGCATGATCTTAGCATCATTGGTGATTTTTAATTTCTCATTATCCATCATCCAATTTTCATTTACAGGATACACTTCCCCATATTCTTTAAAGGAGGACCAGTTTTTTACATAGACAAAATCAGCATCTTGCAATGCTTCTTCTAAGTTATTCGTAATAGTGGCTCCATTCGTAAACTCCTCACTTAACTCGTAACCTGCTGGTTGTGCGATTGTAAAATCAAGCAAATTCTCCTCTTGCGCTTTACTCATCCATTCTGCGAAAGAATTTGGCACCGCTTGAGGTAAGGCCTTAACATGAGGTGCCCATGCCAAAACAACCTTGGGTTTATCTTTCTTTTTATACTCCGTAATGGTGATTAAATCCGTCAAACTTTGAAGCGGGTGTCTTGTCGCACTTTCTAAAGATACTACAGGTACAGCGCAATATTTGATGAATTTATTGAATAAATCTTCAGAATAATCTGCTTCTTTATCTTTCAGGGAAGGGAATGATCTTAATCCTAAGATATCACAATATTCGCCCATTACAGCAGCTGCTTCACGAATGTGCTCTACAGTCGTACCGTTCATCACTACGCCATCACGTGTTTCAAGCGCCCAGCCGTCTTTATCCATGTTCATGACCATAACGTTCATACCAAGGTTCATGGCGGCCTTCTGCGTGCTTAAACGCGTACGTAGGGATGGATTTAAGAACACAAGACCCAAAGTCTTATGTTTTCCTAATTCTTCTAAAGCATTTGGATTTGCTTTTTGCGATAATGCTTCAGCTACGATCTCCTTTAAATTAGTGACATCAGCTACGGAAAAAAACTTCTTCATAGATATAAATAATAGGATAAGTCTTAAGCTTTTAATCTTTCATTAAAAGCTGTTAAAAAACGATCTGCTATTTCTTTGGTAATATTTAGTGCAGGCAATAAGCGAATAACATTAGGTTTTGCTTCGCCTGTGAAAATCTTGTTTATCATCAATAAGTCTTTCTTCACATGACTTAATTCAGTCGGAAGTTCAATACCGATCATAAGCCCCCTACCACGTACCTCTAAGACTTTATCAAATTTCTTCAATTCCTCAATTAGATAGGATCCTACTTGTGCAGCATTCTCCATTAAATTGTCTTGTTTCATGACATCCAACACAGCAACTGCAGCAGCACATGCTAAATGGTTACCACCGAAGGTAGTACCCAACATACCAAAAGATGCTTGAAATTTTGGTGAGATGGCTATACCGCCAATTGGAAAACCATTACCCATACCCTTTGCCATGGAATATATATCCGCATTGACTCCAGAATAATCATGGGAGAAGAATGTACCTGTTCTACCATAACCACATTGTACTGAATCCGCGATAAATACCGATCCGTATTGATCGCATAATTGACGAATCAATTTAAGGAAAGGAATAGACGCTTCACGAATACCTCCAACGCCTTGGATACCTTCAATGATAACAGCAGCAATCTCATCGCCATAGGCAGCGAATGCCTGCGTCAAAGCATCTTCATCATTGAATGGTAAGAATACCACATTGTCAGTTTGATTTATCGGTGCAACAATGGCAGAATTGTCGGTAGCTGCAACGGCTAAAGATGTACGTCCATGAAAAGACTTGCTAAAAGCAATCACTTTCTTTCTGTTGGTATGGAAGGAGGCAAGTTTTAGGGCATTTTCATTTGCCTCGGCACCTGAATTACAAAGAAACAAGCTGTAATCAGATTTACCGGAGACATCACCCAATTGACCTGCCAACTGTCGCTGAATTGGAATCAATACGGAGTTTGAATAAAAAGCAATCTTATTTAATTGATTGCTGATAGTCTCCACGTAATGCGGATGCGTATGACCAATAGAAATTACGGCATGTCCGCCATAAAGATCTAAGTATTCATTTCCCTGTTCGTCCCAAACAGCGGATCCTTTAGCTCTAACGATGTTTATTGGAGTTAAGGGATAAACATTAAAAAGTTCCATGGATTTGAGCAATTTATTGAAATAGTTTAGAAGTCCAAATGTACAAATAAAATAAAAATGAGAAGATTAAAAGGCTGTAAAATAAAAAAGTCCTCTTATTTAAGAGGACTTTTTCTATAAATCGAGAATATTATTCATCAACTTTTTTACCACCGTCTAATTCGGCTTTAAGTTTTTCTAATTCTTCGAATTTACCATCTGCAGCTAGTTGTGCTTGTTCAGCCCAAGTAGTAGGATCTGCAGTGTTGAAGTTAGATCCAGCTTCAGTTAAGATTTCTTTAACTTTCTCAGCATCTGTTTTTGCTAATTCAGCGTAAGTACTGATACCTGCAGTTGCTAATACTTCAGCAATTTTAGGACCGATACCTTCAACGATTGTTAAATCGTCAGTAGCTGTTGTTGTAGCAGCAGCCTCAGCTTTAGGCTGATCAGCTTTTTTCTTAGTAGCTCCACGACGGCGAGTAGTTTTCTTCTCAGTTTTAGCAGTTTTGCCATAAACTTCGTTGTAATCTACTAATTCAATGAATGCCATCTCCGCGTTATCACCTAAACGGTTTTCCAATTTGATGATACGAGTGTAACCACCTGGACGAGATGCAACTTTCTCAGAAACCTCGCGGAACAAGATAGTAACAGCATCTTTGTCTTTTAAGTAAGCGAATACCGTACGACGTGAGTGAGTAGTGTCGTTTTTAGATTTAGTAATCAAAGGCTCTACATATTTACGTAATGCTTTAGCTTTAGCCAAAGTAGTAGTAATACGTTTGTGTTTGATCAATGACGTCGCCATGTTAGCTAACATCGCCTTACGGTGACTGTCAGTGCGGCCTAAGTGATTAACTTTTTTTCCGTGTCTCATTTTTTTAATTGTTTTTGTGCGTACCGTTCATTTCCAAGTGCTCTTAAGCTACTAATGAGGAATTACGCAACAGGTCGCTTATTATTGTAATTTAAATTATTCTTCGTCTAACTTGTATTTCGCCAAGTTCATACCGAATGATAAACCTTTCGATTTAACCAATTCTTGAATTTCACTCAAAGATTTCTTACCGAAGTTGCGGAATTTCAACATATCAGCTACATCGTAAGTAACCAATTCTGCTAATGTGCGAATATCTGCAGCTTTTAAACAGTTCAATGCACGAACAGAAAGATCTAAATCAACAAGTTCAGTTTTCAAGATCTTACGCATATGTAAAATCTCTTCGTCTACAACTTTAGTTTCTTCTTTAGTTTGAGATTCTAACAACATGTTTTCATCAGAGAATAACATGAAGTGTTGGATAAGGATCTTAGCAGCTTCTTTCAAAGCTTCTTCTGGGTGAATAGAACCATCTGTAGAAATATCTAACAACAATTTCTCGTAGTCAGTTTTTTGTTCTACACGGTAGTTTTCAATGGTGTATTTAACATTCTTGATCGGTGTATAAATCGAATCAATTGCGATCATACCTACTGGACCATCAGTTACCTTGTTCTCTTCCGCATTTACATATCCACGACCCTTAGCTACAGCTAGCTCAACTTCAACAGTTACCGAGCTATCCATGTTACAAATAACCAATTCAGGGTTTAGAACTGAGAAGTTGTTGGAGAATTTCGTGATATCACCGGCAGTGAATTGATCTTGGCCATTGATAACTACAAAGATCTTCTCGCTATCGCCTTGCTCACCAGATTTCTTAAAACGAACTTGTTTCAAGTTTAAGATGATCTCCGTAACGTCTTCTACTACACCTTTAATGGTAGAGAATTCGTGCGATACGCCTGAAAATCTTACCGACGTAATTGCATATCCTTCTAGTGAGGACAATAAAATACGGCGTAAAGCATTACCAATAGTTACTCCAAAACCTGGCTCTAATGGACGAAATTCGAAGGTACCATCAAAATCTGTAGATTTCTGCATGATAACTTTATCCGGTCTTTGAAATGCTAAAATTGCCATTTATGTTCTTTTAAGTTTGTTACTATATGAGAAAAATAACAACATGCATAGCTTAGCCAATGCATGTTGTTATTGATTATTATTTAGAGTATAACTCTACAATTAAGTTTTCTTTAATGTTCTCAGGAATATCAACGCGCTCAGGGTAGCTTAAGAAAGTACCTTTTAGCTCATTTGCATTCCACTCTAACCAACCGTATTTGTTGATTTTTCTTCCAGCTACCGAGTTAGTGATAGCCTCAAGAGATTGAGAGCGCTCGCGTACAGCGATTACATCGCCTGGACGTACACTATATGATGGAATGTTAACAACATTGCCGTTAACAGTAATGTGCTTGTGGGAAACTAATTGACGAGCAGCAGAACGCGTAGGAGCAATTCCTAAACGGTAAACGATGTTATCTAAACGTGCTTCTAATAATTTCAAGAAGTTTTCACCTGTAACACCTTGTTTAGCTGCCGCTTTAACAAATAGGTTAGCGAACTGACGCTCTAAAACGCCATAAGTGTATTTCGCTTTTTGTTTTTCTAACAACTGAATTGCGTATTCAGATTGTTTACCTCTTCTTTTAGATGGTCCATGTTGACCAGGAGGGTAGTTTTTCTTTTCTAAAGCCTTATCTGGGCCGAAAATTGGCTCTCTAAATTTACGAGCTATTTTGGACTTAGGTCCTGTATATCTTGCCATTTCTTGTGCTGTTTGAAGTATCTATCAGCCTATAGCTGATGAATCTTATCTTAAACAATAATGTTATTAAACTCTTCTGCGTTTTGGAGGACGACAACCGTTGTGAGGAAGTGGAGTAATATCCTTAATGGTTGTTACATCGATACCAATAGTTTGCAATGAACGGATTGCCGACTCACGTCCAGCACCCGGACCTTTTACGAAAACTTCAACTTTACGTAATCCTAAGTCGTATGCAACTTTACCACAGTCGTTAGCAGCTTGTGAAGCAGCGTAAGGAGTGTTCTTTTTAGAACCCTTGAAGCCCATTTTACCAGCTGATGACCATGAAATTGTTTGACCTTGATTATTCGTCAAAGTTACGATGATGTTGTTAAAAGTAGCGTTGATATGAGCTTGTCCAACAGGCTCGATAACTACGATACGTTTTTTAGTAACTTTTTTACTTTTAGCCATTTCTTACTTATTATTTAGTAGCTTTTTTCTTGTTTGCAACTGTCTTACGTTTCCCTTTTCTGGTACGTGAGTTGTTCTTAGTACGTTGTCCACGAACTGGAAGGTGCTTACGATGACGTAATCCACGGTAACATCCAATATCCATCAAACGTTTAATGTTCAATTGTACTTCAGAACGTAATGCTCCTTCTACTTTGATCTCATCATTGATGATAGTACGAATAGCTGATAACTGATCGTCATCCCATTCTTGAACCTTAACGTCTTCACTGATGCCTGCTTTCTCTAGGATATAAGCAGCAGTGGAACGACCAATACCAAAAATATAGGTAAGGCCAATAACACCTCTTTTGTTTTTAGGTAAATCTATACCTGCGATCCTTGCCATATAATATCTTAAGCGATTATGTTAAAATTAACCCTGACGTTGTTTAAACTTTGGGTTCTTTTTATTGATTACGAAAACTTTTCCTTTGCGACGGATGATCTTACAATCCGCACTACGTTTTTTAATTGATGCTCTAACTTTCATCTTGAGTTATTTTTTAAAAAGCTATTTCGAAGAAACTACGTCTTATTTATAGCGGTATGTAATTCTTCCTTTTGTTAAATCATAAGGAGACATTTCCAATTTTACTTTGTCTCCAGGTAAAATCTTGATATAATGCATACGCATTTTACCAGAAATATGCGCAATGATCTCATGCCCATTCTCTAATTCTACGCGAAACATGGCATTCGAAAGCGCTTCTTTGATGATGCCGTCTTGTTCTATTGAGGCTTGTTTAGCCATATATACCTTATTATTTTATGTATTAACCCGCAAACAGGAGTGCAAAGATAAATAAAAATAATTGAAAACCAACTACTTTTTATCCAAAACTTTCTCTATTGCTTCAAAATTCAATAACACGTCTGGGACGCCTTTTCGGATGGCAACCATCTGCTCAAAATGTGCCGACAGCTTCCCATCAACTGTACTTACCGTCCATCCATCATCCCAAAACTTAACACCACTCTTTCCCGCGTTGATCATCGGCTCGATACAAATCACCAAACCTTCTTCCAACTTAGGACCAGAACCGCGTTTTCCATAATTTGGAACTTCTGGTTTTTCATGTAAGTGAAAACCTACCCCGTGTCCAACCAATTCACGAACGATGCCGTACTTGTATGGAGCAACGTATTCCTGAACAGCAGAAGAAATATCTCCTACACGTTTTCCTGCAACTGCTTGTTCAATACCGGCATACAAGGACGCCTTAGTAACATCAAGCAATTGTTGTGCTTCCGCACTAATTTCGCCAACAGCAAAAGTATAAGCAGAATCACTGATGAATCCATTCAGATCCACCCCCCCATCTACTGAAACAATATCCCCATCTTTTAACACATAATCACTTGGGAAACCATGAACGATTTGATCGTTTACAGAAATACACAAGGAGTATGGGAAACCATGATAGTTCAAAAATGCTGGAGTTCCTTTATGATCTTTAATGAAATCATAAGCAAACTTGTCAAGTGAAAGCGTTGTAATACCAGGCTTCACCAAGCCAGCAATTTCAGCAAGCAATTGCGAGAGTACATCTGCTGACTCTCGCACTTGCTCAATTTCTTCTACTGTTTTATAATATACTTTCGACATCCGAATTATAATGCTGATTGATCGTAGCCCTCAACTGTTGTTGCTGTACTTCTTCCTTTCACACGACCTGTCTTCATCAATCCATCATAGTGACGCATTAACAAATGTGATTCAATCTGCTGAATGGTATCCAATACAACACCTACTAAGATTAATAGGGAAGTACCACCATAGAAGTGTGCAAATTGGTTGTTCACACCAAACAAGGTTGCAATAGCTGGAAGGATAGCGATGATCGCTACGAAAATTGCACCAGGGAATGTAATATGAGATATTACGTTATCAATAAATAAGTTTGTCTCATAGCCCGGTTTAACACCTGGAATGAAACCTCCGTTTTTCTTCATGTCTTCAGACATCTGCTGAGGGTTCACCATAATCGCGGTATAGAAGAATGTAAATGCGATGATCAGCAAAGCAAATACAACGTTATACGTCACGGATGTATAGTTACTCAAAGACGTTAGGAAGTCTGATTGCACATTCGGAAAGAACTGCGTTAAAGACATAGGCAAAAACATAATTGCCTGAGCAAAGATAATTGGCATTACACCGGCAGCATTTACCTTTAATGGAATATACTGACGAACTCCACCGATCTGTTTGTTACCAACAATTTTCTTAGCGTATTGTACAGGGATCTTACGAACACCTTGTACAATTAAGATCGTAAAGATCACGACAAAGAATAAAGCAACAAATTCTAATAACAATGGAATTGGACCACCACCTGAAGGGCTCATACGAGATGCCCACTCAGAAGTAATACCTGCTGGTAATTGCGCGATGATACCCGCCATAATGATTAGGGAGATACCATTTCCAATACCTTTATCGGTAATTTTTTCACCAAGCCACATCACAAACAAAGTACCTGCTGTCAAAACGATAGCGGAAAGGATAGAGAACATCGGGTCAGCGATTGTTTTAGCTTCAGGACCGATTTGGGTCTTCACATAAGCAATTGCTTGAACTAATGTAATTGCTACTGTTAGGTAACGTGTAATCTGCGTCATTTTCTTACGACCAGATTCTCCTTCTTTCTGCATCTTTTGGAAGGCAGGGACAGCAATCCCCAATAGCTGCACAACGATAGATGCGGAGATGTAAGGCATTACCCCTAACGCAAAAATTGCCGCACGAGAGAATGAACCCCCAGCGAACATATTGATTAGGTTTAGAATGTCATTACCACCCTCCTTATGTTGTACCAGTGCGTCTGGATTTACACCTGGTAGAACCACGTGACATCCGACACGATATATTAAAAGAAAAAGTAACGTATTAAGAATACGATTACGTAGTTCTTCTATCTTCCATATATTGGTTAAGGTTGTGATTAGTTTCTTCATGTAGTATTACAATTTTACGATAGAACCGCCTGCTGCTTCAATAGCTTTTTGAGCTGAAGCGGAAAATGCATGTGCTTTCACTTCTACTTTAGCAGTGAACTCGCCACGACCTAAGATCTTGATGATGTCATTCTTAGATACTAAACCGTGAGTTCTTAATGCATCAAAGTCAACTGAAGTCAAGTTGTATTTCTCTACTAAACCTTGTAATACATCTAGGTTGATACCTACGTACTCTACACGGTTATGGTTTTTGAAACCAAACTTAGGCACACGACGTTGCAAAGGCATTTGACCACCTTCGAAACCAATCTTAGTCGAATTACCAGAACGAGATCCAGCACCTTTGTGACCGCGAGTGGAAGTACCACCACGACCAGATCCTTGACCACGACCAATACGTTTTCTGCTTTTTGTTGAACCAGCTGCTGGTTTTAAATTACTTAAGTTCATTTTTTTGTAAGTTATGTTACCCTTCGCTCTCACTAAACAGGAAATAACAATTTGTAAATAGTATTAACAAAATGGAAAGGATAGTGAGTATCCCTTCCATTTGAGAATTCCTTAGATTGACTCTATAGCAACAAGGTGGTTCACTTTACGAACCATTCCAATGATAGCTGCTGTAGCTTCAACTTCTACTGAGTGGTTGATACGTTTCAAACCTAAAGCCTCAATAGTTTTCTTTTGGCGCTCGCTTCTGTCGATAACGCTCTTTATCTGGGTAATCTTAATTTTTGCCATGATATTAACCGTTAAATACTTTGTTTAAATCGACACCGCGCTGTTGAGCAACTGTGTATGCATCACGCATGCTTGCTAATGCATCAATTGTTGCTTTAACCACGTTGTGTGGGTTAGATGATCCTAATGATTTTGCCAATACGTCTTTGATACCTGCAGACTCTAACACAGCACGCATTGCACCACCTGCTAGAACTCCTGTACCACTTACAGCTGGTTTAATCAAAACTGAACCACCTGAATATTTACCATATTGCTCGTGAGGAACTGTTCCTTTGATAATAGGAACTTTCACAAGATTTTTCTTCGCATCGTCGATACCTTTAGTGATCGCCTCTGTTACCTCTTTAGCTTTTCCTAATCCGTAACCTACGATTCCGTTTTCATCACCAACTACAACGATAGCGGAGAAACTAAATGTACGACCACCTTTAGTTACTTTGGCTACACGTTGGATGCTTACTAAGCGATCTTTTAATTCAATTTCGCTTGATTTTACTCTTTTAATATTGCTTAATGCCATTTTCTAAATTGATTAAAAGTCTAAACCGCCTTCGCGAGCACCATCAGCCAATGATTTAATACGGCCATGGTATAAATACCCGTTACGGTCAAAAACTACTTTGCTAATTCCTGCTGCGATCGCTTTTTCAGCAACCAATTTACCAACAGCTTTAGATTGATCTACTTTGTTTCCTGATGCAGCAAACTCTTTAGAACTTGAAGATGCAGATACTAAAGTTTTACCATTTACATCATCAATGATCTGTGCGTAAATTCCTTTATTACTTCTAAAAACTGTCAAACGTGGACGTTCTGTCGATCCAGCAAGGTGTTTTCTAATTCCTTTTTTGATTCGCTCTCTACGAGCTGATTTAATTCCTGCCATCGTTATTATTTTTTAGCTGATTTACCTGCTTTTCTTCTTAATACTTCACCTGCAAACTTGATACCTTTACCTTTGTACGGCTCTGGCTTACGGAAGCTACGGATTTTAGCCGCTACTTGACCGATCAATTGCTTATCAGTAGACTCCAACGTGATTGTTGGGTTCTTACCTTTTTCAGCAGTTGTAGTTACAGTGATTTCCTTTGGCAATACGAATACAATCTGGTGAGAGAATCCTAAAGTTAATTCTAAAGTATTACCAGTGTTTGAAGCACGGTAACCAACACCCACTAATTCTTGCGTAGTTTTGTACCCTTCGGTTACTCCTACTACCATGTTGTTAATCAACGCACGGTATAAGCCATGTAAGGCTTTGTGTTTCTTTTGTTCTGTAGGACGCGTTACGACGATGTTACCATCTTCTTCTTTAACCGTAATGTCGCGGTCCACTTGTTGTGTTAATTCACCTTTAGGCCCTTTAACAGTGATCAGGTTTTTGTCTGATACTGAAATCGATACTCCCGAAGGGATAGCGATAGGCGCTTTTCCAATTCTTGACATCTTTGTGTTTTTTTCCTAGATTAATAAATGTAACATAAAACCTCGCCACCAACATTCTGAACAGCAGCTTCTTTATCAGACATAACTCCTTTGGAGGTCGATAAAATTGCAATTCCTAATCCGTTCAATACACGAGGTAAGTTGTCAACACTTGCATACTTTCTTAAACCAGGTTTACTCACACGTGTCAATGTGCGAATAGCCGGTACTTTGCTAATTGGGTGGTATTTCAAAGCGATTTTAATCGAACCTTGAGGACCTTCTTCAATAAATTTGTAATTAGCAATGTAACCTTTGTCGAAAAGAACTTTTGTGATTTCTTTTTTAAGGTTCGATGCAGGAATTTCAACAACCCTGTGGTTGGCCTTGATGGCATTCCTTACTCGGGTAAGGTAATCCGCTATTGGATCTGTATTCATTATTGTATTAAATTATGATAACGGTTTCCGATACTAACCTAAGGCTCAGACCTGTTATCTGTTAAAAAATATTGCAATGCAAAAAAAACCCGATAAATCGCTTTTCGCGATTTATCCGGGCAAAAGTATAAATTTTTTATGAATTACCAAGAAGCTTTTTTCACCCCTGGGATTTTTCCATCTAAAGCCATCTCACGGAATGTTACACGAGAGATACCAAATTGACGCATATAACCCTTTGGACGACCAGTTAATTTACAACGATTGTGCAAACGTACTGGAGAAGCATTCTTAGGCAATTTGTCTAATGCAGCGTAATCACCAGCTTCTTTTAAAGCTGCACGTTTCTCTGCAAATTTTGCTACTAATTTCTGACGCTTTACTTCACGCGCCTTGATTCCTTCTTTAGCCATTGTTGTTCGTGTTTTGGTTTTTGAATGGTAAGCCGAATTGTTTCAATAATTCTAATGCCTCAATGTCATTCTTTGCTGAGGTAACAAAAGTGATATCCATACCTTGGATCTTGTTGATCTTGTCAATGTTGATCTCTGGGAAGATGATTTGCTCAGTGATACCTAAGTTATAGTTTCCATGTCCATCAAATCCTTTATCGTTGATTCCACGGAAGTCACGAATACGTGGTAAGGAAACAGCGATCAAACGATCTAAAAATTCGTACATGGTCGTGTCACGCAATGTTACACGTGCTCCGATAGGCATACCTTTACGTAATTTGAAGTTAGAGATATCTTTCTTCGATTTCGTAGGTACTGCTTGCTGACCAGTAATCAATGTCAATTCTGCAATTGCGTTATCGATTAATTTCTTATCAGCTGTTGCAGCTCCGATACCTTGGGAAACAATGATTTTCTCCAGTTTTGGAACTTGCATAACGCTTTTGTACTGAAACTTTTCTTTTAGAGCTGCACGGATCTCATCCGCATATTTGCCCTTCAATCTTGGTGCGTATGTCATTATTTGATTTCCTCCCCTGATTTTTTAGCGTAACGAACTAATTTTCCATCAGCATTAACTTTACGACCTACGCGAGTAGTATTACCCGTTTTAGGATCGATTAAAGCCAAGTTTGAGATGTTGATAGCAGCTTCTTTCTCAATGATACCACCATTAGGATTAGCTGCGCTAGGTTTAGTGTGTTTTTTAACAAGGTTAGCGCCTTCAACTACTGCTCTGTTAGCATCCACTAAAATTTGCAATACTTTTCCTTGAACACCTTTAGAGTTACCAGCGATAACTTTCACTAAATCTCCTCTTTTGATTTTGATTTTGTGCGTAGTTTTTTGTGTTTTCTGTGCCATAATTATAAAACCTCCGGTGCTAGTGATACAATCTTCATGAACTGTTTCTCACGCAACTCTCTAGCTACTGGGCCGAAGATACGTGTTCCGCGTGGTTCATCGTTATTATTTAACAATACTGCAGCGTTGTCATCGAAACGAATGTAAGAACCATCTTTACGACGGATTTCTTTTTTCGTACGAACTACTACAGCTTTAGAAACTGATCCCTTCTTCACGTTTCCAGAAGGTAATGCACTCTTAACGGTAACAACGATTTTATCACCGATTGATGCATAACGCTTGCGCGTTCCGCCCAATACACGGATTACTAAAACTTCTTTAGCACCGCTATTGTCAGCTACATTTAGTCTTGATTCCTGTTGTACCATTATTTAGCCCTTTCTAAAATTTCTACTAATCTCCAGTTCTTAGTTTTACTCAGCGGACGAGTTTCCATAATTAATACCGTATCGCCGATACCGCAGGTATTTGTTTCGTCATGAGCTTTAAATTTAGTAGTTTTCTTAACGAATTTACCATAAATAGGGTGCTTTACTTTACGCTCTACAGCCACTACGATGGATTTGTCCATTTTGTTGCTAACTACCAAGCCGATTCTTGTTTTTCTTAAATTTCTTTCCATTTCGACTTAATTTTTATGCCTCAGAGGCTGTTTCAGATTTTGCTGCATTAGAACGCTTAGAGATCTCAGTAGAGATACGAGCGATAGTCTTGCGAGCTGCTTTGATCACGTTAGGGTTTTCAATAGCAGAAACAGCGTGTGCAAATTTCAATTTGTTTAAGGCAGCTTTCTCTTCTACAAGACGTGCTGATAAATCCTCAGTTGATAATTCTACGATTTCTGAATTTTTCATTTTTCAATTTGTTGTGCCGGGTTATCACCTGGTTTAGAACGCCTTACTGGTAACGGCAGTAAGGCTAAACGTGTGACATTACCGACGATTATTATGCTTCTACGTAGTCTCTACGTATAACAAACTTCGTTTGAACCGGTAATTTTTGAGCAGCTAAGCGTAATGCTTCTTTAGCGATTTCCAATGGAACGCCTTCTGCTTCAAATAACATACGGCCTGGGCGCACTACAGCTACCCAATATTCTGGAGCACCCTTACCTTTACCCATACGTACCTCTGCAGGTTTCTTGGTAACTGGCTTATCAGGGAAAATGCGGATCCATACTTGACCTTCACGTTTCATATAACGTGTTACGGCAATACGAGCTGCCTCAATTTGACGGCTAGTGATCCATGCTGACTCCATTGATTTGATACCGAATGAACCGAAAGCTAATTCCGCTCCGCGTGAAGCATTACCTTTCATGCGGCCCTTCTGCATCTTTCTGAACTTCGTTCTTTTTGGCTGTAACATGTTCGTATTTTATTTAAAATCTGTTTCTACAGACTTATTTTAATCTTCTAATTAATTAATCTCTTTTTCCTCCACGGTTGTTATCGCGACGGCCACCACGGTTGTTGTCACGACGTCCACCACGGTTGTTATCACGACGGTCTGAACCACCTTCGTTTCCACCACGTGATTTCACGTTTGACGCTTGACCGATGTTTGGAGATAAATCTCTCTTACCGTATACTTCTCCTTTACAGATCCATACTTTAACACCGATTTTACCGTAAGTTGTCAATGCTTCTGCTAATGCGTAGTCGATATCTGCACGCAAAGTGTGAAGTGGTGTTCTTCCCTCTTTGTACTGCTCAGTACGTGCCATCTCTGCACCGCCTAAACGACCAGAACACATAACTTTGATACCTTCTGCTCCCATACGCATGGTAGATGCAATCGCAGTCTTCATCGCACGACGGAAAGAAATACGAGCCTCTAATTGCTTAGCAATACCTTCCGCAACTAATTTCGCATCTAATTCTGGACGTTTGATCTCGAAAATGTTGATTTGAACATCTTTCTTAGTTAATTTCTTTAACTCTTCTTTGATCTTATCAACTTCTTGACCACCTTTACCAATCACGATTCCTGGACGTGCAGTGTGGATAGTTACGGTAATACGTTTCAACGTACGCTCAATAACAACCTTCGCTACACCACCTTTCGCGATACGAACGGAAAGATATTTTCTGATTTTTTCGTCTTCAACTAACTTATCAGAATAGTTGTTGCCTCCGAACCAATTAGAATCCCATCCTTTGATGATCCCTAATCTGCTACCTATTGGATTTGCTTTTTGTCCCATTCTTTTATTTATTAGTTATTAACGTTATTTAAACTATCTACTACCAAAGTAACGTGGTTCGAACGCTTACGGATTCTGTATCCACGACCTTGAGGAGCTGGACGCAATCTTTTCAATTGACGGCCACCGCCTACAGATACTTCTTTTACAAATAAGCCACCATCTTCTACAGATGCACCTTCGTTTTTAGCTTCCCAGTTCTTGATCGCTGATAATAATAATTTCTCAACGCGAACTGCTGCTTCTTTTCCAGTGTGTTTCAAGATGTAAAGTGCAGTTTCTACTTTCTGACCACGGATAAGATCCACTACTAAACGCATTTTACGTGGCGATGTAGGGCAGTTTAATAACTTGGCAGTAGAAGCTCCTCCTACTTGAGCTTTTTCCTGCTCTTTGCGCTGCTTAATTAAAACAGACTTTTTGAGTTTTTTTGTTGCTTCCATTACCTATTATTTTTTCTTTTCTGCGTGGCCTCTGAAAGTACGCGTAGGCGCAAATTCACCAAGCTTGTGACCAACCATATTCTCTGTTACATAAACTGGAATAAATTTATTCCCGTTGTGCACTGCGAAGGTATGGCCAACAAAATCAGGTGAAATCATTGATCTACGAGACCAAGTCTTAATTACTGACTTCTTGTTTGTTTCATTCATAGAAAGAACTTTTCCTTCTAAGTTGTGATCGATATAAGGACCTTTTTTAATTGAACGAGCCATTATTTTTTCCTTCTCTCAATGATGTAACGATTCGATGTTTTCTTCTTGTAACGAGTTTTGTAACCTTTCGCCAAAACTCCATTGCGTGAACGTGGGTGACCTCCAGATGAACGTCCTTCACCACCTCCCATAGGGTGATCAACAGGGTTCATTGCAACACCACGAACGCGTGGACGACGTCCTAACCAACGCTTACGACCAGCTTTACCTAATACTTGGTTAGACTTCTCTGCATTCGATACAGAACCGATAGTCGCAACACAAGTTAATAAGATCATACGAGTCTCGCCTGAAGGCAATTTGATGATCGCATATTTGCCGTCACGTGCAGATAATTGCGCGTAAGTACCAGCAGAACGTGCGATGGAACCACCTTGTCCTGGATTCAACTCAATGTTGTGGATGATTGAACCCAAAGGAATGTTTGCCAATGGCATCGTGTTTCCTACTTCTGGGGCTACATTCTCACCTGCTACGACTGTCTGTCCTACTGTCAATCCTGCTGGAGCGATGATATAACGCTTCTCTCCATCAGCATAGTGTAATAAGGCAATACGTGCTGTACGATTTGGATCATACTCAATCGTCGCAACTTTTGCAGGGATATCTTTTTTATCGCGTTTAAAATCAATTAATCGGTATGCTTTTTTATGTCCCCCACCGATGTAACGCATAGTCATTTTACCGGAGTTATTACGACCACCTGAACGCTTGTTGATGCCAACTACTAATGATTTCTCAGGAACGTTAGTTGTAACGTCTGAATAATCAGCACCTACTCTGAAGCGAGTACCAGGGGTAACCGGTTTGAATCTTTTAACTGCCATTTCTTATTATAGTGTACTGTAAAAGTCAATAGTTTCACCATCTTTCACTGTGATGATGGCCTTTTTATATTTCGGGCTTCTTCCAGAAACAAATCCTGCTTTAGTGTAACGGCTTTTCGCTTTACCTGCAACAACTGCAGTGTTTACAGCTACTACGTTTACTCCAAACATCGCTTCAACAGCGTTTTTGATTTGAATCTTGTTAGCTCTATGATCTACTTTGAAAGCATAACGGTTTCCTTTTTCCGTTAATAATGAAGCTTTCTCAGTTAAAATAGGTTTTTTAATAATTTCCATATTACTTAGCGAATGCTTCCTCCAAAGTTTTAACAGAATCTGTAGTTAACAACAATTTCGTCGCGTTCAATACATCGTAAGTATTTAAATCCGATGCTACGATTACTTTTGCTTTCTTCAAGTTTCTGCTTGATAAATAAACATTTTTGTTGTACGCTGGCAACACTAATAATGTTTTCTCGTCAGCGATGTTTAATGCATTTACAAGAGCTAAATAGTTTTTAGTTTTGATTGAGTCGAAGTTTACTTCGTCCAATACAACAACATTGTTCTCTTGAGCTTTGTAAGATAATGCAGATTTACGTGCTAATTGTTTCAATTTTTTGTTCAATTTGAAACTGTAGTCACGAGGAACCGGTCCGAATACACGACCACCTCCGTTAAACAATGGAGATTTGATAGAACCCGCACGGGCACCACCAGTACCTTTTTGTTTGTGTAGTTTACGAGTTGAACCCGCAATCTCATTACGTTGTTTTGATTTAGCTGTTCCTTGGCGTTGGTTCGCTAAGTATTGCTTCACATCTAAATAGATCGCATGGTCGTTCGGCGTAACACCAAATACTGACTCAGGAAGTTGCACCTTGGCACCTGTTTCTTTACCTGATAAATTAAATACGTTAATTTCCATCTCTACTATTTGTCTACGATTACATATGAACCCTTAGCTCCTGGAATGGAACCACTAACAACGATTAGGTTTTGCTCAGCATAAACTTTCAATACTTGTAAGTTTTGAACTTTTACCCTGTCTCCACCTGTACGACCTGCCATACGAGTACCTTTGAATACTCTAGAAGGCCATGAAGAAGCTCCCAATGAACCTGGCGCACGTAGTCTGTTGTGCTGACCGTGAGTCGCACCACCTACACCACCAAATCCGTGACGCTTCATAACACCTTGAAATCCTTTTCCTTTTGAAGTACCAACTACATCTACGTACTCACCCTCTTCAAAAAGTGTAACATCAATAATGTCTCCTAGTGACTTCTCGTCTTCGAAAGTCTTGAACTCAACTAGTTTACGCTTAGGACTAACGTTTGCTTTTGCAAAATGTCCTTTTAAAGGTGCGGTTGTGTTCTTTTCCTTGGCATCGTCAAATCCAAGTTGAACAGCTGAATAACCGTCCTTTTCTACCGTACGTATCTGCGTTACCACGCACGGCCCAGCCTCGATTACTGTACAAGGGATATTCTTCCCTTCAGCGTTGAACAGGCTGGTCATTCCTACTTTTTTACCAATAATTCCTGACATGTTATAAATAAATTAATTAAAAGTCCATCGAAGCAGTAGGGCTTCGCTCAAGACATACTTCTCCCATTAAGGGACTGCAAAAGTACAAACAATTTTATAACTATCAAATAGTTAGTAAATTATTTTTTCAAAAACACCAAGAGGAAACTGTTTTTTGTATTTGGAGGTAAATAGATCTGCAAACAAATAATACTTGAAAAAATATGGAGAAAGGAATAATTAAAAAGAAAAAAGGACCATGATCAACACATAATCCTAAGGATAACCATATCAAAAGTTACAACTTTAGCATCCAATATCCAAACCATTAACAACCACATCTCTCCCTACTACCTATCGCACCATAATTCTAATTACTAAATACTAAAATTTATATACTAAAAAAAGAGGGTCACCCCTCTTTTTTTTAAAACTGACCTGTGTTTAGCATCACTAATGTACAGGCTTCAACGACTTCAATCCCTTGTTCGCGGGCTTTGTCGGCTAATTCTTTATTCTCAGCTCCTGGATTAAAGATAATCCGTTTAGGATTGGTTTTTAATATATAGTCGTAGTATCCCGATTGATTTTGCGGCCCTACGTATAGGGTTACTGTATCAATATCCGTATGGATCTCCTCTGCAGGCTCGATCTCTACTCCAGCAACCTTCCCAGTTTTCCGACCAACATTCACAATCGGGAAACCTTTTCTCACCAATTTATTGGCCACTAAATACGAATATCTGGCTGGATTAGTACTCGCTCCTAAAATCAAGGTTTTTTTCATAAATTCTTATAATTGTTAATGAACAAATTCGCCATTTGCATCATATGCATTTTGTCTCAAAATAGGTATTTCTAATATCTTATACAAATTATCTAAGTTATTCAAACTTCCATTTGCCATATTCGTAAGCAAGACGATAACCACATCATTTTTCAAATCCCTTACATACAAACTTTTAAAGCCATGCCACCAACCTGTGTGGTAAACAATTGGATTGCCTGCTGGACTGAACGTTCTCCATCCATAACCGTAGCTAAATAATCCCCGCTTTGAATCACTTCTAGGCGTATAGGCCGAATCCAATGTAGCTTGTTGAAGAATTCTTCCATCTCGAATCGCACGGTCTAATAGGTACATATCTTCTACAGTACTGTAAATACCCTTATCACCAACTGGCCCATCCAGGTAATTTTGCACCACTGAACGTCTCCAAACCTTGTCATGACCAATTACTTTCGTAGGAATCTTTTCATATACTGCCTTTGAATATACATTGGTATGCTTCATCCCGGCAGGATCAAAAATCGCTTCCTTCATATAGACAGCAAAATCCTTACCTGTGACTTTCTCAATAATAGAAGCCAAAACCATAAAATTGGAATTGTTGTAATGGAATCTACCATCGGGAGCACCATAACGATTAGGCTTATGCTCAATCAGCAAGTTCATGGCATCCTGGTTGGTCATCGCTTTCTTTCTATCCTTCCAAGCTTCTTCTGAAAAATAAACATAGTTTGGCAAACCAGATCGGTGCGACAACAATTGCTTGATCGTAATTCCAGGAAAAGGAAAATCAGGATAAAAATCATTAACTGTCTGATCCATTTTCAACTTTCCCTCTTCCACCAACTTCAAGGTTGCCAAAGCTGTCATCGGCTTAGAAGCTGAAGCCAATTCAAATTGCGAATCAATATTCAAACTATCTTTTAACAGATAATCCGCCCAACCAAATGAACCTTCATATAATATCTTACCTTTCTTTGCTACCAACACATTCCCATTGAATCCTGATTTCTTATGCAGGTTCTGCATAAAGGAATCAATCTGAGGATCACCTTTCGTTGGGTCATATACAAGGTTGATACTATCTTGTTTCGCCTGATTTACTTTGATCTCTTGTTGTTTCGCTTCAGGAGATGAGCAGGACACCAAAAAATATGTCCCAATATTTATTAAAATTAACAACCGTTTTATCACCACGCTTCTATTCCTATTTTACTTTACGCTTTTTTTTATGTTTGGACAAATTACCACTTATTACTAAAAATTACAATAAATCCAAGGCTACTTTTAATAAATACTAACGTAATATTTTTAAAACCTAAACGGAAATTGTTTTTCGGTAAACCCCACTCCATTTACAAACGCACTCAAGCAGAAATTCGTATATAGAAAAAGGGGTAAAACAATCGCTTTACCCCTTTTTATTTAAGCTGTCCTTAAGACAGAAATGTTATGCTAATAAACGAATTGGCGCTTCTAACAATCCTTTTAAGGTTTGCAAGAATTGAGCTCCAGTCGCACCGTCAACCACACGGTGATCACAACCTAGGGTCAATTTCATGATGTTACCAGGAACTACAGCTCCATTTTTCACTACCGGTACTTGTTGTATAGCTCCAACAGATAAGATCGCTCCATCAGGAGAGTTGATAATCGATGTAAACTCATCGATTCCAAACATACCTAAGTTAGAAACTGTAAAGGTAGATCCTTCCCAATCTGAAGGTTGCAATTTTTTGCTTTTAGCTTTCTGAGCAAAATCTTTCACCTCAGCAGAGATGTGTGATAGGCTCTTACCATCAGCGAAACGTACTACTGGTACTAATAAACCGTCTTCAACAGCCATCGCTACACCAATATTCGTGTGCTCATTATAACGGATTTTATCTCCTAACCATGATGAGTTAACATTTGGATGTTGTTTCAAGGCAATTGCAACAGCTTTAATAACGATATCGTTGAATGAAACTTTCACTGGTGCTACTTCATTGATTTGCGCACGTGCAGCCATCGCATTGTCCATGTCGATACTTACTGTCAAATAGAAGTGTGGTGCAGTGAATAAAGATTCCGATAAACGACGAGCAATGGTTTTACGCATTTGGTTAACCGGTTTCTCGGTATAACGCTCTTCGCCTACATAAGTAGGAAGAGAAATAGTCTTCACATCTGACTCCGCAGGTTTAGCTGCCGCTGCAGCAGGAGCTGAAGCAGATGAAGTAGAAGCTGAAGGAACAAAGTTCTCTACGTCTTTCTTTACGATACGACCATTTTCAGCCGAACCTTTTACTTGAGTTAAATCAATCCCTTTTTCTTTAGCAATTTTACGAGCCAAAGGGGATGCTTTAACACGTGAATCATCCGAAGTACTGCTAGCTGCACTTTCAGTAGAAGCTGCCTTTTCTGAACTTGCCTCAGCCTTAGGAGCAGATTCCTTCGTATCTTTTGCTTCAGTCTTAGCTGGAGCCGATTTCTGATTCAATAATGGAGTCACATCAGTTCCTGCAGGACCAACGATCGCGATGATATCATTTACCTTCGCCGCTTGACCAGCTTCCAAACCAACATATAATAAAGTACCATCAGCGTACGCTGTAACTTCCATAGTTGCCTTATCAGTTTCTACATCAGCAATAGCATCGTCCGATTTAATGGTATCTCCTACTTTGAAGTTCCATTGAGCAATAACACCTTCAGTCATTGTATCGCTCAATAAAGGCATGGTAATTACCGTTACGCCTAAATCTTCCGCAGTTACTTGACTTCCAGTCTCAGCAGCTGGCTCTTCTGTTTTTTCTTCTTTGGCTTCTTCTTTCTTCTCCTCAGTTTTAGGAGCAGTAGCACCGCCATCTTCTTTTAATAAAGCTTCATAGTCCTCGCCTTCATCACCCAATACCGCGATTACTGCATCGATCGGCACTGCTTCACCTTCTTTAGGTCCTACGTATAATAAAGTTCCTTCTTGGTAAGACTCAAAGTCCATAGTAGCCTTGTCTGTTTCGATCTCAGCAACTAAATCACCTGAATTAACTTTGTCTCCAACTTTTTTGTGCCATTTTGCGATCACACCTTCTGTCATCGTGTCGCTCATCTTAGGCATTCTTACTACTTCAGCCATTTCTTAGGATTGTTCTATATGAGTTAAAGTAATTATCTATTATTAGTCCATTACAAATGGATAGTCTTGTTGCACATAAACATCTTCATAGATGGCTTCAGGTGCAGGATACGGTGATTCTTCTGCAAATTTAACAGAATCATCAACGGTCTTTTTAACTTCTGCATCTACCTGCTCAAACCAAGCATCATCTGCATATTTGTTCTCAACGATAGCATGTTTAACAGCTAATAGTGGATCACGTTCTTTATACTCTTCTAATTCTTCTTTAGTACGGTATTTAGCCGGGTCAGACATCGAGTGTCCTTTATAACGGTAAGTACGGATTTCTAAGAATGTAGGACCTTCACCTGCACGAGCACGTTGAACAGCCTCATCCATTGCATTGTGAACAGCAACTACATCCATACCATCTACTGGTGCACTAGGCATATCAAAACCTAAGCCCATTTTGTAGATATCTATCATGTTAGTCGTACGTTTTACGGAAGTTCCCATTGCATAACCGTTGTTCTCACAAACAAAGATCACTGGAAGTTTCCATAACATCGCCATATTCAAGGTTTCGTTGAACGCTCCTTGACGAACCGCACCATCACCCATATAACAGATGTTCACATTATCAGTACCTAAATACTTTTCAGCAAATGCAATACCAGCACCCAGTGGAATTTGTCCACCAACGATACCGTGTCCGCCCATGAACTTATGTTCTTTCGAAAAAAAGTGCATTGAACCACCTTTACCTTTTGAACAGCCTGTTGCTTTACCAAATAATTCTGCCATACATGCATCCGCTGAAACGCCTTTTGCCAAAGCATGTGCGTGATCACGATATGCTGTAATCAAGGAATCCTCAGGCTTAATAACTGACATGGTGCCTGCTACTACTGCCTCTTGTCCAATATATAAATGACAAAATCCACGGATTTTTTGCTGTCCGTATAATTGTCCAGACTTCTCCTCAAATTTGCGCATGAGCAGCATAGATCTATACCACTCCAGGTAGGTTTCTTTTGTTATAGGTGTTGAACTCATTTCTAAGTATTGAATTTCTTTACTAAACTGACCACAAATTTAATCAATTTTAACGAGATTTCGGATAAATTTTAGGTTACATTTCTTCTATTTCAATATACCTTGTAGAAAATACACTTTATAACCGCTATAATTCCCTTTGCGCTTCCTTAAAAGCTATTTTCCTTTCATCACGAACTCTTAAACAATCAAAAAAACGACCTTATTTAAGTCGTTTTTTTGTAAATATTGTTCTCTCTGGCCTAACTTAACTTAGCAATCAGTGCTGCTACGTTCAATTTCTCTTGCTCTCCAGAATCCATGTTTTTTAATGATAATTGTCCTGAGCTCACCTCTTCATCTCCTATTAATAAAACATAAGGAATTTGTTTAGAATCGGCATAACTCATTTGCTTTTTCAACTTAACTGCTGCAGGATATAATTCAGCAGCAATCCCTGCCTGACGCAATTGGTACAACAAAGGCAAAGTAAATTCCTCGAGAGCTGTATCAAAATTAACGATCAACACTTTTGTCCTTTCAGCATTACTTGGAGGAAACAAATTAAGCTCCTCCAACACATCGAATATACGATCTGCGCCGAAGGAAACTCCCACACCGGTCAAATCCTTCAAACCAAACATGCCCGTCAAATCATCGTATCGGCCACCACCACCAATACTCCCCATCTGTACTTCATTGGTCTTTACCTCAAAAATACAGCCTGTATAGTAGTTAAGACCACGGGCCAAAGTAATATCCAACTCCACTTCATTCTCTAGAAGCTGAGCCTGTCCTAATTTTCTTAAATATTCAAAAACAGTTTCAATTTCATTGATTCCTTTCAAACCAATGGTAGAACCTGCCAACACCTGTTTCAGAGAAGCTAACTTCTCTAGGTTCGTTCCACGAAGTTCAATGATCGGTTGCAAAGCAGATAAGTCTGCTTCAGTAAACCCACGCTCTAATAGCTCCTTATTGACTCCGTCTAAACCAATCTTATCCAACTTATCAATGGCTACTGTCATATCCACGATAAGTTCTGGTTTACCAACCACCTCAGCGATTCCTGAAAGGATCTTGCGATTGTTCAGTTTAATGTTAAAGTCCTTTAATCCCAGCTTTGTCAATGCCTCATGATAAATCAAGATAAATTCTGCTTCGTTTAACAAAGAATCAGAACCTACCACATCCACATCACATTGATAGAACTCCCGATAGCGGCCTCTTTGAGGACGATCAGCACGCCATACCGGTTGAATTTGAAAACGCTTAAAAGGTAAAGAGATTTCGTTTTGATGCATCACCACATAACGCGCAAAAGGAACAGTCAAATCATAACGCAATGCTTTCTCCGAAATCGAAGAAATCAAGGCTACCGAATTCTTTTCCTCCAGTAACTTTTCCGGAGCTTTAGATAAATAATCCCCAGAATTCAAAATCTTAAAAATCAGCTTATCTCCTTCGTCACCATATTTCCCTGTCAAAGTACTTAAGTTTTCGAATGAAGGTGTCTGAATTTCCGAATACCCATATTTCTTGAATATGGTCTTCAACGTATTATAAATATGATTACGCTTCTCCATTTCTACGGGCGTAAAATCACGTGTTCCTTTAGCTAATGATGGTTTTATTGATGCCATGTCGGCAAAGATATGGAATTGATGTGAGATTTGAGATGCGAGATATAAGACATCTGGCAGATAAAAAATGTATAGGAAATGTTATTAAAAACAGTGTTTTTTATATTGTAAGCCCCAATTTTATATTTTAGAGGTTGTATGTATCTCTAATGTATCCATCAACAATCTAAATAAAATCACCCCAAACCCCCACAAAAAACAAAAGGGCTATAACACCCTTACTATCTCATATCTCCCCTCACCTCTCATCATGCCATTTCCACTTCAAAAATCTTCAGGAACTCACACGCCTTTTCCGCTGCAAGCTTTTCAGCACTTTTCTTGTTGAAGTCACGACCAATTCCACAGTCTTTACCATCAACTACGACTTTGACAGAAAACAGCTTATTAGATTCTCCTTCTGGATTTTCAATCTGTAGGAAAGCTACCTCTTTACCATTATGCTGGCACCATTCAATTAAACGGCTTTTAAAGTTTGTTTCTGTGATTTCCAACGTATGGATATCCACATGTGGCTTAATGATTCGGGTTAAGAGAAATTCACGTGTAAATTGGTATCCACGATCCAGGTATACCGCTCCGACAAGAGCTTCAAAAGCATCTCCAAGTAGGGAGCCTTGTTTATTGGGGTAACTTATCATCCGGGCATCATACTCGATCATTTCGTTGAACCCCAATTTTCGAGATAACTGGTTCAAATTTGCCCGAGAGACAATCTTTGAACGCATCTCCGTTAAAAAACCTTCATCCTTGTACGGATAAAGCTTGAATAACAGTTCAGCAATGACGGAACCTAATACGGCATCGCCTAAGAACTCCAAGCGCTCATTGCTATTTTTCACACCATCCTTCACCACAGTCGCAACAGATTTATGTCGGAAAGCCATTTGGTACAAACGAATATTCCCTGGGACAAAGCCCAAGAGATTCTTTAGCTTACGTACATAAGTTCGACTGGGAGACAGATATAAGTTATAGACCTGTTTGATGGGCATGATGCAAATAAATAACAAATAGGTAGTTGAAAATTCAACTACCTATCAGTAAAGTCTTAGTCCTTTATAAAATAAAATACCATGTTAACCTTTATACTTTTTGAAGATAACGGAAGCGTTGTGTCCGCCAAAGCCAAAGGTATTGCTCAATGCTGCATCAACAACACGTTTCTGAGCGGTATTGAAGGTAAAATTCAATCGATTATCGATTTCTGGATCATCTGTGAAGTGATTGATTGTCGGTGGAACGATATCGTTCTGTACCGATAAGATCGATGCGATGGCTTCAACAGCTCCCGCAGCACCCAACAAGTGACCTGTCATCGATTTGGTTGAACTAATGTTCAATTTGTAGGCATTCTCTCCGAATAAATCTACGATAGCCTTTGTCTCACTAACATCTCCAACTGGTGTTGATGTACCATGAACATTGATATAATCAATGTCAGAGAAATCTAGACCTGCATCTTGGATCGCCATGGTCATTGCCAATTTGGCTCCTAATCCCTCAGGATGGGAAGCAGTGATGTGATGTGCATCCGCACTCATACCGCCACCTACAATCTCTGCGTAGATCTTAGCACCACGGGCCAAGGCATGTTCTAAACTCTCTAATATGATAGCGCCGGAACCCTCACCTGAAACAAATCCATCTCTATCCTTATCAAAAGGTCTAGATGCTGTCTTTGGATCATCATTACGGGTTGATAGTGCGTGCATAGCGTTGAACCCTCCGATTCCAGCTTCATTTACAGTTGCCTCTGAACCACCAGTGATAATAATATCGGCTCTTCCCATACGAATATAGGTAAAAGCATCTATCATTGCATTGGTTGCAGATGCACATGCAGATACTGCTGAAAAATTAGGTCCACGAAGTCCATGACGCATGGAGATATGCCCAGGGGCGATATCCACCAACATCTTCGGAATAAAGAAAGGATTGAATCGTGGGGTTCCATCTCCTTTAGAGAAATTCGCAACTTCTTCCGTAAAAGTAGTTAATCCACCTATTCCTGATCCCCAAATTACACCAATCCGGTTCCTGTCTAACTGATCAAAATCCAATCCAGCATCCTTAACCGCCTCATCTGTTGAAGCGATGGCATACTGTACGAATGGATCAACTTTGCGCGCCTCTTTACGATCCATGAAATCATGGGGATCAAAACCCTTCACCTCGCAGGCAAATTGAGTCTTGAATTTCGACGCATCAAAATGTGTGATAGGAGCAGCTCCACTTACACCATTGATCAAACCCTCCCAGTACGCTGGAACGGTGTTACCGATTGGTGTAAGTGCGCCTAATCCTGTTACAACTACTCTCTTAAGCTCCATTTATGATGTTTGGCCTAATAAAATTAGTTAGTTAACGTTTTTTTCTAAGTAAGCGATTGCTTGACCTACAGTACTGATGTTTTCAGCTTGGTCATCTGGAATTGCAACGTTGAATTCTTTCTCGAATTCCATGATCAACTCTACTGTATCAAGTGAGTCTGCACCTAAATCATTCGTGAAAGAAGCCTCTGGTGTTACATCGTTTTCGTCTACACCTAACTTTTCAACGATAATTGCTTTTACTCTTGATGCGATATCTGACATGATTTTCTAGTTTAATTGTTTAATAAATCTGTGCAAAGAAAAAATAAATTTCCCCAATAATCAAATCTTTTTGACTTTTGGAACCAAATAAAGAACAAAGCTAGCCCTAGTTTGGTTTTTAACACCCCTAGTTTTTAACCTTATTCAATAATAACAAAAGAAAAATAGTTTTACAAACTTAATGTACAATTAATGATAATTTTATCTTAAAAGACTATATAACGCGCATTATTCCTTATTTTTGTTCCAAACAAATCCAAAATCCCAAATTGAGTAAGATCACCTTCAAACTAGAAACTGACTTTGATTTAGAACTAGATTTTAATCTGGTAGGTATTAGTGCTACACTCCGGGATTATCGACTTGCTCACTTCATAAATAAACATACAGGGCTCCTGTTCATTAATGGTAAAGAGGATTACAAAGACCATAATGGTAACAAAAAAGACAAACCTCAAAATGAACTCGACTACCACATTATCTATGAAGCCAAAAAAAACAAACCCAAAGTAAGAAATCACTTCACAATATATCGATACCATAATCAAACTTTCGAATTTGAATATTATTTGCTTAGCAATAAATCCCTCGAAGGGGCTACCCTGTTGCCTGAAATCGTAAGTTTTGACTACTTCCTGATCATAAAACATTTTATCCATCCTGAAGATCTGGACTACCTTATGGACAGTATAAAAGAGATACCAGAGGTCTTACTTGTAAAAGAAATAGACCCAACTGCATTGAAATCTAAAGAAAATCTGATATTTTAGCAGATTATTAGATAGTGTAATAACTACACATGAACCTAAAGACTGTACGATATCCCTAAGAAATATCAACAGTCATGATATAAAGAGTGTAAAAATTTAAAATTTATTCAAATGGATAAACTAAAAAAGCGGACCAAAATTGTTGCAACCCTAGGTCCAGCTTCTTCAAAAAAAGATGTGCTTACGCGAATGATTGCTAAAGGTGTCGATGTTTGCCGCCTAAATTTCTCTCACGGAAGCCAAGATGATCACTTAAAAGTGATCAATACCATCAACGAAATCAACCAAGAAAACCCTTTCAATGTAGGAATATTAGCCGATTTACAAGGACCAAAAATCCGTATTGGTAAAATGAAAGAGGGTGGTGCGATTTTAGTAAATGGCACTACAGTTGAAATCACCACTCATGAGCAAATCGGTGATGAAAAGAAAATTTACATCACCTACGAGAACTTTCCTAACGATGTTAAAGAAAATGAAATCATCTTATTGGATGATGGAAAACTACAATTACGCGTATTAAATACAAATCATAAGGACACTGTAACTTGTGAGGTTGTACACGGTGGTATTTTGACATCCAGAAAAGGTGTAAACCTTCCTAATACAAAAGTTTCTATCCCTTCATTAACAGAAGAAGATCTAGACAACTTGAACTTTGCCCTTGATCATGGTGCTGATTGGATCGCGATGTCTTTCGTGCGTTCGGCTGAAGATATTCACCAATGTAAAGAAATCATCAAAGAAAAAGGATCACATGCTAAGGTAATCGCTAAGATCGAAAAACCAGAGGCTATTGAGAACATCGACGCAATTATCGAAGCTACTGATGCGATCATGGTTGCTCGTGGTGATTTAGGTGTGGAACTTCCAATGGAAGAAGTACCTGGTTTACAGAAAATCATTGTTCAAAAATGTCGTAACCTTTCCAAGCCAGTAATTATCGCTACGCAAATGTTGGAAAGTATGATCACTACACCACGCCCTACCCGTGCAGAAGTTAACGACGTTGCCAACTCGGTAATTGATGGTGCTGATGCTGTGATGCTTTCAGGAGAAACTTCTGTTGGTGAATTCCCAGAAATCGTTATTGAAACAATGGCGAAGGTTATTACCCATGTTGAAGCAACTTCTTACCCGTACTATAGCGAAAAAGAAACCCTTGGAACAGTAAATGTAACACGAATTCCTGATGCCATCTGTAGCTCTTCTATCTTCTTGGCAGAGAAAACCAATGCATCAGCTATTGCGGTGATGACTGCTTCTGGTTATACAGCATTGGAAATCTCCAGCTACAGACCAGACGCTGACATTTATGTCTTTACAGGTAATAAAAACCTATTACGCACCTTGAGTTTAGTATGGGGTGTAAACACCTTCATTTACGAAAAATACGAAAGTACCGATGGTACAATTCAAGATGTAAACGGTCTTTTGAAAAAACATCAATTGGTGGTACCTGGACAGATTGTAATCAATACATCTTCTACCCCTCTTCATGCAAAAGGCAGAACAAATACTATTCGTGTTTCTGAGGTAAGCTAATTCTAAAAACAGGATATTTAGGACGGCCATAGTTATTCAAACTATGGCCGTCTTTTATTTATTTTTTAATAAATTGAACATACGTTTCGAACGCTATCCACGTTATTTAATTTAGATAAAAACCAACATATGAAAAGAAACTCCAGCCTCCTTGTCCTGTTCATCTGCATGATGATTTTTTCGCAACAATCTTTTGCACAAAAGCTATCCGAACTAAAACCCCAAATTGAAAATATTCTTAAAAAATACAAGGCAAAGGTTGGCGTTGCTATTCATAATCAAGACTATAACGACAGCTTAATTTTCCATGGCGATCATCATTTTCCTTTTCAAAGCACCTATAAATTCCATCTAGGGATAGCCGTTTTAGACCAAGTTGATAAAGGGAAATTGAAGCTGAATCAAGTGGTTGAAATAAGCAAAGCAAAAGTTACCACGGAGCTATATAGTCCGATAAAAGATAAATACCCCAACGGCACTAGTCTGCCACTAAGTGAGATCCTGTATTATACCATTGCAGAAAGCGATAATGTGGGTTGTGATATCCTATTTGAATTGTTGGGAGGAACAGAAGTGGTCGACAAATATTTTAAAGATTTAGGATATAAGAATTTTGACATCAAGTTAACTGAAGAAGTTCAGCAAGCCAATTGGGACCGACAATTTGAAAACTGGACCACTGTAGGTGCAAGCAATCAAGTCTTGCATGATTATTATGTCAATAAAGATAACCGACTTTCTCCTGAATCCTATAAATTCCTGTGGGATACGATGCGTGCAACAAAAACTGGCCAAGACCGTATCGTAAACCTGTTGCCTAAAGGTACTATTGTGGCACACAAGACAGGTACCTCGGGCAGAAACAGAAAAACTGGAGAGATTGCAGCAACGCATGATATTGGCGTCGTAACACTTCCAAATTCAAAGGTTTTCTACATTAGCGTTTTAGTGAGTGAGTCTTTGGAAGGTGATGCAAATAGTGCCAAAATCATAGCAGAGGTTGCTAAAGCAGCTTGGGACTTTTACACGAGTAAATAACCGAATTAAAATAATATATAATAGAAAAGCCAACAGCAATCCCTGTTGGCTTTTCATTTTAAGGCACATTATTTTGACCTATTTTTATTTCTTACTAGCATTTAAAGGCAAAACCTTTAGGGTATCTACTTTTCGAGCAGGCTGATTTAACTTCTCTGTTCCCGGCATCTTCACACTACTTTGTGGATCCAATTTCTTTTGCAATATGACAGAGTCATCCTTTCCACTTCTGTTGCTATAGGCATTTGGAATAAGTCTCAAATTGAAATTATCAACTGTTTTTATGGCTCCCACAGGCTTTAGAACATTTACCTGATTGCCCGCATCTTTTAGCTCCACTGGTTGGATCTCTGAACTGGCCAAGAGATTATTATTGGTTTTTGTTGTCAAATCCAGGTTAATGGATTTGTTCTCCTGCTTTTTTTCCTTATTTTGAGCATATGTCATTGAGACTCCAAAAATTAAGGAAAGTAACGTTATTGCAAATGGTTTCATATTCAGCTCCTTTTGGTAATTGTAAAATACGAATTTAACAACAAGCAGATCAAAACCGCCTTAATTCGCTGTTAAATTGTGTTAAATGAGTAAATTAGCTGATTTCCCTTATTACTTTTGTAACAAATGAAGAAAAGAAGTATTGCATTGATCATTTGGCTGATGTCCATCGCGCTTATTGCCGTGATGGCAATGCAGTATTACTTTGTCCGTGAATCTTTCCGACAAAAATCCAAAATATTTGACGATGCCGTAAAAGCATCTTTAGCAACCGTTGCCAATAAACTGGAGCAACAAGAGATCTATGATTTTGCTCAAGAACAGGAAAGAAAGAATCAAAAACAATTTATAGAAAACCAAAAAGCACAACAACAGAAGCAACTTATTTTAGCGAAACAAGTCGAATACCAAGAGCGTATTAAGAAATTGCAAGTTGAATTATTTGACTATGAACAAAGATTCAATGAGGCGGAAAGGGAGTTGAACAGCAACTTCATGAACATCCCTATCGACAATGATTTCTTTGAAACCTATATTCGGAGTAAGCCTAATCCTCAACTCCTCATTTGGTTAGAAAAAATCCGAATGCCAGATGGCAGCATTAGAACATTCCCTCGAGTAGATGCTGTGAAACAAACCTCAGTAATTCGAGCACGTGATGATTCCTCAAGATACATCATACCTAAATTTCTACCAGGAGATGAACGAGCAAGCAGTTTCCAATGGGTAACTCTACCACCAAAAACGAATAATAAAATAATCTCAAGCATTATTCAGTTAGAAAAAGAGCTTGTCAAGATGAATAATGTTAATCTAGACAATGCATCCAGCCTCTTCGATTCTGTGGCTGTTTTAAGCGGCAAGAAGAGCTCGGTTGTTCAAGACGCAGCGTTCGGACTCGAACTGACCAAACGTCCCTTAGAGCAGCGCTTAAACCGTCAGATCGTTAAACAGCTTTTGGTGGATGAATTAGCAGAGCGAGGAATCAATTCCTCATTCGTATTGCAGGTAAAGACTTCTAAAAATTCTCCTTTGGTATTTCAAGAAGTACACCTGATTAACAACGAAGATTTTGAAAAAATCAATAACCCGATTATCTATAAAACGAAATTATTCCAAGGTGATCAAGGAAAGTCACCAGGTGAATTAGGAATTTATTTCCCAAACAAGGATAGCATTATTGCCAGCAATATGGGTTACTGGTTATTCCCAACCATTCTAGCGCTCCTTGGTTTATTGATTGGTAGTTTTGCCTATACCTTGATGATCATCTTTAGACAGAAGAAAATCTCCGAGATGAAAACTGACTTCATCAATAACATGACACATGAGTTTAAGACTCCAGTGGCGACCATTATGATCGCCAGTGAATCATTAAGAGATCCGGAGATATCAGCAGATGAAAAACGTGTCAGCAAACTCGCTAATATCATTTACGATGAAAATGTTCGCTTAGGTTCGCATATTGAACGGGTATTGAATATTGCACGTCTTGAAAAAGAAAACCTAAAAATTGAACGTGTAAATGTGCATGTCAATACATTGGCAAATGCTGTATTGGAAAGCATGAAATTGCAGTTGGAAAAAGCCGGTGGTACCTTGGAAATTAACCTGGATGCCAAAAAAGATATCGTGATTGGTGATGAACTACATTTATCGAATGTCATGTATAATCTAGTAGACAATGCCATAAAATATAGCAAGGAGAAACCTGAAATTACTTTCCGAACCTTAAACCGCGGAAAAAATATTGTGATATCGGTTTCCGATAAAGGGATTGGGATGACGAAGGATCAGGCGGAGAAGATTTTTGACCAATTTTACCGTATCCCAACTGGAAATATCCATAATGTAAAAGGTTTTGGACTAGGCTTAAGTTATGTGAATGATATCATCAAAAGATTAAACGGAAGGATAACTGTGAAGTCTGAAAAAGATAAAGGCACACAATTTGAAGTGATTTTACCATTAAGAAACTCCTAAAAAGAGGTATCTTAAACTATATAGCTTGAAAATTTATGAATCAAAAGATATTATTAGCAGAGGATGACCCAAATTTGGGTGAATTACTCAAAGACTATTTGGAGTTAAAAGGAAAGTTTGATGTTGTACTTTGTGTCGATGGACAGGAAGCGATGGAAGCTTTTCGTAAGGAGGAATTTGACCTCTGCATCCTAGATGTCATGATGCCTAAAAAAGACGGCTTCTCTTTGGGAAAAGATATTCGCAAGATCAATCAGACAATCCCCATTATCTATGCCACTGCAAAAGGCATGATGGAGGATAAAACCCAAGCCTTTGAGCTTGGTGGTGATGATTACATCACGAAACCTTTCCGTGTTGAAGAACTACTTCTTCGGATCAATGCACTTCTTAAACGTGCATCCAAAGACAAGGAAGAAGAAATATCGGACAAATTTGAAATCGGCGAATACTTCTTCGATTATACCAGTCAAATTATCTCTTTCAAAGGACAACAACAAAAGCTTTCCACCAAAGAAGCGGAATTGCTCCGTTTGTTATGTCTGAAGAAAAACGATGTCCTCACCCGTGAAGAAGCATTGATCAAAATATGGCATGATGACAACTATTTCACAGGCCGTAGTATGGACGTGTTCTTGAGTAAGCTAAGAAAATACCTCAAAGAAGACCCAAGTGTCGAAATTGTCAATGTACATGGTAAAGGCTATAAGCTGCTTGTAAGCTAAAATAGTATTTAGTAGAAAGTATTTATTATTTAGACCTATGGCGGAAAAACCATGGGTCTTTTTTGTGGATTAAAAGATTGGATTAGGGGGGGGTGGTATTGGATCAAAGGCGGGTGGATAAAAAGTATGCAACTTCCAATTCAGAGCGAAGCGAAGAATCTTTGTTTCTTCCCTACCAAGCCTGTCATCTTGAGGCTTGCCGAAAGAACTTCAAGCTATATAGAGAAAGGCGACAGATTTTAAAAGACTGTTGCTTTTTAATGGTGTGTTTAAATGAGTTTAATGGTTGTATCTGACTGCGGGCAATGCATGCATCGCCTCTACATGAAACGGAAATATCCAAACAAACTTCCTCCTCTGACAGCGAAGCGTTCTCACACATCTCGTTCAGTCATAGGTCTTTACACTAACCACTAAATACTAAAAATTTTCTTCAATTCCACTTGCAACCTAGCGGTTGGCAAGCCAATGACGTTTTCATAGGAGCCAATTATCTTTCCGATTCCGATTCTACCGATCCATTCTTGGATGCCGTAGGAGCCGGCTTTATCCAGTGGTTGATATTTTTGCACGTAGTACTCGATTTCCGCTTCAGTAAGGTTATTTAACCATACTTGGGTTTCTTCTACAAAGCGAATAAATTGATTTTGGTATGCGCAGGAAACTGCGGTATAGACCCAGTGCATTTTTCCAGATAGGCCTTGGATGACTTCCTTTGCTTCGTTTAGGTCTTTTGGTTTTCCCAACACTGCTCCCTTTTCATCCAAGACGATAGTATCTGCGCAGATAACTAATTTATCAGCAAATTCATCTGAGGGGAATGCAGCCAATTTAGCATCCGCAATATGTTGTACAATCTGAATTGGACTTAGGTTTGGGTCATAGCTTTCATCTGTTTCGCGAACCTCAACTTGGAAGGCTATGTCCATGTCGGACAACAATTCTTTTCTACGAGGTGATTTAGACCCTAAGATCACTTCGATTGTTTTCAAACGTTCTTGTAAAATCATCAGATACTTTTAATGCTGGTTTCTACACTCCAAATTCCTTGCAGTTTCATAACCTTCTCTAAAATATCTCGAACTGCTCCCTTTCCACCAGCAAAAGGCGACATGTAATGACTAATCTCCTTAATTTCTTCAATGGAATCCGAAGGACAACAAGCAAATCCTACCGCTTGCATCACTTCAAAATCCGGAAGATCATCTCCCATATATAATAAATCTTCCTTGCTCAAGTTATATTTACCCATCAAATCTTGCAAAAGGGCTAACTTATCGCTTACTCCTAAATGAACTTCGGTGATTCCTAAGCCAAGCATACGCTTGCGAACCCCTTCTGAACGTCCTCCCGAAATCACCCATATCGGCAAACCTCGTTTAATAGCCAATTGCATAGCATAACCATCCTTGACGTAGAAAGTCCGCAATTGATGCCCCTCCTCTGTCACATGAATGGAACCATCTGTCATGACACCATCAACATCCAAGATAACCGCTTTAATGTGTTTGAGCTTTTGAAAAATCATATTCGCATTTTTCCCAAATGTAAGGAAAGTTTTTCGATCCAATTTACCCTTTAATTAATCAAAAACAGCCATTCCCTTATCTGTTCAAACAGATAAATCAGAGAATTGTCAGATTATAGTTGCTCATGCAACTTTTTTATCCAAATGCTTTGCAGTTACCAATTTCTGCTGTACTTTTGTGGAACAATTCAGCGGTAACGTAGAATTAATTTAAAATTGTCTTTTCATAATTTAGGTTTATAATTGGTTAGTATCAAACCCTGGCGCCCATCGTCAGGGTTTTTTCTTTTTACAGGTTAGCCTATTTTCCATCTGTTCTTTGCAAGTATTTTCACCTTAAATTAATCCAACGAATTTTGGAATGACAACATCAACATTAGTATTACCACTTATTAGGAAGTAAATAACATCATAATCTGGTCGATATTGCTTTGATACTGCTACGCATTTTCCTTGGATATGATATGGATCTTGTTCGGAACTCGTTCGGTCGGAACCGAACGAGATCCGAAGGAGATCCGAACAAGTTCCGAAGGAGATCCGAATAAGTATCGAAGGAAACCAATAGGAAAGACGTCAGATAGCAGACAAAAGACCACAGAAATTCACAACAAAAATGAGACTATCTTATACAGAAATATAACCTCGGAAAAAGAATAGAAAGCATAGAAAAGGGTATAAATTTCATAAAAAATGCCCATAGCAAATGTGTTGCTATGGGCATTTCCATATTTTTATTATTGGAGTTTATTATTTCTTTTCTGGACCATTTGGTTTCGATATGGAAGTACGCATATCGGTGTCTGCTTGTAAGTTTTGCATTTTATAATAATCCATTACACCAAGATTACCATTTCTAAAAGCTTCAGCCATAGCAAGTGGCACTTGCGATTCTGCTTCAATAACTTTCGCTTTAGCTTCTTGTGCTTTAGCACGCATCTCTTGTTCAGTAGCTACCGCCATTGCACGACGTTCTTCCGCACGTGCATTCGCTACTTTCAAATCAGCCTCTGCTTGATCAGTCTGTAGTTTTGCACCAACGTTTTCACCGATATCGATATCAGCAATATCAATAGAAAGAATCTCAAATGCAGTACCAGAGTCTAGCCCTTTAGCAAGAACTGTTTTAGAAATACGATCAGGATTTTCCAATACTTCTTTATGATTAGTTGAAGAACCGATTGTTGTTACAATACCTTCACCGACACGCGCTAGGATGGTCTCTTCACCAGCACCTCCGACTAATTGATTGATATTAGCACGTACCGTTACACGCGCTTTCGCGATTAACTGAATCCCATCTTTAGCTACCGCAGCAACTGGAGGTGTATTGATAACTTGTGGGTTTACGGATAACTGTACCGCATCAAATACATCACGGCCAGCCAAGTCAATCGCCGTTGCTAATTTAAAATCTAAAGGGATATTCGCTTTATCTGCTGAGATTAAAGCTTTGATTACTTTATTGACATTACCCCCAGCTAAATAATGCGTTTCAATTTCATTACTCGTGATTTTTAAACCTGCTTTTGTAGATGTAATCATCGCATTGGTAACCAAGGCAGGTGATACTTTCCGCAGACGCATCAACACCAAATTCAATAAACTGATTTTAACATTGGATAATTGGGCAGTGAACCAAAGATTTAGGGGCAATAGGTATAATAATACGAATATACCAATTACAGAACCGATAATAATTAGAATTAATTGAACAGGTGCTTCCATGCAATAAGGATTAATAATTTTTATATGTAACTAAAGATAATAAATATTTCGAGAATCCATAAGTTCCTTACCCTTCTACTCTATTAAAAAAACATTTCACAACTTTCAAAGCTCCAAAAAAACCAGCTGAATTCTTATAAAAATGATACAAGGATTATCGAATAAGTTTTGTTTTTATCGCATCAACGAATTAATTGTTAAAAAATTAGAGAATGAAAGTAAAAGTTTAAACAAAAATTTAGAATTTTGTAGCAATTTTTCGCATAAATTCCATACTTTGAATGAAAAGTTAGAAAACGGTAGTTTTCATTTTTAGCGTTTCAACCTAGTATTATGTGGCTTATTACTTAACATTTAAAACAAACAACGCAGTTAGCTGCACTTCAGATCTAAACTTGAAATCAACAACATCGTTTATTGTTGCTAATCCAGGTTTTTTGATTTTAATATCAAGCTTTTATTAACGAGACATGAACAAACTCAGTTTATTAAGGTGGCAGTTTATAGGCAGTACCATCGTTGCCTATCTCATCATTATATTTTCATTTTGGTTTTTCTTGGATAAACAGAATGCATATTCCTCTCAGGTAGATGAGTATATGACACTTTCACAAGAAAAATTTAATGAAATCCAGCAATGGGAAATTGCTATTCAGAAGTTTTCCAAGTATAAAAATCTTCAAAGTCAACAAAACGGCATCTTAGAGGATCAACTTAAAGGACAAATCTCCAATAGCTTAAAAAAACTAGAAGAAAAGAATAGCTTAATTGAAAAACCTATAGTTTCATTGGCGGATGCGAAGGCTATGAGTACTTCATTTTTTGAAGAAAAAAATCAAGTTATTCAGAACCTCAATAATGTCCCACAACGATTAGCTGAAGAGCAAGAAAGAATTGTTGAAGTAAGCAATAAAATCACCAATGAGGTTGTTCAACGTCGAAAAGATAAAGTGGCAGAGGGTCATAGTAACCTGGATAAGACAAGAAGATATACGATCATTTTTGGAATATTCTCCCTTCTTGTGATATTATTGGTGCTATTGCAGACCATGCGTATCCTTGCACATTTACGGAAGACAGGAAAACGTGGGCGAGATCTTAACCAGAATCTGATGGAAACCACTAAAAAATTGGAGGATGTCAATTGGGTACTTCAAAACTCATCCAAAATCCACAATCAAATTAATGGTCTCCTAAGCGAACAGGAAATCGCGAAAAAATCTGTAAATTTCATTGCTGATGTGGTGAATTTTTATGCTGCAGCCTTTTATGTTCGCAAAATTGACTCCTATCAATTTTCCTTAAGATATAGTAAAGGACTGGAAAGTAAGGAGACGATCAATCAGTTTTTGATGAGTGATGGAATACTTGGTGCTGTTGCAGAAGAAAAAAAACCGCAGATTCTTCCTATTCAGGACCTCAATAGAACCCATATACAAACAGCTACTATAAAAAATTTAGAAGCCGATGTTATTATTTTCCCTATAATAAATGAAGATTATTGTATCGGAGTATTAGAAATAATTGGCTCTTTTCCGGAAGGTAAAAAAGAGAGTATCTTAAATTACCTTGACCGTACAACACAATCTATCGGTTCAACATTACACTCCAGACAAAATCATGCGTTGGTTGAAGAGTTATTGGCCGAAACCCAGAGACAAACAGAAGAACTGGAAGCACAACAAGAAGAACTTCGTATTACCAATGAAGAATTGGTTTATAAAACAAACTTGCTAGAAGCATCGGAAGAGGAGCTTCGTGTTCAACAAGAGGAATTGTCGCAAGCCAATAAGGAGTTGAATGAAAAAGCTGCTGAATTGGAACGTCGGAACTTGGAGTTGAATGAAGCGCATAATATCGTGGAACAGAAAATTGTTGAAGTCGAGCAAGCGAGTAAATATAAGTCTGAATTTATGGCCAACATGAGCCATGAATTACGGACCCCTCTGAATAGTATTTTGATTCTTGCTAAGCTTCTTCAGGATAACAAACAGAAGAACCTGAATGAGGAGCAAACGAAATATGCATCTGTGATTCACAATGCAGGCTCTGATCTATTGCAATTAATCAATGAGTTATTGGATTTGGCGAAGATTGAGTCGGGTAAGGTAGAAATGATGAAAGAGCAGATTGATACTCGAGAGTTTGCTTTAAACATGGAGTCCTTATTCAAGGAATTGGCGAAAGAGAAGTCTATACAATTTGATATAGACATCTCAGAGGCTCCTGAACATTTCGTGACGGATGAATATCGATTAGAACAAGTGCTTAAAAACTTCTTATCGAATGCATTCAAGTTTACGGACAAGAAGGGAAAAATAGAATTAACCATCAGTCAGCAAGCTGGGAATTTACAGTTCGCTGTTCGAGATTCTGGAATTGGTATATCGGAGGACAAACAAGCCTTAATATTTGAGGCCTTCCGTCAAGAAGATGGCTCGACGAGTCGCAAATATGGTGGAACCGGATTAGGACTTTCCATTTCTAGAGAAATATCATCATTATTAAATGGCCGAATATCCCTTCAAAGTGCTCTTGGTGAAGGAAGTACATTTACTTTAATCATCCCCTATTTAGCCGAAGTTCCTACTTCAGAAGAACAGGAAAAACCGAAGCAAAACACCAAAGAGAGAAAAGAGTCATCTCCTACAAAAGCTGCTTCAAACCAAGAAGCTAAAGTTGAATCTAAAGTCTCAGAAAAGACTGAAAACACGGAAAAAGCAGCCGGTAAAAGCATCTTGATCATTGAGGATGATGTCAATTTTGCCGATATTCTGAAAGGTTTCTCTACAGGATTTGGTTTCGAAACGATGAATGCCTATGATGGTATTGCAGGTATTCAAATGGCTAGACATAAACAGCCGGATGCAATCATATTGGATGTGATGCTTCCATTGGCAGATGGATGGCAAGTATTAAAAACACTGAAAAATGATCCTGCGACCAAGCACATCCCTATTCATATGATGTCTGCCGCTAATTTTGATAAAAAAGATTTCTTAGAATCAGGGGCTATTGGTTTTATGGCAAAACCGGTAACAGAAGAAAGTATTGCCTCAGCCTTTGAAAATATTCAGATCAATATCAATAAGGAACTAAAGAAAATCCTGTTGATTGAAGATCAAGAGTTTCAAAGTGACCTCATCAAAAAGGCATTCGCAGAACAAAACATTAATGTGATTCAAGCTTTTACCATTGAATCTGGCATGAAAAAACTAGAGCAGGAAAAGAACCTAGACTGCATTATTTTGGACATTAAGTTACCTGATGGTAGTGGTTTGGAGATGCTGGATAGAATCAAAGCAAATCCAGAATTTGAGAAATTGCCAGTCATTATCAATACGGCTTATGATTTGACTTCAGAACAAACGGAGCGTATATTACGTCATACACAGTCCATGGTTTTAAAATCCAGTAAATCTAATAATAGACTGATTGATGAAGTAAATTTGTTCTTAAATAAATTGGCTACGCCGGCATATAGTCCGATTAAGAATCTGGATAAAATAGATCCGCAAGAGAATTTCGGAGCAAGTGTATTGGAGAATAAGACCGTGCTGATAGCTGATGATGATATGCGAAATGTATTTGCATTGACCTCCTCATTACAGCAGTACAACATGAAGATTGAGATTGCGAACAATGGTTTAGAGGCTGTGCAATTGGTTGAAAATCCAGAGAAGAAAATCGACATTGTATTGATGGATATTATGATGCCGGAAATGGATGGTTATGAAGCTATACAGCAGATTCGCAAAAACAAGAAAAATAACAACTTACCTATAATCGCTGTTACAGCGAAAGCAATGAAAGGTGACCGAGAGAAATCCATCGAGCTTGGAGCAAATGATTATGTAAGTAAACCAATTGATTTAGATCGCTTAGTATCATTAATGCAAGTATGGCTGAGTTAAAAGTGACATATGACATCACCTTTCCTGAGATTGAGGAATTGATATTTTTATTAAAAAACGTATCAGATTTTGATCTTTCGGGCTATACAAGGTCTTCTTTAAAACGCAGAATCCAACGGATTATGAATTTAGAGAGTTTAGATTTTGTAGACCTTAAGAATGCCCTAATCAATATTCCAGGTTTTCAACAATTCTTTATTCAAGAAGTGACCGTCAATGTGACGGAAATGTTTCGTGACCCAGCTTTCTTTAATCGCCTGAATACCGAGATTATCCCCTACCTTCAAACCTTTCCTCGTATAAAGATCTGGAGTGCTGGATGTTCTACAGGTGAGGAGGTCTATTCTTTAGCGATCTTGCTCAAAGAAAACAATCTATACGATCGTTCTTTTATCTATGGGACAGACATCAATAGTAAGGTTTTGGACATCGCAAAAAAAGGTATTTATCCATTGCGGAAATTCAAGGAATACTCCGATAACTTCAACACTTACAATTCGAAGGAAAGCCTTTCCAAATACTATACCGCTCGCTATGAAGCAGCCATTATCAATCACGACATCCGGCAGAACATATTATTTTCTACGCACAATCTAGCAAGTGACCAGGTATTCAATGAATTTCATTTAATCACCTGTAGGAATGTCCTGATTTACTTTGACCTGGAATTACAAGAACGGGTCATTAATTTGTTTTATGAGTCTTTGGCTTTGTTTGGCTTTCTGTGTTTAGGAACAAAAGAAACGATTTTGAAACATCCTGTTATGGCAAATTTCAAAGTGGTAGACAAGGAATTCAACATCTATCAGAAAATAAAATAGGGATGGATTCATTGGCTAATCACATATATGCAATTGGGGGTTCAGCAGGAGCCTATGAATTAATCGTGGAGATTTTAGAACACCTTCCTGAGAAATTTCAGTCGGCCATCATAATCGTTCTCCATCGAAACTCAAAATATGAAACAAAAATAGAGAGTAGTTTGTCTAAACGTTTGGAACGTAATGTTATTTCCATCAAAGACAAATATCCTATTTTGGCAAATAACATATATTTTGCGCCTCCAGGTTACCATACATTAGCAGAACCAGGCATGCAATTTTCTTTAGACATCTCTGAACCTGTACAATTCTCCCGACCATCCATAGACGTATTCTTTGAGTCGTTAGCGGAATTGTATGCAAAAGAAACTACATCATTTCTGTTGTCTGGAGCCAATACAGACGGTGCAAAAGGATTAAAATTATTAGAAGAAGCAGGAGCTTTATGTTATGTTCAAGACCCAAAAGAGGCCGTAATAGATACGATGCCTAAGAGTGGATTATCCATGACAAAACATGTACAGGCTCTTCCCAACGAACATATAATCAATTTTTTCAGATCTATTACTTAATAAACAACATGAAACCAATCAACATTTTGATATTAGACGATAAGGAAGAAAATATCATTAGCTTACATGCGCTACTGCAGGATGTTGAGCATATTAATATCATCAGTTCTACGGACCCTAATGAGGCGTTGAAGATCTGTTGGAAAGATGACATCTCCATAGCTTTAGTTGATGTTCAAATGCCCGATATTAATGGTTTTGAATTTGTTTCTTTGTTGAAATCGAATCCAAAAACAAGCCATATCATGGCAATCATGGTCACTGCAATTTCCAAGGAGGACAAATACCTGCTCCAAGGTTTGGAAAGTGGCGCAGTAGATTATCTCTACAAGCCCTTAAATCCGGAAATTACCATTGCAAAAGTAAAATCCTTTGTTCAACAAATTTTAATCCAACAAGAACTTATCAAAAAGAATAAGGAACTGGAAGATTCACGTATGGAATTGCTAAAAACAAAGGAAGAAGCTATACAAGCACGTAAATCAAAAGAAATCTTTCTAGCGAATATGAGTCATGAGATCCGTACGCCGATAAATGGTATTATGGGCATCATGCACATGTTTAAAAGTTCGGAACTATCTAATGAACAAAAGGATTGGCTGAAAAGACTGGATAATGCCTCGCAGTCCTTATTGCTCATCATCAATGACATTCTTGACCTCTCGAAGATTGATTCAGGAATGTTAAAAATAGAATACGAGGATTTCTCTTTGACCAAAATGATTGAAGATATTGAACGCATCTTTAAGATCAAGGCAAACCATAAACAGTTGGATTTTCAGATTGACGTTGGAGATTCTGTACCACAATATATACGTTATGATTCGCTGCGTTTACAACAAATCATTAGCAATTTTATCTCCAATAGCTTGAAATTTACAGAGCGAGGTTCCATTGATCTGGTTATTACGGAGGTTGAAAAGAAAAACAACAATCATCGTCTTCGATTTACCGTGAAAGATACGGGAATTGGGATCAAGGAAGGGTCGGTTGAGAAGATCTTTATGGCCTTTGAGCAAGCGGATGATGGTATTACGAAGAAATTCGGCGGTACCGGATTAGGCTTGGCAATCGTAAAACGTCTTGCCAATCTACTAAATGGTAATATTGGGGCTGAAAGTGTTTATGGGGAAGGATCTTCTTTTTATTTCGAAGGTTGGTTTGAGTCTTCGACTAAAGAGATTGAGGACAAAAACAAGGAGGTTCCAACCTATAATAGCTTCCCTAAATTCAATGATATGCGCGTGTTAGTAGCAGAGGACAATGATTTGAACTCCTTTATGCTAGCACATATGCTACGCAGTTGGAACTGTGAGGTGGACATTGTCAAGAATGGGCAATTGGCATTAGAGAAAGTGGAGCATAATAACTACGATTTAATCTTGATGGACACACATATGCCAATCATGAGTGGTTTTGAGGCAATTAAGGAAATCAAGAATCATAGTGCTCCGGAAAAGCATGGTATTCCTATTATTACGATTTCAGCATCGGTGTTGGAGCATGAACAAGCGGCAGCTTATCGTGCTGGGGCCGACGGCGTTATTGGGAAACCATTTGACCCAATTGAGTTATATCAAAAGATTATAGCTGTTACGACCAAGAATAAAAACATGAATTTGACACCATAATGAGGGTGAAAAGTGCATTAATGGATTATTAATAGTAAATTCGTTAAAAATATATAACAATCAGCTATGAAGAAATTATTTTTTGTTCCAGCCTTAGCCATCGCAATTGGATTGGCATCATGTGGTGGAAACTCAGAAAAGAAAACTGAAACTGCAACTAACGAAACAGCAAGTTCAACCGAAACTAGTGCAGCTACAGAAACAACTGTTCCGGGGATTGAAAATGTTACGCTTTCCAACCAATGGACAGTTGAAGGTAATGACCAAATGCAATTTAACATCAACTTGATTCGTGTGAAAGCAGGTGAGCCGGTTGAATTGACCTTAAAAAATGTAGGTTCTCAACCAAAGGAATCAATGGGACATAATATCGTTGTATTAAAACCAGGCGTAGATAAAGCGACTTTTGGAGCTGAGGCTGCTGCTGCTGCAGACAATGAGTACATTCCTAAATCCTCTTTATCATCAATCGTGGCACATACGAAATTGTTAGGTCCAGGTGAGCAAGATAAAATCACGTTCACTTTAGAAAAAGGGGTTTACACGTACTTATGTAGTTTCCCTGGCCACTACGGTATTATGAATGGACAAATTGTTGCGGAATAATCCCTACAATTCCATTCTTAGGATAAAATACATGAGGGGGAGTCTTACTAAAAAGACTCCCCTTTTTTGTTGCGATAAAAATTTGACTTAGAAATGTTGTAAAATATGAGTGCATGCATACGATTGCCTGTTATTATCTGAAAAATGCTTCGCTTAATATGCTTTTAAATACTAAATTTGTCGGATAAAACAAATCCGAATTCTATGCAATACGACGTAATCGTAATCGGTAGTGGTCCAGGTGGTTATGTTGCCGCTATCCGTTGTGCCCAATTAGGCTTAAAAACAGCAGTTATCGAAAAATATAGCACATTTGGTGGTACCTGTCTAAATGTAGGTTGTATCCCATCCAAGGCATTATTAGACTCTTCAGAGCACTACCACAATGCGGCGCACAATTTTGAAGCGCACGGTATCAGCTTAAGCAACCTTAAGTTGGACATGAAAAAGATGATCGATCGTAAAAACGATGTCATTGCCCAAAATACCGCTGGTATTACTTTCCTTTTCAAGAAAAATAAAATCGACAGCTTCCAAGGTGTTGGTTCATTTGTAGATAAAAACACCATCAAAATCACAAAAGAAGATGGGGCTACAGAAGAAATTAAAGGTAAAAACATTATCATCGCTACAGGTTCTAAGCCTACGGCATTACCTTTCTTGCCAGTTGACAAAAAACGTATCATTACATCTACTGAAGCATTAAACCTTACGGAAGTTCCTAAGAACTTAATCGTTATTGGTGGTGGTGTTATCGGTTTAGAATTAGGATCGGTATATGCACGCTTAGGTGCTAAAGTTACCGTGGTAGAATATGCAAAATCTATCATTGCAACGATGGATGCTGGCTTAGGTAAAGAATTACAACGTGTCTTGAAAAAGAACTTAGGTATGGAATTCTTGATGGGTCACAAAGTATCTGGTGCTGCTACTAAAGGCAAAAAAGTTATTGTAACTGCTGAAGATGCAAAAGGTCAAGCTGTAGAAATCGAGGGCGATTACTGTATCGTAGCTGTTGGTAGAACGGCTTATACCGCAGGTCTAGGTTTAGAGAATATCGGTATTAAAACCGAAGAACGTGGAAATAAAATCCCGGTAAATGATCACTTGGAAACTTCTGTTGAAGGTGTATATGCTATTGGTGATGTTATTAAAGGTGCCATGTTAGCTCACAAAGCAGAAGACGAAGGTATCTATGTAGCGGAACGTATCGTTGGTCAAAAACCACATATCGACTATAACTTAATCCCTGGTGTAGTTTATACTTGGCCAGAAGTTGCCTCTGTTGGTAAAACAGAAGAGCAATTAAAAGAAGAAGGTAAGAAATACAAATCTGGTAGCTTCTCTTTCAAAGCATCTGGACGTGCGAAGGCATCTGGTGATACAGATGGTTTCATCAAAGTACTTGCTGATGCCGATACGGATGAAATCTTAGGTGTACACATGATTGGTCCACGTGCTGCAGATATGATCGCTGAAGCGGTAGTAGCTATGGAATACCGCGCATCTGCTGAAGATATCGGTAGAATCTGTCATGCTCACCCTACTTTCACTGAAGCATTCAAAGAGGCAGCTCTTGCTGCTACTTCTAATAGAGCAATCCACGCGTAAGCGTTGTGAAATAAAAAAAAAGGCTCCCGATTGTAATTCAATCGGGAGTCTTTTTTTTAGATATGAGATATGAGATTTGAGACCGCTGCGCTGTTAGATGTGGGATGTAGGAACTCTTTGTTTTGATTGCAATGGGAGCATAGGACTATTTGATATTGGCTTGATACATGCATTAACAGGTTAATACAAAAACTTTTGATACTTATAGTGCATCTTCTTATCTTAAAGCAATCGAATATTAACAAAACGACAACATGAACTTTTACACTAGGAAATGGGTGAAGCCTGAGGATTTGAATCCAAATGGTTCATTATTTGGGGGCACTTTATTACGCTGGATAGATGAAGAGGCAGTAATTTACGCTATTGTGCAGTTGGGTAATCCGCATGTGGTGACGAAGTACATCTCGGAAATTAACTTTGAGAGTGCGGCCAAGCAGGGTGATATTATCGAATTGGGGATTGAGGCTATTGACTTCGGAAGGACATCATTGACGATGCGTTGTGTGGTGAGAAATAAGATCAGCAGAATGACCATCCTCTCCATTGATAAATTGGTATTTGTCAATCTGGATAAGGATGGCGTACCGACCCCTCACGGTAAAACCGAGATCACCTATGCCTATATGGGCATTGAGAAGGATATGAAAAAGCGGGATTAAACCACTTCTTTTTGTGCATTTAATTCTCTCTTTAGATCTTTTTCTACCCAAAAGGATAAAACTGGTAGTGTCCCGAAAATGAAATACTTAGCGAATTTCTTGAAAGACCATTTATACGTGCTCCAACATGCGATTAATAATACCACAAAAATAATCCATAAAACACCGTGTGCCATTCCTACTGGACGCATGATGGTATCGTTATGGAAAATGTATTTTAAAGGCATGGCAACAAAAAACAGTAAAATAGCGGAGATCGCTTCAATAAGTGCGGAAATTTGAAGTGTTTTTAACATACATGATACTATTAGTCAGCGCAAAGAAAGGGAAATGCCCCTTGTAAAGGAAATGATTCTAGAGGAAGTGACCTCGAAATGACATATTTGAATAAATAGGCGGGTTTTTGAGGAAAAAGTAATGACTGCACTAAATAAAAAAATGCGTACTTTTGAGGAATTGTATTTTGCAAACATAACGACACTTAATATTTATGAATTACGACATTATTGTTATTGGTAGTGGTCCTGGCGGATACGTTGCGGCGATCAGAGCCTCACAATTAGGTTTCAAAACGGCCATTATTGAACGTGAATCATTAGGCGGAATCTGTCTTAACTGGGGCTGTATTCCTACCAAAGCACTTCTAAAAAGTGCACAAGTATTTGAATACTTAAACCATGCTGCCGATTACGGAATTAAAGTAAACGGTGGTGAAGCAGACTTCGGAGCAATCGTAAAGAGAAGTCGTGGTGTTGCTGAAGGAATGAGTAAGGGTATCCAATTCTTGATGAAGAAAAACAAGATCGACGTGATCATGGGTACTGCGAAAATCAAAAAAGGTGGTAAAATCGAAGTTAAAGCTGAAGATGGCTCTACAAAAGAATATACTGCTAAACACACTATCCTTGCTACAGGTGCTCGTTCTAGAGAATTACCTAATCTTCCTCAAGATGGCAAGAAAATCATCGGTTACCGTCAAGCAATGAATCTTCCACAACAGCCTAAATCTATGGTCGTTGTTGGTTCTGGTGCCATCGGTGTAGAATTTGCTTATTTCTACAACGCTATCGGTACTAAAGTTACTATCGTTGAATTCATGGACCGTATCGTTCCTGTAGAAGACGAAGAGGTATCAAAACAATTAGAGAAATCCCTGAAAAAAGCAGGTATCAATATCCTAACTAAATCCGAAGTTCAATCCGTTGACACCAAAGGTGATTTATGTAAAGTAAGCATCAAAACTGACAAAGGAACAGAAACTATCGAAGCTGAAGTTGTATTATCTGCAGTAGGTATTACGCCAAATATCGAGAACTTAGGTTTGGAAGAAGTTGGTGTTAAAACCGATAAAGGACGTGTATTAGTTGATGATTTCTACAAAACAAATATCGATGGTGTTTATGCTATCGGAGATATCGTTAAAGGTCAAGCTTTAGCACACGTTGCTTCTGCTGAAGGTATCACTTGTGTGGAGAAAATCAAAGGACTACATGTAGATCCTATTGACTATAACAACATCCCTGGATGTACTTACTGTACACCAGAGATTGCATCTGTTGGATTCACAGAAAAAGCAGCTAAAGAAGCAGGATATGAGATTAAAGTGGGTAAATTCCCATTCTCAGCATCTGGTAAAGCATCTGCTGCTGGAGCAAAAGATGGTTTCGTAAAAGTTATCTTCGATGCTAAATATGGTGAATTCTTAGGAGCACACTTAATTGGTGCTAATGTAACTGAAATGATCGCTGAGGTAGTGGTAGCTCGTAAATTAGAGACTACAGGACATGAGGTGTTAAAAGCAGTTCACCCTCACCCAACCATGAGTGAGGCGATTATGGAAGCTGTAGCTGATGCGTACGGTGAAGTAATCCACTTATAAGATTCTAAAAAATATCTTTAAATATTAAAAGCCACCTTAGGGTGGCTTTTGCATGTTATGAGGATTTTGATTGTTGGAATTTATATCGGTCGATGCATGCATCGCCCCTACATAAAATGGAGAACGACAGAAACAAGATAATTGCAAAGGAAGTATGGAACTTTGCTAATTAAACATTTCCAGAAGATTTCCGCCTTACTTTCTCACATCTCAAATCTAACAGCGTAGCGGTCTCAAATCTAACATCTAATAGTGTAGCGGTCTCACACGCCAGGTTTTTTCTTCCATATGCTCTCTGCCCATCGGCCTACAAACCAGAAGGAGACTGCCAACAATAAGAAGAAAATGGTTCTATTGATATTATCCCAAAGGTACTCCACAAAGCGGGTGTAGAGATTTAAGATAAAGAATACAAATCCGATATCACGAGCAGCATGGTCTTTGGTTTTCATACCATAAATTGCCAAGCCTAGGGACACCCCTATTCCTAGTAATCCCCAATAGAAGATTTCATATTGTCTTACTGAAGACCATTTATCAAAGTCACTGTAGTTACCAAAGATGGATAATAACCAAAGGGCAATCATGGAATAGAGCAATCCAACCACAAAGCTGGTGGATTGGAAATAATCAATGCTTTTGAGCTTAGGTTGTATGAAATAAGCGAATGCTGTTAATAAAGCACCGAATATGGTGAATCGTAAAGGATAATTCATACCCCAGAATTTGAATCCCCAATTGCTATGGTAAGCGGTTTCAGTAGCAAACCATATTCCTAGTGCCACTAATGTAAATACCCAAAGTAGTTTGGATTTTATCTTCACCGCCAACACCCCATAAATCAAGATGGATAAGAGGAACATCAACGTATAATGGTTTTCATTACGGTCCAATATCTGACCAAGGAAACCTATACTTGCTGCTGTAGCAAATGCACCAGCCAACATCAGTGTTTCATTGGAGAAGTTTTTATCCGGGTTATTGGCTTTATTTCGAAAACCTAAGGCATAGAAAAATACAGCGATGGCTGCAAAGCCTAGGCAGAACACTACATTAGGAGTTTCATAAAATCGCTCGACCAGATCTGATAAATAGCCATCAGAGAATAGGGAAACGACTGAAAATATTAATGAAGCTAGCGCTATCCAGAAGGCATAACGTGCAAGCATCCCCCATTCAAAACCTTTATCATCCAGATTAGCCTGTAATACTTTGGCTTTTTCAGCATCCAATAGTGATTGTTCCTGCCAATGTTTTATAGCATCCTCAATGATTTCCCTTTCATGCTTACTGACGTCGAGTTTCTTCAAAATAGTTAGATTTGTTAAATAAAGGTAATACTTTTCATTTTGCTCTCATAATCAAAGATTAACCAAAAGGTCATATCGTAAGCCCACTAAAAATCTGTAACTTTGCCCCTTGCAAATGACGACATTAATGGCCCAACGAAAAACAGTAGACCTTGGGGACCAAAGCGAGGTAGAAGTATTTGGTGCTCGAGTTCACAATCTAAAAAATATAGACGTATCCTTTCCTAGAAATCAATTGGTAGTAATAACTGGATTGAGTGGTAGTGGAAAATCTTCGCTAGCATTTGATACCATCTATGCTGAAGGACAGCGCCGTTATATGGAGACATTTTCGGCTTATAGCCGTCAGTTTTTAGGTGGCATGGAACGCCCTGATGTGGATAAAATTTCAGGATTGAGTCCAGTAATTTCCATTGAACAGAAGACAACTTCCAAGAATCCGCGTTCAACAGTTGGTACTATTACCGAGATCTACGATTTCTTGCGTTTGTTGTATGCACGTATTGGAGAAGCTTTCTCCTATGTGACTGGCAAGAAAATGGAGCGGATGTCTGATGATGAAATTACAGACCGTATTTTAAATGATTTTAACGGAGAGGGCATCTACATCTTGGCTCCTGTTGTCAAAGGTCGTAAGGGACATTATCGCGAACTATTTGAACAGATTCGTAAGCAGGGTTACACCAAAGTTCGTGTCGATGGAGAAATACTTGATATTGCACCTAAAATGCAAGTCGATAGGTATAAGATCCACGATATTGAAATTGTAGTGGATCGCATTATCGTGGAAGTCAATTCCCGCAAAAGATTATTCGACAGTATTGGTCAAGCCTTAAAAACCTCAAAAGGGATTATTAAGATTGCTAATAAAGAAAATAAAGAGCAGTTCTTCAGTAGGTATTTGATGGATGCAGAATCCGGTATCTCCTATGATGAGCCACAACCTAATTCCTTTTCGTTCAATTCTCCTTACGGTGCTTGTCCGCAATGTGATGGATTGGGATACATCTACGAAATAGACAAAAAAATAGTTATCCCTGATCGCAGCTTAAGTATTCAGAAAGGTGCAATTGTTCCTTTAGGTCCTGTTCGGGAATCTTGGACTTTTGCTGTCTTAAAAGCTGTAGCTAAGAAATTTGATTTCTCCTTAACAACAGCGATTGACAAGCTTTCAGAAGAAACAATTGACATGTTATTATTTGGTGGAGAAGAACCTATTGGATTAACCGTTTCTTATGGCTCTTACGGAGCTAGAGAATACCAGATTCAGTTTCAAGGTATCTTTAAGATGCTAGAGGAAATGAGTGCCAAATACCAGGAAGATAGTCAGTCTTTAGAGGATTTCCGTACGCAAGTAGTTTGTCCATCTTGTCATGGTGCTCGATTAAAAAAAGAATCTTTACATATCAAAGTTGATCAGAAGAACATTGCTGAATTAGCCGATATGGATATTGTTGCTTTAAATGAATGGTTTCAAGGTATTGAAACCCGTTTATCGGAGCGACAAAATATTATTGCCACAGAAATTGTAAAAGAGATTAAAACAAGAATCGGATTCTTATTGGATGTAGGTTTGAATTACTTGACTTTAAATCGTAGTTCAAAAACACTATCAGGTGGAGAAGCTCAGCGGATTCGTCTAGCCACACAAATTGGTTCTCAATTGGTGAATGTACTATACATTCTGGATGAACCAAGTATTGGTCTTCACCAACGTGATAATGAGCGTCTGATCAATGCGCTAAAGAACCTTCGTGATATCGGAAATACCGTACTGGTTGTAGAACATGACAAAGACATGATCATGAATGCTGATTATGTGATTGACATGGGTCCAGCTGCCGGTGTTTTTGGTGGAAAGGTGGTAGCACAAGGTACACCAAAACAATTGATGAAGGCACATACCTTGACAACCGATTACTTGAACGGCACCAAAGAAATTGCAACGCCTAAGGAGAGAAGATCAGGAAATGGAAATACACTGTCATTAAAGGGCGCCAAAGGGCATAACTTAAAGAATGTAAGCATAGATATCCCTTTGGGTAAACTAATCCTTGTAACAGGCGTATCAGGCTCTGGTAAGTCCAGTTTAATTACAAGCACCCTCTATCCTATCTTAAATCATCACTTCTTCCGTGCAAAGGCCAAGCCATTACCGTATTCTAAGATTGAAGGCCTTGAGCATATTGATAAAGTAATCGAGATTGATCAATCACCAATTGGCCGTACGCCACGCTCTAACCCTTCTACTTATACTGGCGTATTCTCTGATATCCGAGCATTGTATGTTCAATTACCGGAAGCGAAGATTCGCGGGTATAAACCAGGTCGTTTCTCCTTCAATGTAAAAGGAGGACGTTGTGAAACTTGCCAAGGTGCAGGGATGAAGATTATCGAGATGAATTTCCTCCCTGATGTTCAAGTTCCTTGTGAAACTTGCAATGGAAAGCGTTATAACCGAGAAACTTTGGAAGTGAGATACCGTGGAAAGTCCATTTCAGATGTCTTGGACATGAGCATTGATGAAGCGGTAGTTTTCTTTGAAAACATCCCTTCCATTTATAGAAAGATTAAAACCCTACAAGATGTGGGATTAGGCTATATTACTTTGGGACAATCTTCAACGACTTTATCGGGTGGTGAAGCGCAACGTGTAAAATTAGCTACCGAGCTTTCTAAGAAAGATACCGGTAAAACTTTCTATATTCTAGATGAACCTACTACTGGTTTACACTTTGAAGATGTGAATGTTCTTTTGGGTGTTATCAATCGATTAGTTGATCGAGGTAATAGCATGATGATTATTGAACACAATATGGATATGATCAAAGCAGCTGATTGGATTATCGATATGGGACCTGAAGGTGGAAAAGATGGTGGAAAAGTATTGTTCCAAGGTACACCGGAAGGCTTAATAAAACAAAAAGGCAGTGAAACTGGTCGATTCCTTAAGCTTGAGATGTAATATCCAAGTTTATTGAAAAATGCTTTCAACAGCATATAAACAGCAGAGCCAACAAATACATAAATTTGTTGGCTCTGTTGTTTTATCTCTTATTTCCTGTAAAGAGGTTTAACAGTTTATTCTTCTAATACCGCAACAATATTCTGTCTGAATCTCGTTCTTACAGGCTTATTATCCTTCATGGCAGGTTGCCATTTTGGTGATTTCTTCATTACACGAACAGCCTCAGCAGCAAAAGCTGGACTAACTTTATCTTTATTCAAGACCTTAATATCACATACCATACCATCCTCACAAACCGTAAACTCTAAAATAGCCGTTTGACGAACCCCAAAATCGACATATTGGGTGCTGTCCATCTCCTCTAAAGTTCTATTCAAGTCAATCGTTCTGGAAAGGAACTGTTGCCAAGTTGCAGAACCACCTTTAAATTCCGGTAATCGATCCACAGAAAACACAATTTTTGTATCTACCGTATCGGTCTTTTGCCCAAAAGCGAAACTTGATAAACTCAAGCAAATCAACATGATCAAATAACGCATAAGCCCTCCTTTTTCTAATAAATATACGAATTTCTCCGAAATGTCTTTTTCACTTATTCCTTTGGAAGGTCAATGGAACTTCTAAAATTCCCATCAGCATCCTGAATAAAACTCATAGGACTATCAGGATTTTTGATAATCTCAAACAAGGTATAGCCCCAAGGCTTCCAGAAATTCTCCAGCACTTGACCGTAAGTTTTAACCTGCCAATTATCAAAGATAGGTTTCATGGTCCAATCATTTAATGGCATAGGCTCAACGAAAACCTTCTCTGGAACTTCCATATAGGTATATTCTGGCAATCGGTTAAACAGATAGGCCGAATAAAAATATCGCGCACAAATCTCTTCAAACTGAATAGGATGAAGTGTATGTCCCTTTACTTTTTCCAATACTTCCTCGTGGTAAATAGCATGGGTTCCATTATCTTGTAGAGTAGCGATAAGTCCAAAATCACCCATTCTTAACGAATAAATCAAGGTGTTGATCTCATCTCTATACATAAAGGTATTCTCGGCATTATCCACAGGAAAAACCTCTACAGTGAATGGATTCTTATGTTCAAACTCTAGTGGCACTAAAATCGACTGCAACATGGCATGCAAGTTTTTAAATTTCTGCACCAATGCTTGGGAGAAATTCATTTGCTCACCAGAGAGAAAAGATTGTCGAATGCCTACCTGAATCTCATTAAACACAACCCCATACAACATCTTACCAATCCATTGAAATAGCTCCAATTGCGGAATAGCTTTCATTCCTTCATAGCCTTTTCGAGCAGCTTCTTGAATACTTGCTTCCAAAGCATGAAACTTCTCGGCCACTTCTGGAGTACAAGGCAATTGCAATTGACCATAAGTCGTCATGCTTTCATCCAGCATTTTAAAGGGCTTATCAGCCAATTCGAATGAGTCCATCATCCATTCTGGAAAGACTTGGATATGATCCTTATCGGAGTGCAATGCTTGGCCAGTAAGGAAACAGGTCTTGTTGTCAAAATGAAAATCCAGAAATGGGTTATAGAGTTTTGTCGCCATAGTGGCAGCAAAGGTAATAGAATTCAAAAAGATAAATGGCTATTTAAGGACAATTTACGCAAGAATGACCTATACAAGCCACCTATAAGCTATTGCAGAAAGTTTCTAATGGGAAAGGATATCTCTGCCGCTTTATTCCAAACCATGAAATGTCCTCCACCCTTTATCCGAATGGAGTAATCCACATATTGAATAGGCAATAAATGATCCTTATCTCCATGAATGTGCAAGCAATTGGCTGGTGTTTGTGTATTTTCCCAATGCACGATTTTATCCACTGCCCATCGCTGAAAATCAGGATCAGTTTCCTTCAGGATGGATTGTAGGAGATTTTTATCCTCTTCAGACTTAGCGCCGAATAACCAAGACAGTACTTTCAATGAAGTCGAACTTGTTGCAGCATCGGGCAATAATTTATGTAAGGAAAGCAATTTGGATATCCCTAATAGCTTAGGTAGTTCATCTTTCGTTTTGGCCGAAGAAATCAATATGGTCTTTTTGAAATCGTAGTATTTGGATAGCTCGGCAATGCACATACCTCCAAAGGAAACCCCCAATACATTGGCTCCTTGTTTTGGTATTTGATAATGTTCTGCTAATCGGAAAACATAGCTCTCTAGGGCTTCAGCAGGTCTTGGTTTCAACCAATCTACATAGATCACTTGGAAACCCGAAAGATCCAAATTAGCAAAAACTCGGCGGTCAGCGCCTAATCCTGAAAAGAGGTAGATATTCTCCATTTCCCTAAGTTAAGGAAATCAAGCAATATTTACTTTAAAGTTTTCAAACACTAAACTGCCTTCTACGGACTGTCCTTGTTGATTTTTTAAGCCTTTCAAAGGCGATGTTTTTCCTTTTTCCAGCAAGTTCTTCATCTCCTTCTCTTCCAGGAAAACACCATTTAATGTACGCCAGATCTTAAAGTCACAACCCCGAGCATAGTGATCACATTGAGCAACCTTATCAAAAAGATGTACTTGTCCAGGAGTACATTTTGGACATTTAATCTTTCCTTTCTGTAAAGGCTTCAATTCCTCATGAGCAATAGCGATGCGCAATTGCAATAACTCCTTAGTGATTTTTGCTGTATAGTCTTTAATGTGCTTCATGAACACATCATAACTTACTTTATTGGCGCGCATTTCCTCCAGCTTCTGTTCCCATTTACCAGTTAATGTCACCTTAGCAATCGAACGATCTTTGACCAATAGGTATACCGCTAAACCTTTCTCGGTTGGAATAAGTTTCTTTTTATCGCGTTTGATGTAGTCTCTTTGGAATAGGGTTTCAATGGTTGCCGCACGAGTAGCCGGAGTACCCAGACCACAGTCTTTCATCGCTTGGCGCATTTCATCATCCTCGATTTCCTTACCTGAGGTTTCCATGGCTTTCAATAAGGATGCTTCCGTATGGATAGGTTTAGCTTTCGTATGTCGTTCTGCTAACTCCAATGTCAAAACCTCCAATAATTCATCAATGATGAGCTTTGGTAATTGGGCATTTTCATTATCCTGATCATCGGTATTCTTATCCTCATCAGGTAGCTCTACCTGATCAGCAGACAAACGCCATCCGTATTGACGAATTACCGTACCTTTTGCAATCAATTCAATTCCTGCCGCATCAATAGTAACAGTAGTAATATCTTTCAGACAGACATCGGAAAAACTTTCCACCATACGCTTAGCAATCATGTTATAGATGTTCTGCTGATCCATAGGCATTGGCCCTGGTTTCTCGTCCGTCACCAATAAAGCATGGTGATCCGTCACTTTCTTATCGTCAACCGAACGCTTGTTGAGTTTTGCGCCTATTAAATTCTTACTAATGACAGCAATACTTTCTGTTGCAGTATCCGCCAGATGTTGAAAAAGCTCTTCAATCTTTTCAAAAACATCTTCTCCAATGTACCTTGAACCAGTACGCGGATAGGTAATGACCTTTTTCTCATATAAGGTCTGCGCAATACTTAAGGTCTGATCAGCGGAATAGCCGTATTTTTTATTGGCATCCTGCTGTAAAGAGGTCAAGTCAAACAATAAAGGTGGTTGCTCTTTAGTTTCCTTTGCTTCCACATTAGCCACCTTCCCTTGCATACCTACCTGCAATTTGGAAATCGCTTCTTCTGCTTGATCTTTTTTATCAATTTTATTGGAAGTAGCCTTAAAGCTTATTCCATCTTTTTCAAAACCTGCTTGAATCTTATAAAATGCCTGTGGTTTAAAATCTTTATTTTCAAGGTATCTAGAGCATATCATGGCCAAGGTGGGTGTTTGAACCCGGCCTAAGGATAGTAAACCCTTATTTCCTGCTGCTAATGTTAATGCCTGGGTGGCATTGATACCAATTAACCAATCTGATTCTGAACGAGATCTAGCAGACATGTATAAACTATCGTATTCTGTCCCTTCCTTAAGATTAGCAAATCCTTCTTTGATAGCCTTATCAGTCTGCGAGGAGATCCACAATCGTTTAAATGGCACATTAGACTTCAGGTAATAGTAGATGTTTCGGAAAATCAATTCCCCTTCACGCCCAGCATCTGTAGCTACAATAATCTCTTCCGCCTGCTCCAATAAATATTTTATGGTATTCAGCTGCTTCAGGGCTCCCCCATCATCCATCTGCTTACCTTCTTTTTTTACCTTTTTTACTTCCAATACAAATTGCTGTGGAATGATCGGCAAATTACTAACTGACCAATTGTGAAAACCATAGGCTTGCGGGGTACACAACTGTACCAAGTGACCGAATGCATAGGTAAATGCATAGCCATTTCCACTGATGTATCCATCTTTCACTTCCTTAGCCCCCATAACTCGTGCTAAATCACGAGCCACCGAAGGCTTCTCTGCAATAACTACTTTCATTCTAAATTCGTTCTATATCATGACGCAAAGTCGGCTCATGTCTTTTACATCCCATCTTTTCAAGATGAAACAGGCCACATAAACCCTTTGCATAGATTAGTCTAATGCTGCAATAGAGATTCCTTTTATCTTCCGGTATAAGTCAACAGCATAAACATCCGTCATACCAGATACAAAATCCAAAACTGCTCTGATTTTTGAATAGGTATCCTCTTGTTGACTATGGAATTGTGATGGAATCATCGCAACCACTTTCTTATCGAATAGGGATTTATTCGACTTTAAATAAGCAGGAACAAATTCTTCTAATAAAGCATTCATTACCTTAAAACCTGCTATCTCAATTTGCACTACGGCAGAAGCATTATAGATTTTCTTAACAGAAATCTTGGATATCAGTTCCATGTGTGCAACAATGTCCGAATCCAAAGCTTCCATCAATGGCTTTTGAAAAGTACCTGCTAAAAACTCCTCCTGATGTTGTACAAACAGATTAGCACAAGCATTAATCAAGGTATTGATAGCTTTCGCTCGTAATAAAGAAACCCGACTTGCAGGATCCTCTAGCGTAGCTAGTCGATCCTTTAAATTATCTTCTCCACAAAGGGGAATCAAGAGAGCCTCTACTTCTTCATAGGACAATATCTTCAAGTGATGTGCATCTTCCAGATCAATAATGTTATAGCAAATATCATCTGCTGCTTCCACCAAATAAACCAAAGGATGACGAACATATCCTCCAGGATTTGATGGATCTTTCTTTAAGCCCAACTCCTGAGCGATCTTTTCAAACACTGCTTTTTCAGCATCAAAGAAGCCATATTTCTTGCGGTGATGCGAACCTTTAATATGTCCATCAATGGCTGCACAAGGGTATTTAACAATCGCTGCCAAACTGGTATAGGTCAATGCAAATCCTCTAGGATCTTTTCCCTTAAAAGGATGCGTCAAGATCCGAAGGGCATTGGCATTACCTTCAAAATGAGTTAAATCTGCCCACTGCTCTTTGCTAACTAGCTCCTGGTACTTCATTCCTTTCCCATCGGTAAAGAACGAAGAGATGGCAGCTTCCCCGGAATGTCCAAAAGCTGGATTCCCTAAATCATGAGATAAACATGCTGCAGAAACAATATTGCCCACTTCCTGTAGGAACGGTGCCTCCTCATCAATATTCGGATTATTCTTTTTTACCAGATTATAGAATAAACGTCCCAAGGAACGTCCTACCGAAGCAACTTCTAAACTATGCGTCAATCGATTATGCACAAAGACAGCTCCCGGTAATGGGAATACCTGTGTTTTATTTTGTAATCTCCGGAATGGAGAAGAAAATATTAATCGATCATAATCACGTTGGAATTCCGAACGTGCATCAAATTGCTCATTTGGCACGCGGTCTTCATAACCCCAGCGCTTAGCAGAAATTAATTGTTTCCAGTTCATCTAAAAATCTTGGATTTAGGATAGCAAATATACGTTTTTAAAACCGGAGCTTATCCCTCTACTTGGCTTTTTCGGACGATAATACCCAAGATCAAATTCAATGGGTAAAGCAATTGCATGATCAGAAGAATGAACATGCCTCCCACAAAAAACTCACTTATCCTTGAAAAACTACTTTGTGCCTCTACATCGGCAGAAGTCATCCCATTCTTATGGTTAAGCAACTCAAAGTAATGACGCTCCAAAAATGAAAATGCACAAATATTAATAGCCAAAAAGATAAAACAGATTAAATGCATGCGGCTCCATACACTGGAGTAAAGCAAGTTTTTTGTGAATAAATAAAGTACAGCAAAAACCAAGGCTGTCAAGGAGAGCATCCAACAAACCATTCGTTCGGAAAGAACATAGGTTGTTCCAAAAAAATGCGCACTCGTCACGGAATCAATAGGTACTACTAAAACGGCATATAAAAAAAGAAAAAAACTTAGCAAAAAGAATAAAGCGTAAACCTTTGTCATGCATTTGATTTTTACCAAATTACGAAAATCAATTTTATTTTTAAAGGTTTTTGTCTTTGTGATGGACAAGCTAAATGCTTATCTTTAGGACATTAACATCCAGAAGCAATGACTACTTATAAACTACCTATAGTCCAAGGTTTTGAACATAAAATCAACCATAAAAACACACATTTAATTACTTTAAAAAATCGTGCTGGAATGGCCATTGCCTTAACCGATTACGGCGCTAGGTTAGTTAGTGCCTTAGTTCCGGATAAGCATGGGAACTTAATTGATGTCGTCCTTGGATTTGATTCTATCGAAGGGTACTTGCAAGCAAAAGAACAATACCATGGAGCAACCGTAGGTCGTTTCTGTAACCGCATAGCCAAAGGTAAATTTCACCTAGAAAGCAATGAATATAGCTTAGCCCTAAACAATGGCAACAATTGCCTACATGGTGGCATCGAAGGTTTTCATCGTAAGGTTTGGGATCGTCAAGTGAGCTTCAAAAAGTTAGTGGATTTCTACTACGTATCGCCAGATGGTGAAGAGGGTTTTCCAGGTGAGTTAAAGACTTCAGTTTCTTATGAATTGACCAATGAAAACGAAATCATCATTAAATTCCGCGCGACAACCGATGCCCCAACAGTACTCAATCTAACTAATCACGCCTATTTTAATTTGAATGGTGAAGGAAATGGTGATGTACTAAATCACCTCATTCAGATTAACGCAGATGAATTTCTTCCGATTGATGAAAACCAAATTCCAATTGGCAAACCGGAATCCATTGAAGAAACAGCATTCGATTTTAGACAAGCGAAGACTATCGCTCAAGACATCAATGCTCAAGACGATCAACTAGAATATGCTAATGGCTATGACCACTGCTACCTCAACAAGCAACCTATCAGTCAAGCCATCGCTAGCGCCTATTCCAAAGAAAGCGGTATTCTGCTGGAGGTTTTCACTTCCGAGCCGAGCATACATTTTTATACCGGTAATTTCCTGGCTGATGATGTAGGAAAATCTGGTCATCGTTATTTACGCTATGGCGGTTTCTGTTTCGAGGCACAACATTACCCAGACAGCCCCAATCACCCAGACTTCCCTTCTGTTGTCCTAAGACCAGGTGAAGTATTCCAAAGTGAGATCAGATATAAATTCAGTATACAGAAATAACAAAGGAGGCCTAGGCCTCCTTTCTAATTCTTATTAATTCCTGTTATAGGAATTATTTCAATAAATCTTGAAGTGCTTGATCAACCTTGTCAAATCCAAACTCTTGCTTGATTTGCTGGAACATTCTTTCTATTTGATGATTGCAAAGATTACCAATACTACCCTCATGGCTATGGTTCACCTCCTTAGCTGGCTTAAATCTTCCCTCTTCTATATCAATTCCTATCTGCTTATACGCTTCACGGAAAGGCACGCCTTTTAAAACCTCATTGTTCACTACTTCTACACTGAACAAATAGTCATATTTTGGATCATCCAAAATATTATCCTTGATACTGATATTTTCCAACATATACTTAGCAATCGCCAAACAATCATTAAGCGATTGAAACGAAGGGAATAAATTCTCTTTCAACAATTGTAAATCACGATGATAACCCACCGGTAGATTGGTAGTCATCATTGCGATTTCATTTGGAAGAGCCTGAATCTTATTACATCTGGAACGAATCAACTCAAAAACATCAGGGTTCTTCTTATGTGGCATAATGCTTGAACCAGTGGTCAAATGTGCCGGAAAGGAAATAAAGCCAAAGTTCTGGTTGATGAATAAAGTAACATCCATGGCAAATTTCGCTAAACTAGCTGCGATTGAGCTCATAGCTTGCGCTAAGATGCGCTCTGTTTTGCCACGTCCCATTTGTGCATAAACCACATTATAGTTCAAGTCTTCAAAACCTAACAATTGCGTGGTCATCGTTCTATTTAGGGGGAATGAGGAACCATATCCAGCTGCAGAGCCTAAAGGATTTTTATTACATACATTCCATGCAGCTTTTAAAAGCTGTAAGTCATCCACCAAACTCTCTGCATAAGCTCCAAACCACAATCCAAAGGATGAAGGCATCGCAATTTGCAAATGCGTATATCCTGGCATCAATACGTGTTGATACTTGTTGCTCAATAAAATCAGCTCTTGAAACAGTTCTTCTGTATTCTTGAAAATACTCTCAATTTCTGAACGAAAATAAAGTTTAAGGTCAACCAACACCTGGTCATTTCTAGAGCGACCGGAGTGGATTTTCTTACCTGCTTCGCCAACTCGCTGGGTCAGCATCATCTCCACTTGAGAGTGCACGTCTTCAACCGAGTCTTCAATTTGAAAATCTCCCGCTAGTATCTCTTTATAAATGTTTTTCAATTCTGCTTGTACCGCATCCAAATCCTCTTGATCCATTAATCCAATACTATGAAGCATTCGAGTATGTGCCAAGGAACCTAATACATCTGCACCAGCTAATTGTAAATCCATCTCGCGATCTTTACCAACGGTAAAAGATTCTACAAAGGAGTCAACATCTATATTTTTTTGCCAAATTTTCATTTTCTCAATCTTGTCGAACAAAAGTACCAATTAGAACAGAAATTTCAAGTTGTTATTATGAGGAATAAATTCCTGTGAAATTTCTCATGAATCGTCTTGACCTCTGTCCTTACCTATCAAAAATGAGGTTGTTTGACTTTATATTTTTACAAAATATTACAATTCCGAATCTTTTATTTTGAACTATCGCTGTTAAACATGCGTATTTCCATATAAATACATTCTTAGCAATTATTTAACACAAAAATAATCTAGCTATGGCGTTTTAGCAGTCCATTAAGACCTAAAATTTCCAATTATTCCTTGAATGATTCGACCGATCTTTTCTATTATTAATGCGCTTTATTATCAATTTATGGCTGATTTAAATAAATCATAATATAAGTAATCACTTACTTTTTTTTAAAAAACATTTGGTAGCAACCTATTTAAAGGACTATGTTTGTGATGTAAAGGGAGATGAAAAGAATACCAAAGTGAGTTTTTACTCACGCTAATAACCACCGAAACTAAACATGATAGACCAAAATGTCTTAAAACTTTGAAAGAAATTATTCTATCCAATTATAAACTAATTTTGATTAAAGACTTGTCACCATGCCCACGACAAGTCTTTTTTTTATGGACTATTTTTTCATAATCCAATTCTTGCAATAAAGCCCTTTTTCATGATAAAAAACACTTTTTGCTTAGATATCCCAATTGTTTACCGCATATCATGACCATGCTATAAAATATGATTTAGGCTATGTCCAACTTAGAGTACAAACTGAATATTAATTAATACAATTACGTAACATTAATGTAACATAAAACTAACAAGTGCGTATTTCGTGAATAAATTATTCATTAACACTTTAATTGCTATAATTCATTGATTTATCCATATTTTAAAATATACGCTAATAATTAAAATGACGAGTTTCTAAAAGTCTTACATAATTGGCATTGATATCGATATGAAGGCTAACATAAACAGATGCAATATTGAAAAAATTGGGGTTGCATTGTTTACTGAAACAATTACTTATAAAAAACAGAACTATGAAAAAATTTCTATTGGGGTTATCTTTCCTATTAGCTATTGCAATCACTGCAATTTCATGTAGCAAAGACAATGTTGGTAATGAGATTGTATTACCGGGCAAAGCCAACACATTCATCACGGCAAAATTTAAAACTGCCAAGGTGGTAAAGGTTTCTAAGGTAAATGACAATCTAACTAAAAAAGAATTCGAAGTAATCTTGGACAACGGGATTAAAATTGAATTTGACAAGGACGGGAATTGGGTAGAAATTGAAGCTGTAGAGGATGACCAATCCATCCCTTCGGAATTTGTTCCGGAGAAGATCTTAGCCTATTTAGCCATCAACTACCCAGGTTTAGGTGTCAACAGCATCGAAATTGAGGACGATGGTTATGAAATTGAATTGACAGATGGAACCGATCTTGACTTCGATTTACAGGGGAACTTTGTCAAGGTTGACGAATAACTAAACAAAAAACAATTCAAACAAGTGGAAGGCATCTCGATATCGGGATGCCTTTTTTCATTTTTAGGTGATTATTCCGCAAGTTGCCCTAATGCATTGGTTATTGCTTCATGCTAAATTCTTATATTTGTGCAACAAGATTACAATTCGGTAATCTTGCAATCGTAATATGATGGGAACAGAAAGTAAAAGACAACAACGATTTGCAGGGGTTATCCAACAGGATTTGGCGGAGATGTTTCAGCGTGATGGCAACGCTTGGGCACCGGGAGCCTTTATTACTGTCACCAAAGTAAGGGTAACACCAGACCTAGCAATCGCTCGCGTTTACCTTAGCTTCTTAAACACCAAAACGGCAAAAGAGGATATCGAACAGATAAAGAGCAAGAGCAATGAAATCCGTTATAAACTGGGAACGAGAATTAAGAACCAAGCACGTATTGTTCCTCAATTGGAATTTTTCCTTGATGACACCAATGAGTATGTTCAGCATATGGATAAATTATTTGATGAAATCAGCAAGGAACCTAGACAACCTGACGAAGACTAGAGCCTATTCGTATGGCTTACCTCTTGGATGAACAGAAAATAGCATTTCCCCATCCGTCCTTGGCGGATGAGGATGGCCTACTTGCCATCGGTGGAGATCTCCAACCAGCGCGTTTAATCCTAGCGTATCAACATGGAATCTTCCCATGGTACGATGAAGACAGTCCAATTCTGTGGTATGCACCATTAATGCGATTTGTCATTCCTTGTGAAAACATCCATGTTTCAAAAAGCTTGAAACAGGTCATCAAGTCAAAAAAATTCCGTGTAACAGCCAATCAAGATTTCCAAGTTGTCATTAAGAACTGCGCGGAAATAAGCAGAAAAGATCAAGCGGGAACTTGGATCATCCAAGAGATGATCGAAGCATATATCCGATTACATGAGCTAGGGATTGCCCATAGCATAGAGGTTTGGGAAAATGATGAACTGGTCGGAGGCTTATATGGTGTTTTGATTGGCCGGGTATTTTGTGGCGAAAGCATGTTCTCGAAGGTCTCTAATGCCTCCAAAATAGCATTAGTTCATTTGGCAACCTCCTACGACATCCAGTTAATAGATTGCCAATTCCCGACAGAACATTTATTAAGCATGGGGGCTTCATCAATGCCTCAAAAAGAGTTTCTATCTATCTTAGCAAAACAAGAAACAACTGCATATGGATTACAATAAACACTTTGATATTCCAAATGATATCCTCTACCTCAATACTCCAGGCAATGGTTTGCTGCCTAAAACCAGCAAAACATGGCGATTGGAGCGTGATATCAGCTTCTTTGATACCGCAAGTGATTTACGCGATAAGCAATTGGAATTCCTCGTTGGGGTTAAACAAAAAGTCGTCGACCTGTTTCATTCCAAATTTGAGCAGACTTTTTTGACCCCGAATTTCTCCTTTGGATACAATACCCTGATCGATCTATTGCCGAAGGGCTATCGGTATTTGGTTTTGGAAGAAGAATACCCTTCCCTGCAATATCCAATTGTAAACCGGAAATTGAATTATGTCCAGATCAAACCTTCCACGCAATTGGAAGAAGATCTTTCCGGAGCTATTAAATTCCATAAACCCGATGTATTGGTGCTCAGTATTGTACAATACATATCCGGTCTTAAGGTGGATCTAAACTTCATCAAGAAGCTGAAAAAAGAAAATCCTTCTCTTTTAATCCTTGCAGATGGAACACAATATTTAGGAACAGAACCATTCAATTTTACAGAATCAGGATTTGATGCGGTTGCTAGCTCAGGTTATAAATGGTTATTATCAGGATTTGGAAATGGATTTATCTGTTTAAGTGATCAGATAGTAGAATTAATACATGAACAAGCAAAGGATATCCCCAAACCTCAGGCTGCCATGTGGGCAAATAAATCACTTTTAAGCACCTATTTTGAACCGGGACACCAAGACACGCTGTCGCATGGTACCCTGGGACATTCCTTGACTTTTTTATCCGACATCGGATTAAACAATATTGAATCCCATCTTCAAGCCTTAAAAAAAGAGGCTTATCAATTACTGGGTGAGCGCGGTTGGCTATTACCGCATACCAAACGAGCCGTACAATCTTCAGTTATCAATATCCAAATTGACCCGAAGCTCTACCCCAACCTGTTAAATTCTGGTGTAAAATGTTTCCCTAGGGGAACAGGCATTCGCATAGGCTTGCATTTATACAACAACCTGGCGGATATACATCGTTTAATAAACATTTTAGAAAGTATACAATGAACTATAAAATAGGCGACCTCGTACGCTTCGTCGATGAACCAATCGAAGGACATATCACCTCTTTCCTTGAAAACGGATTAGTAGGTGTAACGGATGAAACGGGATTTGAAATCCCAGTGATGCAAAGTAAAATTACCTTAGTACATGGAAACATGCGTATGGAAGAAGATGATGAACCCGTACAGGTCAATCAAAATCTTCCTTTCATCGACAAAGGCATATTCCTTGGGCTAACCGGTGAACAAAAAGAGGGTCTAGTAAAATTCTACTTGGTCAATGAGACTTCTTATGAACTATTGGTCTCCGTTTCTGAGGTGAATGGGAATAAACGAACCGGAATTTTTGCCAATATCATCCCAGCTAGCGAGTACAATCAAATTTATACCGCAAACTTTTCAGCAATCAATAAATGGCCTACTCTGGAATTCCAAATTATCCGTAGTTCCAGAAAGTCGTATCAGGCAAATTCGCCAATCGAGAAATCCATCAAGGTTAAACCTCTAGAACTAATAAACTCCAAAGAACACTCAGAGGTATTACCAGAGAAAGCATGGCTTTTTGAACTGGATAAAATTGAAGAAAATATTGGCATTGATAAATTGAAAGCTCATTTTATCTCCCATAGACCACAGAAATAACCCTAAAGAATTAGTGGGTAGTGGTTTTTAGGAGACGACAGACAATAGACATCAGATAATAGAGTTAGGAGACGACAGACAACAGACATCAGATATCAGACATTGCGAAATCTGTTGTCTTTTGTCTGATATCTAACAGTCTCTTACAGAGGTTTTATTCGATACTCATACGGATCTCCTTCGGAACTTGTTCGGAACTCCTTCGGATCTCGTTCGGTTCCGACCGAACGAGATCCGAAGGAGTTCCGAACAAAATCCATATCAGATCCAAGGAAATTCCCTAAGAGTATCAAAGGAAAATGCAGGAAATATATTATGAATAATGAAGGAATGAGAAAATAAATGAGCGCCTTAGTGGAGTTTCTATTTATAAAGAATTAAACCATACCACATAGAAAAAGCCCAATAATCTGAAATTGATTATTGGGCTTTTTCTATAATTTGAATTGAAAGTCTATTTTACTTCTTGTTTTTCTACATTGGAATGCTTCGTTTTTCGCACAGAAATAAACAAAAGCAAAGCACCAAGGATCAAGGGAACCCAACCCCACTTCAAGTGAAGAGTCTTTGCCAATAAGCCATCGATTAATTTGATACCGAAATAATTATTTATTTGCAGGTATACTAAGATTAAGGAAAGGATGGTCCAAATGAATAATGCGGCAGCGACGAATCGGAATGCAGCTAACTTCCTGATGAAAAAGAAGAGCACGGACAATCCCAATAAACCATTTGTGATGACATATAGGGAGAAATCCACCTGATAGAGGTTCCAGTTGCCTTTAATAGGAACTTTTAGGAAGGGGCAGAATATAGCTGCTAAGAAAACGACAATAAAACCTAAGTAGGCTAATGGTTTGTATAAGCGCATGAGTATTAATTTTTTTCCAAATATGAACATTCGTCTTGAAATTCAGCTATGAGCAGTAAAAAATTATCGCTCAGAAGCGTAATAAGCGTCATAAAACGGACGTTCAAATTATGATTCTCATCACATAAAATCCGCGCTTTGATTTATAACGAACTATCAATCTGTAATTTAACAATAAATTAACATTATTTATAATCGTTCTAAATTCATTGTATTGACAGATTTTTGACAATATCACAAAGGTTTTAATCTACATTTGCAGTACAAAATTATTGGCGAAAGATTAAGCTTTGAAGAATTTAAAAGTTATAGCGTTTACCCATAAACATGTCGATCTAAAAGATTTGGGGAATTTGGTTATATGCAATGAGGAGTTGGATAATCGCCTTATTAACCTAAAAAACAACTTAGACATTCCGGAAATATTCTATATTGGCACCTGTAATCGTGTTGAGTTTGTTTTCTATGGTCCACATGAGTTAAGCGATGATTTTGTAGTACAATTTCTTGACAAGATGAATTTCTGTGTTCCAGCGGAGCGTATGCAGAATTATTTGAGTCAGGTTATTCGTTATTCCGGTCAGGAAGCATTGGAACATTTGTTCCGCACTTCTTGTTCCATGGAGAGTTTAGTAGTTGGGGAGAAAGAGATTTTGGCGCAGATACGTCGTGCATACGATCGTTGTAAAGCGGCGGGATTTACTGGAGACTTCTTACGTCTGATGATGGACCGTTTGGTTAAAACAGCAAAAGAAGTATATACCTACACCAATATTTCAAGAAACCCTATTTCAGTGGTTTCATTAGCTTACCGTAAGCTTCGTGAAGTAAAATTAAAGGACAACCCGAGAATCTTGGTTATAGGTTCTGGTGAGACGAACCAGAATTTAGCGAAGTATTTGAAGAAACATAAATACAGCAATTTCACCATCTTTAACCGTACAGTTGCGAATGCTGCAACGCTAGCTGCAGAATTACAGGCACCGGTCTACCCTTTATCGGAGTTAAAGAACTACAAAAAAGGATTTGATGTGATGATCACCTGTACAGGTGCCCCGGAGGCTATCATTCATGATGACCTATATCAATCTCTTTTAAACGGTGAAGACGATAAGAAGGTCATTGTTGACTTAGCCATTCCAAATGACATCGATGCAGAGATTATCGCTAAGCATCAGGTTCATTACATCGAAGTAAGCAGCTTACAGCAGATTGCGGAGAAAAACATCCAAGAGCGTTATTCGGAATTGGAAAATGCGGCTAAGATCATTGATCAAAATATCAAAGAATTTTTACCAATCCTAAAACAGCGTCGTGTAGAAGTGGCGATGAAGGAAGTTCCAGAGCAAATCAAGGCTATTCGTGAGTTGGCCATGACAGAAGTATTTGCCAATGAGATGGAACAACTTGATCCTCAAGCGCGCGAGATCCTGAACAAGGTGATCAATTACATGGAGAAAAAATACATCAAAGTACCCATGGTAATCGCAAAAGAGATCTTGGTAAAATCTGCTGAATCTGAAAGCAATTAATCATAAACATTTTATTTAAATATTCGGGGATTCTGACAATAAAAAGGCAGAACTAATAGGCTATTTCCTTAACTTTGACTCCGAATTATTAATTTGTAAATCTTTGAACGTGAATAGAAAATTAATTATCGGTACCCGAGGCAGTGAATTAGCTTTATGGCAAGCAAACTATGTAAAGGACCGATTAGCGGAGATTAATGTTGAAGCCGAATTGAAAATCATCAAAACCCAAGGTGATATCATCCAACATCTTCGTCTTGACAAACTAGAAGGCAAGGGATTTTTTACGAAAGAACTTGAAGAAGAGTTACTTTCTGGCGGCATTGACTTAGCCGTTCACTCACACAAAGATTTACCGACGGTAAACCCACCAGGATTAATCATTGCAGCAGTTTCAGAACGAGAAGACCCTTCGGAATTACTTATCGTTCATAAAGACTGTGTTGATATCAGTAAACGACTTTCCTTAAAACATAATGCGACCATAGGTACATCCTCCAACCGTAGAAAGGCACAATTACTGTCGCTACGTCCGGATTTGGAGTTTGATGACCTTCGTGGGAACTTACAAACACGTGTGCAAAAATTAAGGGATGAAAAATACGATGCGATCATGTTAGCAAAAGCAGGTATTGCACGTATTAATATGGATCTCTCTGACTTTCATTTAGAAGAGATCTCTCCGGTAGAAATTATCCCTGCTCCTGCTCAAGGAGTATTGGCTATTCAGATTCGTGAGTCCGATCAAGAACTATTTAATTTATTACAAGGTATTCATGATAAGGATGTGGCAGAAGCCATTTCCGTTGAACGGAAGGTATTGAATTTATTTGATGCCGGCTGTCATGCGCCTCTTGGCTCTTACTGCCGTAAAAAAGATGGTATGTTCCAATCCTGGACATCCATTGCAGATACCAATGAAGATTTTCCGGACCGAGTATTCCTTCAATCGGAAACAGTAGATGGTCTGGCAGCTAAGATATTTGAAAAATACAGCAAGGACCGTGCATTACCGACTTCGGTATTTATCACACGTGACCTAGCAGAAAATTCTTACTTAGGAAGATTTTTGGCGAAACATAACATACAGATTGATGCTCGTTCGTTGATCCGTATTTTCCCTACCATCAATAAATTAGATTCTTTTATTCTAAAACGTGCGGACTGGATCTTCTTCAACAGTAAGAATGCGATTGAGCACTTCTTTAAGTTGGAGCCATTGATTCTGAAGAAAACTAAGATTGCGGTTTTAGGTCGTGGATCAGAAGACACCTTACGTAAATTCAATCGCGTAGCGGATTTCTCTGGCGATAATTTAGGTATAGAAACAGAGGATATTGCTAAGGAATTTGCTAAAATGGTAAGTGGTCAGACGGTATTGATTCCTCGTGCAGAGGGTTCATTGATGACCATTCAAAAGGCCTTGACTCCAGAAACTAAAGTTATTGATATGCCGATTTACGAAACGGTGATCGAGGAGAATGTGGACAAAACGAATGCAGAAGTTATGGTATTTACCAGTCCAAGTAATGTTGAAGCTTATTTCCGTGAGAATTTAGCGGATCCAGATCAGAAGATCATCTGTATCGGACATTCTACAGCAGCAGCAATTGCGCACTTAGGATTAAAATATCATTTGCCATTCACCCCAGATGAAATTGGTTTATCGGAAGCTATATTCGGATTAGACTATAAAAAACATTAAAAAATACAATTAAGGGGGAATGCACCCCCTTTTTACATTAAATAAATTATCATGTTACATCGTCCTAGAAGAAACAGGAAATCGGCAGTTATACGCGATATGGTTCAAGAGAACCACTTATTTGCGGCCAACCTTATTTTTCCACTTTTCATTGTTGATGGAGATAATCAAAAAGTTGAGGTATCCTCAATGCCTGGCATCTACCGTTACTCGGTAGACAACCTATTGAGAGAAGTAGAGAGCTGTATGAAGTTGGGCTTAAAGGCTTTTGATTTGTTTCCTGCGGTTGAGGAATCTTTAAAAGACAAATATGCAACAGAAAGCTACCGTAAGGGTACTTTATATTTACGTGCAATAGAAGCTGTTAAAAAAGAATTTCCAGAGGCTTGTGTCGTGACAGACGTAGCTATGGACCCATATAGTTCTGATGGTCACGATGGTATTGTGGAGAACGGTGAGATCTTAAACGATGAGACCCTGGAAGTATTGGGAAAAATGGCATTGGCACATGCGGAATCAGGTGCTGATATCATTGCACCATCCGATATGATGGATGGACGTATCGGTTATTTGAGAGAAACCCTAGATGCTAATGGATTCAGCAATGTTTCATTAATGTCTTACACCGCAAAATATGCCTCGGCATATTATGGTCCATTCCGTGACGCTTTGGGTTCAGCGCCTAAAAAAGGTGATAAGAAATCCTATCAGATGAATCCGGCAAATAGTCGTGAAGCGTTAATTGAAGCGCAATTGGATGCCGAAGAAGGAGCAGATTTCTTAATGGTAAAACCGGGATTGCCTTATTTGGATGTAATCAAATTATTGCATGACAATTTTGATCTTCCAATCGCAGCATACAATGTATCCGGCGAATATGCGATGCTAAAAGCGGCAATTGCAAACGGATGGCTTTCAGAACAAGTGATCTTGGAAACCTTATTGAGTTTCAAACGAGCAGGAGCAACTTCCATCCTAACCTACCATGCCAAAGAGGTGTTGGAAAAAGGTTGGGTAAAATAAAACGATAAGAATAAGGGGAAGTTGTGTCAACTTCCCCTTATTTGTTTCAAATTAACCTATTCAAAGCCTAACAATTGATATTTTTAGTTGAGAAATCAATTAATTGGCTATTTTTGTAAGCTTAATAGCGAGCATTATTTATTATTTCATAAACATGGAACATACGCGAATAAAAGAATTATTAAAATCAGAAGAGTTTGGAAAAGAAGTTATTGTAAAAGGATGGGTTCGCACCTTCCGTAACAATCAATTCATTGCCATTAATGATGGCTCAAGCATCAATAATATACAAGCTGTAATCGATTTTGAAAATACCCCTGATGAGATTTTGAAAAGAATCACTACAGGTGCTGCCGTTCGTGTTAAAGGTAATTTAATTGAATCCTTAGGAAAGGGACAGCGTGTGGAAGTCAAGGCTACTGAAGTGAGTATCATCGGTGATTCTGATCCAGAGAAATACCCTTTACAGCCTAAAAAACACAGCTTAGAATTTTTACGCGAAATTGCACATTTACGCTTTCGTACCGGAACTTTCAATGCGATTTTCAAAGTACGTAATGCATTAGCATTTGCTGTCAATAAGTTTTTCCAAGAGCGTGATTTCGTTTACATGCATACACCAATCATTACGGGTTCAGATGCTGAAGGAGCAGGAGAAATGTTCCGCGTAACGACGTTGGATTTAAATAATCTTCCAAGAACAGAGCAGGGAGAAATCGATTTCAAAGAAGATTTCTTTGGTAAATCGACGAACCTTACGGTATCTGGTCAATTGGAAGGGGAACTTGCTGCATTAGCATTTGGAAATATTTACACCTTCGGACCAACATTCCGCGCTGAGAACTCCAACACTACTCGCCACTTAGCTGAGTTTTGGATGATCGAGCCAGAAATGGCATTCTATGAGTTGGAAGACAATATGGACTTGGCAGAAGATCTATTGAAGTATGTTATTAAATATGCTTTAGAAAACTGTCCAGAAGAAATTGAGTTCTTGAAAAACCGTTTATTGGAAGAAGAGAAATCCAAACCGCAACAAGAACGTTCCGAATTGAACTTAGTAGACAAATTAAACTTCGTATTGGAGAATGACTTTGTGCGTCTAACTTATACTGAAGCTATTGATATCTTATTAAAGAGCAAGCCTAACCAGAAGAAGCAATTCAAATATTTAATTGAAGGATGGGGTGCTGACTTGCAGTCGGAACACGAGCGTTACTTGGTAGAAAAACACTTCAAAAAACCGGTTATCTTAACAGACTATCCGAGAGAGATTAAATCTTTCTACATGAAACAGAACCCAGTGGATGCACAAGGCAGACAAACGGTTCGTGCCATGGATATCCTTTTCCCAGGAATTGGTGAGATGGTTGGTGGATCACAACGTGAGGAGAATTTAGAGAAATTGGTAACCAGAATGGCTGAAGTAGGTATTCCTACAGAAGAAATGGAATGGTTCCTAGATACACGCCGATTCGGTTCAGTACCTCACTCCGGTTTCGGTGTAGGATTTGAACGTTTGGTACTATTTACCACAGGAATGACTAACATCCGCGATGTAATTCCATTCCCAAGAACACCTAACAACGCAGAATTTTAACAAATACCATATTAAAGATAAAGACCGTTAAAAAACTAATTTTGGCGGTCTTTGTTTATCCTATAAGGAATATTTACTGTCAAACCAAGAAGAGTTATGTTACTAAAAATCTATAATGATAATCCAAGCCCAAAAGCCATTGAAGAGGCTGTAGAGGTACTTCGTAAAGGTGGTGTCATCATCTATCCTACCGATACGGTTTACGGGATGGGCTGTGACATAACCAACCAGAAAGCCATTGAGAAAGTTTATGCTTTACGTGGATTGAAGCCTGAGAAATCTAATCTTTCTTTTATCTGCTACGATTTAACGGATATTTCTCAATATACAAAGCCTTTTGACACCACAGTATTCCGTGTGTTGAAAAAAGCACTTCCTGGTCCTTTTACCTTTATTTTCAATGCGAGTTCACAAGTTCCAAAACTTCTGAGCTCAAAGAAGAAAACTGTCGGTATCCGTGTTCCTGATAACAACATCATCCGCGAGTTGGTGAAACAATTAGGACATCCTATTGTGACAACTTCCATTCATGATGATGATGAAATCATAGAATATTCTACCGATCCAGAATTGATTTATGAGAAATACCAAGATAAGGTAGATCTGGTTATCGACGGTGGATATGGTGATAACGTCGCTTCTACTGTTGTAGATTTAACTTCAGGTGATTTCGAAGTAATCCGTGAAGGGAAAGGCGATTTGGATCAATACTTATAAGCCCTGCTCGGCCCTTTCTTTTATGGCTTGATTAAATTGTTCGAAACCTTTTAGGGTACTGCCCATAATCATTTTCTTAAGCAGAGGCACTAGAATTCCAGAAAAGTTCTCTCCTTGAATTAATTTGGTGCTATTCTCGTTTATTTTTTGGAGTATGAAATAATGCTCCCCATCAAAAATACCCTTTACAATAAGGCTCCCACGCCATCGTAACTCCCGCTCCTTATCAATTTTTAGGAAAACGGGATTCATCTTCATGCTCTTTCCCCCAGGAGGACTCAAAAGCACTCCTATTCGAGACCCTACAGTTGGATTACCATAAAACTCCTTAATAAACTGGCTCCATTTAGGATAATCTTCAAATCGAGTCAAAATTTGCCATACTTTAGAAATAGGCGCTTGTATGATCTGTTGTGTTTCTATTGTCGTTTTCATAGAACAAAGTTAATTAGCATCTATTTTAAGCCACTTGACATTTATCAAGAATAAATATTTGTAAATTGAACATCAATAGCGAATTAACGGGCAATAAGATGGATATACAGGGCATATTAGGACGAATTAAGGAGGCGTTATCAGAAGTTTCCGGAGTAGAGGCTATCGTTTTAGGAGGTTCACGAGTTACAGGTACAGCAGGACCTCAATCGGATATCGACGTGGGCATTTATTATAATGCATCAATTTTTGATTTCGACGCATTAAATGTTGCAGCCAGCCGTTTGGATGATAGTCATCGAAAAGGATTAATAGGAAAAGAAGGTGATTGGGGGCCATGGGTTAACTTTGGCGCTTGGCTGCAGATCAATGAAATTGCCGTGGATTTAATCTTTCGGGATATCGCTCGTGTAAAGCAAGTGATTCAAGATACCAATCAGGGAACATTTCAGGCAAATTATCAGCCAGGACATCCTCATGCCTATATGAACTACATGTACCGAGGTGAATTGGCCTACAATAAAGTTATTTTCGCTCGTGAGGCTTCTTTCTCAGACCTTAAAATCCTAGCCCAACAGTATCCTTCTAGCCTACAACAAAACCTATTGCAATTCTTTGGCTTCGAAGCCGAATTTTATCTTATGCTCGCTAAAAAGAACTTGGGCAACCAGGATCCTTATTATTTTCATGGTTTACTGTTTAAAATGATTTCTGCTTTTAATCAGGTGATTTTTGCTAAAAACAAGGTGTATATGCTAAATGAAAAGAAAGCGGTACATCGGATTATGAGTTTTCAATTTGCACCGATTAACTATGCGGCAAGAATTGAGGAATTGTTTCATAATTTGAGTGAGAATCCACAAGAGAGCTTGAATATTGCCAAGTTGTTATTGATTGAGATCGAGTCATTGGTAGTGGTGAATTGAGGGGGAGACCGCTATCTCCTCACCCTACTCAGGGTTTCGGGGCTCATACCAAGGACTGATGCGATATACTGTAATGGCACTTGATTAAAGAGTTCTTTATTGTTTTCAAAATATTGTTTATAGCGTTCTTCGGCGCTTAGGGCAATAAAATTGAATATTCTGTTTTCCAATTGCATAAAGCATTTCGCTATAAAGCGTTTTTCAAGAACATTCCAGTTGGGGATTTCTTGTTCTAATTGTCGATAATCGGATTTACTGAGAGACCAGACAACTGCTGGACTTAAGGCTTCGATGGACCATAGTGCTGGTTGATCAAAGATGTAGGAGGATAAGTCAGTAATAAAATATCCTGCTCCTCCTATCCATTGAGTGACTTCCTTTTGCTCCGTCCATTTGAATACTCGGAAATAACCGGATTCAATAAAACTTAATCGGTCACATTGTTTTTCAGTCTCTAGAAATAATTCTTGCTTGTTAAATGATTCCCTTGTGAATTTGGAAACAATGAAATCTGCTTGATCTTCTGATAATTCAAATAACTGGAAGAGTTGTGCTTTAAAATTACTCATAGGCTGCGAATGCTTCTTGTTTTCCTTCTTTCATAAAGATAGGCAACATTGAAGATAATAATCGCAATGAAAATTAAGCTAAAGCCAATAATTTGAAAGCTATTGATGCTTTCCTTGTAATAAAATATCGCCAGGAAAAACGCAATTATAGGATTTACATAGAGTAAAATTCCTACAACGGATGAATCTAATCCCTTTAGGGCATAGATATTCAAAAACAAAGGTATAATCGTGTATCCTATAGCAATGATAAGTATGAAAGAATAAAATTCATTGGTTTTTGCTACAGAATGGTCAATTATCCCCAGTATAGGTAATAGTAAAATGGTACTCACCAAGATATGGATGGTCAGGGTAAAGAATTTATCAAGTTTGGATGCGTTCTTTTGTAAGACCAAATAAGCCGCGTAGGACAACGCTATAATAAAACTATAGAACAAGTCGATAAAGTGACCATAGGCCATTAGAAGGCAGCTAACAACGCTTAGACCCACAGCAAACCATTGACCTTTATTTAACCTTTCTTTTAGAAATATACTTGCCAATACGGTTGTGAGTATGGGGCAGATGAGATAGGCCAAAGAAGTGGCATTGACGGAGACAGCATTCATCACATAGATGAATAAAAACCAATTCATGGCTAGTAATAGTGCACTAGCAAAAATATTGATCAAAAGTTTGTTGCGATCTTTGCCGGCTAATGTTTTCAGGTATTGAATACTTTGAAGGGCTTGCTTTCTCCGAAAAAGAAAACAAGCTATTACGATGAAAAAGGAAGCAAAGAGTACTCGATGTAGGAGAATGTCTAAAGCAGCATAGGCACCTAATGGTTTTAGTACAAGAGCAAATGTTCCCCAGATAATAAAACCGGTGAGGGCAGAAAGATAATACTTCATAGGTTTGGTACGGAAAAAAGAATTATAGAATTACAAATTCTTCGATGACAACCTGGCCTACGTATTCATTAACGCGGCCAATAATCTGTCTACGCATCATCGCTAATTCATTCTTTATGACTGCAGATTCTACTTTTACAAATAGCTTTTTATCTCGAATATAGATTTGTTGGGTTCGGTTGGCGATTGCTTGTCCAATCAGTTCTGGCCAAGCGGCAACAATGGATGTTTCATCGAACTTCCTTCTCAAACGATAAACTTCTAAAAGTTTATCTACCGCTTGTTTGATGGTAATATCATCACTTCGGCGGAATGCATCATCCCTATTATACTTGCCCATTGACTTGACCTCCTTGAATATCAAAGATACGAATAGGCTGACCTATTTCTTCAAAAATTCTACGAATTCTATGTGCATCGGTATCTGTTAGGAACAACTGTCCAAATTCATCCTCAGAAACCAATTGCATTAATTTCTTGGTCCGGTTTTCATCTAGTTTATCAAAGATGTCATCCAAGAGAAGCAAAGGCTTAAATTGCTTTTTATCCTTAAAGAAAGCATATTGTGCCAACTTCAGGGCAATCAAGAATGATTTCTGTTGACCCTGTGAACCAAACTTCTTCAATGGCATGCCTTCATGAATGCTAAACAACAAATCGTCCTTATGAATACCTACACTAGTTCGTTCAAGTGCTCTGTCTTTTTCTAAACTCTCGTTTAATAGGACTAGGAAATCTTTGTTTTGCAATGGCGATTCATAAACAAGTGTTACTTGTTCGGCATCATCGGATAGGAACTGGTAATAGCGCATAAATTGAGGAAGAAATTCCTCCATGAATTGCTGACGCCTTGCATAGATTTGTTCACCAAATTCCACAAGTTGTAAATTCAGCACTTCCAAAAGACCCACATCAAAAACACCCTTCTCTCGAATATTCTTCAATAAGGTATTCCTTTGCAATAAAATTCGGTTGTAGTTTATAAGAATATCTAGATATCGATTATCTGTTTGGGAGATGACATTGTCAATAAACTTGCGTCGTTCCTCACTTCCCTCCATGATAATGGAAGTATCATTCGGGGAAATCATCACCAAAGGGAATTGTCCAATATGATCAGCTAGACGACCATATTCTTTTTTATTCTTCTTGAATTGTTTCTTTTGGTTTTTCTTGATACTGCAAGATACGGTATCACATAGCAATTCACGATCAAACTCTCCCTGTACCATAAACCAATCTTCCCCCTTTTTGATATGTTGTGAATCAATAGGGTTGAAAAAAGACTTACAGAGGGATAAATAATGAATGGCATCCAACAGATTGGTTTTACCAGATCCATTTTGCCCAGTAAAGGCATTGGTTTCTGGTAAAAAATCCAAGAAGGATTCCGTATAATTCTTAAAGTTTAATACAGATAAATGCTTTAACCACATAGGAAAGCAAAGATACTCTTTTTAGATGGGCTTATTTTATTTTACCTCTTCAAAATCGACAAACTCACCTGCGGTTTCAGTCCCTTTACCTTTTTTAGCTTTTGGGGGCATATAATCCACTTGAACACGACCGTCAGGTCTTGAGTCTCTATTTTTAAACTGGCTGAAAGGGTCTTGATAACGTCCTTGTTGAGGACCTTCATTGGCATACTGCCCTTGTTGACCGTTCATGATCTTCTCCGCTACTTTCTTCATGAAGAAAGGCAATAAAAGACGCATGCCGAATTTAAAAATATAGTAAAATACAACTATTGATATAAGGAAATAGATAAATGTCATTTCTAATGCTTTTTCTCAAATTTAATAAATAAATAGAAGCCTTGGAAGGCAAATTGTCAAGGAAATATCAGTTAACAATTTTTTAAGAATTCTTTTTCGCTTGTTCAATTGCCTGGAACAATTGAGCAGGTTGCTGAGAACCAATCACATAGATTAATCCATCTTTATCTGTTAACCAAACTGCATCCTTTCCTCCAGAATAGAAACGGATTTTACCGTTCTTATGCAAATTATAAACTGGGTTATTGAAAAAGTAGCTTGAGTACTTCTTTTTCTCTATTTTACTGATGGAATTTAAGTCAATCTTAACTAAAGAGGTAGTCCACAGTCCACTCAGGATAACATGGGTAGCAGTAACCTTCGTCCGGTAACTGATAAGGTATAACATGATGATGGAAACGATCAAAATACCAACCCCGACAATAAAAAATAGTTGTCTTGAGACCATGTGTTCCCAGTTAATGTAATAAGCGACAAAACAGAACAAGGCCAGGATTAAGCGAACACTTATCCAAGTCATGTCTCGTCCTAAGTACTGTTTTTCCTGAAATAAAGGTTGCTCTGTCATCTTTCTTAATAGAATACTAAAGTAAGTACTTTCTTTGTATTTTCTGTCACTTTAAAGCGATTATCTAAACGCTGACCAATTATCCAAATAATTTCACCTTCCCCATTGCACAAAATAGGCACTTCTTCTTTTTCAAATCGGTTAACCTTCTGCTGAATAAAGAAATCACTGATCTTCTTCTTTCCTTGCATACCTAATGGGATGAACCAATCTCCTTTTTCCCATGTTCTAAGGGATAAAGGTAGTTTTATCAGTTCAGCATCCACCTGTACTTGATTAGGATTACTTGATTTAACAAAATCTTTATTAGTTTGGAAACTCAATGTACCAACCCAACAAGAATATTTATCTACAAGATTTGTTATCTGAATCGATTCACACTTCTTTGAATTAGCTCGAGGTCTAAGTAGAAGTTGATCCCTATCCATCAGCATTTCATATTGATCTGCCTCAAATACTTGCCCCATTGGCTTATCCCAGACAGCCGCCATCTCCTTCAAAATAGACTTCTGAAAGCCAAAAGGTTTAAATAATTCGAATAAAAAATAATCGTCCTTTATGAATGGGTTTAACTCTTCACGCGCAATGTGAATAGTTTGCCCATTTTGTTTAAAAAGTGTTATTCGCTTTTCATCTACAATTCGTTGGATGAAATGATAGCTATCTTCAAAGTGCTGAATATTGTTCTTTAAGATCTGCTCAAAGTCTGGTTGAATTTCCTTGAATTTGGGAATGATATCTAATCGGATTTTATTCCGTGCATATTTTGTCGAAAAGTTAGATTGATCGTCACGGTATGGCACCTGTAATTCCTTTACAGCTTCGGCCACTTCATCTGCTGTAAATCCTAACAAAGGCCGAATGATCGTATGCCTTTTAGGAGCAATGCCCAATAAACCCTTTAATCCAGTACTTCTAGTCAGATTGAGCAATACCGTTTCCAAGTGATCATTTTGATGTTGAGCAATGGCTATATAATCTAAGTTCTGAGAAACTCGAAGCTCTTCAAACCAGGCATATCGTAAATCACGGGCAGCCATTTGAATGGAGATTTTATTTTCCTCCGCATAATCTGCCGTATTAAAGTGCTTTACATGAATTGGGAATCCTAATTCTTGGGCATATGATCGAACCAATTGTTCGTCTAAATCAGACTCCTTATCCCGCAATTGAAAATTACAATGGGCGATTTGGCAGGTATAACCAAGGTCAAGGAACAATTTGGTCATTAGCATAGAATCCTTGCCCCCACTGACAGCAAGGAGCAGCTTATCCGTAGTTTTCACTAAATCAAGCTGCGAAATATAGGCTTTTAAATGATCCAAAATGCTCATCGTTCAAAAATAGGTATTTAATACTTCTTCTTGATTGCGATTAAAAATTATTGTTTAACAATTTTTTGCTAATTAATTGTATATTTTTGCGCTTGTGAGATACCTATTATTACTGTTTCTGAGCTTATTCTGCCTTAGCAGCTATGGACAAGATCCTTTAACCCCTCCTCCAGGAGCGGGAGAACCTATGCGTTTGGTTTCTTCTTCCAGTGCTCGTGGTATCAATCAGAAGATTTTTAGAGCCTACAATGCCGTTTATGAACATAAAGGTTCGCAATTGGCTGCAGACTCAGGTGATTATTATAAAGACGATATCGGAAATGAATACTTCAAAGCCATAGGTAATGTGGTTATTACTCAACCTTCTGGTACTGTCATTTATTCGAATCGCTTAGACTATAGTGCCTCAAGCCAACAAGCCGTATTAACTGGAAATGTGCGTATGATTGATGGGGAGACCACTTTAACTACAAATTACCTGACCTACAATACAGGTAAACAAACCGGAACATATACTGGTGGGGGAAGAATTGTCGGCAAAGGCGATACCATCACTTCTAAGAACGCTTATTACTTTGAGCGTACGAAGGATGCCTATTTCCGAAATAAGGTTATTGTGAGAACGCCAAGTGCTGTTATTTACACCGATACATTGCAGTACAATACCATGTATCGTGATGCTTTTTTCTTTGGTCCTACGAATATCAACGGCCGTAAAGGGGAAAAGCTTTATACAGAAAAAGGAAGTTACAATACGGCATTTGGAATTGCCAAATTCAATAAAAACAACTTATATACTGAAGGAAGTCGTTTCTTAAAAGGTGACAGTTTGTTTTATGATCGGGATAAAGGTATTGGTGAGGCCTTCCGTAACGTACTTTTCATTGATACTTTAGATAAGTTTTATGCTTCTGGTGAGTTTGGTCGATACTTAGAATCGGATCAATCAATTATGATGCATACGCGACCATTGATTAAATACGTGGTTCAACAAGACTCCAGTAATAATGATTCTACCGCCACTGATTCTACCTTGGTTAAACCGCTGACAAAGAAAGAACAGCGAAAACTAGAGAAGGAACAAGAGAAAGTTCAAAAGGAACAAGAGAAACAAGCGGAGAAAGAACGTAAGGAACTTTCAAATCAAGGTATAAAACAAGTGGCAATAGCGCCTCCAGATTCCGTATTGAGTCCTCCTGTTAAGGACAATATCAAAGTAGATACGGCTTATATGACTGCGGATACTATATTTTCCAAAGTAATCCTAGTCAAAGACTATAAACCTTTAGACCTTAAATTAAGTCGGGATGGAGGTACATTGGAGACGAGTGAAGATGTTGACTATGGAGATCCTGAAGAAATTGATATAGTTTCCACAGGAGATTCGACTCAATTGGATTCTACATCCTTAAAAACACCACAGCTAAATCCAGTTAAAAGACAAGCTCCAAAACAGGAAAAGGCAAAAGTAACAGCACCTGAAAAAAAGACGCCTCCGAAACCTTTGGATGCAAAACAAATTCAAATTAATTCCAAAGCAGATTCGGTATTAAGGCGTAATGCAGTTATGCCTACTGGAAAAGAACAAGATAGTATTATGAAAAAGGCATTCGTGGCTGCCCAAACCGCAGATACGACCATAAAAGATTCTACTGTTCTCTATTCCGACACGGCCAGGACAAGGATTGTGCGTGCCTATTACAATGTGCGCGTCTATAAATCGGACCTGCAGGCTGTTTCTGATTCGGTGTATTATGGCATGGTGGATTCCATGTTTCGTTTCATGGGTAAACCAATGATCTGGTCAGATGGCTCTCAAATATCCTCGGATACCATATACATGCAGATCAAGAACAACAAGATGGACAATGCCTTATTGAAGGATAATGCGTTTATGGTGAATGCTGTAGCTGACACGGTTAAATTTAATCAACTGAAAGGAAGAAAGATTACAGCCTTCTTTGCCAATAATAATATTGATCGCATCTATGTCGATGGAAATGCAGAGAACTTGGTATTTACCACTTTTGATAAGACCAATAGAATTAAAGAGATGTTTCATGATCGCAGTAGCCGGATCAAGATTAAGATGGAAGGCAAACAAATCATCGACTATCATTCGATTCATAAGGTAGACCAAAAGATTTATCCTTTAAAGTTTATTACACAGGAAAATGAAGTTCTTCCTGGCTTTATCTGGAAGCCAGAAGATAGACCTAAATCAGTTGAAGACATGATGAGCAGGAAGCGATCAAAATCGCCTACAGTTCTAGATGCTGATGGTGATGGTAAACCTGATGTTCCACCGGAGAAAGGAACTTCAAGTAAACCAACGGAGAAAAAAGAAGTACCAGTAGAAAAAGGGGAAGAGGATTCAACAAAGAAAATCGAGAAACCTTTGACCCCAATAAAAGAAACACCAGCAGTAGATACATTACAAAAGAAAGTAAATCCAGTGCTGAAGCCACTGAAGGAAATAGAAAAGGCAGGAAATTAATTCCTGCCTTTTCTATTTAATGTCTTTATCTATTTCCTCCGCTTGAAATCATAACCTTTGATTTTAGAATCGGCATATTTAGGTGCCAAATAGGTAATCTCAAATTTCATATGATCCTTATCAATGATGGTTACTTTATCATTTTCAATGGTCTTTCCTTTCAATTGAACCTGAAACTCACCTGTTGTATTTGATAAAGGGATATAAATCCATAAGGCGGTAGTTGCTTCCTTTTCATTCGATTCACTTAGACGCCATTGCAATTTCCCCGCATCAGCATCATTATAATAAATCTCTTGATAAGTTTTCATCATCCCTGTTTCCAACAGCTCCATCACCAAGATTACCTTCTTGAAAGATCCATCATTCTCCAGCTCCATTGTCCATGTACCAACCAAATCCTGATGTACTCTTTCCTTATCTAAGGTATTCCAATATTCTTGTCCTTGATCGAAATAGCGTGTTTCAAGCAATTTCCCCGTATCATCATACCGCAATAACTCGCCATTTATCCTGGCAACTTCAAAGCGAAATACTTCATGTACTTGCTCATTGGGATAGACCGAAAAAGCTTTTCCATCAAAGAGAAATTCTCCTGGTGCATCCACTAATTCGGAAGCTGTCGTAACAATAGCAATCTTATCATCTTGAATCCCCTTATACTTATATAAATACTTGATTATTGGGGTGTCTTCATACTTCTTATTATCCTCATGATGGTCTCCTGTATTACCCCTATATTCAAATCGTGGAATAATCTCCTGGCCTAAAGTTTCCTTCTCCAGGTAATAACTCGCTTTGGATTTATCAACTTCCTGAAGGCGTTTATCGACATAGATCTTACCCTTTGGGCTGTACTTTCCATACGAAATCCAAGCACTTGCTTCTATATAATCTTTTGACGATGTTGTCTTTTCATTTGATTGGCAGGAAGACAAAAAAGGGAGAAGGATAAATAATTGTATCAGAATATTTTTCATTGCTATTTGAATAAAAGTACTAGACAATTTCTATCTAAATGCCTTAGTGAATCTTAATAGATAACGACAAAATACAGGAAAGAGTTTCCAATTAGAGAAATTAACTTATTGGAATTATATAAAAATGGTAAAATAGCTTTGTTAGATTTTTGGAGAATATCACTTAGCACAGCTATTTACAAAATAATTTATTATCCTCCGATAAAAGTTTTGAATTCCATCCAGAAGAGTTTCTTTTTCTGTACATCAGCGAACATCTCTTCAAAGGAGAAGGTATTAAATACAGTAGCGATTCTACCACGCATGTAGGAGTTATGCGCTATGGCGGGCAAATTTAAGCTAAGGGGTTCTACACCTAAAAGGGTTATTTTCTTTGGTTGGAAGAATGCCATGATTCTTTTCCAATCATTAGGATTATGTGGATTAGCCAAATTGACTACAGCCACATTATCAGCATTCAAATGTAAAGCTCCAATGGTTTTGAGAAAGGCCTCTTCTGCCTTTGGAGAAAAATAGGGATATTCCGGATAACGAAGGATAAATAAGACCCCAGTGGATTTATCACCTTTAAAAATAAACTCCTCCTGGGTAGCATTAGTTGCTACCTTAGAAGGAGTTTGAATATGATGTTGAATTGGACTAGCATGAATAACCTCCGTAACTGGAAGTCCTTCCTCTGGAATGGAAAATATAGTCTCCGATAGTAAGGCTTGAAGCGCTACTGGATTCGTAGTATGTAATGGCTTTTCCAATTTAATTGCTAATCCCCTCTTTAAATAATAATTATACTATTGTCCTAATACCCATGCAAAAATCAATGGAGCAACGATAGTTGCATCAGATTCAACGATGAATTTAGGCGATTCGGTATCTAATTTTCCCCATGTGATCTTTTCATTAGGAACTGCACCTGAGTAAGAACCGAAAGATGTTGTAGAGTCAGATATTTGACAGAAGTAAGACCAGAAAGGTACGTCATGCCACTCTAAATCTTGATACATCATAGGAACCACACAGATTGGGAAGTCACCAGCAATACCACCACCGATTTGGAAGAAACCTACTCCTTTACCACCAGAATTCGCACGGTACCACTCTGTCAAGTAAATCATGTATTCAATACCTGTTTTCACGGTATGTACATTTAATTCACCTTTGATTACGTAAGATGCGAAGATGTTACCTGTAGTGGAGTCTTCCCATCCCGGTACGATAATAGGAATATTCTTTTCAGCAGCTGCTAAAATCCAAGAGTTCTTAGGATCGATTTCATAGTATTGTTCTAGGTCACCTGAAAGGACTACTTTGTATAAGAATTCATGTGGAAAATAACGTTCGCCATTAGCTTCTGCATCTTTCCATGCTTTCTCTAAGTGAGATTGCAAACGACGGAATGCTTCTTCTTCAGGGATACAAGTATCCGTAACGCGGTTATAGTGATTTTCTAATAATTCCCATTCATCTTGAGGTGTTAAATCGCGGTAATTTGGAACACGTTTATAGTGTGAGTGAGCTACCAAATTCATCACATCCTCTTCTAGGTTAGCCCCTGTACAAGAGATAATAGCTACTTTATCCTGACGGATCATTTCAGCTAGTGAAATACCCAACTCAGCAGTACTCATAGCACCTGCCAATGATACTAGCATTTTACCACCTGCCGCTAAATGATCTTCATAACCTTTAGCTGCATCTACCAAGGAAGCAGCATTAAAATGAAGGTAGTTTTTCTCAATAAATTGAGAAATAGGTCCTCTTTGTGTACTCATAATATTATATTCTGATAAATCTTCCCAAAGGTACTTATTTAAACGCTAATTTACGAGGTCCAGTGGGCTACTTTCGCTTCAATAGTTTCTTGAAAATATACAAGAAAAAGATGACTATGATCAGAAGAATACCTAATATCAAGATCTCAGAAGTACCTAGATTCCAAGTATCGTTGTTTAATTGGAGTAAAATCATCATTAAGAAATTGTCCATTTATCACAGGTTTCTAGAAAGTCTGGTGCGATATCAGCAGCGATTCCAGGACCTTCTGTTAATTTAATGGAATAACCATCATATTGTATCCCTCCTATAACTGGATCGACTAAGTGCCCAACCATACAGGTATCTAAATCAAAGAATTTAACATTTGGAGCAGCATAAGCAAAGTGTGCTTTAGCAGCTAATGCTAGGCGGCTTTCTAACATGCCACCGATCATACATGGAATATGGTATTCGGCAGCAACAGCTTGAATCTTTAAGGACTCAGCAATACCGGAAGATTTTGAAAATTTGATATTGATGTAATCGCAAGAATCTGTACGACAAAGGCGTTCAGCATCATGATGATCATAAACCGATTCATCGGCCATAATAGGGACAATGGTTTCTGTACGTAACTGTGCAAGCAAATGATCGTTATAGGTTCGCATAGGTTGCTCACAGAATTGAATCTTCAAGGACTCAAGACCACATAAAGCCTCTACAGCCTCTTCGAAAGTCCACCCTTGATTGGCATCAATGCGAATAGGAATGTCAAAACCTACTGCTTGACGAATAGCTTTCATGCGAGCAATATCATCTTGAGGCTTCTTCCCAAGTTTTACCTTCAAGGCAAATGCACCTCCATCATGTAAAGCTTTGGCTTTTGCAGCCATTTCCTCCAGAGAGGCTATCCCCAAAGTTATATCCGTAATAATTTCCCGAGGTTTTCCACCCAAGAACTGGTACAACGGTAAATTCGCATGTTTAGCAGCCAAATCATATAGTGCCATATCAAAGGCAGATTTGATGGTGTTATTCTTTGCAATGTAAAGATGCAATTCGGCCATTCGTTCCTCAATCGCCAATGGGTCTTTTCCAATCCATATTTTAGCAAAGTCCTGTGCAACTGCAATACAAGTGTTTTGTGTTTCCCCAACGATCATTGGAAAAGCAGAACATTCCCCAACTCCATATAGGTCTCCATCGGTTTTTATACGAATAAAGGTGTTTTGCGCATAATCCATAACGCCTGTTGCAATAACAAAAGGCTCCATAGGAATACGCAGTCTATAAATTTCAACTTCTTTGATTAACATAATTCGTTTGTTGGATTAACAAATGTAACGAATGATATTCCAATTATCTAACCTTATAACGAAACAAATACAATATCAATTACTAACAAGCGTATAATTTACATTATAGTCAATATAACATAATAAATATTATCATTTTAATAATTTTATATGATTTTTATTCATATATTAGCAATCTCAACTTAAGCAATCTAATTATCGAAATACCATGCAGCAAGAAGGACTATATCATCCCGAATTTGAACACGACGCCTGCGGTGTAGGCTTCGTAGCACACATCAAGGGGCAAAAGAATCATGCCCAAGTACAAGATGCCTTGACCATGTTGGAAAACATGGAACACCGAGGTGCTTGTGGATGTGATCCTGAATCTGGTGATGGTGCAGGAATCATGATTCAATTACCGCATGAGTTTCTTTGGGAAGAATGTATACAATTGGGCATTCAACTTCAGGAACCAGGCTATTATGGTGTTGGAATGCTGTTCCTTCCAAAGGACAAGGAGATGAATTCAATTTGTCGGGATATAATAGAGGAAGCTGCTGCTGATAGGAAAATGGAATTTTTAGGTTTTAGAACCGTCCCTGTCAATCGAGAAGGTATAGGTCCAACGGCTTTAAGTGCCGAACCAGAGATCGTGCAGTTCTTTGTTGCACGACCTCAGGATGTAAAAAGCACGGCAGATTTCGAACGGAAATTATATGTTCTTCGACGCCTAATCATCCAAAAAGTAAAAAAAGTACAAGAATACCCTCTCCCACTTTACATCGCCTCTCTATCTTGCAAAACAATAATCTATAAAGGTCAGTTGACAACTTACCAGGTTGGAAGCTATTTTACGGATTTAAAAGATTCAAGAGTAGTGTCTGCTTTCGGGTTAGTGCACTCTAGATTTTCGACTAATACCTTTCCTTCTTGGTCATTGGCTCAGCCTTTCCGGATGTTAGCTCACAATGGAGAAATTAATACTTTAACAGGTAATCTCAATTGGTTTTATGCTGGTGTTCGTGCGTATTCTTCGCCTTACTTTACAGCTGAGGAAATGGAGATTCTATTACCAGTTGTGGATAGAGGACAATCGGATTCAGCTTGTTTAGACAATGTAGTGGAATTACTGTTACATAGCGGTCGTAGCTTAGCTCATGTGATGCTGATGCTAGTACCTGAAGCATGGGATGGTAATGAACAAATGGATCCTTTGAAAAAGGCTTTCTATGAATATCATGCCACACTAATGGAGCCTTGGGATGGTCCTGCTGCACTTTGTTTTACCGATGGCAACATCATTGGGGCAACCCTAGACCGTAATGGTCTTCGTCCTTTACGCTATGCTGTAACGGATGATGACCGCGTTATTGTAGCTTCTGAAGCTGGTGCATTGCCAATCGATGAGGCGACTATTATCAAAAAAGGTAGACAACAACCTGGCAAAATCTTCGTAGTCGATATGGAAGCTGGCAAAATCCTAAGCGATGAAGAGGTTAAAGGTGAATTGATCCGACAACAGCCTTATGGAGATTGGATCAATAAATACAAAATCCGCATGGATGAATTGGCAGAGCCTAGAGTGACATTCACCTATCTGTCGCCAGAGTCTGTATTCAAATATCAACAGTCTTTCGGCTATAGCCGAGAGGATATTGAAACGATATTAACGCCAATGGCATTAACAGGATATGAACCTATTGGCTCCATGGGTACTGATGTACCTTTAGCCATCCTATCCGATCAGCCACAGCATATTTCCAGTTATTTCAAACAATTCTTCGCACAGGTAACCAATCCACCAATCGATCCTATTCGTGAGCGGTTGGTGATGAGTCTGGCAACTTTTATCGGGAATGCGGGGAATATCCTGATAGAAGACCAAAAGTTCTGTCATTGTGTGACCTTGGAGCATCCTATATTGACATCTTCTGAATTGGAGAAACTACGTTCAATTGATACTGGGGTGTTCCAGGCGAAGACTATTCAAAGTTACTTCCGCGCAGATGGAAAGGAAGGCTCATTGGAGGCAGGCTTAGAACGTCTATGCCGCTATGCTGATGATGCTGTTAAGGATGGTTTCGAAGTAATTATCTTATCAGATCGAGCAATAGATTCGCAGCACTGTGCTATTCCATCCTTATTAGCGGTATCCGCTGTCCATCATCATCTCATAAAAACCGGTAATAGAGGAGCTGTAGGCTTAGTAGTAGAAGCTGGTGATGCTTGGGAAGTTCATCACTTTGCCTGCTTATTGGCTTTCGGTGCAACAGCTATAAACCCATATATGGCCCTAGCAAGTATCCGTACCATGAAATCTTCTGGACATCTGGATACGGAATTGAATTGGGAGCAATTGAAAAAGAATTATGTGAAAGCTATCTGCAATGGCTTATTGAAGATCTTCTCAAAAATGGGAATCTCCACTCTTCAATCTTATCATGGAGCCCAAATATTTGAAGTATTAGGGATAGATAGCGAGGTGGTAAATAAATATTTCTGTGGATCAGTTTCAAGAATCGGAGGTCTTAATCTGGATGATTTAGCCCGAGAGGCATTAGCTAAGCATAAAAGAGGATTTGAACATAGTCGAGTTACACAAGAACTATTGCCGGAAGGTGGTCTCTATCAATGGAAGCGCCGTGGAGAAGGACACTTATGGAATCCCCAAACAGTGCATTTACTACAACAGGCTTGTCGAAATGACGACTATGCATCCTATAAAAAATATGCAAGTCTAATCAATACGCAGAAGGAACGCATGTTTACTTTGCGTGGTTTATTGGATTTTGCAAAACATCGTACTTCGGTTCCCCTAGAAGAGGTAGAACCAGCAGAAGCAATTGTGAAGCGATTTGCTACTGGAGCGATGTCATTTGGTTCCATTTCTCATGAGGCACACAGCACCTTGGCTATTGCAATGAATCGTATTGGTGCTAAATCCAATACTGGAGAGGGAGGTGAAGATGAAATCCGCTATCAAAAATTACCAAATGGTGATTCCATGCGTTCGGCTATTAAACAAGTCGCTTCTGCAAGGTTTGGTGTTACTGCGAATTACCTGACTCAGGCAGATGAGATACAAATCAAGATGGCTCAGGGAGCTAAACCGGGCGAAGGTGGTCAGTTACCAGGTGATAAAGTAGACGATTGGATAGCTAAAGTAAGGCATTCTACAGCCGGTGTGGGATTAATCTCACCTCCTCCACATCACGATATTTATTCTATTGAAGATTTAGCACAATTGATTTTTGATCTAAAGAATGCTAATCGGGCTGCTCGTATTAATGTTAAATTGGTTTCTAAAGCTGGTGTTGGAACGATTGCAGCAGGAGTCGCGAAGGCTCATGCAGATGTTATTCTGATTGCTGGCTATGATGGTGGAACTGGAGCTTCACCAATCAGTTCCATTAAACATGCGGGGCTCCCATGGGAATTAGGACTAGCGGAAGCTCACCAAACACTAGTACACAATAAACTTCGCTCCCGTGTAGTTTTACAGGCTGATGGACAAATGAAAACTGGTCGTGACCTAATCATTGCCACCTTATTAGGTGCAGAAGAATGGGGTGTAGCAACCGCTGCTTTAGTAGCTGGTGGATGCATCATGATGCGCAAATGCCATCTTAACACCTGTCCTGTTGGTGTAGCAACTCAAGACCCGGAGTTAAGAAAATTGTTCTCTGGTAAGCCAGAGGATATTGTTAATCTCTTCCGATTCCTGGCCGAAGAAATGAGAGAAATCATGGCAGATTTAGGATTCCGGAGTATTAATGAAATGGTCGGAAAAGCACAATTTCTTAAAAAGAATGAAAACATTGAACATTGGAAAGCTAAAAAGATAAATTTCAATGGTATTCTGCATGTACCTGCCAATACTAAAGGAGAAAGCCTTTATCATACGGAAGATCAAGATCATGGCATGAGCATGATACTGGATTGGGGTTTACTAAAGGCTGCACAACCAGCCTTGGACACTAAAACACCGGTATTTGGAACATTCCAAGTCAAGAATACCGATCGAACCATTGGAACTTTATTATCCAACGAGATATCCAAACTTTATGGTTCTGAAGGTTTGCCTGATAACAGTATCAACTTTAAATTTCAAGGTTCTGCCGGACAATCCTTCGGTGCTTTTAATACCAAAGGAATTTCCTTCGAACTGGAAGGTGAAGCGAATGACTATGTAGGTAAAGGACTTTCAGGGGCTCAATTAGCCATTTACCCTACAAAGGAAAGTAAGTTAATACCTCATGAGAATATGATTATTGGCAATGTATCACTATACGGAGCTACCTCAGGGTATTTGTTTATTAATGGAATGGCGGGTGAGCGATTTGCCGTTAGAAACTCCGGAGCTACAGCGGTAGTAGAAGGAATAGGTGATCATGGTTGTGAATACATGACAGGAGGCAGAGCGTTGATATTAGGTGAAACTGGAAGAAACTTCGCTGCAGGAATGAGTGGTGGTATTGCATGGGTATATGACCTCAATGGAACTTTCACAGATAACTGCAATAAGGAGATGGTAGATTTAGATCCGCTGGATCCAGAGGATGAAACTGCAATTCAAGCCTTATTAAAGCGTCACATCTTATTGACGAAGAGTAAGCGAGCTCAGGAGATATTAAGCAACTGGGCATCGGAAAAACAACGTTTTATCAAGGTATTCCCAAGGGAATACAAGAATGTATTATTGAAAAAATTAATCACAGCATAATTGAAGGAATAGATCATGGGAAAACCTACAGGATTTTTAGAATTTGAACGTGCGCTTCCTCAGAAAGATGCTGTGGAAAGCAGAAAACAACATTATCAGGAATTTGTAAAACCTTATACCGCGGATCAATTAAATAGCCAAGCTGCCCGCTGTATGAACTGCGGAATACCATTCTGTCATTCGGGTTGCCCCTTAGGCAATGTGATTCCAGAATTCAATGATGCTGTATATGATGGAAAATGGGAAGAAGCTTATCAGATATTAAGCTCCACCAATAACTTTCCTGAATTTACTGGTAGAATATGCCCTGCCCCTTGCGAAGCGGCTTGTGTGCTAGGTATCAATAAAAGCCCGGTTGCTATCGAAGAAATTGAAAAACACATCATTGAAATTGCCTATAAAAAAGGCTATGTAAAACCAAATAAGAGTTACCTAAAAACAGGAAAACGAGTGGCTGTTATCGGATCTGGACCTTCGGGTTTAGCTACTGCAGCCCAATTAAATAAAGCTGGTCATGATGTCGTTGTATTTGAGCGAGATGATAAAATCGGTGGTTTACTACGTTATGGTATCCCAGATTTCAAGCTGGATAAGAGCGTTATTGACCGTAGGATAGCTGTGATGCACGAATCAGGTATTGAGTTTCGGACTAATGCAGAGGTAGGGAAGAATATCCCTATAAAGGAATTAGAAAATTTTGATGCTGTTGTACTTTGTGGTGGATCAACCATCCCTAGAAATCTTAATATTCCTGGGAGAGAACTCAATGGGGTTCACTTTGCTATGGACTTTTTAAAACAACAGAATAAACGAATTGGCGACTCAAACATGAAGGAGGAAGTGATTCATGCCAAAGGTAAACAGGTATTGGTCATAGGAGGTGGGGATACTGGCTCAGATTGCGTAGGTACATCCAACAGACAAGGTGCGAAGTCTGTCACGCAGTTTGAGCTTATGCCTACTCCTCCTATGGCACGTACCGAAGCTATGCCTTGGCCTACTTATCCCATGCTTCTAAAAACAACCACCTCGCATGAGGAAGGCTGTAATAGACATTGGGGAATCAGCACAAAAGAATTCCTAGGCGATGAAAATGGAAATTTAAGAGCCGCTTTAGTAGTGGACTTAAGTTGGGAGCTCGATGCATTAGGACGCCCAACATCCTTCCAAGAGGTGCCTGAATCAGCAAGAGAAATTCCTTGTGAATTAGTAACACTTGCTATGGGCTTTCTACATCCGCAATTTGAAGGACTTTTACAACAGTTGGGAGTTGAAGTGGATGGCCGAGGAAATGTCATAGCTAACGAAAGTTTCTACAAAACCAATGTCAATAAGGTTTTTGTAGCAGGTGATATGCGCAGGGGACAATCGCTAGTCGTTTGGGCCATATCAGAAGGAAGAGAATGTGCTAGAAAAGTCGATGAATATTTAATGGGCACTTCTAATCTGGAAAGCAAAGATGCCGTTTACAGTCAAGCCATTTAATAAATTTTTAGTTTATATTGGGTGCCCTATCATAAAGATAGGCGCCTTTTTTATTTATATCTATTTTCATCCATAGATATGCTTATTTTTGAGAAAATAACATCCTATGGAACTCATATTTGCGACAAACAACGCCCATAAATTAGAAGAAGTACAAGCCATGGTGGGCAATAAATTTACCCTAAAATCCTTAAACGATATCGGTTGTACCGATGATATCCCCGAAACAGGAGATACATTTGAAGAAAATGCCAAACAAAAGACAGATTACTTAATCAAGCATTTTCAAGTAAACTGTTTTGCTGATGACTCAGGTTTAGAAATCGAAGCTTTAAATGGCGAACCTGGAGTTTACTCTGCTCGCTATTCTGGTTCAAGAGATATGGAACAAAATATTGATTTAGTATTAGAAAAACTAAAGGATAATACAAACAGAAAGGCACAATTTAAAACTGTAATCTCACTTTTCCTAAATGATCACCAACACTTTTTTGAAGGTACAGTTGAAGGAACCATCATCAATGAACGAATAGGAACAAAAGGTTTTGGATATGATCCAATCTTCATTCCTACTGGATTTGATAAAACATTCGCTGAAATGACCCCAGAAGAAAAGAATACTATAAGCCATAGATCTATTGCAGTTAGTAAGTTAGTGGAATTTTTATGCCCTGAGGGCAGCTCTTATAGTATTTAGTATATAGTACAGAGTAGTTAGACCTATTGGCGGGATAACAACACGCCGAACCCTATAGGAAGTAACCGATATCCAATACAGTTCCGGTACAATTCCTCCGATGACGGTATGGTCGTTGCATGCATCGACCGCCTGAACAATTCCATTCAATCCATTCAGATAGTAAGCCATTTGTTCTGGATTACCCCAAAAACAGAAAGGCCCGTCATCTCATCGATGACGGGCCTCCGTATAAAATTAGGCACCGACCTACTATCCC